>NZ_JBWKZP010000009.1:0-219962 GCF_059424585.1 Hydrogenophaga sp. GW101-3F08
TCGACCAGATGACGCAGCAGAACGCCGCCTTGGTTGAGCAGAGCGCGGCAGCCGCCGAGAGCCTGAAGGACCAGGCCTCGCGCCTGTCCCAGGTGGTGCAGGTGTTCCGGCTGGCGTAGTGCGGCCCGCAGACGGGGTCCGGTGGCACCTCCGGGTGGCACGGGCCGCCGAACAGTCTCGCCAGGCGGACGACCGGTGACGGTGGTCCGCCTGGGTGTTTGAGGGCTGTGTGCAAGGTGGTCGACGCCGATGGCCGGGCCTGCCTATACTTCCTGAACAGGGTCCCGACCCGCGTCGGCATCCCCCCGCCATTCCTGCTGTGCCGCCGCTGCGCTGGCGGTGGCCAGGCAGCCCGCACCTGGAGACCGATGACATGAACGCCCGTCTGCCCCATCCCCTGCCCTTGCTGGACCCGGCCGCCTTGCAGGCGCATGTGGATGCGGCCTGGTCGCGCAGCATCGTGCCCGAGCTGGTGCGCTACATCGAGGTGCCGGCCAAGTCGCCCGCCTTCGATGCCGACTGGGCCGCGCACGGCCTGCTCGACCGCGTGCTGCAGAACGCCGCCGACTGGGTGCGCGCGCAGCAGGTCGAAGGCCTCACGCTGGAGATCGTGCGGCTGAACGACGCCCACGGCCTGCCGCGCACGCCGGTGCTGTTCTTTGAAGTGCCGGCCAGCGAAGGCGTGGGCACATCCGATTCGCCGCCGGGCCGCCCCAAGGCGAATCAGCCCCCTCAGGGGGCAGCGACCCGCGAAGCGGTGGAGCGTGGGGGCGTCGGTTCTTCGGGCCAGACCGTGCTGATGTACGGCCACCTCGACAAGCAGCCCGAGTTCACCGGCTGGCGCAGCGACCTCGGCCCCTGGACGCCCAAGATCGTGGAGGGCAAGCTGTACGGTCGCGGCGGCGCCGACGACGGCTACGCGGTCTACGCCAGCATCGCCGCCATCCAGGCGCTCAAGGCCCAGGGCGCGGCGCACCCGCGCATCGTGGGCCTGATCGAGACCGGCGAAGAAAGCGGCTCGCCCGACCTGCTGCCCTATGTGGACGCCTTGCGCGCGCGCCTGGGCGACGTGGGCCTGGTGATCTGCCTGGACAGCGGCGCCGGCAACTACGACCAGCTCTGGCTCACCACCAGCCTGCGCGGCATGGCCAGCGGCGTGCTCAAGGTCGAGATCCTCACCGAGGGCATCCATTCGGGCGACGCCTCGGGCCTGGTGCCGTCGAGCTTTCGCATCATGCGCCACGTGCTGGACCGGCTGGAAGACAGCGCCACCGGCCGCCTGCTGCCGGCCAGTTTCCATTGCGAGGTGCCGGCCGAACGCATCGCGCAGGCCCGGGCCACCGCGGCCATCCTGGGCGACGAGATCCACCAGCGCTTCCCCTGGGCCCACCACGACTGCGGCGGCTCCACCGTGTTCGCCCTGCCCACCACCACCGACCCGGTGGAGGCCCTGCTCAACCGCACCTGGCGCCCCACGCTCTCGGTCACCGGCGCCGAAGGCTTCCCCACGCTGCAGAACGCGGGCAACGTGCTGCGGCCCTACACCGCCTTCAAGCTCAGCCTGCGCCTGCCGCCGCTGGTGGACGCCGCCGCGGCGACACAGCAGCTCAAGGCCCTGCTCGAAGACAATGCGCCCTACCAGGCCCGGGTCACGTTCGAGGGCGAAGGCTCGGCCAGCGGCTGGAACGCCCCCAGCACCACGCCGTGGTTCGAGCAGGCGCTGCAGGACGCGTCGCAGGCGCACTTCGGGGCCGGCTGCGGCACCATCGGCCAGGGCGGCACCATTCCGCTCATGAACCTGCTCAGCCAGGGCTTCCCCAGCGCGCAGATGATGGTCTGCGGCGTGCTCGGGCCCAAGAGCAACGCCCACGGCCCCAACGAGTTCCTGCACCTGGACTACGCGCGCCGGCTCACCGCCAGCGTGGCCCAGGTGATCGCGCGCATGCCCTGACCCCCTCTCGACCCCGGCGCCCCGACCATGTCCGACACCACCCAGGCTCCCTTCACCCTGCGCGACGGCCTGAACGTGGCCATCTACGACTGGCCGCTGCCCAGGCGCTCGCGGCCACGCGGCGTGGTGCTCATCGTGCACGGCCTGGGCGAACACGCCTGGCGCCACGACCCGCTGGCCCAGCGCCTGAACGGATGGGGCTTCTGCGTGCGCGCCTACGACCAGCGGGGCCACGGCGAGTCCGGCGGGGCCCGGGGCGTGCTGCCCGATGACGACGCCCTGCTGGAGGACCTGGCCGAGGTGCTGGACGACACGCGGCGCCACATCGCCGAACCCTGGTCCTGCCCGCTGATCCTGCTGGGCCACAGCATGGGTGGGCTGGTGGCCTCGACCTTTGTGCGGCGGACCATGGCGCCGGTTGACGCGCTGGTGCTGTCCTCGCCCGCGCTCGACACCGGCATCGGCGCGCTCATGAGGACGCTCATGGGCCTGCTCTACCGCTTCGCGCCCAACCTGGCCCTGGGCAACCGGCTGGACGCCACCCGGATCTCGCACAGCGCGGCCACGGTGGCGGCCTACCAGAAAGACCGGCTGGTGCACGACCGGATCACCGCCCGGCTCGCGCACTTCATCGACAGCAACGGGCCCCGCGTGGTGTCGGCGGCGCCGCGCTGGACGGTGCCCACGCTGCTGATGTTCGCCGGCGAAGACAAGCTCGTGAGCCCCGCCGGCAGCCGGGCGTTCGCCGCCGCGGCACCGCGCGAGCTGGTGAGCAGCCAGTGTTTCGAGGGCCTGTACCACGAGATCTTCAACGAGGAAGACCCCGCCCCCGTGTACGGCGCGCTCAAGGCCTGGCTGGACCGGCGCTTTCCCGCCGCCGGTTGATCCCCCGGCCCCGGATCAGGCCGGACGGGGGACTTCGCGCCGGGCCCACGCCAGCCAGACCAGTGCCAGCCCCGTGAGCGCCACGGGCACCAGCGAACCCACGTTCAGCCACTGCCAGCCCTGGGTCGTGACCAGGGCGCCGGAGGCGAACGAGGTGAACGCCATGGTGGCGAAAACAAAGAAGTTGATGGCCGCCTGCGCGCGGTCCTTTTCCTCGGGCCTGTAGGCCTGCAGCGACAGCGTGGTGCTGCCGGTGAAGAGGAAGTTCCAGCCCACGCCGAGCAGGAACAGTGCGATCAGGAACTGGTGCAACTCCACGCCCGAGAGCGCCACCAGGATGCAGGCGAAGTTGAGCACCACGCCCACGCCCATGATGGTGAGCGTGCCAAAGCGCTTGATCAGGTGGCCGGTGAAAAACCCGGGCGCGAACATGCCGATCACGTGCCATTCGAGCACCAGGGCGGCGTCGTCGAACGGAAAGCCGCAGACCTGCATGGCCAGCGGCGTGGCCGCCATCAGCAGGTTCATCACGCCATAGCCCAGCGCCGCGCCGGCCGCCGCCACGATGAACACCGGCTGGCGCATGATCACCGACAGCGGGCGGCCCCGATCGGCGTTCGCGGCCCGGGGCGGCACTGGCGGGAAGCGCATGAACGCCATCACCACCATGGAGAGCAGGGCCACCACCGCCAGCGCCAGGTAGGCGCCGGCAAACGGCACGGCCAGCCAGTCCTTGGTGCGCACCGCCAGGTTGGGCCCCAGCACCGCGCCGGCCAGCCCCCCGGCCAGGACCAGCGACACCGCTTTCTCGCGGAACGCCGGCGCGCTGAGCTCGGCCGCGGCAAAACGGTAGAGCTGGCCGTTGGCGCTGTAGTAACCCGCGATCACGGTGGCCGCCACCAGCAGCCAGAAGTTCTGGTCCGCCGCCGCCCAGTAGCACAGCAGGGCCGAGCCCAGCGCCACCAGCAGCCCGATCTGGAACGAGGCCTGGCGGCCGAAGGCGCTTTGCGTGCGCGCCACCAGCGGCGTGGACAGCGCGCCACCCACCACATAGCCCATCACCGGCAGCGTGGCCATCCAACCCAAGGGCGCCAGCGACAGACCGACCAGCCCGTTGATCGCGATGAAAACCACGTTGTTGGTCAGGAACAGGCCTTGCGCGGCGGCCAGCAGCCAGAGGTTTTTATTCATAAGGCGTCGTTTATACAGTGGCGCCATGGCCCTTGCCGCCTGGGGTTTCTGCTGCGCACGGCGCTGGCCGCCGGGCGATTCCTGCGGCAAGATCGCGCCACCACCGTTCGTCGGGAGCGCGCATGACATCCACAAAAACCTGGGCACTGGCCCTTTCGCTGCTGATCCTGGGGGCCGGGCTGGTGCCACCGCCGGCCAGCGCGCAGGAGCGCCCCGAGCGAACGACGCCCCTGCGCGACTGGCTGCAGCAGCGCCAGGACCGGGCGCCGCAGCCGGCCGCGCCGGTGCCGATCACCCGGCCCGGTGAACACCGCTTCAGCCTGCGCCACGGTGGCCTGACGCGCGAGTACCGCGTGCACGTGCCGGTGCGCTACGACCCGGCCACGCCGATACCGATGGTGCTGTCCTTCCATGGGGGCGGCGGCAATATGGACATCCAGGCCGACGACCGCTACTACGGGCTGGTCTCGCACGCCGAGCAGGCCGGTTACGTGGTGGTGTTTCCCAACGGCACCAGCCGCCTGCGCTCGGGCAAGCTCGCCACCTGGAACGCCGGCCTGTGCTGCGGCCAGGCGCGCGACCGGCAGATCGATGACGTGGGTTTCGTGCGCGCCGTGGTGGCCGATCTGCGCCAGCGCCTGAACATCGACCCGGGGCGCATCTTTGCCCAGGGCATGTCCAACGGCGGCATGCTCTCGTACCGGCTGGCCTGCGAGATGGCCGGCACCTTCAAGGCCATCGCCTCCGTGGCCGGCACCGATGGCACGCCGGCCTGTGCGCCCTCGGTGCCCGTGTCGGTGTTGCACATCCACGCGCTGGACGACGACCGCGTGCTCTTCAACGGCGGTTCGGGCAGCGCCTCGGACACCCACGCGGACTTCGTGTCGGTGCCCGACACGGTGGCGAAATGGGCCCGGCTCAACGGCTGCGAGGCCGCGCCACGGCGTGTGCTGGAGGTGCCGGGCGCGTGGTGCGAAACCCGCTCGCCCTGCCGGGGCGGCGCCGAGGTGAAGCTGTGCGTGACCGAGACCGGCGGCCATGCCTGGCCCGGCGGGCGCAAGGTGCGCGGCGAGCAGCCGGGCACCAGCGCGATTTCGGCCAATGCGCTGATCTGGGACTTCTTCAGCCGGCGTTGAGCGCCAGCACCAGCGCCGCCAGCGCCGCGGTTTCGGCGCGCAGCACACGCGGCCCGAGGGTGACCGGCACGAAACCGGCCGCGCGCGCCTGCGCGTCTTCGCTGGCCGACAGGCCGCCTTCGGGGCCGCTGAGGAACAACACCCCGGCGCCGGCGGGGGCATCGCCCAGCACCTCGGTCAAGGGGCGGGTGCCGGGCGCGAGCGAGAGCACGCAGCGCAGCGCGGCCCCGCCGGCCGAGGCCGGCAGCCAGGTCGACAGATCGGCCACCGGCAGCACGGCGGGCACGCGGTTGCCGCCGCACTGCTCGCAGGCCGCGACCGCCACCGACTGCCAGTGCGCCTGTTTTTTGGTGGCGCGCTCGCCGGCCAGGCGTAGCACGCTGTGCGCGGTGTGCAGGGGCTGCACGCTGTGCACGCCCAGCTCGGCGGCTTTTTCCACCAGCCAGTCCATGCGGTCGTTGGCGGGCATGCCCAGTGCCAGCCGCACCGGCCGCGCGGGCTCGCGTTCGGTGGCCTGCTGGCTGTCGATGCGCACGGCCACGTCACTGCGGCCCATGCGGGTGATGGTCGCGGTGTACTCACCGCCCTCGCCGTTGAACAGGGTGATCTCGCCGCCCGGCTGCAGGCGCAGCACCTGCACATGGCGCGCGGCGGTGGCGGGCAGCTCCAGCTCGGCGCCGGGGCGCAGCGGCAGGGGGCAGTGAAAGCGCGGCATCGGGGCGGTGCTCAGACCCGCCCGAAAGCGTAGCCCGAGGCGGCTTGCAGGCCTTCGACCTCGTCGATCAGTCTCAGGAACGGCCCCAGCTCGCGGTAGCGGTGTGCGGTGGCACGGATGTAGCCGATGAAGCGCGGCGCGTCGGCCAGGTATTTGGGCTTGCCGTCGCGCAGCGTGAGGCGCGCGAAGATGCCGGCGACTTTCAGGTGGCGCTGCAGGCCCATCCACTCCACCGCCCGGTAGAAGGCGCCGAAGTCGCTGTGCCAGTCTTCGAAGTCGAGCAGGCCGGCCTTGCGCGCTTTTTCCCAGTAACGCACGGTGATGTCGATCACGAAGTCTTCCTCCCAGCTCAGGAAGGCGTCGCGCATCAGGCTGGCGATGTCGTAGGTGACGGGACCGTACACCGCGTCCTGGAAGTCGAGCACGCCCAGTTGCTGCGCGGCAGACCGGTTCGCCGCCGGGCCGCCCACCCCGGGGATCATCAGGTTGCGCGGCATGAAGTCGCGGTGCACATAGACCTGGGGGGCGGCCAGGTTGTGCGCCACGATGCTGTCGAAGGTCTTCTGCAGCGTTTGCGCCATCGCGCCTTCGGGCGTGATGCCTTTGTGCTGCTGGAGGTACCAGTCGGGGAACAGCTGCAGTTCGCGCCTGAGCAGGGCTTCGTCGTAGGGGGGCAGCACGCCGGGGCGCGAGGCGAGCTGCCAGGCCAGCAAGGTGTCGAGCGCCTGCAGGTAGCGCGCGTGGTTGGCGGCGGGGTTCTGCGGCTCGATCTGCTCCATCATGGTCTGTTGCCCCAGATCGGACAGCAGCATGAAGCCCTGGGGCTCGTCCCAGGCCAGGATGTCGGGCACCAGCAGGCCGGCCTCGTGCATGAGCTGGGCCACCTGCACGAAGGGGCGGCAGTTCTCGCGCTCGGGCGGCGCGTCCATGACGATGCGGCTGTCGCCGGCCACGGTGTCGATGCGCAGGTAGCGGCGAAAGCTCGCATCGGCCGAGGCCGGGCGCAGGGTGTCGGGCCGAAGCCCTTGTGCGGTCACCAGGGTTTGCAGCCAGTGGCTGAAAGCGGTCTCGCGCTGGGGATCGGCCCACAGGACGGCGTCGGGTTTCGGGGGCATGGAGATGGGCCGGTTCGGGGCGCTGGCGCCGGGTTTACCCAGGGGGTGGGCATAGGATAATCGCCGTTGATTCTACAAATCCACCGCCGGTGGGCACCAGCGCTGCGTGCAGCCGGTGTCGCCTGATACCATGCGCAGGGCCATGCGCACGCATGGTCTTCAGAGTCGGCCGCCTTTGCCTGAAACCGCCTTGAAACCAGACACTCCACACCCTCAGTCTCGCCCCCGGACGATTCGACCTTCGATCGGTGCGGGCCCTGTTCCCACTCCGCTGGCGCAGGCCGTGCACGGGGTGCTGGCCGTGCTGGCGCTGGGTGCCGGGTATCTGCCTGCGCAGGCGCTGGCGCAGGTCGACGCCGGAACTCCCACGGAAAACACCGAGTTGCGTCTGAAACAGGGCACCCGGCTGCGCGAAGTCCTGCCCGAGGACGCGCGCCGCCAGCTGCCCACTTTCGTCTCGGGCGACCAGATCGAGAGCCAGACCGACGCCGTGACCGTGATCGAAGGCTCGGCCGTGCTGCGGCGGCACGACACGGTGATCAAGGCCGACCGGCTGGAGTACGACCAGCGCAGCGGCGACGCGCGCGGGACCGGCAATGTGCTCATCAACCGGCACGGCGACCGTTTCGTCGGGCCCGACGTGCAGCTCAACGTGAACACCGACAAGGGCTATTTCACCGAGCCCGAGTTCACCCTGTTGCGCAACGAGGGGCTGGGCGACGCGAACCGGATCGACTTCGTGTCCAAGGACACCACGGTGGCGCACAACGCGCGCTATTCCACCTGCCCGCGGACGCCGGGCGAGCGCTGGATGCCCGACTGGCTGGTCCGCGCCACGCGCATCGAACTCGACAACGTGGAAGAGGTGGGCTATGCCAGCGGTGGCGTGCTCGAATTCAAGGGCGTGCCCATCATGGCCGCGCCCTACTTCAGTTTTCCGCTGTCGGACAAGCGCAAGACCGGCGTGTTGCCACCGTCGATCAATTTCGACAGCCAGAGCGGCATCGAGCTCATGGTGCCGTACTACCTGAACCTGGCACCGAACTACGACGTCACGCTGTACCCCTCGGTCATGAGCAAGCGGGGCGTCGATCTGGCGGGCGAGGCCCGCTATCTCGCCCCGACCTTCAACAGCCGGCTGCGCGCTGCCTACATGCCCTCGGACAAGCTGCGCGACCAGGACCGGTGGGCCTACTCGCTGGCGCACTCCCAGCGCCTGGGCGATTCCCTGGGCGCCTGGGGTCCGATCGGCCTGCGCCTGAACCTCAACCGGGTCAGCGACGACAACTACTGGAGCGATTTCCCGCGTTCGAGCACGATCCGGTTGACCACCAGCCGTTTGCTGCACAGCGACGCCGTGCTGGGATGGGGACACGGTCCGTGGTCGGCGAGTGTGGGCGCCTACAAATGGCAGACCCTGCAGAATGCCGGTTCGCCCATCACACCGCCTTACGACCGCTTGCCGGCGGTGGGGGTGAATTACAGCAAGATCAACCAGAGCCTGCTCGGTTCCGATGGCTGGGATTTCACCGTGCAAACCAACTTCACCCGCTTCCAGCGCTCGGTGGCCGTGGCCAGTGGCACGGTGAAGGCGGGTGGCGATCGTGCGCTGGCCATCACCGAACTCACGCACCGTTGGGAAGCACCCGGCTGGTTCGTGCAGCCGCGGGCCCGCCTGAACACGGCCCAGTACCAGTTTGACGGCTCGAACGGCGTCAGCAACACCCTGTCGCGGGCTGTGCCCACGGCCAGCCTGGACAGCGGCCTGGTGTTCGAGAAGCCCTCCAGTTTCTGGGGGCGGGAGTACGTCCAGACCCTGGAGCCCCGCGCGTTCTTCACCTGGACACCCTTTCGCGACCAGAGCGGTCTGCCCAACTTCGATTCGGCCAGCCGCGACTTCAGTCTGGCGTCCATGTACACCGAGAACGTGTTCAGCGGCAACGACCGCATCAGCGACACCCGTGCGGTCACGCTGGGGGTCAGCTCGCGCCTGATCAACCCCGACAACGGTGCCGAGGTGGTGCGCCTGGGCGTGGCCCAGCGTTATCTGCTGGAAGACCAGAACGTGACCCTGCCGGGCGGGAAACCCGTCACCGAGCGCCTGAGCAACATCCTGCTGTCGGGCCGGGTGCAGTGGGACCCCCTGTGGTCCTTCGACTCGACCCTGCAGTACAACCCCAAGAGCCGGGAGTCGGTTCGCACCACCGTGGGCGGGCGCTACACGCCGGGCCCCTACCGGGTGCTGAGCGCGGCCTACCGCATCCAGCGCGGCGTCAGCGAGCAGATCGACCTCGGATGGCAATGGCCGCTTTCCGCGCTCTGGGGTGACGCGCCCGCGCGGGTGCCCGGCCATGCCCTTGGGCCGGGTCAGTGGTACAGCGTGGGCCGCATGAACTACAGCATGCCCGACCGCAAGATCGTCGATCTGATCGCGGGGTTCGAATACGACGCGGGCTGCTGGCTGGGGCGCATCGTGCTCACGCGCCTGCAGCAGACCACGACCAAGGCCAACCAGAGTATCCTGTTCCAGCTGGAGTTCTCCGGCTTCTCGAAGGTTGGGGCCAGTTCCCTGCAGACCCTGCAGGCGAACGTGCCGAAGTACCAATACCTGCGCGAAGAGATCAGTCCTCCCAGCCGTTTCCAGAACTATGACTGATCTATGACCGATCGCGACACCTTGTATCCGGCTCCCGTGGTGGCTTTGCGCGCGCTGGCGGGGGTTTCTCTGGGCCTGGCGCTGCTGTTGCCGCCGTCGCTCCAGGCCCAGTCGCTGCGCCTGTCCAACCAGGTCAAACCATCGCTGGGGGTTGTTCAGTCGGGTGTGACCTTGACGGCCGACTTCATCGTCGCCCTGGTCAATTCCGAGCCGGTGACCAACAACGAGGTGCGCCAGCGTCTGCTGCGTGTGGAGCAGCAGTACGCCCAGCGGGGGGGTGCCTTGCCGCCGCGCGAAACGCTCGCACGCCAGGTGCTGGAGCAGCTCGTGACCGAGCGCGCTCAGCTGCAGCGGGCCGCCGAACTCGGCATCCGTGTGGACGAGGCCGCCCTGGCGCAGGCCGAGATGACCATCGCGGCGCAGAACCAGCTGGAGCTGGAGGAGTTCCGCCGCCGCGTTGCTGCCGATGGCATGGACATCAACCGCTTTCGCAACGAGCTGCGCAGCCAGCTTCTGCTGCAGCGGCTGCAGGAGCGCGAAGTCGAAGCCCGCGTGACGGTGACCGAGGCCGACATCGACGACTTCCTGCGCGAACAGAACAGCGGCGACCTCGGCAAGCTGGAGTTGAACCTCGCCCATGTGTTGATCCTGGTCCCTGAGGGCACCAGCCCCGCCCGGGTGAACGAGCTGCAGGCGCGCGCACAGATGGTGGCCGACCGCGCCCGCGCCGGCGGCGATTTCGCGGCCCTGGCGCGGGAGTTTTCCGGCGCGGCCGAACGCGTCAACGGTGGGGAATTCGGTTGGCGCACGGCCGATCGCCTGCCCTCGCTGTTTGTCGATGCCACGCGGGCCCTGCCCGCGGGCGGTATCGCGGGCCCCTTGCGCAGTGCCGCCGGTTTCCACGTGCTCAAGGTGCTTGAAAAGCGCCAGGCCGGACCGTCCGATGTGAGCCTGATCCAGACCCGCTCGCGCCACATTCTGCTGCGCCCCAGCGCCCAGCTCAGCCAGGCCGATGCCGTGGCGCGGCTCAACCAGTACCGCGAGCAGATTGCCAGCGGCAAGGCCACGTTCGAGGACCTGGCGAAGGAGCACAGCCAGGATGGCTCGGCGCGGTCGGGGGGTGACCTGGGCTGGGTGAGCCCGGGCCAGTTCGTGCCGGAATTCGAACAGGCCATGAACGGCCTGCGCCCGGGAGAGATGTCGCAGCCGCTGGTGTCGCGGTTCGGCGTGCACCTGATCCGTGTGGAAGAACGCCGCGAAGCCGCCTTGAGCCAACGCGACCAGCGCGAGATGGCGCGCGGCCTCGTGCGCGAGAAAAAGGCCCGCGAGGCCTTGCAAAGCTGGATCCAGGACGTGCGCGGACAGGCCTTCGTCGAATACCGCGAAGCGCCCCGGCTTTGAGCCGGTCTGCCGCGACGGCTGGGCCAAGGGCATGAAACACATCGCTCGCAAGCGGTTCGGTCAGCATTTCCTGACCGACCGCGCCATCATCGAAGCCATCGTCGAGGCGATCGCGCCCCAGCGGGGCGATGCCATGGTCGAGATCGGACCGGGGCTGGCGGCGTTGACGCAACCGCTGGTGGAGCGCCTGGGCCACCTGACTGTGATCGAACTCGACCGTGATCTGGCCGCGCGCCTGCGTGGCCACGGCCAACTCGAGGTGATCGAGTCGGACGTGTTGAAGGTGGATTTCACGGCGCTGGCGCATGCACCCGCCGAGGCCCCGGGCATGGCGCGTCGGCTCCGGGTGGTCGGCAACCTGCCCTACAACATCTCCACGCCCATCCTGTTCCACCTGCTGGACCATGTCGGTGTGGTGCAGGACCAGCATTTCATGTTGCAGAAGGAAGTCATCGACCGCATGGTGGCGCGACCGGCCACGTCCGACTACAGCCGCCTGTCGGTCATGCTGCAGTGGCGGTACACCATGGACAACGTGCTGTTCGTGCCCCCCGAGAGCTTCGATCCGCCCCCGCGCGTGGACAGCGCCATCGTGCGCATGGTTCCGCTGGCCGAGCCGCCCGCCATCGACCTCAAGCTCTACGGCGACCTGGTGCAGACGGCGTTCAGCCAGCGCCGCAAGATCCTGCGCAACACGCTCGGCAAGTGGCTGGAAGCCCGCAACTTCGCCGGCCAATTCGACTTGCAGCGCCGCGCCGAAGAAGTGCCGGTGGCCGAATACGTCGCACTGGCCCAAGCCGTGCAGTAGAAAACACACACGCATGAAAAAGCCGCTGCGGATGCAGCGGCTTTTTTCATTCAAGGGCACCGCGGAACCGGCTTTGCCGGGCCGCAGGTGCCGCCCCCTTAGGCGCGGCGCGGGGGGCGTCCAGTCAAGCTGCGGCCAACCAGTACCCGGCGTTGAACGGGCTGCTCATGCGCAGCGCCATCGGGCTCACGTCCAGCAGCTTGTCGGTGGGCATGGGCTCATCGGTCTCCACTTCGATCGGCTCTTCACCTTTGGGGGTGCGGGCCACCGAGAAGGAGTAGAAGCAGCGGAACGGGATCTTGCGATCGCTCCAGTAGTCGGCCGCGTCACGGAAGATGTCGAGCAGTTGCTCGCGCGCTTCCTTGTCGAACTTCGCGTGCGCCGGGATGTGTTCCAGCACCACGATGAAACCCGTCTGCGGTCCGGACTTGTGGACCATGTCGGTCATGCAGTCGTAGAGCGCGTCGAAGTTCTTGCCGAAATGCGAGGGCAAGGTGTATTGCGCCGCGATCAATTCCAGCACATCCTGCTTGCTCTGGGCTTTGGCCAGGTTGGCGTACAGGAAGTGGTGCCCCAAATGCTCGGCCGCGGCCTGCAGATCTTTCACGCCGTAGGCGCGAATCGACTGAACGATATTGGGTCGTACGTTACGAAGTGGCGTGTCCATCTCCGCGTCTCTTTCTATGGTCAAAGTTGATAATCCAAACTCTTCATCGCCGGGTCACTGCACGATCAGCCTGAAGCTGCTGTAGTGATCCTCGGTGTAATAACACGCATCGGGCGCCCTGGGCCGCTGTCCACCACACACGATTCGCCGGGCGCCTCTGTGGCTCAGACCGGGGGTGGGCACGGTGTACTCTCGGTAATAGCCACGCTGCTGCGCTGGTAACAACCGTTCGCGGTTGCCAAACACGGTGCCGTCTTTCTCGTAACGGAAAGGGCCGCCCCGTTGAATCTGCGCCATCAGCTCCCGGCCTTGTACCGGCAGGCCGCTGTAGGCCACAGAAGCGACCACCGAACCCGGCAGGTCCTGGGGTGTTCGCGCTTGCACCACAAAGGTGCTTGCCGCTGCCACCAAAACCCCTGCCAGCACCACCGAACCCAGGCGGCCGGCGCCCCATCGACCCGTCCGGATCTGTTTCAGATCCATGAATTTCCCTGCTCCTGATGCAATCAACCCGCCTCCGGCACCGGGCAAACAGGCTGCTTTGCCAAGTGCTGTGGGGCGGGTTAACCCTGTGAATCAAGGACGTTAGTGTGCCTCAGGCGGCCTGGAAATGCAAGCGATTGCTGAATAAACAGGCAAGGGCTCGGGTCAAAAATGTGTTGAAAAGTTAGTGCTTGCTTTTCTCTGAAGCATCAGTGCGAAACGTTGGCCTCGGCAACGGTGAGTGCCGTCATGTTCACGATGCGGCGCACCGTGGCGCTGGCCGTGAGCACGTGCACGGGTTTGGCCGCGCCCAGCAGCACCGGGCCGATGGCGATGTTGCCGCCGGCCGCGGTCTTCAGCAGGTTGTAGGCGATGTTGGCGGCGTCGATGTTGGGCAGCACCAACAGGTTGGCGTCGCCCCTCAGGGTGGAGTCCGGCATCATGGTCAGCCGGGCGGTGGCGTCCAGTGCCACATCACCGTGCATTTCGCCGTCCGCCTCCAGCCAGGGTGCCTGCTCGCGCAGCAGCTCCAGGGTGCGGCGCATCTTGATCGCGGTGGGCCGGTTGCTGGAGCCGAAGTTGGAGTGCGACAGCAGGGCGGCCTTGGGTTGCAGGCCGAAGCGCAGCATTTCCTCGGCCGCCATCACGGTGATTTCGCACAGCTCTTCGGGGGTCGGGTCGTAGTTGACGTGGGTGTCCACCAGGAACACCTGGCGGCCGGGCAGCATCAGGCCGTTCATGCAGGCGTAGATGCGCACGTCCTGGGCGGTACTGGGGCTGCCGCCCGCGCGCTTGCCGATCACCTGGTCGATGTATTCCAGGTGGTTGTGGGTGGAGCCCCAGGTGCCGCAGATCATGCCGTCGACCTCGCCCTTGTGCAGCAGCATGGAGCCGATCAGCGTGAGGCGGCGGCGCATCTCGATCTTGGCGAGCTGGGCGGTGACGCCCTTGCGCTCGGTCATGCGGTGGTAGGTTTGCCAGAAGTCGCGGTAGCGGCTGTCCTGTTCGACGTTGACGACGTCGTAGTCCAGGTCTTCCTTCAGGCGCAGGCCGAACTTCTCGATGCGCTGCGCGATGATGGCCGGGCGGCCGATCAGCGTGGGCCGGGCCAGGCCTTCGTCCACCACGATCTGGCAGGCGCGCAGCACGCGCTCTTCTTCGCCCTCGGCGTAGGCCACGCGCTTTTTCAGCGCCGTCTTGGCCGCGGCATAGATCGGTTTCATGATCGTGCCCGAGGCCAGCACGAAGCTCTGCAGGCGCTGGCGGTAGGCGTCCATGTCGGTGACCGGGCGCAGGGCCACGCCGCTGTCGGCGGCGGCCTGGGCCACGGCCGGCGCGATCTTCATCATCAGGCGCGGGTCGAACGGCTTGGGGATCAGGTACTCGGGGCCGAACGCCAGCTTTTCGCCCGCGTAGGCGGCGGCCACCACCTCGCTCTGCTCGGCCTGGGCCAGCTCGGCGATCGCGTGCACCGCGGCGATCTCCATCTCATCGGTGATGGTGGAGGCGCCGGCGTCGAGGGCGCCGCGGAAGATGTAGGGGAAACACAGGACGTTGTTGACCTGGTTCGGATAGTCGGAACGACCGGTGGCCATGATGGCGTCGTCGCGCACCGCTTTCACGTCTTCGGGCTGGATCTCGGGGTTGGGGTTGGCCAGGGCGAAGATCAGCGGGTTGGCCGCCATCTTGGCGACCATGTCTTTCTTCAGCACACCGCCGGCCGACAGGCCGAGGAACACGTCGGCGCCTTCGATGGCTTCGGAGAGCGTGCGCTGGCTGGTCTTCTGCGCGAACTGGATCTTGTCCGCGTCCATCAGCTCGGTGCGGCCTTCGTAGACCACGCCGGCCAGGTCGGTGACCCAGATGTTTTCACGCGGAATGCCCAGCTTGACCAGCAGGCCCAGGCAGGCCAGGGCCGCGGCACCCGCGCCGGAGGTCACGAGCTTGATCTTTTTCGGGTCCTTGCCGACGACCTTCAGGCCGTTCAACATGGCCGCGCCGACCACGATGGCGGTGCCGTGCTGGTCGTCGTGGAAAACCGGGATCTTCATGCGCTCGCGCAGCTTGCGCTCCACATAGAAGCAGTCCGGCGCCTTGATGTCTTCCAGGTTGATGCCGCCAAACGTCGGTTCCAGCGAGGCGATGATCTCGACCAGCTTGTCCGGGTCTTTCTCGTTGATCTCGATGTCGAACACGTCGATGCCCGAGAACTTCTTGAACAACACGCCCTTGCCTTCCATCACCGGCTTGGCCGCCAGCGGGCCGATGTCGCCCAGGCCCAGCACCGCCGTGCCGTTGGTGATGACGGCCACCAGGTTGCCGCGGCTGGTGTACTTGAAGGCGTTGACCGGGTCGGCCACGATTTCTTCGCAGGGCGCGGCCACGCCAGGGGAGTAGGCCAGGGCCAGGTCGCGCTGGTTGGTGAGCTGCTTGGTGGCGGCGATCGCGATCTTGCCGGGTGTCGGGAACTCGTGGTACTCGAGAGCGGCGCGGCGCAGCTCGGCGCGTTTGTTGTCCTGGGAGTTGTCGGTGCTCATGGATTTGTCTCCTGGCGGGTTGTTATCTTGCAATGTGGAAGCGAATTGCGCATTCTAAATCCGAGTGCGGGAAAACCCCAGTCCGTAATTGTGCGTAAGGGTCGCGGCTGCCGTGACATTTTCGGCCGGAATCGGCGGCACGGCGGGATTTGTTGCGCGCGCGAGCGCCGTTGGCCGGGGTCTTGCCCGGCGGGGGGTGTGTCTGGGAGAGGAGGGGGGGCGACGGTGTTGGAACCGCGCTGATCAGCACCTGGGCGCTGGTGAGCCCGCCGAGCGGGCCTGCGCGAACGGTGCTCAGGCCGGCAAGAGCTGCACCGCCACGGCGCTGGCCTGTTGGCGGGACTCGTTCATTTGCAGGTGGGCCGCCGGGTGGCCCGGGCGGCACTGAGACCAGACCGAGCGCGCGCAGCTTTCACATTTGCCGCACTGCGTGGCCACACCCAGTTCGAGCTGGATGTCGTCAAAGGCCATGCCGGACCGCGCCGCGTGGGCGATGGTCTGGTCACTGACGCGGTGGCAAACGCAAACGATCATGGCAGGTGGTTTCCAGGTTGAAACTTGCCTGCAAATGATAATTGATCGTATTCATTAAAACAAGTACCACTGATCGGCGCAGGGGTATGGTCCGCAGAGGGCCGGGACGGGCCCACCCCGGCGCCGCCGGGGTTCCAGCAAGCCGACTCAGTCGGCCTCGCCCATCTGGCTCTGCAGGTAGTTGGGCAGCCCCACCTTGTCGATGAGGTCGAGCTGGGTTTCGAGGAAGTCGATGTGCTCCTCGGTGTCGTCCAGGATCTTCTGCAACAGGTCGCGCGAGACGTAGTCGCGCACGCTTTCGCAGTAAGCCATGCCGTCCTTGATGGTGGTCTGGGCGCCGCGCTCCAGCGCCAAGTCGCTCGCCAGCATCTCGGGCACGTTCTCCGCGATGTTGAGCTTGCCCAGGTCCTGCAGGTTGGGCAGGCCGTCGAGCATGAAGATGCGGTCCATCAGCCAGTCGGCGTGCTTCATCTCGCCGATGGACTCCGAATACTCCTTCTTCGCCAGTTTGTCGAAGCCCCAGTGCTTGAGCATGCGGTAGTGCACGAAGTACTGGTTGATGGCGGTCAGCTCGTTCTTGAGCTGGGCCTGCAGATGGCCAATGGCCTGGGGATCACCTTTCATGGCGGGGTCCTTTCTTGTGGTTGGTGGGGTGATGGACAGACGATTGTCTGCGTTCCAGCGCGCATGTGTGGGGGTGTTGAACGTCGCTTGTCAAATGCGAATCATTCTCATATAATGGCCTGAACTTCCCGCCCATCCGCCAACGATTCCGTACCCACTGTCCCGCGACGCAAGAAGCGGTGCAGACCCAGAGACACCCAGGAACCGGCTTCGCAGGGCCCAGGTGTCGCCTCCCTTCAGGGGGTGGCGCCGAAGGCGACGCGGGGGGTGTTTCGTTTCCTCAGCCAGCCAGCATCCGGCGCCACAGCGCCCCGGTCCATGCCCCGCCAGCGTTGTCCTCAACCCATTGGCCCAGGCATTTTCGTGACCGAACCCTCCCGCTTCCCCGCCGCCCGCTGGCGGCTCTCTTCCCCGCTTCACCCTGGCTCGGGGCGTGCGTCCCCAGGCCCCGCGTCGGTGCGCTCGGCCCGGGCGTTCACGCCGGTGTTCCTGGCCTGCTGCGCATTGCTGGCGGGGCCGACGGCCTGGGCCCAGGGCGCGGCCGCGGCCAGCGCCGATGCCCCGCCGCAGGCGCAGCCCGCGGCGCTGTTGCCCGAGGTGGTGGTCAGCGGTTCGCGCAGCGAGCGGGCGATCGAAGAAGTGCCCGCCACCATCGATGTGCTCAGTGGCGGGGCGCTGGACCCGGCCCGGGTGCAGGACATCCGCGACCTGGCGCGCGAGCTGCCCAACGTCAGCGTCCAGCGCTCGGCGCAGCGTTTTGGCGCGGTGGCGCCGGGCGGCACCGGGCGCGAGGGCAACGCGGGCTTCAACATCCGCGGGCTCGAGGGCAACCGCGTGCTGCTCACGGTCGATGGCATCCGGGTGCCGCGCGAGCTCAACAGCGGCGTGTTCGGCTCGGCCGCGTTCGGCCGCGATCATTACGACCTGGGCTTGATCTCGCGCGTGGAGATCCTGCGCGGTGCGAGCTCGGCGCTGTACGGCTCGGACGGCCTGGCCGGCATGGTGGCCATGTTCACCACCGAGCCGAAGGACCTGCTCAAGGACGGCCAGAAGCTCGCCGGTCGCGCCGGTGTCCAGCTCGACAGCGCCGACCACCGCCGGGGCCTGGGGCTGACGCTGGCGGGCCGGGCCAGCGAGACCGTGCAGTGGCTCGGCAGTGTGCAGGCCGGGCGCAGCGGGGCGCTGGACAACCAGGGCGAGAACCAGGCCCTCAACAGCAGCCGCACCGCGCCCAACCCGCAGGACGACCGGAACCACGCCTTGCTCGGCAAGCTGGTGGTCACGCCGGGCGGTGGGCAGCGGCACACCCTGGCGCTGGAGCAGGTGGACAAATCCAGCGCGCTGGAGGGCTACAGCGCGCGCACCACCAGCGACACCGGCACGCTGGACCTGGACGCGCGCACCGACATGCGGCGCACCCGCCTGAGCTGGGACGGGCGTTATCGCGTCGACGGCGCCTGGGCCGACGAACTGCGCGCCACCGTGGGCCACCAGCGGTCCGAGTCGCAGGAGGTCGCGACCGAGCTCAGAACCGCGACCCCCAACACCCGCTCGCGCGACGTCAGCTACACCGAGCGGCTCTGGCAAGGCGTGCTGCAGGCGGAAAAGACGCACCCGCTGGGCCCCGACTGGAGCCACAAGCTGGTCTACGGCGCCGACGTGTCGGTGGCCACGCTCGGCAACCTCGTCACCGGCACCGCGCCCCCGGTCTATGAAAGCTACCCGCTGCAGCGCTTCCCCATCACACGCGAAACCACCGCCGCGCTGTTCGTGCAGGACGAGTTCGCCAGCGAGCGCTGGAGCCTGATCCCCGCGCTGCGCTACGACCACTTCGCGCTCGACCCCCAGAGCAGCCCACTCTACCCCCTGCCCGCGGCCTCGCTGTCCGGTTCGGCGCTGTCGCCCAAGCTGGGCGCGATCCTGCGCCCGGCCCCGGGCTGGAGCGTGTTCGCCAACCTGGCCGCCGGCTTCAAGGCGCCCAGCCCGCTGCAGCTCAACAACTATTTCGAGAACCCGCTGGGCAACTACAAGACCCTGCCCAACCCCGAGCTGAAGCCCGAAACCAGCCGCACCCTGGAGCTGGGCACCCGCGCCACCACCGGCGCGCTGGACTGGGAGGCCGCCGTCTTCACCGGGCGCTACAAGGACTTCATCGAAGACCTGGTGCTGGTGGCGGGCAGCGGCGCGCCGGGCGACCCGCTGCAGTTCCAGGCGGTCAACCGCGGCCAGGTCCGCCTGAGCGGCTTCGAGCTCAAGGGCACGCTGGCGCTGGGCCCCGCCACCGATCTGCGGCTCGCCTACGGCCAGACCCGCGGCAAAGACACCGCGCTGGACCGGCCGCTGAACTCGGTCAACCCGGCCAAGCTGGTGCTCGGCCTGCAGCAGCGCCTGGGCGACTGGAAGCTCGGCGCCACGCTGATCCACGTGGCGAAGAAATCGGCCGGCGACATCGCCCAGACGCTCAGCGGCGGGCAGCAGCAATTCGCCACGCCGTCCTACACCACGCTGGACCTGAGCGCGAGCTGGCAGCTGCGCCCGGGCACCCGGCTGAGTGCCGCCCTGCACAACCTGACCAACCGCAAGTACTGGGAGTGGACGAACGTGCGCGGCATCGCCGCCAACTCCCCCGTGCTCGACGCCTACACCGCGCCGGGCCGCGCCCTCTCCGTGGCGATGGTGACGGACTTCTGAAACCAACCGCGGCCCGGCACGGCGCACCGGCGGGGCCCCTACCTACCAACGATGGGAATGAGTGATGGATACCTGCACCTGTGAATCCTGCGACGAGGAATACACCCTGCCTTCGGTCGAAGCCCTGATGGCCGGCACGCTGGCGCTGCTCACCGGCTACGCGCAGAGCGCGCCGGACTGCCCGCACCGCTCGCTGATGGCGCGCAAGCTGGTGTCCAACCTGTTCTTCCTCTCGGAACACCCCCAGCTCTCGCCCGCCATGCGCACCATGCTGGCCAACCTGCGCACCCGCTGGCAGCTCGACATCGAACAGGTGCCCACACCCCAGCCCGGCGCCCTGTGGCACCCGGCCGCGGCGAACGTGCAGTGATGCCGCGGCCCGCCCTCGCCACCCCCGTCCAGGAGCCGCACATGAACGCCGAAGACATCCGCACCCGCTTCGAGCAGGCGCGTGCGCGCGGGCTGCGCGCCCGCGAGGCCGCCGAGTCGCTGGGCCTGAGCGAAGGCGCGGCGCTGGCCGCCCACGTGGGCGGCCGCCACCCGCTGCAGGTGGTGCCCCTGCGCCCCGACTGGTTGGCCCTGCTGCAGTCGCTGGAGCCCTGCGGGCCGCTCATGGCGCTGACCCGCAACGAGAGCGTGGTGCACGAAAAAACCGGTGTCTACCAGAAGCTCTCGGCCTCCGGCCCGGTGGGCCTGGCGCTGGGCGAACAGATCGACCTGCGGCTCTTCTTCCACCAGTGGCACGCCGGCTTCGTGGTCACCGAAGCGGCCACCGGCAGCGGGCCCGACAGCAGCAGCCTGCAGTTCTACGACCGCCACGGCACGGCGGTGCACAAGATCTTCGTGCGCGAACAGACCGACCGCGAGGCCTGGGCGCAGGCCATCCACCGCGCCATCGAGCCCGGCCAGAGCCCCCGCTTCGAAGCCCCGGCGCCGCTGCGCGCCCGGCCCATGCAGCCGGCCGTGGACGCGCAGGCCTTCGCCAGCGCCTGGGGCGCCATGACCGACACCCACCAGTTCTTCCCCCTGCTGCGCCAGTTCGGCCTGGAGCGCCTGCACGGCCTGCGGCTGGTGGAGGGGCGCTACACGCACCGGGTGGAAACACCGGCCGTGCGCGAGATGCTGATGGAGGCCGCGTTCGAGGCCACGCCCATCATGGTGTTCGTCTCCAGCCCGGGCTGCATCCAGATCCACACCGGGCCGGTGCGCCGCGTCGAGCCCCTGGAGGTGCACGGCAAGACCTGGCTCAACGTGCTCGACCCCGGCTTCAACCTGCACCTGCGCGAAGACCTGATCGACAGCGCCTGGGTGGTGGAGAAGCCCACCGACGATGGCGCAGTGACCTCGCTCGAAGTGTTCGACGCGCAGGGCGAGCTGATGGCCATGTTCTTTGGCGCGCGCAAGCCCGGCCAGCCCGAGCTGGCGGCCTGGCGCCAGATCCTCTCGCACCTGCAGTGGGTCGAGCCGCCGCACGAGACCGTTACCGCATGAACCCCACCACACCCCATGAAATCCCCGCTGTCCACACCGCCCTTCGGCAACACCTCGCGCAGAAGCGCGCTGCAAAAGCTCTCGGGCGCCGCACTGGCTGGCTCGGCAGTGGCAACCGCTGGGTGGCCCTGGCCGCTGAGGGCTGCGCCTGCGGCTGCACCCCAGCCGCAGACCCCCGGCCCGGGCAGCGCCAGCCCCGGCGCTGAGCCGGCGCGCGCGCCGGGCGTGCGGCTCGTCACCGTGGGTGGCGGCATCACCGAGGTGGTGTACGCGCTGGGCGCGCAGGACCTGCTGGTGGGCACCGACTCGACCAGCCTGTACCCGCCCGCAGCGCAGACCACGCCCAAGGTGGGCTACATGCGCCAGCTCTCGGCCGAAGGCCTGCTCGCGCTGCGGCCCGACGCCCTGATCGCCGGCACCGACGCTGGCCCGCCGGTGGTGCTGGAGCAACTGCGCGGCGCCGGCGTGACGGTGGAACTGATCGCCGCCGACCACAGCTGGGGCGAGGTCGGCCGCAAGGTCGCCGCCGTGGGCCGCGCCACCGGGCGCGAAGCCGATGCGCGCGCGCTGCAGCAGCGGCTCGACGCGCGCTGGGCCGCCGCCACCGCCCGCGTGCGCCAGACCGCCCGCACCCCGCAACCCAAAGTGCTGTTCGTGCTCTCGCACACCGGCAGCCCCATGGTCTCGGGCGAACAGACTGCCGCCGACGCGCTGATCCGCTTCATGGGCGCGCGCAACGCGCTCGGCGGCTTCAAGGGCTACCGGCCCATGACGGCCGAGGCCATGGCCCAGGCCGCGCCCGACGTGATCCTGATGACCACGCAGGGCATCGAAGCCATCGGCGGCGAGGCCGCGTTCTGGCAGCGGCCCGAGCTGGCGCTCACCCCCGCCCACCGGCGCCGCGCGCTGCTCCACCTGGACGCGCTGGAACTGCTCGGCTTCGGTCCGCGCCTGCCCGATGTGGTGGAGCGCCTGCACCAGCAGGTGGTGCTTGCATGAACGCCCCACCCCACGCCCCACCCACCCGCGTGCGCACGCCCGACCTGGCGCGCGCCGTGGCCGACTACACGCAGGTGCTGGGCTTTGCCTGCCCGCAGCAGATCCCGGGCGTGTGGGCCCTGCTGGAGCTGGGGCCGCTGCGGTTGCAGCTGTGGGCCTGTGGCGCGCGGCCCGGCCGCTGGGAGCGGGCCACGCCCGGCGAGCGCGGTTTCCTGCCCGCGCGCCACCGGATCACGGTGGAGCACATCCACGCCCTGCACGCCCACCTGCGCCGCGCGGTGCAGCGACCCTGCCGCAGCGGCATCGCCGGCTGTGAAGCGCCGCACGCGGGGCGGCTCCCCGCCGCCGGACCGCAGCTGCAGCCCTGGGGCGCCTGGGAATTCGAGCTGACCGACGTCGACGGCAACGTGCTGCACCTGATCGACTGGTCGGTCTGGCGGCCGGGCGCCGCGGCCCCGGCTGCGACCACGACCCCCAAAGCCGCGGAGGGCGGCACGTGAACCCGGCCGTGGCGCAGCGGCCCGGCGCGCCGCCAGCGCCGGCCTGGCGGGCCTGGCGAGCGCCCGCGCGCCTGCCCGGCCCGGTGCTGCTGGCCGCGCTGGCCCTGTTGCTGCTGGCCACCCTGCTGTTCGCCGCTGGCCAGGGCGCCTACAGCCTGCCGCTGCAAGAGCTGCCGGCGCTGCTGGCCGGCGCGTGGTCGGCCCCGGCCGACGGGCCCAGCGGCGCCCAGATGGTGTTCTTCCACATCCGCCTGCCGCGCCTGGTGCTGGGGCTTGCCGCCGGCGCCGGGCTGGGCCTGGCCGGCGCCCTCATGCAGGGCCTGTTTCGCAACCCCCTGGCCGACCCCGGCCTGATCGGCGTGAGCAGCGGCGCCGCGCTGGCCGCGGGCGTCAGCATCGTGCTCGGCAGCGTGTGGTTGCCCGAGTTGCCGCGTGCGCTGGGCAGCTGGACGCTGGTGCTCATGGCCTTCGGCGGCGGCCTGGGCGTCACGGGGCTGATCTACCTGCTCGCGCGCGGCGAGGGCGGCACGCGTGTGGGCCTGATGCTGCTGGCCGGCATCGCCGTCAACGCGCTGGCCGGCGCCGGCCTGGGCCTGCTGAGCTTCCTGGCCACCGACGAGCAACTGCGCAGCCTGCAGTTCTGGCTGCTGGGCAGCCTGGGCGGCGCGCGCTGGAGCGCGGTGGCGCTGGTGGCGGGGCTCACGCTGGTGGCCGGCGCGGTGGGCCTGCGGCTGGCGCGCCCGCTCAACGCGCTGGCGCTGGGCGAGGCGCAGGCGGTGCTGCTGGGCGTGTCGGTGCAGCGGGTCCAGCGGACCGCGATCGCCGTGGCCGCGCTGGCGGTGGGCGCCGTCACGGCCACCACCGGCATCATCGGATTCATCGGCCTGGTGGCGCCCCACATGGTGCGCCTGCTGGCCGGGCCCGACCACCGCTGGGTGCTGCCCGGCTCGGCCCTGCTGGGCGCCGTGCTGGTGCTGCTGGCCGACGCCGTGGCGCGCACCGTGGTCGCGCCGGCCGAGCTGCCGCTGGGCGTGCTCACGGCGCTGGTGGGGGTGCCGTTTTTCCTGCTGTTGCTGCGCGGCGCCGCCGGGAGGCGCCTGTGAACGCCCGGCTGTGCGACCCCGAATGGCGTGGCGCCTGGGGCGGCCTGCCCGGCGGCGAACAGCCCCACTGGCTGGACGACGACGAACTGGAGACCACCACCACCGCCCGCCGCCCCGAGGCGCGGGCGCCGCACGGGCCGGGCCTGAACGCGCGCGGCCTGAGCGTGCGCGCGGGCGCCAGCCTGCTGCTCGACGGGGTGGACCTGCACCTCGCGGCCGGCGAAGTGGGCGCCATCCTCGGGCCCAACGGGGCCGGCAAATCGACCCTGCTGTCGGTGCTGGCCGGGCTGCGCGCGCCCGACGCGGGCGAGGTCTGGCTCAACGGCAGCGCGCTCACGCCCGCCCGGGTGGCCGGCCTGGCCCGGCAGCGCGCGGTGCTGCCGCAGGAGACCGCGGTGGCCTTCGACTTTCGCGTGCGCGAGGTGGTGGCGCTCGGGCGCTACCCGCACCGCTTCGCGCCCTCGCGCCACGAAGCCGACATCGTGCAGGCGGCCCTGCGCAGCACCGGCGTGGAGGCCCTGGCCGAGCGCTGCATCGGCAGCCTGAGCGGCGGCGAGCGCGCCCGCGTGCAGCTCGCGCGCGTGATGGCGCAGATCTGGGAACCCAGCCCCGACGGTCTCGCGCGCTGGCTTCTGCTCGACGAACCCACCGCCGCGCTGGACCTGCGCCACCAGCACGACACCCTGGGCACCGTGCGGCGCTGGGCGCGGGAGCAAGGCGTGGGCGTGCTCGCCGTGCTGCACGACCTGAACCTCGCCTTGCGCTACGCCGACCAGGCCTGGGTGCTGGACGCGGGCCGCCTGCGCGCGGCCGGCCCACCGGCCCGGGTGCTCTCGCCCGAACGGGTGCAGCGCGTCTGGCGGGTGCGGGCGGACACCGTGCAGGGCCGCGACGGCGTGGACCAACTGCTCATCGCCGCGGCCAGCGGCCCGCCACCAGAAGAACATGCCCGCCAACCCAGGAAGGAGCCTCCATGACCCATTTCACCCCCGTGGCCGAGCACCCGGCCCGGCTCGACAGCGCCGCCGCGCGCGAGCTGGTGAGCGAACACGGCGCCCTCACCCGGCTGCTCGGCGGCCTGCAGCGCCGCATGGGCGATCTGCTGCGCTCACACGCCTTGCAGGTGCGCGCGCTCGAAGGCGAGATCCTGCGGCTGCGTGGGCAACTGGTGGTGGCGCGCACCGGCCTGCTGTGGGGGCTGCCGCGTGGGCGGCGCCTGGCCGGCACGCTCACCCTGCGGCCCGCCGCCACCACGCGGCCGCCCGCCGGCGCCGCCGCGCCCGCGCTGGCGCCAGACCCCGCGCTGCGCGAAGCCAGCGCCGTGATCTGCCAGACCGGCTGCGTGGGCCACGCCCACCCCTGGCTGGAGCTGGACGGCCAGTGCCGCCGCACCGGCCAGGCCTGCGAACTGCGCAGCGAATCGCCCGAAGAACCAGGCGGCTGAGGGCATCTGCGCGGGCGGGCCAGCGCGGTCGACAACAGCAACGGCGACCTACAGGCCCCAGGCGAAACGACCGGCGATGGACTTCCCGTCGATGTGCAGAACCCCGGCATCGTTTCTGACGGCGAGAGAGAAGTCCTTGGGCAGCTTTGGATCCCCAGGATTCGTGAAGCGGAGCAACAGGACCTTTTGCCCGGTGTCGAAGGTCTCGATCCGGAGATGGCGCATGGGGATCTCCACGGCCCGAACACCGCCGGGCGCGGCAAAGCTCAGACCGGCCACGGTTGGCTGGCTGTCGTCCCCAACGGTGAAATCCAGCAGGTAGCCTTGCGCTTCGAACGAAACGGCGCTGGTGGCGAACGCGCTGCCGAACGCCCCCACGACAAAAGCGGCTGCAATGAGGCTGGATCGCATGGCGCTGGGCACCTTGATCACAGATGCCGCGTTTCCGCCGGCGCGTTCCACCAACTGTTGTTGCGCCCGTCGGCGTATTTCACCGGGGCCGCGCCACAGTGGCAGCTGCCTGTGTAGGTCTTGAGCATGGGTGGGGACTCCTGGGTGAACAACGGCACGCCATCTTGCCGTGGAGTTGCTGACAATGCGGCGTCAGCAACGAGGTGTTACTTGAGAAACCTCGTGCGACCCCTGCGCGCCCACCGGTTTGTGCATGTAGCGCACCCACCCGATGCGGCCCTGCTCCCGTTGGCCCGCGTCGGCAAACCCCGCTCGGGTGTACGCCTTGATGCCACGCGCGTTTTCTTCGTCAACCGCCAGCGCAAGCGTGTGGCACGCGGGCCAGTGCTGCCACAACCATGGCGACAAGGCAACGAGCGCCTGGCTCCCCACGCCGCCGCCTTGCTGGCGCCGGTCCACCCGCATGGCGCTCACCACGGCCCACCCGGGCGCCGCCCACGCGGGCGCCTTGTCCCCGCGCTTGAGAACGACGAAGCCGACCCCTTCGCCGGACCGCAATATCGCCAGACCGGCCATGTTTTCGTCCTCGGTCTCGCCGAGGCTCGAAATGGCCCGCTCAATGGTGCCCGCGTACTCGATCTGGACGGGATCGATCTGCAGGCCAAGCACCTGACGCCGCAGCGCGTCGCTCAGTGACCACCAGGAGTGCAGTTGGACGTTTGATGACATGTGAGGAGCTTGTTTTCGGGTCAGATCCACGAGGCCTCGCGCATCGTTTGCGAGGCGGTGATCGAATGTAATTCCACTGTCGTGATCCCTCTCATAGAAGGCGAACCCCGCGAATACCAGGGGCGGTTCTTCTGCCCCCGCTGCGGCTCGTACTCGAACGTCATCGTGAAATTTTCGCCTTCCCGGAATAGATGCCCGAGAACGTTGTCAGTGGCTGGCCCCCGGTTCGGAAACGCAAAATCCGCCCAACCCTCTCCAGAGACGGCAAGCCTTCTGTGCGTTTCGTCCAAGGCCATCCCCGTGAATGGCGTTGAAAGGTTCGGTTCTGACAGGAGCCGGTTGAGCGTGCGCCGCGCATCGGCTCGGAATTGCGGAGCGAACGCAATATTGTCGTCACAGGTCAGCCACCGATCTCCGGCCCAAAGGTCAACTCGCCTAAGCTGCGGGCAACCAACGGCCGGCGGCGAACAAAACAGGAATGAGTGCCACCATGAGCAGCGCGGTCACAGGCGCCACCCACACCATGGTGCCCCAGGTGACGAAGTCTTGAGCCAGGGCTTGCTGAAGAAACAGGCCACCGAGCGGAAGATTGAAAAGAAGTGCGGTTCCGGTCCCGGGTACATAGCGCCTCAGCGCGACGGTGCCAAGCGCATGGGGAACAAAGACGTTTGCGACCATGGCGAAGACATAACCCGTGAATAGATAGGCCCAGATGCTTTGTGACCCAGCCGATAGCGCCGCGGCTGCGAGTGCGACCAGCACCAGAGACAGCACGGTAACGGCGAAGACGAACTCGCGGGTGCTGACGGGTGCGTGCCAGCGGCCTGCCGATGCTGACCAAGCCGGCAGGTACAAGGCTTCCTCGGTGTTGTGTGCAATGACACCCAGGGTGAAGAGCCAAGCCAGTACGTCGAGCGACATGTCATCGGGCCACTTACGAGCGGGCCCGCATGACGAGCGCGACGACCAGCCACCACAGCAGCGACCATAGGGCCACGAAGCAGAGCCAGCCCAGCAGGCTTGGACTGGCCCAGCCGCCCGACTCAGCGGGGGAGAAAACGGGGATGCCCAGAGCGGAGAGCGGCCAGAGCGGCAGGTAGAGCGTGCCGGCGATGGCCGGAGCCAGCGCCGCGGGCAGTGCGTCGCCGGCCGCAATCAGTGCCACATGGACCAGGACGAGAACGAAAACCGCGATCCACCGCATGGGTTGTGCTTGGTCTAATGAGCCGGTGAAAAACGTGTTTGTTTAGCGGCGGCTGAAGTTGATCTGGCTCGGCCTTGATGAGCTTGGCAGCACAATTTTCATGACACGATATCCATTGCCAAGCGCACCATCCCATAGAGCGCCAGAAACAGCGCCGCGATGATGATTCCTGCAAGCCAGATGATTGGTCTCCAACTCCATTTCTTTTCTTTATTCTGGGGTGGCGTGTCGGTGACTTCCACATGGCTGAAAGGCAAATAATAATCTCTGTCCATGTCTTCTATTTTCAATTCGTGCCGCCCGGGTCCTGCATTGGAGACTCTTTGCAGTTCTGCAAGCAAAGAGGATAAGCCATGTCTTGATGTGTACAAGACCGTGGGTCCAGAACAAGTTTCGTTCTCTCCGTTTGCTTCGTATTCCAACTCGTACCAATTATCTTTCATCGAGTATTGTGCGTGATATTTGAGTTAATGGAAACAGCCCAGTTTACCGGAGCATGTACGGCAATGGGTCGTTAGGTGGACTCACCCCAGATATGAAGCGCATTGAGTAGCTCGTCGTCATATCCGTACTGAGAAACTGCTTCGGAACGAGTCTCCAGAATATGACGAAGCAATTTCGTTACAGCCTCTCTCTGGGCTGGCGAGCACCAGATCAAAAACTTGTTCTCGGCTCCATGGTACGAAAGATGGGAAAGCAGTTGAGCTCCATACCAACCGTAGTCTCGCCATACACTAGGAAGCAATGAAAACCGCGCCAGAGCGGGAAAGAAATAACCAATTCCTTCGTCGCTGCAAAAGCTTATGGGGTCCCATCCTGCGTTTCCAATGTCTTGGCGTTGTAGCGTCTCGCGCGTCCTTGCTCTTAGCGTGTCGTCATGTTCCTTGCATTCATCACAATGAGTGAAGTTGGTGAAGTGCTCCGGCTTCTTGACTTCAGAGAATGCTTCAGAAATCTTGAACAGGACTTCTTCATCCTCTTCGTTTGTTGGCCATGCGGCAGCACATGACAAAAGATGAGAGACCCATGAGCTGGCTTCCTCCTCCGAACAAGAGGCCGAATGTTTGAGTTCCAAGGTAGCTATCCCTGGCGAGCCGCCCGAAAGCGCATTAACGATGACATCAAATGCCTCGGTGCTGACGGAGAGTTGAGGGATGAGAGTCTTGCAAATCGAGCAAGGGCGGACAGCAGACGTCATAGGCTACCTAACCGGACGTAGGCCGACCGCAAAGCGTGGCCTTTGTGGATTGCAACCACCGAAAGGAATAGAGGGCAAATGCAAGGTCTCCGAGGGTGATGAGAAATGTCCTGAGCTGGATGTCTCCACCTACCAGGCATGCGAGGGCAACAAGGAATACACCGCTTTTGCCGATGGCCGCCAGCGCAACGACGGGCCGGGAGATGATGGGTTGCAGGGCCAGCCACACATACGTGCCGCTAAATAGAACAACGAAGAATATGAGCATCCAGAGATAGAAGACCGAGCCCACAGGGGGCAGCGCCGCAAATGCGCCCAGCGTCGATGGGAACAACAGCATCAGGGCTATGAGCAGGTTGAATGCGGCTCCCATCCACAAGACCTTGCGTATCGTTTGTGAGTCGGTCATCGAATGCAACTCCCCCGGTTGTGGTCTCTTGCATGAGGTCTAACATCCGGCCTTCCCGGCCCCGGGGAGGCCGACTGCGCAAGCCCGGTTGCCATGATGCACCACGCGTTCGACGCCATTCCTCCACAGCGCATCTTCAAGGAGACCAGCATGGACCGATTCACCGGTGGTTGCCTCTGTGGCGACGTGAGGTTTGTGGCGTCGGGGCGCCCGTACCGCGTTGGCCTGTGCCACTGCCTCGACTGCCGCAAGCACCACGGGGCCCTGTTCCACGGCTCTGCGGTATTCCCTCAGGAGGCGGTGACGATGGAAGGCGAACCCCGCGAATACCAGGGGCGGTTCTTCTGCCCCCGCTGCGGCTCGTCCGTCTTCGGGCGCAGCGCGGACGAAGTCGAAGTGAACCTGGGCTCCCTGGACGCCCCGGACCAGTTCACGCCGACCTACGAACTCTGGACCGTCCGCCGCGAATCCTGGCTGCCGCCTTTTCCGCTTGCGAAGCGGTACGAACACGATCGGGAAAACGCGGGTCGCTCGGAGGAGTAGGCCGCGCGGTTGGCCGCATTCCTCTTCTCAGCGAAGCTCTTTGCGAACCACGAGCTTGAGCCCCGACCAGACTTCCGTGACGGCGCAGACCTTGATGTCCACAAACCCCAAGGGAAGCGCCAACTCGCGAATGGTGTCTTCCGTGATGGTGGTGGGGACCTTCGCGGCCTTCTTGGGCCAAGAAACCCATAGTGCTGCTTCGGGTTTCAGCTTCTTGCGCAGGGCGCTCAGGATCTTTGCCAGGTCTTCTCTCTGAGTGACAAAGACGTGAGCGATATCTACCGTCGAATCGGGTTGGCTCACGAACTGCACGGCGGGCGGAAGTGAAACCAACAGACTCTCGTAGTTCTTCGGCGCTTCAATCAGCAGCACGCGATGAGCTTCTTTGATGCCGAGCTTCTTGGAGAGCGGCGTTCCAGAGTAACCAACGGGGTCTGGGGCTTTCATGCGGCTTCACGTTTGACATGAGCGGCGGCTGGAAGACGTCCGCTCGATGGAAGGGTTGGCCGTCCGGTGGAAGACGCTCATGTTCCCCCACTGACGAACTGCAGCGCCTCGCGGGCCAGAGATAGGCACTCACCCGATGTAGTGCGACGAAGCGCCAGCCACTCTTTCATGAGGCGACCGTGCCCGGGATCGAACCGCTCGCCAACGCCGCGAGTTTCGAGCTCTTCGACACGTTGCCGCGGCAACTTCAACACGAGCGCACCCCCGGAGGAAACCATGGCGAAGATCTTGCCGTTCACCTGCAAGGCGGACGAGCCGAAGCCCTTCCTTCCGCGCTGCCCGACTGAGACCCCTGGTTCTCCTGATAGCGCGGCAACGATGGCAGCGAAGTGCTGTTCTACTTCGGACTTGGTGATGGACATGATCGCTCCTGCGGCTCAAGACGCCCAACTGTGAGGTCCAACGTTTGAGATGAGAGGACTTGACCCGGCTTGCCGGGGCAAGTCCTCTCGATTGAAGAGTCAGGCATCGATACCGAGGATGGCACGGAATTCGGCCTCTAACTTTGCCTTGACCTCGGCGAATTGCTGCTGATGCGCCAATCTGGCTTTCTCCCAGAACTCGTGCCGCTCGCGCAGGACGTCGCGATTGAATTTGTACTCTTCGTGAGTTGGTTCGACTTCGTACGTAGTGATGTCAAAGAAAATGTCTTTGGCAATCTCAAGAGTCGAATCAATGAGTTTACACAGGTTCTCATCAAAGAAGATCCGTCGCGGCAGGAAGTAGGCGCGCAGCTCATTAAACTGCTCGCCTAGCTTCGCCACCTTTTCCTTGAGTGGTAACTCGGCTACATGTTGGAACGAGCGAAGTGTGGAGTAAAGACTGTCATCTAGCTGGGCGAACTTGGCATAGAAATCTTTGATGACCTCCGCGCGTTCTGAATGCAGTCGCTGAAAGCGTACTGAGTGTTCTGTCGTGATCCGCTGCAGCTCTGACTTGTAGGCCTCAACGCGACCGGATACGAACGCTTCAATTCCGATCTTTCCTAGGAAGGCAATGACCGCTCCAAAAACGGCTGTTCCGCCAAGAACTTCGATGATTTCTTGCGACTGCATGATGTTCGATGCCTAACGTTTGAACTGGCCATGCCGGTGGAGGTCCGATCGAGCGAAGGGTTGGCGAAATAATCAGCCCGCCTGCGCCGCAAATTGTTCCGAAGTTTCTTGAGAAATTCGTACAAATCAATCACCTAAGATGAGTGACTTGAGAGGTCTCAGTGTGCTATCGCTGTACTCGTTGCCTTGCGTTGAATGGAGTAGGTGACCTCACAGGATAGTTGCTCTCGCATCCGGTGCATTTGTATGTACCAGTCATGACTTTGTTGTCTTGAAGGATGTGAATTTCGTGCTTGTTGAAGCAACTTGGACAAGCGAAATGCACGGGCTCACTTTTGAACTTGTAGACGACGGCACTTCCCGGTGTTGTGCTCAACTCGTATTGGCTCGACTGCGCTTTCCATGCCTGAGCACTTGCAAGCTCATTCTTCAGCTCATCACGCTCCTGTTGGAGCTCGGATAAGCGTTCTCTCAACACGAAGAGCGCGTCTTGAACATCACCAATCTTTGCTTGTGCCTCAAGTATTTTTGGTCTTGCGTCGGCATCGACTTTGGCATCAAAGACCGTGGTGAGAATGTCTTTGGCTGCCTTCAAACCTTGATACACGCCAGCAAGGGAAATTGCGTCCATGAGTTCCTTTCTGAGGCCTAATGTTTGAGATGATAGGCGTGCCCCGATTTTCCGGGTCACGTCCTCTCATTTGAAGGATTAGCTTTCAAACTTGTGCGCATCGCGGAGGTCATGCAAGATATCTTCAGGCTTGATGCTTCCCAGAAGGTCAACAAACCCCTTCATCAACGAGCGTATAGGAAACTTCTTGTCGCCCACTTGGAACAAGAAATCTTTTGCTTCCATATCTACGCTGTAGATCGACGCCTCATCGTTGATCGGTTTGTCGCTCCCCTTGAATTGAAGCTTTGCGAATGGCATGCGAAGGACAGATATCTGTGCCTTGAACTCTGCTACTTTGCCGTTCAAATTGCTTGAGAAGCAAACTTTGTATTCGCTCATTGTTCTGGTTACTTCGTAGGCGCCGAGAACCCACATCCAGAAGCGGCCGTAGATCAGCTGAAGCTTGCTTCCATCGACGACCTGACGATCCTTGATTGAGGCTTCTATGAGCTCGGTGATCTCGTTAGATAGATCTCGGAGAGTTTGAGCTTGGATCTGTGAGTACACAGAGAAGCGGACGAGTGGGTCTCGTGCCAAGAACGCAGCGAGAGTGTCTTCGGTCGTCATTTTGAAAGCTTGTTGGACCAAGTACGAGAACGTATCCGCGATTTGCACTATATAGCTTGCGGACGGAAAGGCCTACATCTACTCGGTGCACGTCTTTCTGATTTGGTCGGGCAGTCAAGGCGGTATGCGGCATCCGCGCGACTTGGGCCGAGCGGCGTTTACCTGCTGAATGCGCGGAAGCGCAAATACTTTTGGGCGGGCCCTGCCGCGCGGCTCAACCCGGCCAGTCCTGCCAATGGTTGTCAAACCGCACCGGTTCGCGCACCGATGCCGCCGCGCTGGCCACCACCGGGCCGGGCGGGTCGCCCATCTGCAGCACGCCTTCGCTCCCGCTGGCCCACCAGTGGCCGGCGCGTTCGGCCAGGGCGTAGGCTTCCTGGTGGGGCTGGTCGTGGTGCCAGCGGGCGTCTGCGTCGAACAGGGCCAGGCGGTGGGCGCGGGGGCAGCTCACCACGAAACCGCCGCCGGGGCGGGCGCAGATGGAGCCGCCGTAGCCCATGAGCGTGGGTTGCTCCGCCGCGGCGCGCAGGCCGCTGCCGTCGCACACCGCGAGCACGGGCGCGCGCTGGCGCGCGGGCAGGTCGGGGTGTTCGGCCTGCAGCGCCACGCCCACGCGGCGCGAGACCGGGTCCCAGGCCAGGTGGCGGATGCTGAGCATGGGGTCGGCCAGGCGCCACTGGGCCAGCAGCGCGCCGCTGCGCGGGTCCAGCGCCACGAGCGAGGCGTCCATGCGGTCCAGCGCGCGTTTGGCGCGGCCGGTTTCGGGCAGGGTGGGGATGCCGCCGTTGGCCACGATCAGGCTGCCGGCGGGCAGTTCGCCCAGGCGTTCGGGCAGGGCCAGCAGTTCGTGCGGGTCCATGCCGTGGGTGGGCCATTCGGCCTGTTTGTCCAGGCTCTTCGCGTGGCGCACGCCGAGCCGCCCTTGCGCGGTGTCCAGGTCGGTTTCGGTGGTCCAGAGCGTGGCGCCGTCGGCGCTGGCGATGACGTGGCCGTTGAAGCGGCGGTCGTCCCCGATCCAGTGCCATTGCGTCTGGCCGCTCTCGGGTCGCCAGCGCAGCAGCCAGTCGCCGGGGCGGCGCGCCACGGCCAGCACGCTGCCGCCCGCCTCGGCCCACAGGCCGTGCGCCCGCGTCGGCACCACGAACGAGCGCTGCACAGACCAGGACGTGTCACCGACCGACAGCAGGCCGATGTGCTGCTCCGCGTTGCTCTGCCAGGTGGCCAGAAGGGTGGCGCGATCCGCACGCGCGGCCCACGCAGACGGCAGACAGCACGCACCAGCGCCCGCCAGCAACAGGCTTCGGCGCGAAATGCGGCCCTCCAGCGGCCACGCCACTGGCGGCGCAGGGGGGCGTCCTCTAGTCACCGTCGGCATCGGAAAACCCGAGCGGAATGTCGAGCGCGGCGGCCACTTCGTTCTGGAACAGCACCGTCACCGCCTGCAGCGTCGCCGTGAACGCCTGCAGCTCGCGCGGCCCGCTCTGGGGCTGCAGCTGGGCCAGGCCCGCGTCCGCCCGGTCCAGCGCCTGGGCCCAGCGCTGCGCCAGCGCCAGCTGCCCTTTGCCGATGAGCAGGGCCTCCAGCGGCACCAGGGCCTGCCCGGGCTCGGGCGGGGTCTGGCGCTGCGCCGGGCTGAGCCGGGCCTGGGCGCGCAGGCTCTGCCACTGCGCGCGCCAGTCGGCCAGGTTGTGTTCGGGCGTCTGGCGCGGGAATCCGATGGTGCCCCCCTTGCCCGAGGTCTGGTGGGACTGGATGGGTTTGCCGATGTGCGCCCAGCGCAGCCGCTCCAGGCCGGCGAGCCACTGGTTGACCCACTCGGCCATGGCGGTTCCGGTGGCCTCGGGCGATGCGGTCCAGTCCTGCGCGGCCAGGGTGTCGAGCGCGGTTTTGAGCGCCTGCGCCTCGACCGCGATGGCCTGGGCCGACAGGCGCACGTAGCTGCAGGTCGCGGCGTCGAGGCGGGTCGTCGCAGGGGCCGCAGAGCTTGTAAAAAGCAGCCGCTCCAGGGCCGGGAAGCCCTTGGCGGGCGTGCCCACGCGGTCCATGTCGGCCAGGGTCTGTGGCGCTTTCTCCAGCGCCTTGCGCAGCAGCTCGGGGCGGGTGGGCCAGAAGTCGATCTGGCGCTGCGAGCGGCGCTCCACCACCGGGCCCACGGCGGGCGTGGACAAGCTCTGCCAGGCCAGCAGGGTCTGGCGCCATTGCGCGCGCAGCTCGGCCAGCGGGGCCTGGCCCTGGCAATGGCGCGCGGCGCTGCTCGCCAGGGCCTGGGCCTGGGCCTCGAAGGCCGCCGCCAGCGGCGGCAGGTGGTGGCCGTACAGGCCTTGCATGGCCTGCTCCGCCGAGTAGTAGGGGAAGGCGTTCGCGGGCGCGTTGACCGGGGCCGCCGTGCCGGGCGCGGCTTCGGCGGCGGGGGCCGACTGCGCCAGCGCCATGGCCGGGGCCACGCCCAGCACGCACAACAGCAGCGCCAGCGTGCTCAGCGGTGGCCGGCGCTTCACAGCGACTCCACGAACTTCACCAGCGCTTCGCGGTCGCGGCGGTTCATCTTCAGCACCTGTTCCTTGGCGGCCTGGGCTTCGCCACCGTGCCAGAGCACGGCTTCGAGCACGCCGTTGGCGCGCCCGTCGTGCAGCAGGCGCTGGTGGCCGTTGACGTCCTGGATCAGGCCCACGCCCCAGAGCGGCGGCGTTTTCCACTGCGTGCCGCTGGCCTGGAAGTCGGGCCGGCCATCGGCCAGCGCGGCGCCCATGTCGTGCAGCAGCAGGTCGGTGTAGGGCCAGATGCGCTGGCCCGCCACGCGCGCGCTGGTGAGCGCGGGGAACGGGCCTTCGGCGGTGACGTAGCTGGGCCGGTGGCAGGCCGCGCACTGCGCCTGGGCAAACAGCGCCTGGCCGCGCAGCACCTGCGGGTCGTCGGCCTTGCGGCGCGCGGCCGGCGCCAGCGTGGCCTGGTAGAAGATCACGTGGCCCAGGGTCTCGTCGTCGATCTCGGGCACCGCCGCGCTGGCCTGGGCCGCGGGCATCAGGCCGTCGCGGCCGCTGCGTTTGCCGCCGCCGTGCGGCGCGCCCAGGCAGTCTTTCTGCGCCGGAGTGCAACCTTCCTGCGCGAAGACGCTGCTGGTGATGCCGATGTCGCCGTTGAAGGCGCCGGCCGTCTGGTGCGCGATGGTCGCCACGTTGGCCTTCCAGCCGAAGCGGCCGACGCGCTCGGCGCGGGCGAAGGCGTCCCAGACGCGGTTGGGCTGGCCCTTGATGGGGCCGGCCGCGGCCGCCTGATCGCGCGCGTTGCGCAGGATTTCGGCCTCGGGAATGGCTTCGAGCAGGCCGATGCCGGCGATCTGCGGCGCGATGCGCGGGCTCACCAGCACGTCTTTGGCCATCGGGCCGTAGCCCAGGCCGGCCAGGGTGTAGAGCGGCTGGCGCAGCGTGTAGCGCGTGCCGTCGGCAAAGCGGCCGTGGACGGGCCGGCTGCGGATCTCCACCCGGCCTTCGGGCCGCACGCCCTGGATGGCGGCGTTGTTGAACTGATCGCCGTAGGTCGGATCGGGCACCACGCCGGCGTGCGGCGCGGGCGTGCCCGGCACCGACAGGCGCATGAGCAGCGCCACGGTGTTGTCGGGCGCCGGACCGAGGGTCTTTTTCCAGTCGGGCGGCGCGCCGCGGCCGTCCATCACGTGGCAGCCGGCGCAGGAGCGCGCGATGAAATGCGGCCCCAGGCCGTCGCGCGCCGTGGTGGAGGCGGGGGCCTCGACCCAGTTGCGCTTGAAGAAGGAGTTGCCGATGGCGAAACGCGTCTGTTCGGCGTCGCCGAGGTTGGCAAAGGGAAACGAAAACGCCTGGCGGCCGGTGGCGTGCACCGTGGCCGCGCCACCGGTCAACACGCCCAGCGGATCGGGGTCGGTGTCAGCGGTGGCCCGCCCATGCAGGGCCAGCATCGCCAACCCGGCGGCGACGGCCCCCATGGCTAGCGCGATCCGCGTGGCTTTGGGAAAAGAAAACATGATGAATCAAGGCGCGGGAAATGCAGCAACGCTGCGAAAGAGGGGAAGCTTGACCAGAGCGCGGTGGAACCGGCTTTGCCGGGCCACTCGCGCTGCCCCCTTGAGGGGGTGCCGCGCCCTTAGGCGCGGCGCGGGGGTGGGCCTATCTCACGGCTCCACGAGCGTGAGCTTGGCAATGCCCACCGCCGATGCCGACTCCACCAGCAGCTTGGACTGCGCGACCAGGCTCTCGATGGTCTTCTCGATGGCGGGCCGGCCGGCCGCGCCCTTGGCGATGGCGCGGTCGAACGGCGCCGGGATGGCTTCGGCCGAACTCACGGACAAGGCCAGCTGCGCGCTGGTCTTCTCGGCCAGGGCCGGGTTCTTGGCGGCCACCAGATCGCGCACGCCCGGGCCTTCCAGTTTGGAGCCGTCGCGCCGGGTGTACTGGCCCAGCCACACGTTCTGGATGCCCTTGGCGTTGTTCACCACGTCGCGGTGCGTGTTGTCGGAGAAGCAGGAGTGTTCGTCTTCCTGGTCCTGCGAGTTCAGCGCCACTTCCATGCGCTCGCCCGCGAGTTCACCGCGCGAGAGCGAGCCCAGGCCGACGATGATCTTGCGCACCGACTCCTTGCCGCCTTTTTCAAACTTGGCGCGGTAGTTCTTCGCGCCGGGGGCCCAGGCCGCGGCCATGGCCGAGAGGTCGTCCACCAGCAGCTCGGTGGCCACGGTCAGGTACTGCGCGCGGCGCTCGGCGTTTTCAGCCTTGCCCTTCACAAAGTCTTCAAACGAGCGGTTGCCCGGGCCGGTTTCGCTCTGGTCCTGGCCCCAGAGCAGGAACTCGACGGCGTGCCAGCCAGCGCTGATGTTCTCTTCGCCGCCGCGTTCGTTGGCCTTGGCCAGCGCGGCCTTGGTGATCTTGAACTTCGGCGTGTTCACCAGGCCGGCCTTGGGCTTGCCGCTCACGTAGTCCACATAGGCCTCGTCCAGTGGCCAGGCGTTGATCTGGCCCTCGGGGCCCTTGTCGTCGTCGATCGGGCCGCTGTAGAAGCGGAAGGCTTCGGTCTGGCCGTAGAACTCGCGGCCCGCCAGCCAGGCCTTGCGCGCCTTGTCCAGGCCTTCGGCCGAGGGGGCGGCGACGAAGGCGGCGATGGCGGCCTGCATGTCCTTGGCGGCGGCCAGGGTGTCGCTGTAGCTGGCGTGCACCAGGGTGGCGTAGTGCGCGGCCACGGCCTTGGCGTCCACCGCGCTCGCGGTGGCGGCAGCGGCGGCGGGCGTGGCGGCGTGGGCCGGCAGGCCAGTGAGGGTGGCGCTGGCGGCGAGGGTGGCGATGGCCAGGGTCAAAGCGCGCAGTTGCATGAAGGCTCCTTGGTTAAAGTAAATGAGAACGATTCTATTTTAGATTGTTTTGGGCGCTCTGTTCCAGCCAGGCGTCCAGGATCGCGGCGCTGGGCCGGTAGGCCGGGTGGCGCCCGTGCCGCCCGGCGGGGTGCAGCAGGCCCGTGTAACACAGGGTCTGCACCATGCGGTACACCGTGCTGTAGGCCATGGAGACGCCGCGCCGGGTCAGCGCGGCGTACACCTCGACACCGGAGCGGGGCGCGCCCGCGGCCAGGCAGAACTCGGTCAACACCTCCAGCCGGCTGAAGGTCAGGCGCAGGCCCGCGGCCCGAAGGGGCGCGGCCAGGGGGTGGTGCATGGGTGGGGTCCGTGACGCGGTTTCAATAGCCCACCACGCCAGACAGGGCGCGCAACCAGTGGGGCCGCCAGCTCAGCGTGAAGGCGACGCTCGCGGCCGAGGCCGACAACAACAGCACCCAGACCAGCGCCGCCATGGAGGGGTGGTCGGCCAGCAGGCACAGGCCGAGCGACGCCGCCAGGCCCAGCGCGCCGGCGGTGCGCAAGGCGCGGCGGCGCGCGGGCGGCAGCGGGTGCGCACGGCCCAGGGCCTGGTGCCAGTGCGCGTCCATGGCCAGCGCCAGCCAGGCCATGGCCAGGGTGCAGACGGCCCAGGCCGCCATCAGCAGCAGGGCTTCACGCATGGGCGGCGTCTCCGGCGCCGGGCGCGGCGCGGTGGGCCGGCGCGGGCGTGGCTTCCAGGCGTTCGCGCGCGCGCAGGCGGCGCGCCGCGAAGCTCGCCACCGCCGCGCTCAGGAGCAGGCTCAGGTCCAGCCCGGCCACCGGCCAGTAGCCTTCGCCGAGCGTCTTGATCAGGTGGTCGCCGGTGGTGATGCCGTTGAGCAGCACGGCGGCCAGCGCCAGCGCCGCCAGCGCCCGGCACTGCTCGCGCCAGGCCGGGTTGGTGCGGGCCTGGGCCACCGCGGCGCTGCGCCAGAAGGCGTGCGCCATGGCCAGCAGCCAGCTGCCCCAGAAGGCCAGTTGCTCCCAGTCCCCCTTGCCGGCCAGATCGGCGGGCAGCAGCCGGTTGGCCACCAGCATCGACAGGGTGGCGATGAGCATGCCGGTGACGGTGGTCACGGCCAGCGCGTCCACCACGCGGCTGCCCGCGCTGCCGGCCCGGGCGTGCTGCTTCTTGCGCTTTTCCACGAAGAAGACGAAGCCGGTGGCGATGCACACGCAGCCCATGAGGCCGCCCAGCACGTAGAGCCAGCGCAGCAGCCAGTGTTCAAAGTGCTGCAGGTGCAGGCCGGTCAGGAACTCGTTGACGCTGCCCACGACCGAGCGTGGGGGGTCTTCGCGCAGCAGCTCGCCGGTGCTGGCCTTGAAGTGCACGCCCTGCCCCACCAGGGCCACCTGGTCGCTGCCGGCGCGGTAGACGCTGACGTAGCTGTTGGCGTCGCCCACGTGGCTCACCACCAGGAAGCCCACCTCGCCGGCCATGTCGCGCGCGGCCCAGCGGCGCTTGGCCTCTTGCACCATGGCGTCCACCGAGGCCAGGCCCGCGGGCACGCCCGCGGCCTCGTGCGGCAGGCCGGTGGCGGCGGCCTCCATCACCTCGTGGCGGTCGTGCAGTGGCTTGAGCTGGGTGTGGGCCACGGGCAGGAAATAGAACGAGACGAAGATCGCCAGCCCGGTGAAGGCGAAGAAGAAGTGGAACGGCAGGGCCAGCACGCCGGTGAGGTTGTGCAGGTCCAGCGCGCTGCGCTGCGTGTGCTTCTTCGGCCGGAAGGTGAAGAACTCGCGGAAGAACTTGCGGTGCATCACCACGCCGCTGACCAGCGCGGCGAGCATCACCAGCGCGGCGAAGCCGACGATGTAGATGCCGATGCTGTTCCAGTTCAGGTGCAGGCTGTAGTGCAGCGGGTAGAAGAACTCGCTGCCGATCTTGAGCTGGTCGGCGCGCAGGGGCGTGCCGCTGCGCGGGTCGATGGTGACCTCGCCGTGGATGTGGTTGTGCGCGCTCGGGTCCTTGGGGTTGGGCACCTTGAAGCCCACGCCCATGCGCAGCACCGGGTCGCGGTGGGTGGTGTAGGCCCAGTATTCGTCGGCCTCCAGGCTTTCGCGCGCGGGCAGCGGCGCTTGGCGGGTGTCGATCAGGCGCGGCGCTTCGCGCGCGAACTCGTCGGGGTCGGGTTGCACCTGGCGCAGGCCGGGCAGCAGCAGGGTGTCGAACGAGGGCATGGGCTGCGGCTCGAAGCGGGTCTGCGGGACGGCCCAGCGGTCGATCTCGCGGTCGAACACCGAGAGCGAGCCGAAGAAGAAGACGACCATCAGCACGAAGCCCAGCACGAGGCCGAACCAGGTGTGCAGCCAGGTCATGGAGAGTCGGAAGTTCTGGAGCATGGGGTTTCTCCGGTCAGACGATGAGGCGCTGCAGCGCCCAGGCCGCGGCGGTCATGAGCGCGCCGCCGCCGGCCAGCACGAGCCAGACGAGCGCGATCCGGCGCGCGGCGAAGGCCCAGAGGAACACGCCCAGGAACACCAGCAGCGCCAGCAGCAGCGTGCCGGCCTCGGCGTCCTCGAAGTCCGCTCCGAGGGCGATCAGGGCGGCGATGCCCAGGGCGCTGAAGCCCCAGGTGAAGGCGTAGCCGCCCAGCACGGCGGCGGCCATGCGCAGAGGAACCTGGGTGGGGTGGTGGCGGTGCATGCGGGTCTTTCCTGCGGCGGCTTCAGTAGCGGTAGGTGGCCGAGAGCACCACGCGGCGGCCCTGGCCGAACCAGCAGTCGCCGCGCTCGAGGCAGGACGCGACGTAGCGCTTGTCGGCCAGGTTGTTGATGTTGAGGGCGTAGCGCCAGTCCTGCGTGTCGTAGGACAGCATGGCGTCGACCACGTTCACGGCGGGCACGTTGAGATGGCCCACGCCGTCGGACGAGCGGCCGACGTGGCGCAGCCCCGCGCCGATGCGCAGACCGCTCAGGCCGGTCAGACCGGCAAAGCGGTAGACCGCCCAGACGCCCGCGCTGTGCTTGGGGATGGCTTCGAGCTGCTGGCCGAGGTAGCGCACTTCGTCGGCGGTGGTGCTGGTGACCTGCGCGTCCGTGTAGGTGTATTGCCCGGTCAGGTCCCAGTTGGCGATCTGGCCGGTCAGCTCGAACTCCAGCCCCTTGACCGTGACCTCGCCGCGCTGCACCGAGAAACCGGGGTTCAGCGGGTCGGAGGCGGTGCGGTTCTTTTCCCGCAGCTGGTAGACCGATGCCGTGGCGTTCAGGCGCGACCCCGGCGGCTGCCATTTCACGCCGGCCTCCACCTGTTGGCCGCGTTTGGGCTTGAACAGCTGGCCGGCGGCGTCGGTGCCGGCGATCGGCTCGAACGATTCCGAATAGCTGGTGTAGGGCGACCAGCCACCGTCGGCGAGCCACACCGCACCGAGGTTCTTGCTGGTGGCCTCGTCGGTCTGCGTGGCGCCGCCATCCACCGAGCTGCGCGAGCGGTCGCGGCGCAGGCCGGCCACCAGCACCCAGCGGTCGTTGAACTTGATCTGGTCCTGCAGCAGCAGGCCGAGCATGCGGGTGCGGGTGACCGTCTCGGGCACATCGGGCAGCGCCGGCAGGCTGTAGCCGCCGTAGACCGGGTGGTACACGTCCAGCGGCGTGGCCAGGATGTCGCCGTAGTTGCGCTGCGAGGCGCGGGACTGGAAGCCGTCGACGCCGGCGAGCACGGTGTGCGCGACCGAACCGCTCTTCAACTTGCCTTCGAACAGCAGGTCGGCGTTGGTGGTGCGGTCCTGGTCGTCGGCGGCGTAGAAATAGCGGTTCAGGTAGGTGCCGTTGGCGTCCGGGCTGCCGTTGGCATCCACGAAGCCGTCCCACCAGGCGGCGTACATGCTGCGCATGGTGCCGTCGGTGGTGTCGTGGCGCAGGTTCTGGCGCAGCGTCCATTGTTCGTTCAGGCGCTGTTCGAAGGCCCAGCCCACGCGCGAGCGTGTGCCGCCGTAGGTGTCGAACGCGGGTTCGCTGATGAAGGTGTCGGTGGGAATCGGGCCGTGGGGCGCGGGCAGCAGCGTGCCGTCGGCCGGGAAGAAGGCGTTGAGGTTGCCGCTTTCGTCGCGCTGGTGCTGGGCGTAGAGATGGAGCGAGGTGGCCGCGCTGGGGCGCCAGGTGATCGAAGGCGCCAGCAGTTCGCGGTCGTCGAAGGCGTGCTCCACCTGGGTGTCGCTGCGCTTGCCCAGGCCGACCAGCCGGTACAGCAGCGTGCCGTCGGCATTGAGCGGGCCGGTCAGGTCGAACTGCACCTGCTGGTGGCCATGGTTGCCGAGCTGCACGCCGATCTCGCCGCTGCGCTCGGCCTGCGGGCGCTTGGACACCAGGTTGACCACGCCGCCGGGGCCGTTCTGGCCCGCCATCACCGACGACGGGCCGCGCAGCACCTCGATGCGCTCGAAGGCGTAGGGGTCGTTGCGGATGATGCCCCACCAGCCCGTGAGCGGGCGGCGCAGGCCGTCGATCACGGTGCCGCCGCTGCCGCCGCGCAGCGCCAGCCAGTCGCCGCGGTTGTCCACCCCGTACTGCTCGGTGCGCATGCCGGCGGTGTAGCGCAGCGCCTCCTGCAGGTTGGGCGAGCCCTGGTCGCGCACCTGGTCGGCGGTGATCACCGAGATCGACTGCGGCACCTCGTTGAACGGCGTGTCGGTCTTGGTGGCGGTGGCGCTGCGTTGGGCGGCGTAACCGCGCACCGGGCCGTCGGCGCGCTCGGCCTCGGCCTCGGCGTTGACGGTCACCGTGGGCAGCGTGGTCGCGGCGCCGTCCGGGCTGGACTGGGCCTGGGCCGTGGGCAGGCAGGCGGCCGCGGCCCAGCCCGCCAGCACGGCGGCGCGGATCCGTGTCGGACGCGGCAGGGACAGCCGGCGGGCCGGGCCGTGGTCGGGGGTGGGCGCGAGGTGGCGGTGTGTCATGGCGGTTGGCGGTGAGAGGGGTGTGGCGGGCGGGACGGGCGGTGTGTGGCGCAGGCTCAGAGCTTCCAGTTCAGGCTCACGCTCACGCCGCGGGGCGCGGCGTAGTAGCCCTGCGACCACTGCAGGCTGCCGAGGTACTTCTCGTCGGTCAGGTTGTTCACGTTGGCGCTCAGCGACAGCTGCCGGGACAGCGCGTAGCGCGCCATCAGGTCCACCAGGGCGTAGGCGTCCTGGCGGGTCACGCCGCTGGCGCCTTCGTCGCGCGAGATCGCGCTTTGCCACTTCAGGCTCGCGCCCAGTTCCAGGCCGGGCACGGCCGCCACCTCGACCGTGCTGGACAGGCGCAGCGTCTGGCGCGGCACATAGGTGCGCACGTCCTGCCCGTCGGGGTTCTGGATGCGCAGCCGGGTGTAGCCCGCGCTCACCTGCCAGCCGGGCCGCAGGCGGCCGCTCACGTCGAGCTCGAAGCCGGTGGAGGTGGCGTCGATGCCGCGGTAGTAGGAGTGGCCGTTGGCGAAGCCGGCGTATTCGGCGGTGTTCTTCTGCTGGGTGCGAAACAGCGCGAAGGCGCCGTTGAGGCGGCGATCGGCCGACTCGCCCTTGATGCCCAGTTCGGTGTTGAGCCCTTCGATCGGCGCGAGCACGGCGTTGTTCACGTCGAGCTGGTGCTGCGGGTTGAAGATGCTGGCCGCGCTGGCGTAGGCCGAGAAGCGCGGGTGGAAGTCGACGATGGCGCCGACGAAGGGCTTGGTCTTGGTGGTCGCGTAGTTGTGGTCCAGCCCGTACTGCACGCCGGTGCTGGTGGCGCGCGTCACGTTGAGCCCGGTGATCAGCCGCAGCGAGTCGCTCAGGCTCAGGCGCGTGGCGCCGTAGAGGCTGTGGCGGCGGTCGGCGAGGTCGGCGTAGCCCGTGAGGCCGTTGTTGAAGTCCGGGCGCGCAAAGTTGCCGGCCAGCACGTCGGCTTCGGAGATCGGCAGGTACAGGTCGTCGTCGCTGGAGTGCAGGACGCTGTCGCTGCGCGAGCTGTTCAGGCCCAGCACTGCCTCGTGGCGCCGGCCACCGAGCTCGAACGGACCGCTGGCGTGCAGGTCGCCGATCCACTGTTCTTCGGTGTGGTCGTACTTGGAGGGCCAGCCGAACAGGCCGGCGCCGGTTGCGCGGTCGGGCGCGCCGTACACGTAGAGCAGCTCGGCGTCGGAGCTCAGTTCGCGGCGCGTGAGCACGCCCTTGACGGCCCAGCCGCTGTCGAGCTGGTGGCTCAGTTCGGCAAAGGTCTGCGCGTCCTGGGTGTTCCAGTGGCTCCAGCGGGCCGAGGTGCTGGCCGACACCGGGTAGTCGGTCTGCGTGCCGTCGGCGTAGCGCATGGGCAGGGCGCCCCAGAGCACGCCCTTGGGGCGGTTGTTCTGCTGCGAGTGGCCCACGCTCAGCAGGGTGGAGGGTGTGAGGTCGGCTTCGACGATGCCGGAGAACACGCGCTTGTCCAGCGAGTAACGGTCCAGGTAGGAGTCCTTGTTTTCCGCGGCCACGATCAGCCGGCCGCGCACGCTGCCGCTGGCGTTCATGGCGCCGGCCAGGTCGGCGTCCACGCGGCGCTGGTTCCAGGAGCCCAGCGTCAGCCCGCCCGAGGCCTGCAGCTGGGCGGTGGGGCGCTTGCGCACGAAGTTGATCGTGGCCGAGGGGTTGCCGGTGGACGACATCAGGCCGTTGGCGCCGCGCAGCACCTCCACCCGGTCGTAGATCGCGGTGTCGATGTCGCCCTGCTGGTCGCCGGTGGCGAAGGGCAGGCCGATGCCGTCGATCTGGAAGTTGGAGACCTCGAAGCCGCGCACCGAGTAGTAGGAGCGGTCGGTCTCGACCAGCTCCACGTTCACGCCCGTGACGCTGGAGAGCAGGGTGCGCGCGTCGCGCAGACCGAAGGCCTGCATCTGCGCGTTCGTCACCACGCTCAGCGACTGCGGTGTCTCACGCGGCGTCAGGTCGAGCCGGGTCGCGGTGCTGGCGCTGCGCGCCGCGAAATCGGGGTTGCCCTCGGTGGGCGCGGCCGACGGGCCGGCTTTCACGGTGACGGTGCCCAGGGTGACTTCCTGCGCGGTGGCGCTCGCGGGGGCGTCGGTGGACGGGGCAGCGGTGGCCTGGGCCTGGGCCCCGGACCAGGGAGCCAGCAGCAAGGTGGTGGACAGGCCCAGGGAGATGGCCCGGGCCAGTGGCGACAGAGACAGGGCGGCGGGGCGGCGGTGAACGAGGGTGCGCATGACAAAAGGACAGCAACGTGTCTTCAAGACGGGTGAAGGAGTTGGCTGGCTTTTGACGGCGGACAAACAGCAGCGCGCCCCGGCAAGGCGGGGCGCGCGGGTTGCGGTCAATGGCGGGCTGCTGATGAATGATAACCATTATCAACAAATTTGGGGAACTTTTTTCCCGGCCGCATCCCGGTCCAGCGGCCGCGCCGGGGCGGGTTGGTATTCGCCGGGATGTGGGGTGACGCTTGACCTGGGTCAACGGATCGGGCCGTGATCGCCGCCCATGGCTTGAGTTTTAAATAAGAATCGTTATCATTAACGCATTGGCGATCCGCCAGTGTGCGATCCACAGGGAGCTGTTCTCATGTCACTGTCAAACGTCGATACCGGCCAGGGCGGCCATTTCATTCCGCTGAGCGCATGGCCCAGTTGGACCGACGCCATGCACCAGGCTTCGCGGGCACACCGCATGGGCCAGGTGCTGCAGGCGCTGGCGTTCTACCGCCTGGCGCTGGGCATGGCGCGCGAGGGCCTGGCCGCGGGTGGGGCGTTGGACGCGGACGCCTGCGTGTCGGCGCTGGTGCGCAGCAGCCGCTGCCTGTCGGCGCTGCAGGCCGACGAGGGCAGCAGCGCGCTGGCGGCCTGGGTGCTGGCCGATGCGCACCTGGCCTTGCTGGGGCTGATCCACCGCGAACCGGGCGGCAGCGCCTGGCGCAAGGCGGCGGTCTGGCACAGCCACGAGACCCACGCGGCCCTGCTCGAACACTGGCAGGAGCACGGCGCGGACCCGGCCATCGAGCACGCGCTGCGTGCCGGTTGCCTGGTGATGAGCGCCCCCAGCGGCGCGGTGCACTGAGCATGTGTGTGTTCAAGAAACCCGGCCAGGCCGATGCCCTGGGTGATCTGGCCGCGCGCTATGCGGCGGCGCCCGTCGACGGCCCAGCCGCCACCGAGCCGGGGGCGGATCGTGTGCGCGGTTCGGCGCGCCGCAAGCTCTGGTCGCTGGGCAACCACGCGGCCTGCCCGGTCACCGGCGTCTGCCTGCGCCTGCCCGAGCTGCAGAAGCTGGCCCGCAAGGCCGAGCTGGCGCTGGACGGCTGCTCGGAATACGAGATGCACATCGCCCTGGTGAGCGAATGCCGCCGGCGCAGCCCGCTGGCCGAGATGGTGCAGCGCGAGCTGGACAGCCGCTACGAGCTGTTCATCAGCCAGTCGCTGAAACTGAAGACCACCGAAGCGCTGGCCAAGTGGTGGGACCGGTCCTGCATGGGCATGGACTGGGCGGGGGTGTTCTGGGCCGTGCTGACGCATTCCCGTTGCACGCCCGAACTCGAGTTCGCGGTGCTGGGCCAGGTGCACATGCTGCAGCACCAGGTGGGCATGGCCGCCCGGGTGGACCAGACCCGCCTGCAGACGCTCGTGCAGGAGAACCACAAGCTGGGCGACGAGCTGATCCACGCGCAGCAACGGCTGCAAACGGTGGCGCAGGAACAGGTGCAGCGCCATGAGCTGCACCAGGCCGAGCTGATGCGCCTGCGCGCCGATCTGATCCGCGCACAGACCGACCGGGCGCAGGCGTTGGCCGAGCTGGAGGCGCTCAAGCGCCAGACCCCCGAGCTGCCCCAGCGCCAGCGCCTGCTGGACGACAACCGCCAGCTCGCCGAGCACAACCAGCAATTGCGCCGCGCCCTGAACCTCGCCACCCAGGCCACCCTGCAGGCTTGGCCCGCACCGGGTGCCACCGGCCCGGTGGAGGCCCTCGACACCCGGCCGGTGCCGCGCGACGAGGGCCTGCACATCCACGACCGCGCCGTGCTGTGCGTGGGCGGACGCACCCGCGTGATCCCGATCTACCGCGAACTGATCGAGGACAAGGGCGCCCGCTTTCTACACCACGACGGCGGCGAGGAAGACAACGCCGGGCAACTGGGGCCGCTGCTGCAGTCGGCCGACGTGGTGATCTGCCAGGTGGGGTGCATCAGCCACAACGCCTACTGGCGCGTGAAGGAACACTGCAAACGCCACGGCAAGCCCTGCCTGTTCGTGGAAACGCCCAGCCGCTCCGCGCTGGAGCGCATTCTCGGCAGCGGTCGCGAGCCGGCGCCGGCCGCCTTACACGACGCGGGGGACGACGCGCGGGCGGAGAAGGCGCACTGAAAGCGCCGTCAGTTCACCGGGTGGATCCGCACCTGCGGCAGCAGGCGCTGCACGTCCTCGAGGCGGCACAGGCCGGTGCCGATCGACAGCAGCGTGGCCGAGCCGGCGGCCACGCCAAGCGCAAACGCCTCCCGCAGCGGCTGGCGCTGTTGCAGGGCGGCCACCATGCCGCCCACGAAACTGTCGCCCGCGCCCACCGCGCTGGACACGGGGATGTCCAGCGGATCGGCCCGCCAGCTCGATTCGCGGGTCACCAGCAGGGCGCCCAGGTGGCCCAGCGTCAGCGCCACCACCTCGGTCTGGCCACGCTCGATCAGCTGGCGGGCCGCCGCCAGCCACTGTTCGGGCGTGTCCAGTGCCTGCCCGCTGAGTGCCGCGAGTTCGCGCAGATTGGGCTTGAACAGGTACACCCCTTCGGCCAGGGCCGCTTCCAGCGCCGGCCCGGAGGTGTCCAGCACCATGCGCGCGCCGCGCGCGCGGCACAGACGCGCGAGCCGGGCGTAGAAGTCCGCCGGCACGCCCGGCGGCAGGCTGCCGCTGGCCACCAGCAGATCGGGGAATGGCGCGAGCGCCTGCAGATGGTCCAGGCAGGCCTGCCACTCGCCGCCGCTCAGGTGCGGGCCGGGCATGACGAAACGGAACTCGGCGCCGGTGCTGTGTTCGTGCACCGTGAAGCTCACGCGCGTCTCGTCGGCGATGGGCAGGAACACGCTGGAGATGCCCTCTTCGCGCATGCGCTTTTGCAGCCACTGGCCGGCCGAGCCGCCGGTGGGGCACAGCGCGGTGCATTCGCCCCCCAGGCGGGTCAGCACCCGCGCCACGTTGACGCCGCCGCCGCCGGCGTCGTGCAGGGTTTCGCTGCAGCGCAGCTTGTGCGTGGGCACCACGGATTCGGTTTCGGTCGCGAGATCGACCGAGGGGTTCATCGTGAGGCAGAGGACGCTGGGCAGAGGAGCGGACGTGTTCATGCGCCGGTTGTACCTCAAAGGGCGCGGGGCAACGCCACCGTTCTCGTCACCCGCCAAAGACCGGCACCGCCCAGCAGACCACAGACGGCCAGCGCCCCCCAGACCCCGGGCGCAGGCCCCATGCCGGACGCGCCCAGGCCGGCACCCACCGAGGCCTGCCCCACGAGCGCGGCGCACCCGCCGACGCTGGCCATGAAGCCATAGGCCGTGCCCAGCGGGCAGTCCCGCGCATAACGCGGCAGCACGGTGGGGAACAGCGGAAGACACAGCACCGAGCCCAGCGCCAACAGGGCCCCCAGGGCCAGCACCGCCGCCAGCGGCCAGGCTGCCAGCACCAGCGGCGAAAGGAACGCCACCCCCATCAGCGCCAGCCCGAGGCCCATCGCGGCGGCGTCGCCCAGGCGCGGCACGAGCCAGCGGCTGACGGGCCATTGCAGCGCGATGCCCACCACGGCGCTGAGCGTGAACACCGCACTGAGCGTGCCGTCCCCCAGGCGGTGCTGCTGGACGAAGGCGGGCACGGCCAGGTACAGCTGGTGAAACATCACCTGGTAGGTGGCGCACAAGCCGACGAAGCGCAGCAGGCCAGGCTGGCCCAACAGCGCGAGCCAGGGCCTGCCCGAGGCACGGGCTGTGCCGGCCGCCAACGGCTGCGGGGTCGCCCGCACCCCATGATCGGGGGGCAACAGCGACCATTGCAGACCCGCAAACACCACGAACAAGGCGCCGGCCACGCAGCCGGTGAGCGCGAAATCCACGCGCATCAGCGCCATCCCGAGCAGGGGGCCGGCCAGCATGCCGGCTTCGCTGGCCAGGTTGTGCAAGGCGAAGGCCTGGCGCCGCTGGGCCCCGTCGGGGCATTGGGCGGCCAGGCTCGCCTGGGCGCAGGGCGTGAACAGAGCGCCGGCGAAACCGGTGAGGACGGCGGCCAGCAGGAGCAGCGGCAGCGCCCCGGCCCAGCCGAGCAGGGCAAAGCCGACGCCGCGCAACAGGCAGCCCCAGACGATGGCCCTGCGGTAGCCCAGGCGGTCCCCCAGCCAGCCGCCGAGCAGGAACAACCCTTGCTGGCTGAACACGCGCAGTCCCATGACCAGCCCCGTGACCCAACCCGCCAGCCCCAGGCCGGCGCCCAGGTGCTGCGCCAGATAGGGCATGAGCATGTAAAACCCCAGGTTGAACGCCAGGCCGTTCGCCACCAGGACGCGGGCGGCGGGACTGAGCGAGCGCCAGCCGCTGGCCGCCGGGTTCAAGGCGATCTCAGCCACTCAGGGGCAGCCACCGGGCCGCCCCAAGGCTGGCCCAGCCCCTTCGGGGGGGCAGCGACCCGCGCAGCGGCGGAGCGTGGGGGCAACGATCCGGCGCCGGGCCGCCCCAAGCCGGATCAGCCCCCTCGGGGGGCAGCGACCCGCGCAGCGGCGGAGCGTGGGGGCTCGGTGGCGGTGAGGCCGCGATGCAGCGCAGGGCGATCATCGAATCCCTTCCAGCAAGGCGTCGACCCGCGCGCCGTGGCTGTAGATCCGCCCCTGCGTGGATTTCATGACCGCGGTGGCGGAAGACCGGTTGACCGCTGCGCCGACCTGGACCAGTCCGACCATGCCCATCATGAGGTGCGGTGGACAGTTGTAGAAATACAGGCCTTCACGCTCCAGCGCCACCACCCACGGCTGATCGAGCTCGCTCAGCCAGGGCGTGGCGCCCTCGGGAACGGCCAGGCTGCGCACGAAATGGCCCGTGTTCGTGGGCTCGAAGCGCAGCGTGTCGCCGACCCGGGCCTGCACGACCGCCGGCTCGAACACCATCGGTCCGTCCGTACCGGCGTTCCGCATGCGAACCACGTGCTCGGCGCTCCAGGCGGAGGGCGCCACGAGGCCGCAGAGCGCGGCCAGGCCAGCCGCCAGGAGCCGGTGCCGCCAGGAGGGATGAACGGTGTGTGCATGCATGTCGGTGGCCTCGGTCTTTCCGGCGGTCAGGCGGGGGTGAGGATGGGGCGCGCTGCGCGCAAGGTGCGCACATAGGGCAGGCCGTCCAGGTCCTGGTGAACGTCCACCGGGACGTGGTACAGGCGGTGGATGAGCTCGCGGGTCAGCACCTGGGTCGGCGGGCCAAAGGCCTGCAGGCGGCCTTCCCCGAGCACGATCAACTGGTCGGCGAACTGGGCCGCCAGGTTCAGGTCGTGCAGCACGGCCACACTGATCCAGCCCTGTCCGGTGGTCTGCGCCTTCAGGTGCTCCATGAGCTGCATCTGGTGTTTCAGATCGAGCGCACTGACGGGTTCGTCCAGCAGCATCAGCCGCGGCTGGCGCAGCAGCACCTGCGCGAACAGCACCATCTGGCGCTGCCCGCCGCTGAGGGTGTGCACCGGGCGGTCGGCCAGGTGGGCAATGTCGAGTGCCTGCAAGGCTTGCAGCGCGGCGCCCAGATCGTCGTCCGACAGCCGCATCGACAGGCGTTGCAGGCGCCCCAGCACCACCACTTCGAGCGCGCTCAGGTCCAGATCGAGTTGGGTGTTCTGCGGCATGTAGCCAATGCCCTGGCGCCAAGTCGGCAGGTTGCGCGGCGTCATCGGCGTTCCCCGCAGGCGCACGGCCCCACGCGCCAACGGCAGTTCGCCGAACAGGGCGCGCAGCAGGCTGGTCTTGCCGGTGCCGTTGGGGCCGATGATGACGTGCAGCTGCCCGGCGCGCAGTTGCAGGTTCAGCCCGTCGACCAGGGTCAGCTCGGCGATGCGCAGGTTCAGGTCGTGAAGCTCAAGCATGGCCGCGCTTTCGGTTGCCCAGGATGAGCCAGACCATGAACGGGACCCCGATCAGCGCCGTGACGATACCGATGGGAAACAGCGCGCCCGGCACGATGGACTTGGACAGCACCGAAGCGACCGAGAGCATCAGTGCGCCGCACAGCGCCGACTGCGGAATCAGGAAGCGCTGGTCTTCGCCGACCTGCATGCGCGCAATGTGGGGCGACACTAGGCCGATGAAGCCGATGATGCCCACGAAGCTGATGGCGGTGGCCGTCATCAGCGCCACCAGCACCAGCGTTTTCAGGCGCAGCCGCGTGACGTTCACGCCCAGGCTGCGCGCGCGCGCCTCGCCCAGGCGCAGGCAGGTCAGCTGCCAGGCATCGCGGTGCAGCAGCACTGCACACACCAGCGTCACGCCTGCGGTGATCCACAGCATGGGCCAGGTGGTGCGCATGAGGCTGCCGAACAGCCAGAAGATGATCTGCTGGTTCAGTTCGGGCGAAGAGAGGAACTGCAGCAGCGACAGCAGCGACTGGAACAAAAACAGCAGCGCGATGCCGGCCAGGATGATGGTCTGGCTGTTGACGTGGCGCATCAGCGCCAGCCCGAACAGAAAGCTCGCCGCCAGCATGCAGAAAACAAAGGCGCCGAGGGGAATAGCCACCAGGGACGGCAGGCCCAGGCCCCCGGTGACCAGGGCCAGCGCCGCGCCAAAGCCGGCGGCGGCCGCCAGCCCCAGCGTGTAGGGGCTGGCCAGGGGGTTGTCCAGCAGGGTCTGCATCTGCACCCCGCCCAGCCCCAGCGCCGCCCCCACCACCAGGGCCATGAGCGCGATCGGCAAGCGCATGTCCATCACGATAGCCCGGGTCATCGGGTCGGCCGCCGCGGGGGCCACCAGCGTGCGCACCACGTCCCCCAGCGCCAGCAGCGAGGGGCCGGTGGCCACATCCAGCATCAGGCTGCACAGGCTCAAGCCCACAAACAGGGCCAGCCAACGCCAGCGGCCGACCTCGCGCCGACGCTGACGCTGCAAGACCTGCGTGCCCATGTCGGGCGTGGCGGTGGTGTCGGTCATTTCCCGTTCAGCACGAAGGTGCCCTGGGGCTGGATGGGCAGGTAGCGGCGGTAGAAGTCGCGGTAGGTGGCGTCCGGATCGAGGTCGGCGAACAGCGACGGGTACAGCGCCTTGGCCAGGTATTGCAGCTGCGCCGCGTCCAGCAGGCTGCGCGTGGCGCCGTGGTAGACGCCGTGCAGGCGACCGTCCTGTATCGCCGGCAGGGCGCTCCAGCCCTTGCGCTGTGCGAAGCCATCCAGCCGGCGGCGCGCCTCGGCCGCGGGCACACCAAAGCCCATCTGCATGGCGTCGGGGCGGCTGACGCTTTCGTAGCCCGCGATGAGCACCACCTGCGGCTTGGCGACCAGCAATTGTTCGGGGTTGATCGGGCCCCAGTCCTTCACGAACGGCGCGGCCACGTTGTCGCCGCCGGCCAGATCGGCCATGGCGCCCCACATGTTTTTGCCGTAGGTGTAGCTGTGCTCGGCGGGGCCCTTGTCGCCCAGTTCGATGTACACGCGCGGCCGGGGCAGCTTCGCCTGGGCGATGCGCTGCTGGATCGTCTCCACGATCTGGCGGTATCCGTCGGCGATGCGTTGCGCGCGCGCCGTCTCACCGGTGAGCTGGCCCAGCACCTTGGTGCTGGCCAGGTGGCGCTCCAGCGTCTGCGCGTTGTAGTCCACCACCACCACGGGGATGCCGGCCGCTTCCAGGCGCGGGATCTCCGAGGCCAGGGCCTTGAACTGCCAGTCGGCCAGGATCACCACGTCGGGTTTGGTGGCCAGCACTTTTTCCAGCGAAAAGCTCTGGTCCTGCACGTTGCCCACGTCGAGCACGTCGCGCAGGGTGGGCCGTGCGGCGGCGTACTGTTCCCACACCGCGGGCCGCGACTTGACGAACCAGCCGCGCGACATCCCCACCAGGCGGTCGAAGGCCTTGTCGCCACCGACGGCGAAATAGTCCTCGATGTAGAAGCCCAGCAGCACCCGCTTGGCCGGCAACTCCAGGGTGATCTTGCGACCCAGCACATCTTCAACGGTGCCGGGCGCCGCCCAGGCGCTGAGCGCGCCCAGCGCGAGCGTGGCGGACAGCGCGATTTTTTTCCACAGATGGCGTGCCATTCACATCCCCAGCGCGAAGCTGCCCTTGGCCTGCACCGGCAGGTAGCGCTTGTAGAAGCCCAGGTAGTTGGCCTGCGGATCGACATCCTTGAACAACGTGGGGTACAGGGCCTTGGCCATGAACTGCACCATGGTGTAGTCCAGCACCGAGCGCGATGCACCCTGGTAGACCGCATACAGGCGCTGGTTCTTCACGGCTGGCAGTTCGCTCCAGCCGGCGCGCCGGGCAAAGCCCAGCAGCCGCTGTTGTGCCTGCGCGGACTCCACGCCCTGCCCCATCAGCATCGAGCTGGGGTTCTTGGTCGATTCCGTGCCGGCGATGAAAACCACCTCGGGCTGGGCGGCCAGCACCTTCTCCGGGTTCATCGGGCCGTACCATTCGACGAAGGGGGCGGCGATGTTCTCACCCCCGGCCAGCGCGCCCAGCGGACCCCACATGCCCTTGCCGTAGCTGAAGCTGTATTCGGCCGGCCCCTTGTTGCCGAACTCGACATAGAAGCGCGGTTTGGGTTGCCTGGCGGCCGCGATGCGCGACTGCACCTGATCGATGGCGGTCTTGTATTCGTCCGCGATCTTCTGCGCGCGCTTCTCGTCGCCCGCGATCTTGCCCAGCAACAGCGTGCTGGCGTGGTGGTTGGCCGGCAGCTCCATGTTGTAGTCCACCACCACCACGGGCACCCCGGCGTCTTCCATCCGTTTCACATCCGGGCCCAGGCCCTTGTACTGCCATTCGGCCAGCACCACCACATCGGGCCTGAGGGCCAGCACCTTCTCGACGGAGAAGGTCTGCGCCTCGACCTCGCCCACGTCGGGCAGTTCCTTGAGCGAAGGCCGGTGCGCAGCGAACAGCGACCAGTTGGCCGGACGCCAGCCTTCCCAGGCCTCGCGGGAGAAGCCGACCACCTGGTCGAAGGCCTTCTCGCCGCCGATGGCCATGTAGTCCTCGAAGTAGAAACCCAGCAACAGGCGCTTGGCGGGCAGGTCGACGCGGACCGATCGGCCGAGCACGTCTTTGATCATTTCGGGGGCCGCCTGGGCGGTCTGGATCAGACCGGCCGTCAGGCCCAGGGCGCACAGCCAGCGTACGGTGGTGGCAATTCGCATGAACACTCCTTCAGAAGGCCGGGGATCCCGGCGAAGGTCGGCATTCTATATGCGAATGATTATCAAGAAGATTTTTAAGAGTCGAAATTCCGGCAGGTCAGCGCATCAGGGCTTCGATCTCGTCGGCCCGCACCGGCACGCCGCGTGAGATGAGTTCGCAGCCGGTCTCGGTGACGAAGGCGTCGTCCTCGATGCGGATGCCGATGTTCCAGAACTCGCGCGGCACGCCGTCGCTGGGGCGCACGTACAGGCCGGGTTCGATGGTCAGCGCCATGCCGGGGCGCAGGATGCGGCTGGGGCGGTCCTTGATGGTCTCGCCGCTCAGCGGGTCCTGGCGCTCGCTCACGGTGCCCACCTCGGACGGCTCCACGTAGCTGCCGCAGTCGTGCACGTCCATGCCCAGCCAGTGGCCGGTGCGGTGCATGTAGTGGGCGAAGTAGTGGCGGTGCTGGATCGCGTCCTCCAGCGTGCCGACCTGGTTCTTGTCGAGCAGGCCGAGGTCGAGCATGCCCTGGGTGAGCACCTTCACCGCCGCTTCGTGCGGTGCCACGAAACGCGCGCCGGGGCGGGTGGCCTCGATCGCGGCCTCCTGGCTGGCCAGCACCAGCTCGTAGAGCGCGCGCTGCGGGCCGGTGAAACGGCCGTTGGCCGGGAAGGTGCGCGTGATGTCCGAGGCATAACCGTCGAGCTCGCAGCCGGCGTCGATCAGCACCAGCTCGCCATCGCGGATCGGCGCGTTGTCGGCCCGGTAGTGCAGCACGCAGGCGTTGGCGCCAGCGGCCACGATGCTGCCGTAGGCCGGGTATTGCGAGCCGTGCTGGCGGAATTCGTGCAGCAGTTCGGCGTCCAGGTGGTACTCGCGCACGTCCTGCCCGGCGCGCAGCATGGCGGCGCTGCGCTGCATGGCGCGGATGTGGGCGCCGGCGCTGATCTGCGCGGCGCGGCGCATGGTCTCGCGCTCGAACGGGTCCTTGAAGAGCCGCATCTCGTCGAGCACGCCGCACAGGTCGCGCTGCGACTCGGGGCACAGTGCGCCAAAACGCACCCGCGCGCGCACCGACTGCAGCCAGCCGTCGATCCGGCCTTCGAGGCCCTTGTGCGTGGCGAAGGGGTACCACACGGTGTGGCGGTTCTCCAGCAGCCGGGGCAGGCGCTGGTCGAGCTCGGCCACGGAAAAGGCCGCGCTCACGCCCAGGTGCTCGGGCGCGGCCTCGGGGCCCAGGCGGATGCCGTCCCAGATTTCGCGCTCCAGGTCTTTGGGCTGGCAGAACAGCGTGGTCTCGCCCTCGGCGGTGATCACCAGCCAGGCGTTGGGTTCGGAGAACCCGGTCAGGTAATAGAAATAGCTGTCGTGGCGGAACAGAAAGTCGCTGTCGCGGTTGCGCTGGCGTTCCAGCGCGGTCGGCACGATGGCGATGCCGCCGGGGCCCAGCTGGGCGGCCACGCGGGCGCGGCGTTCGGCGTAGAGGGAGTGGGTGGTGTGAGCGTCCATGGGGGCATTCTCCGTGTTTTGCAACGACCCCGTAGCGCCACTGCCCGGCGCGCAGTTCAACCAAGGATGCGGTGGAACCGGCTTTGCCGGGCCACTCGCATCGCCCCTTGGGGGGTGACGCCGCAGGCGGCGCGGGGGGAGCCGATTCGTTCAGCCCAACTCTTTCAGCGGCTCGGGCGTTCCCATGGCGGTCCAGGGCTGTCCCTCGGCGGATGGAAAGTCGGTCGTTTAGAATGCCGCCCGTCGAAAAAGAATTGGTCGGCTCGGTAATCCCGACCCCTGCTTGCTCAGCAGGTCTGCATCGCCCAGGCGATACCCACGGCATCAACCCGACTGAGGTCGGGCATGGTGTTCGCGTGGGTGACGTTTCGACCGATCTCCCGATCTCTGTGTCCGATTCAGAGTTCCAACGGAGATCACATGCGTCCTGAAACAAAAATCCATACCGTCGTCGCGATCCTGATGTCATTTGCCATGGCATCGCTCTTTTCAGGCTATTTCGCCTGGCTGAACCTTGGCTTCACGCCTGCGTGGATAAAGGCCTGGGGTCACAACCTCCTGAGAGCCTGGCCAATCGGCTTTGTCGCCGCTCTGCTTCTTGGGTATCCCATCAGAGTCCTCGCCACCCAGTTGGTCGCTGGCGCTGCACGCTAAGCCCGACCAAGGTCGGCTCTGGCCATTTGTCAGCGCGACAAATCCAACCATTCACCCATCGCAAAATTTTCGGAAATTGATATGACCCCCAAAGTTCTCATCGCCGGCGCTGGCCTCGGCGGCCTGGCCCTTGCCCAGATGCTCAAGGGCGCCGGCATTGCCGTCGAAGTCTTCGAGCGCGATGCCAGTCCGTTCGAGCGCGCCCAGGGCTATCGCCTGCACATCGATGCCGACGGCGTTGGCGGCATGAGTGCCGTCTTGCCCCCCCGCCTCCTTGCCTTGTTCGAAGCTACCGCGATGCGCGCGCTGCCCTACACGACGATGATCAACGGCGATCTGTCGTTGAAGAAGCGCATTCCGATCGATACCTACAGCCACACCGAGCACCATGTGACGGCAGGGCTTTCGACACACGTCAACGTGGACCGCGCCATCCTGCGTCAGATTCTTCTGACCGGTCTGGATGACGTCTGCCACTATGGCAATCCGGTGATCGCGTACGAAAACCATGAGGATGGCGTGGCAGCTGTTCTTGCCGACGGAACCAAGGTCACCGGGGACGTCCTGGTGGGGGCCGACGGTGTTCGTTCGGCCATCCGGCGGCAGCGCGCGCCGCATGCACAGACCATGGACACCGGTGTGCGGTGCATCTACGGTCGCTTGCCGGCCTCAGAAGCGCGCCGCCTCGCTCCGGCGCATGTCGTGGCAGATGTCTTCACCTTCAGTTCGGACGAGAGAAAAGTTCTTCTTGGCATGGGAGGCGTGCTCTTCCCGATGGAGCCATCGGCTGCCTCGAAATGCCTGGTCCCCGAGGCCAAACTTCCGGCGCGCGAAGACTATGTGGCCTGTATCGTTGCCGCCCGTTCGCAGTTCATCGGCAAGGACGATGCCGAAATGCGCAAGCTGAGCAGCGACGAACTTCAGCAACTTGCCGTTGAACTCATCAAGGACTGGCCTGACCAAGGGAAGACGTTGATCGCAGCCGGCGAGCGTGGCTCGTTCTTTTACGTGGAAATGTACAGCTCGATTCCCTGCGATCTCGGCTCTTTTCCCAATGTCACCCTCCTCGGTGATGCCGCGCATGCGATGTCGCCGAGCCTGGGGCGAGGAGCCAATGTCGCCCTTCGCGATGCGGCCAATCTCGGACGCCAGCTCATAGCGGTGGCAAACGGCCAGATCGCTCTTGGCGATGCGCTGCGCCTCTATGAGAAGGACATGGTCGAATACGGTTTCGAGGTCGTCCGCAATGCGGTGAACAAGGGCGTCATGGTGATCGGTCAGAACCCCTTGCCGGACACGGGTCGGTGAGGCGTGCGATGGTGTGGACGCAGTCCACACGGTGCACCCGGACAGTCAGCCCAGTTCCTTGAGCCGCTCGGGCGTGCCCACGTCGGTCCAGGGGCCGGTGTAGAGCTCGGCGCTGACCCGTCCGGCGTCCATGGCGCGGCGCAGCAGTGGCGCCAGCGGCTCGGCCGCGCCCTGGGGGTTGCCGGGCAAGACCTCGCACCAGGGCGCTTCAAAGAGCGCGCGGTGGTACAGGCCGATGGTGCTGTAGGTGAATCGCTCGCCGTCGGCCGTGTTGAGGGCGCGTCCGTCGGCCGACAGGCCGAAATCGCCCCGGAGGTTGTGCGCCGGGTTGGGCACGAGCCAGATGTGCGCCAGCATGCCGCTGGCGGCGAAGCGGTCCACGCTGGCCTGGCGGAAGGCGAAGTCGGGCGCGTACACGTCGCCCGCCAGCACCCAGAACACGTCGCCCAGCAGCGGCAGCGCGCGCGAGATGCCGCCGGCCGTCTCCAGCGCGTAGCCGAAGTCCTGGCCCTCGTGGGAAAACGCCAATTCGGCACCCGGGTGCGCCTGCGGCCAGCCGGCGAAGTGTTCTTCGATCTGTTCGCCCAGCCAGGCGGTGTTGACCACCAGCCGCGTGAAGCCACCCGCTTGCAGCGCCTCCATGGCCCACTGCATCAGCGGTTTGCCGCGCACCGTCAGCAGGGGTTTGGGCGTGGTGTCGGTCAGCGGGCGCATGCGCACGCCGCGTCCGGCAGCCAGCAGCATGGCGGCGGTGGGTGGGTGAAGGGGGTGGGTGCGCAGCATGGGTGTGGGGGTGCTTGGGCCCTCGAATTATGTGCGTGCGCCGCAGGTGGCCGACCCCCACCGCGCCGGGCCATGGGGCGGCCCGATAAAATCCTGGGTTTGGCGCTTTCGCGCCGCCATCCCCCCACCCTCCGGTTCCCCCCATGCTCGACGCCGCCAACACCCCCACCAGCCCCGCCCCAGTCGCCGCCCCCGGTGTGTCGCCCCAGACCCAGGCCAACGCCATCCGCGCGCTCGCCATGGACGCGGTGCAGGCCGCCAACTCCGGCCACCCCGGCGCCCCCATGGGCATGGCCGACATGGCGGTCGCCCTGTGGGGCCGCCACCTGCGCCACAACCCCACCAACCCGCAGTGGGCCAACCGCGACCGCTTCGTGCTGTCCAACGGCCACGGCTCCATGCTGATCTACGCGCTGCTGCACCTGACCGGCTACAAGCTGCCCATCGGTGAACTGAAGAACTTCCGCCAGCTCGGCAGCAAGACCGCGGGCCACCCCGAAGTCGGCCACACGCCCGGCGTGGAAACCACCACCGGCCCGCTGGGCCAGGGCATCAGCAACGCGGTGGGCATGGCGCTGGCCGAGAAGCTGCTGGCGGCCGAGTTCAACCGCGAAGGCCACGCCATCGTGGACCACCACACCTTCACCTTCCTGGGCGACGGCTGCCTGATGGAAGGCATCAGCCACGAAGCCTGTGCGCTCGCCGGCGCCTGGAAGCTCAACAAGCTGATCGCCCTCTACGACGACAACGGCATCTCCATCGACGGCCAGGTCGCGCCCTGGTTCATCGACGACACGCCCAAGCGCTTTGAGGCCTATGGCTGGAACGTGATCCGCGCCGTGGACGGCCACGACGTGGACGCCGTGGACCGCGCCATTGCCGCCGCCAAGAACTGCGTCGACAAACCCACGCTGATCTGCTGCAAGACCAGCATCGGCAAGGGCAGCCCGAACCGCGCCAACACCGCCAAGGCCCACGGCGAGCCGCTGGGTGCCGAAGAAATCAAGCTCACCCGCGAGGCCCTGGGCTGGAGCCACGCGCCGTTCGCGGTCCCGAAAGACGTGTACGCCGCCTGGGACGCCAAGGCCGCCGGCAAGACCACCGAGGCCGCCTGGGACGCGCAGTTCGCCACCTACAAGGCCGCCTTCCCCGAGCTGGCCAAGGAATTCACCCGCCGCATGAAGGGCGAGCTGCCCAAGCAGTTCCACCAGGTCGCCGTGGACGCCGTGCTCGCCGCCCACACCAAGGCCGAGACCGTGGCCAGCCGCAAGGCCAGCCAGATCGCGCTGGAAACCTTCACCGCCGCTCTGCCCGAGCTGCTCGGCGGTTCGGCCGACCTGACCGGCTCCAACCTCACCAACACCAAGTCCACGCCCAGCCTGCGCTTTGATCTGGCGGGCAACGTGGTGAAGACCGAGGCCGGCCAGGGTGGCCGCCACATCAACTACGGCGTGCGCGAATTCGGCATGGCCGCGATCATGAACGGCGTGGCCCTGCACGGTGGTTTCATCCCCTACGGCGGCACCTTCCTCACGTTCAGTGACTACAGCCGCAACGCGATCCGCATGGCAGCGCTGATGAAGCAGCGCGTGATCCACGTGTTCACGCACGACTCCATCGGCCTGGGCGAAGACGGTCCGACGCACCAGTCGGTCGAACACGCCGCCAGCCTGCGCCTGATCCCCAACCTGGACGTCTGGCGCCCGGCCGACACGGCCGAAACCGCCGTGGCCTGGGCCGTGGCCCTGCAAAACAGCCACAAGCCGACCGCGCTGCTGCTGAGCCGCCAGAACCTGGCCTACGCGCCCAAACACGACCTGGGCGACATCAGCCGCGGCGCCTACGTGCTGGCCGAGCCGACCGAGGTGGGGCTGAAGAAAAAGGCCCAGGCGGTGATCATCGCCACCGGTTCCGAAGTGCAGCTCGCGCTCAAGGCGCAGGAGCTGCTGGCCAAGGAACACAAGATCGCGGTGCGCGTGGTTTCCATGCCCAGCACCACCACCTTCGACCGCCAGGACGCGGCCTACAAGGCGAGCGTATTGCCCAAGGGCCTGCCGCGCATCGCGGTGGAAATGGGCTCCACCGACGGCTGGTGGAAATACGGCGTGGCCGCGGTCGTCGGCCTCGACACCTACGGCGAGTCCGCCCCGGCGCCGGTGCTGTTCGAGCACTTCGGCTTCACCGCCGGCAACGTGGCCGACACGGTGCGCACTGTGCTGGCCAAGTAAGCGAGTTTCGGTTTCTTTTTTCTTTTTCATCCATCCACAGGAGCAGAGGACATGGCTATCAAAGTCGGTATCAACGGTTTCGGCCGCATCGGTCGCAACGTGCTGCGCAGCGCGATCCAGAACTTCCCGGACATCGAGATCGTTGCCATCAACGACCTGCTCGAACCCGACTACCTGGCCTACATGCTCCAGTACGACAGCGTGCACGGCCGCTTCAAGGGCACGGTCAAGGTCGAGGGCGGCAACATCGTCGTCAATGGCAAGACCATCCGCCTGACGCAAGAGCGTGACCCGGCCAACCTCAAGTGGGCCGACGTCGGCGCCGACGTGGTCATCGAGTCCACCGGCCTGTTCCTCGACAAGGTCACGGCCCAGAAACACCTGGACGCCGGCGCCAAGAAGGTCATCCTCTCCGCCCCCTCCAAGGACGACACCCCCATGTTCGTCTACGGCGTGAACCACACCACCTACGCCGGCCAAGCCATCATCTCCAACGCCAGCTGCACCACCAACTGCCTGGCCCCCGTGGCCAAGGTCTTGAACGACAAGTGGGGCATCAAGCGCGGCCTGATGACCACCGTGCACGCCGCCACCGCCACCCAGAAGACCGTGGACGGCCCGTCCAACAAAGACTGGCGCGGTGGCCGCGGCATCCTGGAAAACATCATCCCCAGCAGCACGGGTGCTGCCAAGGCCGTGGGCGTGGTGATCCCCGAGCTGAACAAAAAGCTCACCGGCATGAGCTTCCGCGTGCCGACCTCCGACGTCTCCGTGGTCGACCTGACCGTGGAACTCAACAGCGAAGCCAGCTACGCCGAGATCTGCGCCGAAATGAAGGCCCAGAGCGAAGGCGCCCTGAAGGGCGTGCTGGGCTACACCACCGACAAGGTGGTGGCGACCGACTTCCGTGGCGAGACCTGCACCTCGGTGTTCGACGCCGACGCCGGCATCGCGCTGGACAGCACCTTCGTCAAGGTCGTGGCCTGGTACGACAACGAGTGGGGCTACTCCAACAAGTGCCTGGAGATGGCGCGCGTCGTGGCCAAGTAAGCTTCCAGACAGGGTTTTAGTAACAAAGGGCGCCCCGGGCGCCCTTTGTTTTTGATCTGATCCCACGGCTGCAGACCTATGCCGGGCTGATTCACTAAATGGTAGCGTGTTGGTAAATTCACCATTGACTTAAGATAAATAACGGCTAGAGTTTGCTGCATGTCTATTGGTGTGCGCCGGGGAGTAGTGTAGTGAAAATGGAAGATAAACAAAAAATCAACCGATCAAAACAGAATGAGGAGCACGCAACGCCCTTTAATTTGGAGGCAAATGGCGAAGGAATCGAGCTCGTTTTTGGATTGGTGGCGCCCACGGGAGTGGATTTAAGTAAAGTGAATGACAGCCTAAGGGCGCAGTTGAAAACTGTTAACTATAATGCGGAATTTATTAGATTAAGCGAACTAATAACCCCGTATTTGACATTGGGGAAATCCACTGGTCCAGCCTCTTCAAGTGAATACAGCAGGATTAAATCCTTGATGGAGAGTGGCACTAGCCTGAGAGAGAAAACTGGCCAGGACGATATTGTTGGACGCCTTGGAGTGGCAAGAATACGTTCGAAGAGAAAAGAGGCTACGGGCAGCGAATATAAACCAAGAGAGCGAACAGCCTATATTGTTAGTTCGTTTAAGCGCCCTGAAGAAGTTGAATTGTTTCGGCTAATTTATGGGAAGGCATTTACACTAATTTCGGTCTATTCTCCGAGGCAGAGTCGAATTGATGACTTGACGCGGCGGCTAAAGCCATCTACATCAGGAAGCAAGAAGGCCGCCGAAAATGCAGTTGAGCTTGTTGAGAGAGATTATGAAGAAGAAGGCCGGAAGCGTGGGCAACGGATGGGGAAGACTTTCCCATTGGCTGACTATTTCATTACAGTCGAATCAAAAGCTGAAATAGACAGAAACATTCTTCGATTGATTAAATTAACTTTTGGTTATCCATATATATCTCCCAGCAAAGACGAGCAAGGTATGTTTTTTGCTCAAGCGGCAGCGTTGAGATCATTGGATTTGTCTCGGCAGGTCGGGGCGGCCATTGTTGACAATGATGGTGCGATTTTGTCAACTGGTTGCAATGAGGTTCCAAAATCGGGAGGAGGACTGTATTGGGAGGATGATGAGATTCCAAAGCGTGATTTTGAGTTGGGGCATGATGCAAATGTGCAGGCTAAAGCAGATATTCTTGAGGACTTATTTCTTCATTTGAAGGAGAAGAAGTGGCTTTCTCCTGCAATTCAAACACAATCGAACAAAGCCTTGGTTGACAAATCACTGTTTGGCGATCAAGCTTTTCTCAAGAGTTCCCTTGTGTTTGATGTTATTGAATTTGGGAGAGCGGTCCATGCAGAAGCAGCTGCTATCTCTGAAGCGGCTAGGAGAGGTGTTTCAGTATTGCAAGGTCGTCTTTTTTGTACCACTTTTCCATGCCATATCTGCGCTAGGCATATCGTTGCGGCTGGATTGGATGAAGTAGTGTTTATTGAGCCTTATGAAAAGAGTCGAACGCGTGAACTATATTCAGATTCGGTGAGCGTGGAGCCGCAGGAGCCATCCCATAGCAAGGTAAATTTTAAGGCTTTTGTTGGTGTTGCCCCTAGAAAGTATATGGACTTTTTCCAAGCGCTGAATTCTCGTAAAACAGTAAATGGTAAAGTTCTTGATATAGAAGATATTTCTAATGAACCCAGAATTAAGCGAATTATCCTGACATATTTAATGGTTGAAGAGATAACTATTCGTGAAACAATCCCGATTGCAGCGACCACAAGGAGATAGGCATGGATGAAATTTCTCTTAGGAGCTTTTTTAATCAGTTCACTTCATCACAGAGAAACATTAGCAAATGGCCCACTTGGATGCAAGAGTCCACGAAGGTTGCATCAGCATCATTTCCAAAGCCAAATGCACCCACCGAACGAGTCAAAGTTGAAACAAATTCATCGGGCGGGCAAAAACCAAAAGATAAGCACTTCTTGTCGAAATAGGTGTGCGTAGTGGTCAAGTAAGCCCTTGCCCAACTCGCGCCACTGAATAAGCGCCTTCGGGCGCTTTTTTGTTGGGCAACGGGTGTGCATCGGGGCCCGTGAACCGAGGTGACAGCCGGGTGCTTGACACTAGACCGACCGGTCTATAGATTTGCCCCATGTCCGAAATGTCCACCCCAGGCACCCGCGAACGCCTCGTCGCCGCCATGACCGACGCGCTGCGCCGCCGTGGCCTGCACGGCGTCGGTCTGACCGAGTTGCTGCAGCAGGCCGGCGCGCCCAAGGGCGTGCTCTACCACCACTTCCCCGGCGGCAAGACCGAGCTGGCGATCGCGGCGATCGACGCGGTGGTGGACCGCATGCTGCGCGGGCTCGACGCCCTGCTGGCCGCCACACCCGACCCGCTCGACGCCCTGCGCCGCTGGCTTGCCGGCGCCACCGCCCGGCTGCAGGACAGCGGTTTCGAGTCCGGCTGCCCGCTGGCCACGGTGGCGCTGGAGAGCACCGCCCAGGACGCCGCGCTGCGCGAAGCGCTGGCCCGGGCGTTCACCCGGGTGCGCGAGCGCATCGCTCAGGCGCTGGAGCTGGCGGGCGAGCCACGCGTCCAGGCGCAGGGCCTGGCCGCCCTCATCGTGGCCGCCTACGAAGGCGGCCTACTGCAGGCCCGCGTGGCGCAGAGCAGCGAACCGATCCAGCAGGCCACGACGAGCCTGCTGGCCCTGCTGTCGGCGCGCCCGCCCGGCGCGGTCGCCCATCCTCAAGGAGTCTGATCCCATGCACCCCTCTGTCGATCTGGATACCCCGGCGGCACCCGTCACCGGTGAACGCCTGAGCCTGCGCGCGGCCGATGGCTACCCGCTGGTGGCCCACCGTTTCAGAAGCGCCACGCCTCCGCGCGCGCACCTGGTGGTGGGCGGTGCCACCGGCGTGCCTCAGGGCTTCTACCGGCGCTTCGCCGAGCACGCGGCGCAACGCGGCTTCGACGTGCTCACCCTGGACTACCGGGGCATCGGCCAGTCGGCCCCGGCCACGCTCAAGGGTTTCCGCATGGACTACCTGGACTGGGGCCGGCTCGATCTGGCCGCTGGCGTCGAGGCCATGCGCCAGGACGGCATGCCGCTGTACCTGGTCGGCCACTCCTACGGCGGCCATGCGCTGGGGCTGCTGCCCGACCCCGGCGCGGTGGACGGCGCCTACACCTTCGCCACCGGCGCCGGCTGGCACGGCTGGATGCCGCCGCTGGAGCGCCTGCGCGTGCTCTTCATGTGGCGCGTGCTCGGGCCGGTGTGGACGCGTGCGGCGGGCTACCTGCCCTGGAGCCGGCTGGGCATGGGCGAAGACCTGCCGCTGGACGTGTACCGCCAGTGGCGACGGTGGTGCAACTACCCGCGTTATTTCTTCGACGACCCGCGCATGCAGGCCGTCACCGAGCGCTTCGCCGACGTGCGTTTCCCCATCGTGGCGGTCAACGCGCTCGACGACGCCTGGGCGCCGCCGGCCTCGCGCGACGCCTTCATGGCCGGCTACCGCAACACCGAGGTGCGCGCCGTGAGCATCGACCCGCGCCGCGCCGGTCTGGGGGCCATCGGCCACATGGGCTACTTCCGTCCGAAAGCCCGGCCCCTGTGGAACGACGCGCTGGACTGGTTCGAGGCCCAGCGAGTGCGTGCCCAGCCGGTGGCGGTGGCTGGCTGAGCGCCGCCGTCTCAGTTGCAGCGCTTGAGCGGTTTGCCCGCGAGCAGGGCGCCCAGCCCGGCCACGGCGTCGCGTTGCGTGGGGGTGATGCGGGGCAGGCGCAGTGTGTAACTGACCGACTCGGCGCGCTCCTGCGCGATCCGGGCCGTGCGCACGCCGGTGCGCACGACGGCCTCCAGGGCCTTCTCGGCCGCGGCTTCGCTGGAATAGGTGCCCAGGGCCAGGCCGGGGCCCAGGCCGGCCGCGGACAACTCGCGGAACGCCACCTTCAGCTCCCGCAACTCGGCCTTCTTGCGTTCCACCTGTTCCTGGTTGTCGTAGCGGCCCATGTAGACGATCCAGCGCCCGCCGCTGCGGGCTTCGTTGAACTGCCAGCCGTTGCGTGGCAGGTCGAGCTGGCCCAGAGAACCGCGCAGCGCCTCGGTCTGGGCCTCGGTGAAGCCACCGGCCTGCCAGCAGGCCGTGGCCTCCGGTGCCTGGGCCACGGGGGCCGGCGCGGGAACGGGCGGTGGTGTGGATGGGCTGGCCGGTGGCGCGGTCTCGTTGGCCGGCGCCGCGACGGGTTCGGACGGTGTGGCGGGCGCCCCGGCATCCGGGGTCGCGGCCTCCGGGCTGGGCGCTGTTGTGGCGGCCGGGTTCAGCGGCGACACCGCGCGCGGCCCGTTGAGCAGGCGCAGCATGTCGGGTTGCACCTGCCCCTGCAGGCGTTCGGGTTCACGCTGTTCCTGGGGCGCCAGACCCAGCGCTCCCAGATAGCCCTGGGTCCAGGCGAAGTAGCCCGCGTTGGACACCAGCAGCAACCACAGCGCCCACCTCAGCATGGCCGCACGCTCACTTCCGAGCTGTTGATGGTGCGCATGCCCTGGTCGGTCAGCACCAGCAGGGCGCCCTGCTCGTTGACGCCGCAGGCCGACCCCTGGGTGCCGTCGGTGAGCTGCACCGCGCGGCCGTGCAGCGCGTCGCGCTGGGCGAAGCGCTGCGCAAACGCGGCAAAGCCCTGGGATTCAAAGGCCAGCACGTCGCGCACCAGCGCCGGGGCCACCCGTTCGAGCACCTCGCCCGCAGTGAGCCCGACCAGCACCTCGGCCAGTCCGGCCGGTGGCACGGGCGGCAGCGCCGCGCCGGGGCTGGCCAGGGCGCTCACGGCAGCGGCCTCGGGCCGGGCGATGTTGATGCCCACACCGATCACCACCAGCCGCCGCGGCCCGGTGCTTTCGGTGCCGTTGCTGGCGGTTTCCACCAGGATGCCGCCGAGCTTGCGTTCGTGCAGCCAGAGGTCGTTGGGCCATTTCAGTTGCACGTCGGGGTGCAGGCTCTGCGCCAGGCTCACGCCCACGGCCAGCGACAGCCCGGACCAGTCGGCCGGGGCCAGCGGTAGGGCCAGCGAGAAGGTGAGCGACTGGCCGGCGCGGCTGTGCCAGGCCTTGCCCAGGCGCCCGCGCCCGGCGGTCTGCTCCTCGGCGGCCAGCAGCACCGGCTCCATGGCGCCGGCGCGCGCGCGGCGCATGAGCTCGGTGTTGGTGGAATCGATGCTGGGCAGCACCTCGACGGTGAAACCCGGCAGATCGGGCACAACCGCCTGCCAGACGGCTTCGACGTGAGCGAGCAGGTCAGACATGGGCGCGAAGTGCCTTCAGACCAGAACACCGCGCAACCGGCTTTGCCGGGGCGCAGGTGTTGTCCCCCCTCAGGGGGGAAGACGCGAAGCGGCGCAGGGGGGTCATCCTAGCTTCGACGCTTTGCCGGCCCGCTTCGGCGCCAGCAGCGTGCCGCGGCAGCGGGGCGCGCCGCACCAGCAGGGGTACTCGGCCTTGAGCTTGGGCGTGTAGGGCTCGTCGATCACCAGGCCGTAGTCGTAGAACAGCTCTTCGCCCGCGGCGATGTTGCGCTGGGCCCGGATGAACACCCGGCCGTCGTCCACCTCGGCTTCGCAGTTGGGGTTGCAGCTGTGGTTGATCCAGCGCGAGGAGTTGCCGCCCACCTTGGCGTCGATCACGTGGTCTTCGTCGATGTGGAAATAGAAGGTGTGGTTCGGGTCGCTCGGGTCGTGCGGGTGGCGGCGCAGCGCCTCGTCCCAGGTGATGATCTCGCCCACGTATTCGATCAGGGTCTCACCCTCGGCCAGGTCCACCACGGCGTAGACGCCCTTGCCGTGCACGCCGGAGCGGCGCGTCTGGATGCGGCGGCTGCCCGAAGCGGGCTTCTTCGCGGCGGGCGCGGGGCGCGACGGGCGCGGGCTTTCAGCGAAACCAGTGGTTTTCGTCACGTCCAAAAATTTTGGTAAGGTTGTTTCATGCAGGTGCGCGCGTGTGTGTGCGTACCCATGTGTGCGCGTGTATGCGCGCGTGAAAGTTGATTGTAGAGATGAAAACCGAAGGTTTCGCCAAAACGCTGGTCATCGCCGAGAAGCCCTCCGTGGCTCAGGACATCGTGCGAGCGCTCACCCCGGTGGCGGGCAAGTTCGACAAGCACGACGATCATTTTGAAAACGACGCCTATGTGGTGACCTCCGCCGTGGGCCACCTGGTGGAGATCGCCGCGCCCGAGGAATTCGACGTCAAGCGCGGCAAATGGAGCTTTGCCCACCTGCCGGTGCTGCCGCCCTACTTTGAATTGAAGCCGATCGACAAGACCAAGTCGCGGTTGAGCGCGGTGGTCCGCCTGGCCAAGCGCAAGGACGTGGCCCGCCTCATCAACGCCTGTGACGCGGGCCGCGAGGGCGAACTGATCTTCCGCCTGATCGAGCAGTACGCCGGCGGCTTCAAGGGCGGGGCCTACCAGACGCTGGGCAAGCCGGTGCAGCGCCTGTGGCTGCAGTCCATGACGCCCGCGGCGATCCGCGACGGCTTCGAGCACCTGCGCAGCGACGCCCAGATGCAGGGCCTGGCCGACGCGGCGCGCAGCCGCTCCGAGGCCGACTGGATGGTCGGCATCAACGGCACGCGCGCCATGACGGCGTTCAACTCGCGCGACGGCGGCTTCTTCCTCACCACGGTGGGTCGGGTGCAGACGCCCACGCTGTCCATCGTGGTCGAGCGCGAAGAGAAGATCCGCGCCCACCGCAGCCGCGACTACTGGGAAATCCACGGCTCCTTCCTGGCCGAGGCCGGCGAGTACCCGGGCAAGTGGTTCGACCCCGCGTTCAAGAAACCCACCGGCGACGATGCCGACCCGGAGCAGCGCGCCGACCGCGTCTGGAGCCAGCGCGAGGCGCTCGCCATTGCCGACGCGGTGCGTGGCAAGGCCGCCAGCGTCAAGGAAGAAAGCAAACCCACCACCCAGGCCAGCGGCCTGCTGTACGACCTGACCAGCCTGCAGCGTGAGGCCAACGGCCGCTTCGGTTTCTCGGCCAAGACCACGCTGCAGCTCGCGCAAAGCCTGTACGAGCGCCACAAGGCCCTGACCTACCCGCGGACCGATTCGCGCGCCCTGCCCGAGGACTACCTGCCCACGGTGAAGCAGACCTTCGAGATGCTGGCCGGCAGCGGCATGAAGCACCTGGCGCCACATGCCCGGACCGCGCTCGACGGCGGCTACATCCGCCCGAGCAAGCGCATCTTCGACAACAGCAAGGTGTCGGACCACTTCGCCATCATCCCGACCTTGCAGGCACCGAGCGGCCTGTCCGAGGCCGAACAGAAGCTGTACGACCTGGTGGTGCGTCGCTTCCTCGCGGTGTTCTTTCCCAGCGCCGAGTTCATGGTGACCACGCGGATCACGAGTGCGGTCGGTCACCACTTCAAGACCGAAGGCAAGGTGCTGGTCAAGCCGGGCTGGATGGCGGTCTACGGCAAGGAGGCCGCCGAAGACGTGGTCGACGCGAAAGAGGGCGACAAGGGTCAGAACCTGGTGCCGGTGCGCGAAGGCGAGACTGTGCGCACCGAATCCGTCGAGACGAAAGGCCTGAAGACCAAGCCGCCCGCGCGTTATTCGGAAGCCACGCTGCTGGGCGCCATGGAAGGCGCGGGCAAGCTGGTGGACGACGACGAGCTGCGCGAAGCGATGCAGGAAAAAGGCCTGGGCACCCCGGCCACGCGCGCGGCCATCATCGAAGGCCTGCTGACCGAAAAATACATGCTGCGCGAAGGCCGCGAGATCATCCCCACCGCCAAGGCCTTCCAGCTCATGACGCTGCTGCGTGGTCTGGGCGTGGAAGAACTGTCCAAGCCCGAACTCACCGGTGAGTGGGAGTACAAGCTGGCCCAGATGGAGCACGGCAAGCTCAGCCGCGCCGCCTTCATGGGCGAGATCGCCGCCATGACCGAACGCATGGTGAAGAAGGCCAAGGAATACGACCGCGACACCATCCCCGGCAACTACGCCACCCTGCAGACGCCCTGCCCCAACTGCGGCGGCGTGGTGAAGGAAAACTACCGCCGCTACGGCTGCACCGGGGCCGACGGCAACAGCGAAGGCTGTGGTTTCTCGTTCGGCAAGTCGCCGGCGGGCCGCACCTTCGAGCCCGAAGAAGCCGAAACCCTGCTGCGCGACAAGAAGATCGGCCCGCTCGAAGGTTTCCGCTCCAAGGCGGGCTGGCCTTTCGTGGCCGAGATCGTGATCAAGTTCAGCGAAGAAGACCAGAACTGGAAGCTCGAATTCGACTTCGGCGACGACAAGAAGAACGAAGAGACCGGCGAACTGGTCGATTTCAGCGGCAGCGAGTCGCTGGGCGCCTGCCCCAAATGCGGCGGCGCGGTGCACGAGCACGGCGCCAACTACGTTTGCGAAAAGTCTGTGCCCACCATGGCGCAGGCCACGCCGAGCTGCGATTTCAAGAGCGGCAAGATCATCCTGCAGCAGCCGGTGGCGCGCGAGCAGATGCAAAAGTTGCTCGCCACGGGCAAGACCGACCTGCTCGACAAGTTCGTCTCCATGCGCACACGCCGCGCCTTCAAGGCCTTCCTGGCCTGGGACAAGGAAGCGGGCAAGGTGAACTTCGAGTTCGAGCCGCGCACCAGCAAATTCCCGCCGCGCAAGACGGCGGCCGGCGCACCCGCGCGCGCGGCCACGGGCAAGACCGCGCCCGCGAAGAAGGCGGCGCCGGCCAAGAAAGCCGCGGCCAAGAAGACGCCCGCGGTGAAGACCCCCAAGGCGCCACGCAAGACCACCGCGGCCAGCGGCAAACAGCCCAGCGCCGCGCTGGCGGCCGTGATCGGCGAAGGCGCCGTTTCGCGCCCCGAGGTGGTGAAGAAGCTGTGGGACTACATCAAGGCCAACGGCCTGCAGGACGCGACCGACAAGCGCCGGGTGAACGCCGACGCCAAGCTGCGCCCGGTGTTCGGCAAGGACCAAGTCACGATGTTCGAGATCGCCGGCATCGTGGGCCAGCACTTGGAATAACCCGCGCTGAGCGACCGGCCCTACTCCTGCGGCGTGGTTCTGCGCGGCGCGAACCGCACCGAGGCCCGCAGCCCCGGGTTGGGGCGGCCGGGCTGGGCGTCGTCCATGTGCACGGTGGCGCCGTGCTGCTGGGCGATTTCGTGCACGATGGCCAGCCCCAGGCCGGAGCCGTCCACATTGGTGCCCAGCGCCCGGTAGAACGGCTGCAGCACGAACTCGCGCTCGTTCTCCGGGATGCCCGGGCCGTCGTCTTCCACCTGCAGAATCATCACGCCGCTGAAGCGATCGACCAGCATGCGTGCCGTGACCACCCCGCCCCGGCCTGCGTAGTTGATGGCGTTGTCCACCAGGTTGCGGACCATTTCTTCGAGCAGGGTCGGGTTGCCTTCGATCAGGCATTCCTGGGGCACCTGCTCGGGGCCCTCGTAGCCCAGGTCGATGCCGTGTTCCAGCGCGCGTGGCACCGATTCGCGCACCACGTCCGTGACCAGCCGCGCCATGTCCACGGTGCCGCTGGGCAGGGTGCGGCCCGTGGTTTCGGCGCGCGCCAGTGCCAGCAACTGGTTCACCGTGTGGGTGGCGCGTGAGCTGGCGCGCGCGATCTGCTGCAGCGAGCCGCGGATCTCCACCGGATCGGTCTCGCGTTGGGCCAGCTCGGCCTGCATGCGCAGGCCCGCCAGGGGGGTCTTGAGCTGGTGCGCCGCGTCGGCCAGAAAGCGCTTCTGCGTCGTCAGCGAGGTCTTCAGCCGCGTCAGCAGGTCGTTGATGGACGAGACCAGCGGCGCCACCTCCTGCGGGATGAACGACTCTTCGATCGGGCTCAGATCGTCGGGCTTGCGCGCGCGGATGCGCTGCTCCAGCTCGTTGAGCGGGCGGATGCCGCGCACCAGCGCCAGCCAGACCAGCAGCACCGCCAGCGGCAGGATGACGAACTGCGGCACCATCACGCCCTTGATGATTTCGGTGGCCAGCGTGGAGCGTTTGCCCTTGGTTTCGGCCACCTGCATCAGCACCAGCCGCTGCATGCTGTTGTTGCGCGAGAGCCAGGTGTAGGCCACCCGCACCTCGTCACCGCGCACGATGTCGTCGCGCAGCAGCACCCGCCCGGGTTCGGGGGTTTCGTTGTCGCGCGGCAGCGGGAAATCGCTCTCGCCGCTGATGAGCTCGCCGCGCGGGTCCAGCACCTGGTAATAGACCAGATCGCTGTCGTCCGCGCGCAGCAGGTCGCGCGCCTGCGGCGTGAGGTTGAACGTGACCCGGCCATCGTTGCTGACCACGAACTGCGTGAGCGCCTGCAGGTTGAATTCGAGGGCGCGGTCGAAGGGCTTGCTGGCAATGCCCTGCGCGACGAACCAGGTCAGCGCCAGCGACAGCGGCCACAGCAGCAGCAGTGGCGTGAGCATCCAGTCCAGGATCTCGCCGAACAGGCTGCGCTGCTCACGCTGGAACAAGCCGAAGGACACCGGGCCGCTGTCCTGTTTGTTGTCTTCGGACATGTCAGCCGCAACGTTTCAACGCAGACCGACGCGGCGCGAAGTGTCCGAACCCAGGGCACCGTGGAACCGGCTTCGCCGGGCCACAGGTGCCGCCCCCCCCAGGGGGGTGACGGGCTGCAAGCCCGGCGCAGGGGGGATCAGATCTTCTCAAGGCAATAGCCCAGGCCGCGCACGGTGGCGATGCGGATCGGCCCCTTTTCGATCTTCTTGCGCAGCCGGTGGATGTAGACCTCGATGGCGTTGTTGCTCACCTCTTCGCCCCACTCGCACAGGCGCTCGACCAGCTGGTCCTTGCTCACCAGCCGCCCGGCGCGCTGCAGCAGCACTTCGAGCAGGCCGAGCTCACGCGCCGAGAGCTCGATCATCTTGCCGTCGATGGTGGCCACGCGGCCGGCCTGGTCGTATTCCAGCGGGCCGTGCTTGATGGTGTTGGTGCTGCCGCCCATGCCGCGGCGCGTGAGCGCGCGCACCCGCGCTTCGAGTTCCTGCAGCGAAAACGGTTTGGCCATGTAGTCGTCGGCGCCGTAGTCCAGGCCCTTGACGCGTTCCTCGATGCTGTCGGCCGCGGTCAGGATCAGCACCGGCAGCGCCGAACCGCGCGAGCGCAGGCGCTTGAGCACCTCCAGCCCGTGCAGCTTGGGCAGGCCCAGGTCGAGGATCAGCAGGTCGAACTCGTTGTTCGTCATCAGGGCCGCGTCGGCCTCGCTGCCACTGGCCACATGGTCCACCGCCGCGCCGGCCGCTCGCAGACTGCGCAGCAGGCCATCGGCCAGGACCTGGTCGTCTTCGGCAATCAGGATGCGCATGAAGGTCTCCTGGGGAGCGGGCGCGAGCGCCTTGTTATCGGGTCGGACGGGCCGGTTCGGACGCGTTCCGCGGCGTGTGCCCCATGCCGGCCAAAGGGGATCGGTCCATTTTAGTTCTCCATGCCGCCAGGGCATCACCCGCTGCGCATGAAACGACGCACAAGCCGGGGGCGGCGTGAAAGCGGCTTGGTCGGGCCTGTCCCCTTCGAGGGGGTGACGAGCGCAGCCCGGCGCGGGCGTGTTTCACCGGAGCTGGCGCCGGACGGGCTCCGCCGCTTCCGAGCCGTAGGCCTCCAGGCCGAGCGCCACCACGGTGGCCACCTCGTCGCCGACCTGGGCGCGGAATTCCGATTCGGCCTGTGCCACGGCCCGCCTGAACGCCTCCAGCCAGAGCAGGCCGGTGTCGGTGAACACGATGCGCCGGGCCCGGGCGTCCAGTGGGTCGGCCTCGCGCCGCACCAGGCCCCAGGCGTCGCACTGCGTCACCAGGTCGCCCATGGCCTGCTTGCTCATGCCGGCCAGCCGCGCCAGCTCGGTCAGGCGCGAGCCCTGCAGGCCGAGGTGGCGGGTGATGTGGATGTGGGCCGCCCCGACCTGCGCGCGCGCCGCCAGATGGGACAACGCCAGCGGCACATGGGGGTCGTGCGCCATCAGGTGCAGCACGCGCTCGTCAAAGCGGCGCAACGCATGGCCCAGCAGGCGACCCAGGTGGCCAGCGCGCCAGCGGTCATCGGGCAGGAGAGGGGGCGGGGTCATGGTCGAAAATGGTAAGGCAAACTGACGATATTTTGGTGTTTTGTTTTTCAACATCGCTGTAAACTGCTGTTCAAGCATCCAGCCTGTACACAAAAACACATTCTGGAAGCGAACACCCACTCACACGCTCAGGAGCCGTCACCATGGACCCCATCACCAAGCCCAATCCCCTCAACAGCGAAAAAGCCAAGGCCTTGCAGGTCGCGCTGGCTCAGATCGAGAAGCAGTTCGGCAAGGGCACGATCATGCGGCTGGGCGAGGGCGAGGTGATCGAGGACATCCAGGTCGTGTCCACCGGCTCGCTGGGGCTGGACATCGCTCTGGGCGTCGGCGGCCTGCCGCGCGGCCGCGTGATCGAGATCTACGGCCCGGAATCCTCCGGCAAGACCACGCTCACCCTGCAGGCCATCGCCGAGATGCAGAAGCTCGGCGGCCAGTGCGCCTTCGTCGATGCCGAACACGCGCTGGACATCCAGTACGCGCAGAAACTCGGCGTCAACCTGCAGGACCTGCTGATCTCCCAGCCCGACACCGGCGAACAGGCCCTGGAAATCGTGGACAGCCTGGTGCGTTCCGGCGCGGTGGATTTGATCGTGGTCGACTCGGTGGCCGCACTGACCCCCAAGGCCGAACTCGAAGGCGAAATGGGCGACTCGCTGCCCGGCCTGCAGGCCCGCCTGATGAGCCAGGCGCTGCGCAAGCTCACCGCCCACATCAAGAAGACCAACTGCATGGTCATCTTCATCAACCAGATCCGCATGAAGATTGGCGTCATGTTCGGCAGCCCCGAGACCACCACCGGCGGCAACGCGCTCAAGTTCTACGCCTCGGTCCGGCTGGACATCCGCCGCACTGGCACGATCAAGAAGGGTGAGGACTCGATCGGCAACGAGACCAAGGTCAAGGTGGTGAAGAACAAGGTCGCCTCGCCGTTCAAGACCGCCGAGTTCGACATCCTGTTCGGCGAGGGCATCAGCCGCGAGGGCGAAATCCTGGATCTGGGTGTGTTGCACAAGGTGATCGAAAAATCCGGCGCCTGGTACGCCTACAACGGCGAAAAGATCGGCCAAGGTCGCGACAACTCGCGCGAATTCCTGCGCGAGAACCCCGAACTGCGCGTCGAAATCGAAAACAAGGTCCGCACCGAGCTGGGTGTGCCGCTGCTGCCGGTGGAGGAGGCGCCCGCGCCTGCCAAGGGTGGCAAGGCCGCCAAGGCGGAGAAGGCCGACAAAGCCGACGCCGCTGCCGCACTCGAATGATGGGGTGCATCCGCTGCCCGCCAGCGGGGTTCGGCCATGGGGTTTGACCAGATATCGCTCAAGGGCCGGGCCCTGCGCCTGCTCTCGGGCCGCGAACATTCGCGCGCCGAGCTGCAGCGCAAACTGCAGGTCCATGAAACCGAGCCCGGCGAGCTGGCCCGCGCGCTGGACGAGCTCGAGGCCAAGGGCTTCATCAACGAACAGCGCGTGCTCGAATCCGTGGTGCACCGCCGGGCCGGCAAGATGGGCGCGATGCGGGTGCGTCAGGAGCTCCAGGCCAAGGGGCTCAGCGCCGAGGCGGTGGCGCGGGCGGTGGCCGAACTGCAGGGCTCCGAGGTGGAGCGCGCGCGCGAGGTCTGGTGCAAGAAATTCGGCGCGCCACCTTCGGACGCGGCCGAGCGCGGCCGGCAGATGCGCTTTCTGGCATCGCGCGGTTTTGGTACCGATGTGATCCGCCGCGTGGTCAGCGGCGACGAAGACTGACGGTTACAAGCCGAGCATCAGCTGCAGGTTCTGCACCGCCGCTCCGCTGGCACCCTTACCCAGGTTGTCCAGCCGCGCGATCAGCACCGCGTGGCGGTGTGCTTCGTTGCCGAACACGCGCAACTCCAGCCGATTGGTGTCGTTGAGCGCGGTGGCGTCGAGCTTGCCGTTGTCGGTGGCCGGCTGCACGCTGACCCATCCACCCGCCGCGGCGCTGGGCGCGTAGTGCGCCACCAGCGCTTCGTGCAGGTCGGCCAGCGTGGGTTGACCGGGCAGCAGGTCCAGGTGCAAGGGCAGCTGCACCAGCATGCCCTGGCGGAAATTGCCCACCGATGGCACGAACACCGGCCGGCGCGACAGGCCGGTGTAGCGCATGATCTCGGGCAGGTGCTTGTGGTTCAGGCCCAGCGCGTAGGTCTCGAACAAGGGCGCCTCGCCCTTCTCATACGCCTCGATCATGGTCCGGCCCCCACCCGAATAGCCGCTCACCGAGGGCAGCGCCAGCGGGTGGTCGGCGGGGATCAGCCCGGCGTCCACCAGCGGGCGGATCAGCGCGATGGCGCCGGTGGCGTAGCAGCCCGGGTTGGCCACGCGCGCGGCGTTCACCACCGCCTCGCGCTGGCCGGCGCAGAGTTCCGGAAAGCCGAACACCCAGCCGGGGGCGCAGCGGTGCGCGGTGGAGGCGTCGATGACACGGGGCTGGTGGCCGCTCATGCCGTCGATCATGGCGACGGACTCGATGGCCGCATCGTCGTGCAGGCAGAGGATGACCAGATCGGCCTGCGCCATGAGCTCGCGCTTGGCTTCGGGGTCTTTGCGGCGTTCGGGCGCGATGCTCAGCAATTCGATAGCAGGCATGCCTTGCAAGCGCTCGCGAATCTGAAGGCCGGTGGTGCCGGCTTCGCCGTCGATGAAAATCTTGGCCATGACGCTGGGTGCCTTGTCAGTTCTGGTTCAGAGGTGCGCCAATATAATTATGCATTATGTGAACGCGGCCGCACCCATATTGGTGCGTCGCAGCATGATACATTCCCCGGTTGCTGTGTCCAGTGCCCGCGCGCCGGCCGTTCCCTGTTCGGTCGGCTAAAGAAAACCCCCCAGTCTGAGAGAGACCTCATGAAGATTCACGAGTACCAAGGCAAGGAAATCTTGCGTCAATTTGGTGTGCCAGTGCCGCGTGGCATTGCCGCGTTCACGGTGCAGGAAGCGGTGGAAGCCGCGCAGAAACTGGGTGGACCGGTCTGGGTCGTCAAGGCCCAGATCCATGCGGGTGGCCGTGGCAAGGGTGGCGGCGTGAAGGTGGCCAAGTCGATCGACGACGTCAAGCGCCTGGCCGGCGAAATCCTGGGCATGCAGCTCAAGACCCACCAGACCGGCCCCGAAGGCCAGAAGGTGCGTCGCCTCTACATCGAAGACGGCGCCGACATCAAGAACGAACTGTACGTGTCGCTGGTCACCGACCGCGCGACCCAGAAAGTGGCGCTGATCGCTTCGAGCGAAGGCGGCATGGACATCGAGGAAGTCGCCCACGCCACGCCCGAGAAGATCATCACCGAGATGATCGACCCGCTGACCGGCATCACCGAAGCGCAGTCCCGCAAGGTCGCGGCCGCCATCGGGCTGACCGGCGCTTCCGTGGACCAGGCCGTGGACATCTTCGCCAAGATCTACAAGTGCTACATGGACACGGACGCGTCCCTGGTCGAGATCAACCCCCTGAACTGCGACTCCAAGGGCAACCTGATGGCCCTGGACGCGAAGTTCAACTTCGATGCCAACGCCCTGTTCCGCCACCCCGAGATCGTGGCCTTCCGCGATCTGGACGAAGAAGATCCGGCCGAAATCGAGGCTTCCAAGTTCGATCTGGCCTACATCAGCCTGGACGGCAACATCGGCTGCCTGGTCAACGGCGCCGGCCTGGCCATGGCCACCATGGACACCATCAAGCTGTTCGGCGCCGAGCCGGCCAACTTCCTGGACGTGGGCGGCGGTGCCACCCCCGAGAAGGTCACCGAAGCCTTCAAGATCATGCTCAAGAACGACAAGGTCAAGGCGATCCTGGTCAACATCTTCGGCGGCATCATGAAGTGCGACACCATCGCCACCGGTGTCATCACCGCCTGCAGGGCCGTGAACCTGCAAGTGCCGTTGGTCGTGCGCATGAAGGGTACCAACGAAGAGCTGGGCAAGAAGATGCTGGCCGAGTCCGGCCTGCCCATCATCAGCGCCGACACCATGGCCGAAGCCGCCCAAAAAGTGGTTGCCGCCGTCAACGCCTAAGCCCAGGAAAGCGAGAACAAGTCATGTCGATCTACATCAACAAAGACACCAAGGTCATCACCCAGGGCATCACCGGCAAGACCGGTCAGTTCCACACCGAAAAGTGCCAGGAATACGCAAACGGCAAGAACTGCTTCGTGGCCGGCGTGAACCCGAAGAAGGCCGGCGAGTCGATCTTCAACATCCCGATCTACAGCTCCGTCAAGGAAGCCGCGTCCGAAACCGGTGCCACCGTGTCGGTGATCTACGTGCCGCCCGCGGGCGCTGCCGCCGCGATCTGGGAAGCCGTCGAAGCCGATCTGGACCTCGCCATCTGCATCACCGAAGGCATCCCGGTTCGTGACATGCTGGAAGTGCGCAACCGCATGAAGGCCAAGGAAGCCGCCGGCGGCAAGAAGACGCTGCTGCTGGGCCCCAACTGCCCCGGCCTGATCACGCCCGACGAGATCAAGATCGGCATCATGCCCGGCCACATCCACCGCAAGGGCCGCATCGGCGTGGTGTCGCGCTCCGGCACGCTGACCTACGAAGCCGTGGCGCAGCTGACCGAGATCGGCCTGGGCCAGTCCAGCGCCGTTGGCATCGGTGGCGACCCGATCAATGGCCTCAAGCACATCGACGTGATGAAGGCCTTCAACGACGATCCCGACACCGACGCCGTGATCATGATCGGCGAGATCGGTGGCCCGGACGAAGCCGAAGCTGCGATGTGGTGCAAGGCGAACATGAAGAAGCCCATCGTCGGCTTCATCGCCGGTGTGACGGCCCCGGCCGGCAAGCGCATGGGCCACGCCGGTGCGCTGATCTCCGGTGGCGCCGACACGGCCGATGCCAAGCTCGCCATCATGGAAGAGTGCGGCTTCAAAGTGACGCGCAACCCGTCCGAGATGGCCAAGCTGCTCAAGGCCATGCTCTGAAGCCCCAGGGCTTCAGCGTGAAAAAGGCAACGCTTGCGTTGCCTTTTTTCATGCGCGGCCCATTGTGAGGCCGCAAACCCACAGACTGGCTTGATCTTCGCCAGATTCATGCAACAGAATGCGAAATCCTGCGGCGTGCATTTTTGGCGCGGCACGCGGCCCCGCCCCGGCTGTCGGCCACGGTGGCCCAGGTTCAGTCAACCCAGGAGGTCGGCCCTTGGCCACAAGCCGCAGACGCAAGCAACCCGCAGGACGGAGCGGCCCATGGCGCACCGATGCCCTGGTGGGCCTGCTGGTGGTGCTCGCCGCGTTCGGTGTGCATCTGTCGAGCGATCTTTTCCGCGATCTGGAGAGCCGCTTCTACGACTTCGCCAGCACCCGCAGCAGCCGGGTGCCCAGCGAGCGCATCGCCGTCATCGCCATCGACGATCAGAGCATCGCCAACATCGGGCGCTGGCCTTGGCCGCGCGAGGTGCACGCCGGCCTGATCGACCAGCTCGCCCAGGCCCAGGCCAAAACGGTGGCCCACACCGCCTTCTTTTTTGAACCCCAGACCGACCGGGGGCTGGCGAGTTTGCGCGAGCTGCGCGAGCAGATCGATGGCGCCCCACCGCCAGCGTCGGCGCTGGCCGATCTGGGTGAAACCGCGCGCAGCCACCTGCTCGACTTCATCGGCGCGGCCGAACAGAAGCTGGATGGGGACGCGCGTCTGGCCAGCAGCCTGGCCCGTGCCGGCAACGTGATCCTGCCTTCGCTGTACAGCCTGGGTGATCTCCAGGGCCGGCCAGACCAGCCATTGCCGGCCTTCGCGCTCCAAAGCGCACTGGCCGAGAGCAGCGGCGCCGGCTTGCCCGCGGTCCAATCGCAGCAACCCCTGGCGGCCATCGGGGCGGCCGCCCGTGGGGTGGCCCATCTCAACCAGCTCGCGGACAGCGACGGCGCGGTGCGCCGCGAGCCCTTGCTGGTGAACTTCGACGGCCATGTGATCCCGTCCATGGGCTTGATGGTGGCGGCGCACAGCCTGAATCTGGGGCCGCAGGATCTGCGCCTGTTGCCCGGGGAGGCGGTGCTGCTGGGGCGCACGCGCATCGAAACCGACGCATCGGGCACCGTGCTGCCCCAGTTCTACCCCGATCGCGATGGCCGCCCGGCCTTCGCCGTGGACTCGTTCTACGACGTTGCCTCTGGCAAGATTCCGGCCAGCAAATACGCCGGCAAGATCGTCATCATCGGCGCCACAGCCGCGGGTGTGGGCACCCCGTTCAACACCCCGGTCTCGCCCGCGCTCTCGCCCGCGGTCATCCTGGCGCACACCACGTCGAGCATCCTGAACGGCCATTTCATCGGGCAGCCGGTCTGGACCGGCGCCGTGGTGCTGGCGGCGTTGCTGCTGGTGGTGGCCTATCTTCTCGCCCTGTTGCCGCGCCTGTCGGCCGCCACCGGCGCCTGGACCACCGCGGGCCTGTTTGCGCTGTTCCTGGGGGTGGAGTATGGCCTGCTCTCGGCCGCGGCCACCTGGCTGCCGCTGGTGTTTCCCGCCGCGATGCTGCTGCTGGGGCATCTGGTGCTGACCACGCGGCGCTTCCTGGCCACCGAAGCGGGCAAGGCGAAGACCGACGAAGAGTCGGCCGAAACCAACCGCATGATGGGGCTGGCGCTGCAGGGGCAGGGCCAGCTCGACCTGGCCTTCGACCGGTTCCGGCGCGTGCCGCACAGCCGGTCGCTGATGGACAACCTCCAGCAACTGGCGCGGGATTTTGAGCGCAAGCGCCAGTTCCACAAGGTGCAGTCGGTCTACGAGCACATGGCCAGTCTGGACCGCGACGACGCCGAGGTCCGCGCCGGTCTGCGGCGGGCCCGCAAGCTGTCGCAGACCGTGGTGCTGGCGGGCGCCTCGTCCCACCCGGGCGGCAGCCTTTTGCTGGACGGTGCTGGGGTTGAGCAGCCCATGCTGGGGCGCTACCAGATCGAGAAGGAGCTGGGCAAAGGCGCCATGGGCGTGGTCTACCAGGGGCGCGACCCCAAGATCGGCCGCACCGTGGCCATCAAGACGCTGGCGCTGAGCGCCGAGTTCGAGGGCGCCGAGCTGGCGGATGCGCGCAAACGCTTTTTCCGCGAGGCCGAAACCGCCGGGCGGCTGCAGCACCCCCACATCGTCACCATCTTCGACGCCGGTGAGGAGCACGACCTGGCCTTCATCGCCATGGAGTTCCTGCAAGGCCGCGACCTGGTGGAGCACACCCGGGCGGACCGGCTGCTGCCGGTCGCGACCGTGCTGGACATCGGCGAGCGGGTGGCGTTGGCGCTGGACTACGCGCACCGGCAGAATGTGGTGCACCGCGACATCAAGCCCGCCAACATCATGTACGACCCCGCCTCGGACAGCGTCAAGGTGACCGACTTTGGCATCGCCCGCATCACCGACGCGAGTCGGACCAAGACCGGCATGGTGCTGGGAACACCGAGTTTCATGTCGCCCGAGCAGCTGGCGGGCCACCACATCGACGGCCGTTCCGATCTCTACTCGCTGGGCGTCATGCTGTTCCAGCTGCTCACCGGCGTGTTGCCGCTGCGTGGCGATTCGATGGCCGCGCTCATGTACCAGATCGCCAACCAGCCCGCCCCCGACGTGCGCAGCCTGCGACCCGATCTGCCTGAGGCGCTCACCGATATACTGGGCAAAGCGCTGTCCAAGACGCCACAAGACCGCTACCAGAGCGGTCGCGACATGGCGCAAGACCTTCGCCGGGTTGACAGAACGGCGGCAGACCGGGTCGTCCCCGGCGGGGCCCTGCCGATGGGGTCCGGTGGCAGCGGGTTCGAGAAAACCCAGTTGCAGACCGCGCGCGCAATTGAAAACGGATACGCCACCACAGTTGTCACACAATCGGTGGTTCAGGGCGGCGGGTCCGCCGAGGGCGGGTCCGATATCCGGCCATAGAGCCAAAAAACATGATTTTCGAGTACTTCAGTCTCACGGATCCCGGCATGGTGCGGGACAACAACGAAGATTCCATCGCCCTGGACGTGGACAACCACGTCGTGGTGCTGGCCGACGGCATGGGCGGTTACAACGCCGGCGAGGTCGCCAGCGCGATGGCCACCACCTTCATCAAGACAGAGCTGGGTCGCTGGATGACCGAGGGCGGGTACGAGGCCAATGGCCGTGAGATCAAGCGCGCCATGGAAATCTGCATCGACAACGCCAACCGCTCGATTTTCAACGCCGCCAATTCCAACCCCCAGTATGCGGGCATGGGCACGACGCTGGTGATGGCGGTGTTCCAGGGCGTGCGCTCGTTCATCGGCCATGTGGGCGACTCGCGCTGCTACCGGCTGCGCGGCGGCGAGTTCGTTCAGCTCACACGCGACCATTCATTGCTGCAGGAGCAGATCGACGCCGGCCTGATTTCCCAGGAGCAGGCCCAGTTCGCCACCCACAAGAACCTGGTCACCCGGGCCCTGGGGGTGGAAGACACGGTGTTGCTGGAAGTCAACGAATACCGGGCCGAGGACGGCGACCTCTACCTCTTTTGCTCCGACGGCCTGTCCGACATGATTCCGGACAGCCGCCTGGCCGCCATACTCGCGTCCGACGGCACGCTGGAGGCAAAAACCAACACCCTGATAGACGCCGCCAACGCCGCCGGGGGCCGCGATAATATTTCCGTGATATTGGCGTATGCTCGGTCCAAACCGTTACGCAAAGGCTTGCTGTCGCGCATGCTGGGGCAGTAACTGAGTTCTTTAGAATTAGTCCATCAGGTTCCACAGGAGTCGGCCATGCCGAAAATGATCGTTTCCATCGACGGCGTCGTCATCAAGGAGGTGCAGCTCACGAAGGATCGCACCACGCTCGGTCGCCGTCCCTACAACGACATCGTGATCGACAACCTCGCCGTCAGCGGGGAACACGCCGTGATGCAGATGTCGGGCGCCGACGTGTTCCTGGAAGACCTCAACAGCACCAACGGCACCTACGTCAATGGCAAGGCCATCAAGAAGCACCAGCTTCAGAATGGCGACACGATCGAGATCGGCAAGTACAAGATCAAGTTCGCGCACGAAGGCGCGCCCGACAACCACGAAAAAACCATGGTCATCCAGGCCGGTGCCGTGGTGGGCGCGGGTACGGCGCATCCGCCGGTGGGCAACGCCGCGATCAAGGTCATGTCCGGCGCCGCCGCCGGGCGTGAGGTGCCGCTGGTCAAGGTGGTCACCACCATCGGCAAGCCGGGTGTGGCGGTGGCGGCCATCACGCGCCGCCCTCAGGGTTACGTGGTCGCGCTGGTGGAAGGCGCCACCAGGCCCACCATCAATGGCAACCCCATCGGTTCCGATGCGGTCAACCTGCGCCATGGTGACCTGATCGAACTGGCCGGCACGCAGATGCAGTTCATCCAGCAGTGACGCTGGCCGGTGCCGCGCGCCGCTTTCGCTGACGGCGGCCACCCCGCATTGCCCGCTCCCCGCGCCCCATGCCGGCCCTGAGCAGACACGGCCCGCGCATCGCGGTCACCCTGCTGCCCCTGATTTTCGCCATCCTGCACGCGCTGGGTGTGTTGCCCATGGGGGTGCTGCAGCGCCTGGACGACATCGTCTACGACGCGCGCCTGCGCGCCACCATGCCCGGCACGCTCGACGACCGGGTGGTGATCGTCGACATCGACGAAAAGAGCCTGGCCGAGGTGGGGCGCTGGCCGTGGTCGCGTGACCACCTGGCCCGGCTGGTGGACACGCTGTTTGAAGACCAGGGCATCGCCGTGCTGGGGTTCGACACCGTGTTTGCCGAGGCCGATGACAGTTCCGGTCTGCGCCAGCTCCAGCGGCTCGCCGACGGTGCCCTGGCCGGTCAGCCGGGGTTGGCCGAGCAGATCGAACGTCTGCGGCCCGAGCTGGACCACGACGCCCGATTCGCCCGCTCGCTCAAGGGCCGGCCGGTGGTGCTCGGCTACTACTTCACCAGCGACCGGGACGGCCGCACCAGCGGCGTGCTGCCCGCCCCCGTGATGTTGCCCGAGGCCCTGCAGGGGCGCAGCATCCTGGCCACCCGATGGGACGGCTTCGGCGCCAACATCGCCCCGCTGGCGCAGGCCGCACCGCGGGCCGGCTTCTTCAATGCGGTGGCCGGCAGCGACGGCGTTGTGCGCTCGGTGCCTCTGCTGGCCGAACACGGCGGGCGTTATTACGAATCGCTGTCGCTGGCCATGTTCCGGTTGTTGCTCGGGTCGCCACGGGTGGAGCCGGGCTTCCCGGCCGAGCGATTCCTGCCACGCGACTACCAGGCGCTGGAAAGCGTGCGTCTGGTGCATGAGAACACCGCGCTGGCCATCCCGGTGGACGATCGATTGGCCGCACTGGTGCCCTTTCGCGGACGCGGTGGGCCACAAGGGGGTTCGTTCGCCTACGTGTCCGCCAGCGACGTGCTGGCGGGGCGCGTGCCAGCGGGGCGGCTGCGCAACAAGATCGTGCTCGTGGGCACCACCGCGCCGGGGCTGCAGGACCAGCGCATCACCCCCGTGGGCGAAGCCTACCCCGGGGTGGAGACCCATGCCAACCTGATCTCGCACCTGCTCGATGGCGAGGTGCTCGTCAAACCCGACTACGCGCTGGGCTACGAACTGGTGGTGTTGGTGGTGTCCGGCCTCGTGCTCGCCCTGGCGCTGCCGCTGCTCAGCGCCGCGCGCGCGGTGGGCCTGAGTCTGGGTGTGGTGGCTGCGGTGGTGGGCCTGAACGGCTGGCTCTACCTGGGCCATGGCCTGGTGCTGCCGCTGGCCAGCGTGCTGGTCATGAGCGCCCTGGCCTTCGCGCTCAACATGAGCTACGGCTACCTGGTGGAGAGCCGTGCCAAGCGCAAGCTCGCCCAGCTCTTTGGCACCTACGTGCCACCCGAACTGGTCGACGAGATGGTCCGGGACCCCAGTCGCTACAGCATGACCGCCGCCACGCGCGAGCTCACCGTGATGTTCTGCGACATGCGCGGCTTCACCCGGCTGTCCGAAACCCTGGAGCCCACCCGGCTCCAGGCTCTGCTCAACACCGTCTTCAGCCGCCTCACCCACACCATCCGCAGCCACCGGGGCACCATCGACAAATACATGGGCGACTGCGTCATGGCGTTCTGGGGGGCGCCGGTCGACACCGCCGACCATGCCAGTCTGGCGGTGCAGACCGCGCTGGAGATGGCCGAGGCCGTCCGGCGGCTGAACCAGGAGCACGCGCGCCAGGGGCTGCCGCAGATCGGCGTGGGCATCGGCCTGAACACCGGCCAGATGTGCGTGGGCGACATGGGGTCGGACGTGCGCCGCAGCTACACCGTGGTGGGCGACGCGGTCAACCTGGGTTCCCGGCTCGAAGGTCTGTCGCCCACCTACGGCGTGGACATCGTTGCCAGCGACGCCACCCGGGAGCAGGCGCCGCAGTTCGTCTGGCAGGAGCTGGACCGCGTGCGCGTCAAGGGCCGGGCCACCGCAGTGACCATCTACACGCCGCTGGGCACCCCGGAAACGCTTTCCGACAAACTGGCCGAGGAACTGCGGTTGTGGAACCGGGTCCTTCAAACCTGGCGGGCGCAGGACTGGGACGCGTGCGACGCGTGTTTGCTCCAACTGCAGCGCCAGAATGCGGAAAAAGTCCTTTACCGGCTCTATGCCCAGCGGGTAGCCTCCATGAGGCGGTTGCCGCCCGACCCGGCCTGGGACGGGGCCACCACGTTCGAAACCAAATAGAGGCCGCTTGAGCCGGCCACGAAACCAGGCGAATCTGCAGATGAGGGTACGAGTTCTGGGGTGCTCCGGCGCCATTGCGCAGGGGTGCCGCACCACCTCCTTTTTGCTCGACGACGACGTCCTGGTCGACGCCGGCACCGGCGTGGGCGACCTCAGCCTGGACGAAATGGCCCGCGTCAACCACGTGCTGCTCACCCATTCGCACCTGGACCATGTGGCCAGCTTGCCGCTCATGCTAGACGCCGTGGCCGCGCGCCGACTGGCCGCGGGCGCCGAACCGCTGCAGGTGCGCGCCCTGCAGAGCACCATCGACGCCCTCAAGGCCCACATCTTCAACAACCTCATCTGGCCCGACTTCTCCACCATCCCCAGCGCCGACACACCGCTCATGCGCTTCGTGCCCATCACCGTGGGCGAGGTGCTGCAGGTGGGCGGCAAGGCCATCGAAGTGTTGCCCGCCGTGCACACCGTGCCCGCGGTCGGCTTCGCCGCCGCCACCGCCTCGGGCCACTGGGTGTTCAGCGGCGACACCGAGCGCAACCCCGCCTTCTGGCAGCGCATCAACCAGCTGCCCATGGCCCTGCTCATCATCGAAACCGCGTTCAGCGACCGGGAAAAAGACCTCGCCCGGCGCAGCCTGCACCTGGCGCCCGGCACGTTGGCCGAAGAGCTCGACCAGATCGACCGCAACCAGCGTTACCCGATCTACATCACCCACACCAAGCCCGCCGAAACCGGCCTGATCATGGAAGAGATCCGCCGCTTCGACGACAGGCCCAACCGGCCCGACGACGTGCGGCACGACATCCGCTGGCTCAGCGCCGGACAGACCTTCGAGCTGTGACAAAACCGGTCGTCTGCGGGTGGGGTGACAAAAAATGTCAGTCACATCCGGATGCGGCGGGCACAAATTGTCACTTCTGCCGACGAGCTGTGAAAAAGGCCGCGAAAAGCCGGGCATTTCAGGCTGGCACGATCTCTGCTGCTCGGGTACCGTCGTTCTCCCACAACCCCATAGGAGTTTTACTCATGAAGCGTTCCATGCAAAAAGGTTTCACCCTCATCGAACTGATGATCGTGGTGGCCATCATCGGTATTCTGGCCGCCGTGGCCCTGCCGGCTTACCAGGACTACACCGTTCGCGCCCGCGTGACGGAAGGCCTGAGCCTTGCGGGTGACGCCAAGTCGCAAATCGGCACGGGTTCTGCCACCGCCGCCGATCTGGCCGTGACGACCCAGACCTGGAACGACCAGTCCGGTGGCGTCGGTGCCACCAGCAAGTACGTGACCAGCGTGCTCATGACCGAAGCCGCAAATGCGGCAGCGGTTACCGCTACCACGGGCGAAATCACGATCACCTATTCCACCCTCGTTGGCCCGGTCACCACCGGCACTGACGATACGCTGGTTCTGTCGCCCTGGATCAAGTACGGTTCTGCTTCCACCGATCAGGTGCAACTGGGCGCTTCCTATGCTGCGGCGGAAACCGGTGCCATTGACTGGAGCTGTCAGTCGGCGACGGAGGCCACCTCAACGGCACGTGGCCGTGCTGCCGCTACTGTGGGCACTTTGAAGGCCAAATTCGCCCCGAACGAATGCCGCTAATAACGGTTGCTGGGGTCGCGCGCAGGCGCGACATATAAAAAGAGGCGCTTCATGCGCCTTTTTTTATTATTTGCCTTTCTGTAAAAAGATCTCTGACAAAAGTCGCTTTCGAAAGGCCGAAAAATGTCCCATTGGGCAACAATGTCATCTGATGGTGTGACTTTGTTCACGAAATTCGTGGGGTTTGCCCCTGGCATGACTCCTGCGGCTGGTAGGTGATCTGCCATTAATGAGTTCCGTCGAGGTCATGATGAACACCAGTGCCCAGAGCGGTTTTACGCTAATCGAGTTGATGATTGTGGTCGCCATCATCGGTATTTTGGCGTCGATTGCATTGCCGGCCTATCAGGACTACACCATCAGGGCCCGGGTGACGGAGGGTGTGGTCCTGGCCGCGGATGCAAAAGCCCAGATTGGTGTCGGGGTGGCGACGCAAACGGACCTTGCCACCGCTGCGCGCGCTTGGAATCAGCAGGCCAATGGTGTCGGTGCGACCAGCAAGTACGTGACGCGGATATCGATGGAAGAGGCGGTGGGCGACACACAGGGCGAGATCACCATTGTGTACGCCGAGACTGTTGGTCCCATTACCCAGGGTGCTAGTGACTCGTTGATTTTGTCACCGTGGGTCAAATTCGGCTCTGGATCTTCTGATGTGGAACAATTGGGCGCTTCCTTTGGCGCAGGCATCACCGGCGCGATCGACTGGAGTTGTCAGTCCGATACCCGATCGCTTTCAACGATGAGAAACATGGTCGGCTCTTTGGGCACCTTGCCGGCAAAATACGCGCCCACGGAATGCCGCTGACAGTTGGTGTTGGCGGCCCTGCGGAGAGACGATCGAAGTACAGCCGCCTATCAAAACAATGGTCAATGGTGAAAAATCTGCGTGAACGCTTCCGTGCCGGGGGGGTGCATCTGCTGGCATCGGCGGCAGTGGCATCGCTGGTGGCCGTGCTGGTTTTTGGATTGTGGTATCCGGACGACTACCGTTACATGGCGGGGGGCAGCGAGCTGCTGGTTCTTATCATGTCGGTTGATGTGGTGCTAGGGCCGTTGTTGACTTTTGCCGTGTTCAACCGCCAGAAGGGCTGGGCCCATCTGAGACGTGACATAGTGACCATTGCCGTTTTGCAGTTGTCGGCGCTTGCTTACGGCATATACTCGGTCAGTATGGCCAGGCCAGTTGCCTTGGTGTTCGAATTCGACCGTTTTCGCGTCATTACTTCGGCCGAAGTGGTCACTTCCGAGCTGTCTGAAGCCCTTCCGGAATTCCGGCACCTGTCGCTGCTTGGACCGATCACTCTTGCACTGCGCCGGCCAGAGTCGGGCGATGAGCGATCTAATGCCCTGGCCACGGCCATCTTCGACGGCGTTGATACCAGCCAAAGACCAAAGTTCTGGATACCTTATGGTGCGTCCGAACGGGTACTGGCGGTAGAGGCAGGACGGCCGCTAGAGCAGTTGATACAGCAGTATCCAGATGCCGGCCTTGACACCGAAAAACTGCTTAAGAAACAAAATTTGGACCCTCGTGCTATGAAGTTTTTGCCCGTTCGGGCCAAAAACGATGCCGTGGCCTTGGTGCAAGCAGATGGACGGATCGTAGGGTTCCTGCCATACGACGGCTATTTCTGATGAGGGAACAAATGTCTGAATCTAAAGTCGCTTGGCACAGATACCTGTTGCTGCTAGCGATTTATGCCCTGTTGGGCCTGCTCTTTCAGGGCCTGTCTCTATATTTTGGATACAAACGCCATCTCTTTAGTGCCGAAATGCTGCTGGCATTTTTTCTGTTGGCAGCGGGTCTTCGATTTTTTGGAGTCGTAGCGTTCATATTTGCAGTGGCCTCCGAGTTGTCACTGGGAATGTCTTCCATTTTTTATCTGTTTGAATTAGGGCAGATATGGGATATGGCAGAGTTCCTGTTTGAAGCTCGCCCTTCGTATCTGGCGTCTTTGGTCCTGCTGATAGCGCTGATGGCTGCAGGAATCTTGTTGTCGATTCGTACCCTTAAAGGACTGCATCGAAGCCGACATCTCCTGCTTCAGATAATGGTTGCGCTGGGTCTGTTTCAATATCAATGGGTTTTGTCGGCGGAGGAGCAAACCTTCTTTTCCCCGACGTTTGCCGACAGAATGCACCTTCTATTTGGAAGCTCTGTGCATTTCGCCCGTGATGTCATGGTCATCAATAAAGGGCAGGCTATTGGCAATGGACCCGATGATGCCGAATACATACCGATTCAATACCCGTCCGCTGCAAAGTTGGTTTGGGGTCAAAAGCAGTTGCCGCCTCGTGTTCTTTTCATCATTGCCGAGTCATGGGGTCAACCGAAAGACCTTTCCATTCTGGAAGGGCAAATCCAGGCATTGCGACAAAGCCCCCATGTGAAAGATCTGACGTTAGATAGGGTTCATGCTGTTGGGGCGACTGCGGCAGGCGAGCTGCGTGAAATGTGTGGGATGATTCCAACGCGCTTGAACTTTCGAAAACTGACGGCGGAAGCTGTAGGCGACTGTTTGCCAGCACAGCTTCGCAAACAGGGTTACACCACAATTGGGATTCATGGGGCGCATGGATTCATGTATCGTCGATTGCTATGGTGGCCGGAGATAGGTCTGAAAGAGCTCATATTTAAAGAGGCATTGCCTCAAACCAAGCCGCTTTGTCATTCGTTTCCAGGATACTGTGATCGCCATCTCTTTGATATCGTGCGGAACCGCTTGAGTGCCGAAAAAGTATTCCTTTATTGGTTAACCTTGAATTCGCATATGCCCTACGATCGGCGAGATGTTGTCGATTATCGCGAGGAGTTGTGCCGTGGGGTATTTGGAGCGGCATATGACGAGCAGTTGTGCAACTATCAGAACCTGCACGTGCAGTTCTTCGAGCATTTGGCCAAACTCGCCGAAGATGAAACCATGCGGGGTGTCGAGGTGGTCGTGGTGGGCGACCACGCACCCATTTTCAACGATGAAGCGTCTCGCGGACATTTCGAGCGGAAACAGGTGTCTATGCTTCATTTCACGCTGCAATAAAGGCAGCTTTTCGATTGATTTCCGTAATGCTGCGGTATTTGTTCGCGCATGGATTTAATTTCATGCGATGCCGATTTGCATTCGGCGCAATAAGAAAAATTGATGTGTCAATGATTGACGTATAACCTTCCCACCAGGCTTAAACAGCGAAAAATGCAACCTCCAAATGTAGGCCATGCACAAGTGCCGATTGTTCTAATCGCTATTGGTCTTCTGATCTATCCTGCCTCTGCTTTTGCATACATTGACCCAGGCACAGGCAGCGCGCTGTTTTATGTGGTGACCGGAATTGTGGTTTCCATCTACTTCACCTTGCGAGGTCTTTACTACCGAGCCGCCAGCTGGCTGTTCAGCGTTCGACGGCGGGACCAAAAGTGTGAAATAGCCATCCATTGCGAAGATCCCCGCTATGAGATCACCTTTTTGCCTATCATTCGAGCACTTGATGCTCTGGGTGTCGACATTGCCTATTTCACAATGTATCCACGCGATGAATCGTTCGAGCCCTTGCCTCAGAATGTAATACATCGATCTGTTCCCGAAGGGATGTTGGGCTATGCCTATCTCAATAACGTCGAGGCGGTTGTACTGATTACGACAACCCCGCAATTGGATGTCATGACTTTTCGTCGTTCGGCGCATGTTCGGCACTATGCAATCGTGCAGCATGCATTGGGCGAGTCGCGGTTTGTAAGGCCATATGCCTATGATTTTTATGATTCTGTGTTGTGCTGCGGCCCTATTGTCAAGGCAAATATACAGCGCATGGAAAAAATCAGAGGCTTCAAAAGGAAAGATCTGTACGAAACCGGATTGCCGCATTTTGACGAGATGCTGAAGACGGCACGTGAGCTCCCACCTCTTTCCGGAGATCCGGTTGTTCTTATTGCCCCCAGTTGGGGGCCCCTCAGCATGTTCGAGGCGTTCGGGACTGACTTCGTAATCTCCATCGCCCAGCGATTTCGCGTAATTGTCCGCCCTCACCCTCAAATGAAGGTTTCTCAGCCCGAACTGTACGCACAGATATTGTCATTGCCGGGCGTGGAGGTCAATACCGATCGGACCCCGGTGGGTGCGATGGCAAGAGCGAACATATTGTTGAGTGATATTTCCGGCATTGCCCATGAGTTTGCATTCATCTTCGAGCGGCCCGTTGTCGCGATAGATCGTAAGATGAAGATGGGAGGGCTTGAAGGAGAGTTGCTCGGTGGTGACAGTGAACTCAAGCAACAGTGTTCCGACTTTATCGTCCCGGTGCTTCCAACCGAAATAGGCAATATTGCAGAACATCTTGAGAAAGTACTGAAAAATCACTCTGCGTCAAAACTTAAAGAAATTCGGAATACCTTGATATATAACTTCGGCGGCGCAGGCAGCATCGCTGCCCAGCACATCAAGCAGATATATCAACAAGAAAAAGGTCAAACGCAGGCCCATTTGGCAGAGGTCAATGCTTGATGGCCGATTTTTTTCAAATCCTACTTCTGCAACCCCTGATGGTGATTTATCAGGTTTTGTTTGATCTTCCCGTGTGGCTTGGTCAGGGCGAGAAGATTATTGTTTTCAGTATCCTGCTTAACTTCCTGCTTTTTCCTTTGTACAGACAGATGGAGGCAAGTTCGCGCCAAGGGCGCAGGCTGCGCGAACAGATGACGCGAGAAGTGGCCCGCATGAAAGCAAACTTCAAAGGGCGGGAGCGATATTTTTATATAAGAGCTGTGCACCGACAGTACCGCTACCACCCGATTCAGGCATTGTTCACTTCGAACGAACTGTTTTTACAGATCTTCATATTCGCGACTGTGTTTCATTTTCTGTCAGGTCCAGGCCTGCTCGACGGAGCGACATTCGGTCGGGTAGAGGACTTGGGACGACCAGATAAATTGTTGGACGGCATCAACCTGCTTCCTCTGCTCATGACCGTGATCAACGCGATATCCGTGCTCTATTACGTGAACGACAAAGGTCAGCGCCTGCAAGCCATGGCGCTGGCCTTGGTGTTTCTTGCCTTGCTTTATGCGAGCCCAGCGGGTCTTGTGCTGTATTGGACGATAAACAACCTCTGGTCGCTGTTGCGCAACATGCTTTCCAGAAGGCATTTGAACGAAATCGCCTCATGAATGTGTTGTTGATTTTTGTAGTCGGTGCGGTGGTTCTTGTGGGGGGGCTTCGGTTCTTGCGCCCCATACGGTCCATTATCGGAGCCAATGCTGCATTTGGGCTAGAACTCGTCTTGGCTTTTCTGATACCTGCGGCCGCACTGTGGTTAGAGTGCTCGCTGTGGGCACTGATTGCTTCGACCATATCAGTGGTGGCCGCGTACCGCTGGGTCTCACCATCGGTGCTGCAGAAGGCTTCTGATCTGCTGGGGCGTTACCGCTTACCCCTATATCTGCTTTCGGTGTTCGGAATTGCCTTGCTCGTGCTTGTTGCCATTCCCGTCACAACCTTCTTGACGTCACCTGGTGAGATTGGTATCCATTTTGACCGACTGCTGAAGGTGAACATGCGCAATGTGATGGTGGTGGTCTATTCGGCAGCCATCCTGTACATGATTGCTTACTATTCAGAGATTCGCTCCGGCATGACATTGCTGTCGATCGGCGCTTTCTTTCTGAGCTGGATCTATGCATTCGTTTTGCCATTTGGCTTTCCCATGCTAACGGGGCTTGCATTTGAGCAGCTTCAACGAACGCTCGCATCAACGTCTCTGAGAACATTGATTGACCTACTGGTCGTCGTTTCTATCGGCCTGACTTTGCGGTTATTTTGGAAACGTTTCGGTACGCGAGCGATCCTCGGGGCGATGTTGATCGCCAATTTTTCGATCCTTCTTGCAGCTGGTATCAGTATCAATCGGGATCAAGTTGGCATGTCCGGCGGTGGCGAGCCCGCATCAATGTCTGAAAAGACACTGCAGTTTTCCCGGTCTCATCCGAACACACTATTTATATTTCTCGACCGTTTCATGGGATCGCATGTCGAGTCAATCCTGGAGAGTCATCCCGATCTGGCACAACGTTTGAGTGGTTTTATCTGGTACCCACGTACTGTGTCAGCAGGGCAGAACTCGATCGCGGGACTGCACCCCTTGCTCGGAGGGTACGACTACACGCCTGTGGAAATGAACCGGCGAGGGATGCCTTTGCGTGACCTCGCAGTGGAAGCTTTCTCGATACTTCCGCGTAACTTTGCAGACAAAGGATATCGGGTCAATTTTGTGAACCCGAGAGGTCTTGGCTTCACGATGCAAGGTGATTGCGATTTTCTGCGATTCGATGGCGTTACCTGTACCCATATTCCGGCCAGTATTTCTCATCAGAAGGCAAAGGCCATGGGATTTCCAATCAATGCGCTGGCTGAGGCAAACTATGCGGATCTATTGGTTCTGCTTGGAGCCATGCGAGTGGCGCCTTATGCCATGAAGGAAGCGATCTACGTCAACGGACCATGGAAGCCTTTCCTGGACCATTCTGCCGGTACCACCTTCCGGGAGTGGGCTGAACTGGAGGCCATGGACCAGATGACTGAAATCGATGAATTCGGGCCCAGTTTCAACTTCATCTCGAACATCCTGCCGCACGAACCCTATTTCATGGGACTGGATTGCCTGCCAAAACCGGAGGCGCTCACGCTGTCAAAGGATGAACTGAAGAGCCACGGGCATGGCAGTCTTTTTTCACTTCAACATGCCAACACAGCACGCTGCGCCCTTCTTTCCGTCGCCCGGTTTTTCGACTATATGAAAGCCGAGGGTGTCTATGACAACACGACCATTGTCATTGCTTCAGACCATGGGATTGTGGGCAGTGTGCAGGATTCTTCACGAAGGGCAGTGGAAGGAGGCGCAACCGACAATGCGTATGTAAGCCTCCGCCCTCTGGTGATGCTAAAAAGAGCGGGAGGATCTGGACCGCTCAAAGTTTCGGAGGACTTTATGCCTAACGCGGAGGTTCCCAGTTCGCTGTGCAAGGATATCGGTGGTTGTGTCAATCCCTACTTGAACAAGAAATCCGTTGAAGCGATGGGTCGGGATGACCCCTTCTTCGCCTCCTTCGTTCCGTGGCAATTCAGTATGCAGAAACCCAACTCCTTCGTTATCACCAAACAATTGGTTTTGAAGGGCAAAGATCCATTTGACATACGTGGCTGGAGCACTCGTGAGCCATGAGTGTTCTCCAGTTTCAGTAGCTTGTACTGAATGTTGAGCATTTGTCTTTTTTCCATCAGCGAGGCAACGAGATTGACGATGTTTCTCTGTGGCGCTTTTCAGGCCTCCAACTTCTCTTGGTCATGAGCCGAATACTGTCAAAACCTGATGATGACGAGCTGCCCAGAATTGATCGGGCTAAGGTGGGCGAGTTCTTCGCGGAGCGCGCACGACGGATAGATCGCATTGGCCCGGTCCGTGCCGTGATTTACCAAGACAAACATGCAGATCTTGCCGAGCGACGCGATGCTGCAGAAAAGGCGTGCCTGACGCCGCTGCTGCGCCTCGGGGGCGTGGAGCGCTTGCTCGACGTAGGGTGTGGCACCGGCAGATGGGCAAGAGAATTGCTCGGACACTGTGCTGCCTACCACGGCATGGATTTCTCTCGCGAGCTGATTGCATATGCCAAATCTCATCTGGGTGAATCTGCTGACTGCCGATTTACTGTTGCAGCGGTGGACAATTTCACCTTGAACTCCTTGCATGAGTCGTTGCCTTTCGATCGGATACTTTGCGCAGGCGTCCTGATTTACCTGAATGACGATGAACTTTTAAGCGCGCTGCGCAACATCGCCGGAGTCATGGCCCCGAAGTCGCGCGCCGTGTTTCGAGAGCCAATGGCGGTTTCCCAGCGGCTGACAATCAAAGACCATTTTTCCGACGAGCTCGAACAGGCATACAACGCCATCTATCGGACGGAAGAACAAATCAGATCCTTGATTGTTGAGGCCATGTCAAGCTCGGGCTGCCGGTCGCTGGATAGCGGTGATGTTTACGCCGACGAATCCATGAACAACCGTGCCGAAACACGGCAGCGATGGTTGGTGGTTGAAAGGTGTGCATGACAATAGCGTTCTGCTTTGATCTTGACGGCACCTTGACCAAGACGGAGATCCTCCCATGTATCGCGTCTGAGTTAGGGATTTCACAAGAAGTTGCAACTCTGACCAGGGTCACGATGGAGGGCTTGATCACGTTCGAGGAATCACTCAGCCTTCGCGTGGCAATTTTGGGACGCGTGCCAATTGAGCGAGTTCATTCCATCATTGCCGACATTCCGATGGACGAGGTACTTCTAAGGTTTATTCGAAGCAAACCAAATCAGTGCTTCATCGTCACGGGAAATTTGGACATTTGGACATCGCGGGTTGTGGCAAACATGGGCTGCAAGGGCTACTTTTCCAAGGCGACGTTGGTCGAAGATCAAGTGCGACTCGAGACCGTGCTGAACAAGGGGGATGCCATCAATGATCTGCGGGCGTCCGGATATACCCGCATCATCGCGGTAGGGGATGGTTCCAACGATGTGCCGATGCTGCGGGAAGCTGACGTGGCGATTGCCTATGGCGGCACACATAGCCCAACCGCTTCTGCCATCGCGGCTGCCGACTATGTGATACACGATGGAGACACCTTATGCAGCCTGTTGAATACGCTGTCATAGCCGCCGCTGGGATCGGTTCGCGGCTCGGGCATGGTATGCCGAAGTGCATGCTGGAAATCGGCGGCGTCACGTTACTGAGTAGACTCATTCATGTTCTTGAGCCCGTCGTTCGACGCATTCATGTGGTCGTTGGCTATCGCGAGGAGATGATCGTCGATTTGGTGTCACGCAGGCATCGCAATGTTGTGCTCGTACGCAATCCTCACTATCGAACCACGAACACTGCCCAGAGCATGGCCCTCGGTGCCAGGGGCTGTAAGGGGAAAATTCTGTTTCTGGACGGAGATCTGCTGATTGAACCTCGCTCCTTGATGCGCTTCGTTTCGTTTTCCGCAGACAGCGATTTGACAATAGGGGTCACGCCTTCAATCAGCGAAAACCCAGTGTATGCTCACACGACGTCAGCCCCGGGTGGGAGCATGATCGTGACGGGCTTCTCACGCACTGATGCATCTTCCCTTGAATGGGCAAATGTTTTTTCGGGGAACGCGCAATTTCTCGATGAAGAGAAGGACTACGTGTTCAATCGGTTGGAACGGCATTTGCCAGCGGTTGCCTTCCCATTGAACTTGCGCGAAGTAGACACCGTGGCTGATCTGGTTGAGGCGAAAAGATTTGCCCAAGAACTGGCGGCGATCCAGGATGTATCCAAATAAGGCCACAAGGGTAATGATTCTGGTCACCCAGCGACAAAATGCCCGCTCTTCCCCCCCCGCTTCTCCACCAACCGCACCCCATTGACCGTCATTCCCCGATCCACCGCCTTGCACATGTCGTAGATCGTGAGCAGGGCCACGCTGGTGGCGGTGAGGGCTTCCATCTCCACGCCGGTCTGGCCGGTGCATTCGGCCGTCGCGCGGCACAGCACGCTGCTGGATGACGCCTCCACCTCGAACTCCACCGCCACGCGCGTGAGCGCGATGGGGTGGCACAGGGGGATCAGTTCGCTGGTTCTTTTGGCGCCCTGGATGCCCGCGATGCGTGCGATGCCCAGCACGTCGCCCTTTTTGGCGTTGCCGCTCTGGATCAGCGCCAGCGTGGCGGGCTCCATGTGGATGCGACCTTCTGCCACGGCCACGCGGTGGGTGTGGGCCTTGGCGGCCACGTCGACCATGTGGGCCTGGCCCTGGGCGTCGAAGTGGGTCAGCGGGCTGCTGTCGGAGGGGGTTTTGGGGGTGTTCATGGGGGTGCTTTGCGCGGTCTTTACAGAAACCTGGGGGACTTGGCGGCATCATACGGGGATGCGTTTCTCCTTCAGGCCTCTCTTTTCGCCACCGGCGCGACCTGTTTCCACGGCGCTGCTGCTCACGGCGCTGGCCGTTGTGCCGGCGGCGCTTTCCAACGCGCAGACGGCCGCTGTGGATGCACCGGTCACTTCGGGCCTGCCCACGCTGGGCGATGGTTCCGACATGTCCATCGCGGCCGAGCGGCGGCTGGGTGACAGCATCGCGCAACAGCTCTACCGCGACCCCGACTACCTGGACGACCCGGTGCTGGTGGACTACCTGCAGTCGCTCTGGGTGCCGCTGCTGGGCGCGGCGCGCACGCGCGGGGACGTGCCCGCCGAGCTGTCCGAGCGGCTGGCCTGGGAACTGATGATCTCGCGCGACAAGCGCGTCAATGCCTTCGCCCTGCCCGGCGGCTATCTGGGGGTGCACCTGGGGCTGCTGGCGGTGACCGAAACACCGCAGGAGGTGGCCAGCGTGCTGGCGCACGAGTTGAGCCACGTGTCGCAGCGCCACATCGCGCGCATGCTCTCGCGCCAGGACAAGCAGGCGCCCTGGCTGCTCGGCGCCATGGTGCTGGGGGTGCTGGCGGCGCGGGCCAACGCCGATGTGGCCAACGCGGCCATCGTCGGCAGCCAGGCGGTGGCGGTGCAGACCCAGCTCAATTTCTCGCGCGACATGGAGCGCGAGGCCGACCGTGTGGGGTTTGGCGTGCTCACGGGCGCGGGGTTCGACGGCCGGGGTTTTGTGAGCATGTTCGACAAGCTGCAACAGGCCGGGCGGCTCAACGACGACGGCTCTTTCCCCTACCTGCGCAGCCACCCGCTGACCAGCGAGCGCATCGCGGACATGCGCGCCCGCCTGCCCCTGGCCAGCGGCGCCGGGGCCGGCCCCCGTGCCGACGCCCCCGGGGTCGCCGCGCCGGTGCCCGCCGCGCAGGGCGGTCTGACCTTGACGCTGCCGCCGTCCACCCCGGGCCGCGAGGGCGCGATGCCGCGCTTGCCCGGCGCCCCGGCGTCGGCCACACCGGCCTTGCACGCGCTGATGTCGGCGCGGGCTCGGGTGCTGGCCGAAAACGGGCCGGACCGCTGGCGCGCCTGGTTGCGCTCCGGGCAGTCGGCCGATGCCCGGCCCGGTGACCGCTACGCCGCGGCGCTGTCCGCGCACCGCCTCGGGCAGCGCGATCTGGCCTTGAACCTGGCGCAGCGTCTGCGCACGGAAGCGGTGCCGGCAGCCCCCGAAACGCGGTGGGCGGTGGATGCGCTGTTGATGGAGCTGATGCTGCCGAGCGCAACCTCAGGCGGCGCGGCCGGCGCGGCGGTGCAGGGGCCGCTGGGGGCACTGCGCGACGCGGCGCTCGCCAGCCACCAGCGCGCGGCGGTGTTGCTCGGGGCCCAGGCGGCGCTGGCCACCGGTGCGCCACGGCAGGCCGCGGCTCGGCTGCAGGAGTGGGTGGCGGCGCATCCGCGCGACGCGCAGGCCTGGCAGACGTTGGCGCGGGCGCAACTGGCGCTGGGTCAGCGCCTGCGCTCCGTGCGCTCCGAGGCCGAGGCCCGTGCGGCCCAACTGGATTTCGCCGGGGCTGTCGAGCGTTTCAGGGCCGCGCAGGCGCTGCCCGCTGCCGAGCGCGCCGCCGACGGCATGGAGCTGGCGATCGTGGACGTGCGCCGCCGCGAGGTCGAGGCGCAGTTGCGCGAATCAACGCGAGAGGACTGATTTCAGGGCCGTGTCCACCACCAGCATCAGCGCCGAATAGATCAGCGAGCCCAGCAGCGCGGCGCCGAAACCGTTGACGCCGAAGCCGTCGAGCAGGCTGGCGGCGGCCCAGAACATCAGGGCGTTGATGACGAACAGGAACAGGCCCAGCGTGACCACCGTCACTGGCAGTGTCAGGATCACCAACACCGGGCGCACCAGCGTGTTGAGCAGGCCGATCACCGCCGCGGCGATCAGGGCCGAGGTGAAGTTGGGGATCTGCACGCCGGGATAGAGGTAGGCCACGAGCAGCAGGGCGCAGGCCGCGAGCAGCCATTTCAGGATGAGTTTCATGTGGGGCAGCATAGCACCGGACATGAAAAAGGCGGCCTGCTCGCGCAGGCCGCCCGGTGGCAAACGCCGCGCGGGTTACGCCTCTTCCGGCACCGGATGGCGGGCCGCCATCACCTTGCCGATCACGAGCACCAGCAGCGCGCCCACCACGGCGGCCGCGTACTTCACCACCGGGGTTTGCGGCAGCTTGAGCATCCAGGCCATGTTTTCCGGGTCGGCGAGGGCCGGGTCGGTGACCAGCATGCCCCCGGCGATCCAGCCCAGCAGCATGCCGCCGCCCGTGATGATGATGGGGAAGCGCGCCATCAGCTTGATGACCAGCTGACTGCCCGAGACGATGATCGGGATGGAGATCAGGAGGCCCAGGATCACCAGCAGCAGCGAGTGTTCACCCGCGTGTTGCGCTGCGCCGGCGATGGCGATGACGTTGTCCACGCTCATGACCAGGTCGGCCACGATGATGGTCTTGATGGCCGCGAACAGCTTGTCGCTGCTGGCGATGTCGCCGTGACCGTCTTCGTCCGGCGCCAGCAGCTTGACACCGATCCACACCAGCAGCACCGCGCCCGCGAGCTTGAGGAAGGGCACGTTGAGCAGCGTCATCGCGAAGGCGATCAGGATCACGCGCAGGACGATGGCGCCGGCGGTGCCCCAGATGATCCCCTTGGTGCGTTGCGCGGGCGGCAGCTTGCGGCAGGCCAGCGCGATCACGACCGCATTGTCCCCGCCAAGCAGGATGTCGATGATGATGATCTGGCCCAGCGCGACCCAGAACGCAGGTGAAGTCAGGAAATCCATAAATGCCTCGTGGTGGTGTGTTCAAAAGGGTCGGAAGCGGGGCCTGCCCGTCGTCCGCCCGACCTTCTCATGTTCGGCCACCCTGGGTGATCGGAAGGCACTGTCTCACCTGCCTGCGACGGCGCGGCTGCGCTGGCGAAGGGAGGAACGGACATGCCTTGATCGGCCCGTGGGGAGCCCATCAAAGGTCTTGCTCGGCCTGGCGATGGAACGCCGGGCCCGGGCTGCCGGAAGCGGGTGGCACCGCTTCGTATTGACGACAGCCCGAATGTCCGGCCGCCCGGGGCGCAGGGCGCTCATGGGCGGCGGAGCGGAGAGCTACTCCCCTTCGAGACCCGCGATTGTACCGACCCGGGACGCCCCATGACTGCCGTTGCGGATACGCAGTTCCCACAGAGCGAGCCGGTGTTCCGGCGCCGGTACCGGCCGCGAAACGGGGGCGCTGGCTATGATTCGTCCCCCATGGCTGGCATACACATCACCGACATCGAGGCCGCGATCAACCACTGGCGTGAGCGCTCACCCTCGCCCGATGGCCTGTCGCTGGCGCCACAGACGCGCGCGCTGGCCGAGGTGTACGCGCTCATGGTGTACTTTCGCGAGACCGAGGCCGACGAAACCTCCCTGCCCACTCCGGCGCGCGAGGCCTGGCTCGCCTGGTTCGACAGCACGCCCGACACACCCTGCATCGCCATTTGCTCGACCAGCCAGGGCGACGAGGTGTGCAAGGGGTGCGGGCGCACCTTTGACGAGGTGCAGCACTGGACCGAAATGACCCCGGGCGAGAAGCGCGCCAGTTGGCGGCGCATCACGCTCGACGGCAGCGCCTGGCGCTTCAACCGCTACGCCGAGCGGGCGCTGGAAGACACCGGTTCCTAGGCCGGAACCGTGTAGTTGGCCTGGGTCACGTAGTCGATGCCGCAGCTCAGGTCGCTGATCCAGTTGATGAACTCACCCACCGCCGCGCCCGCCAGCGGGGCGCCGTGTTGCGGCACGATCATGTCGATGGGCAGGGTGCGGGCCATGTTGGCCCACAGCCGCAGCACCTTGGACGACACCATGTAGCGCCGGTGAAAAGCTTCCATCTTCGGGATGTGGGGCGCCAGCGAGGTGACGGGTTTGGCGGCATCGGCCGAGGTGCCGATGGAAACGCCCAGGTCGCCCGAGAAGAGGATGCGGCTCACCGGGTCCCAGAACTGGAAATTGCCCTCGGAGTGCATGAAGTGCGCGGGCAGCGCCACCAGCTCGGAGCTGCCCAGGGGAATGCGCACGCCCGGGTCGGGGATGCCGATGATGCGGCCGGCCGTTTTGCCGGGTTTGCAGAAGTGGGGCGCGAAACGCTCCCACAGGCGTGAGATGTACAGCGTGGCCTGGGTGCTGGTCATCCAGCGGTCCAGCGAGGCGATGATGTCCGGGTCGGCGTGCGAGGCCAGGATCTTGGACAGCTTGCTGGGCGGGAAAAAGCGGCCGATGGTGAGCAGCAGCTCGTTGTAGGCCATGTTGCCACCCGGATCGATGATGGCGCCGGTGTCACCATGGATGACCAGGAACTGGTTGGCCTGCACGGCCTGACCAGGTTCGCCGTCCTCGTCGCTCAGGTGGGCGAACATCAGGCAGACATGGCCGTTTTTGTTGAAGAGTTCGATGGCCATGGGGTCCTTCGGTGGTCGGGCAGGGTTGAGGGCAACGAATTCTAGGTATTCGAGCAGGGCCGATGGTGGTTGGCTGTCGTTTGTCCGGCGCACTCTGTCGGAAATACCGCGCTCCGCCCGGACGGGCTGCCCACATTTCCCGGCCGGGTGAGACATCGGTCACACCCGGGCCGGATGGGGCGCGTGATCAGGCCCGGCGTGCCAGTTCCTCGGCCTTGCCGATGTAGCTGCCGGGCGTCATGGCCAGCAGGCGGTCTTTTTCCGGCTGGGGGATCTCCAGGCTGCGGATCAGCGCGTGCAGGGCCTCGGCCGTCACGGTCTTGCCGCGCGTGACTTCCTTGAGTCTTTCGTAGGCGCCTTGCACGCCGAAACGGCGCATCACGGTCTGGATCGGCTCGGCCAGCACTTCCCACGATCCGTCCAGGTCGTCGGCCAGCGCTTCTTCATTGAGTTCGAGCTTGCCCAGGCCCACGCCCAGCGCGTGGTAGGCCAGCACCGCGTAGCCCAGCGCCACGCCCATGTTGCGCAGCACGGTGGAGTCGGTCAGGTCGCGCTGCCAGCGGGAAATCGGCAGCTTTTCGGACAGGTGCTTGAGCAGGGCGTTGGCCAGACCCAGGTTGCCCTCGGCGTTCTCGAAGTCGATCGGGTTGACCTTGTGCGGCATGGTGCTGGAGCCGATCTCGCCGGCCTTGAGGCGCTGCTTGAAGTAGCCCACGCTGACGTAGCCCCAGATGTCGCGCGCCAGGTCGATCAGGATGGTGTTGGTGCGGGCGATGGCGTCGAACAGCTCGGCCATGTAGTCGTGCGGCTCGATCTGGATGCTGTAGGGCTGGAAGGTCAGGCCCAGGCCGAGCGGTTCGGGCTGCTCGATCACGTTGCGGCTGAAGGCTTCCCAGTCGAAATCGGGCCAGGCCGAGAGGTGGGCGTTGTAGTTGCCCACGGCGCCGTTCATCTTGCCCATGAGCTTGACGCTGGCGATCTTCTCGCGCGCGGCGGCCAGGCGCACCACCACGTTGGCCAGCTCCTTGCCCACCGTGGTGGGGCTGGCGGTCTGGCCGTGGGTGCGGCTGAGCATGGGCACGGCGGCGAAGGCGTGCGCCATCTCGCGCAGTTTGGCGATCACGCCGTCCAGCGCGGGCAGCAGCACCGCGTCGCGCCCGCCCTTGAGCTGCAGGGCGTGGCTGGTGTTGTTGATGTCTTCGCTGGTGCAGGCGAAATGCACGAACTCGGCGGCCTTTTCCAGCTCGGGGCGGGCGTCGAATTTCGATTTGATCCAGTACTCCACCGCCTTCACGTCGTGGTTGGTGGTTTTCTCGATGTCCTTGATGGCCACCGCATCGGCTTCGCTGAAGTTCTTCACCAGGCCCAGGAGGTAGGTGCGGGCGCCGGGCGTGAGCGGCTTGAATTCGTCGAAACCAGCGTCGGACAGGGCGATGAACCAGGCGATCTCGACCTGCACGCGGCGGTGCATGTAGCCCTGTTCGCTCATGAAGGGCCGCAGGCTGGCCAGCCGGCCGGCGTAGCGGCCGTCCAGCGGGGACAGGGCGGAAACGGGGGTCAGGGCCTGGGAGGCCATGGGGGGGTGAGCGGTGGGGGCGGGGGTGGTCGGGCGCATCCCCCAATTGTAGGAGGCACGGCCCCGGCGGCCCGGTGCCGTCTGGCGCCGCGCGCTGGCCAGTGCCGGTGGCCGGGTGTTCCGCCGTGGTGCTGTCAGCCCTGTGGGGCCCGCGGCTGGCTAAAATGGCCGACCCGGGGAAACCTGTCTCACGAAGCACCGTCCATGAAACTCATCGGCGCCATCACCAGCCCCTACGTGCGCAAAGTGCGTGTCGTCATGGCCGAGAAAAAGCTCGACTACCAGTTCCTGCCGGAAGACGTCTGGTCGGCGAGCACCCAGATCGGCACCTCCAACCCGCTGGGCAAGGTGCCGTGCCTGGTGATGGAGGGCGGTGAAGCGGTGTTCGATTCGCGGGTGATCGTTGAATACCTCGACACCCTCTCGCCCGTGGGCAAGCTGATCCCGGCCCAGGGCCGCGAACGCGCCGAAGTCAAGACCTGGGAAGCGCTGGCCGACGGCCTGCTGGACGCGGCCATCCTGGCCCGGTTGGAAGCGACCTGGGCCGGCCGCACCGACGAGCAGCGCAGCGACGCCTGGATCGAACGCCAGATGGGCAAGGTGCACGCGGCGCTCAAGTCCATGAGCCAGGGCCTGGGCGACAAGCCGTTCTGCTCGGGCATCCACCTGAGCCTGTCCGATCTGGCGGTGGGCTGTGCGCTGGGCTACCTGGACTTCCGTTTCCCCGACATCGACTGGCGTTCGTCCTACCCGAACCTGGCCAAGCTCAGCGAGAAGCTCTTCCTGCGCCAGAGTTTTGTGGACACACGGCCGGATTGACGGCCCACCCCCGCGCCCATTCGGAACGCCCTCTCACTTCCATTTGATGGAATTGAAAGAATCTCTCAGACCCGTTCCAGAACCATCGCAATGCCCTGCCCCACCCCGATGCACATGGTGCACAGGGCGTAGCGGCCACCGCTGCGGTGCAGCTGGTTGACGGCGGTGGTGGCCAGGCGGGCGCCACTCGCGCCCAGCGGATGGCCCAGGGCGATGGCGCCGCCGTTGGGGTTGACGCGAGCGTCGTCGTCGGCCAGGCCCAGGTCGCGCAACACGGCCAGGCCTTGCGCGGCAAACGCCTCGTTGAGTTCGATCACGTCCATCTGCGCCAGCGAGAGCCCGGTGAGCGCCAGCACCTTGCGCGTGGCGGGCGCCGGGCCCATGCCCATGGTGCGCGGTGGCACACCAGCGGTGGCCATGCCCACCACCCGGGCGCGCGGCCTGAGGCCATGTCGCGCAGCGGCGCCTTCGCTGGCCAGCAGCAGTGCGGCGGCGCCGTCGTTCACGCCCGAAGCATTGCCGGCGGTCACGCTGCCGTCGGGCCGCACCACACCCTTGAGCTTCGCCAGCGCTTCCAGCGTGGTGGCGCGCGGGTGTTCGTCGCGGTTCACCACCAGGGCATCGCCCTTCTTCTGCGGCACATGCACCGGCACGATCTCGGCGTCGAACACGCCCGCCTCTTGCGCCGCAAGGGCCTTGGTCTGCGAGGCCACGGCCATGCGGTCTTGGTCGGCGCGCGAGATGTTGAACTCGGCCGCCACGTTCTCCGCAGTCTCGGGCATGCTGTCCACGCCGTATTGCGCCCGCATCAACTTGTTGACGAAGCGCCAGCCGATGGTGGTGTCCTCGACGCTGTTGGCGCGCGAGAAGGCGCTGGTGGCCTTGGGCATCACGAACGGCGCGCGGCTCATGCTCTCTACACCGCCCGCGATCATCAGCTCGGCCTCGCCGCTTTTGATGGCGCGCGCCGCGGTACCCAGCGCGTCCAGGCCCGAACCGCACAGGCGGTTCACGGTGGAGCCGGGCAGCGAGACCGGCAGGCCGGCCAGCAGCGCGCTCATGCGCGCCACGTTGCGGTTGTCTTCGCCGGCCTGGTTGGCGCAGCCGTAGATCACGTCGGTCACCGCCTCCCAGTCCAGTTGCGAGTGACGTTCCATCAAAGCCCGCAGAGGAATGGCACCCAGGTCGTCGGCGCGCACGCTGGAGAGGACACCGCCGTAGCGGCCAAAGGGTGTGCGCACGGCGTCGCAGATGAAGGCGTGGGTCATGGGGTCTCCATTCAGGGAAATTGGGCGCTCTGATGCAGCTGCCAGATGCGGCCCAGCAGCGCGCGGGCCTCGGCTTCGCCGATCACCGGCGTGGCCAGCTCCAGCAGCTTGCCCTCCAGGTCGGCATCGGACAGCGGCAGTTCCGGGTCGCCCTTGCGGTCGGGTTGCAGCAGCGTCAGCTGGCGGCCATCGCGCAGGGTGATAGCCACGCGCGCACCGCGACGGCCCGGGAAGGCCGCGTCCACCTCGGGATCCTTCGCCTTGTGGATGCGCTGCATCAGCGCACGCGTGGCCGGATCGTTCAGGCGGTCGGTCTCGAAGGCCGAGAGGCGCACGCTGCCGTGCACCAGCGCGGTGGCCACCATGTAGTGCAGGCTGAAGCGGGCCTGGTCGGCGTTTTGCGGGTCCACGTGGGGGGCGATGTCCAGCGTGGGCTGGTAGACGCCGAGCGCCACGTGCTCGATGTCCGCGTGGCTGAAGCCGTGTTGGCGCTGCAGTTCCAGCGCGCCGTCGATGGCGGCGAAGGTGTGACCGCAACCGATGTGGTTCTTGAAGGTCAGGCGGGTGATGTGGAAGTCCTGACCCAGCGTGGCGCCCACGGCTGACCAGTCCGGCCCTTCGCTCATGGCCTGCCCAAGCCCCGACTCGCCTTCGAGCACATCGAGCGAGCTGCGCATGCCGCCCACGGCCAACTGCGCGGCCAGCACGCCGGCCTCGGCCGCTCGCCCCGCGTGCAACGGTTTGGCCATGGCTTCCCCGCGGAAGGCCTGCTGCAAACCTGCGGTGAAGGTGGCGGCGATGGCCAGCGCGTGGGCAAACGCGGCCTCGTCCAGTTTCAGCAGACTCGCTGCAGCGGCGGCCGCACCAAAGCTGCCCATGGTGCCGGTGTTGTGCCAGTACTTGTAGTGCGGGCGGCCCATCACCACGCCGATGCGGGTGGAGATTTCGTAGCCCAGCACCACGGCGCGCAGGAACTCGGGACCTCCCGCCTCTGTGGATTGCGCCACAGCCAGCGCCGCCGCGATGGTGGCCGCTCCGGGGTGGTACATCGCGTCGCGGAAGCTGTCGTCCACCTCGGCCGCATGCGCGGCGGTGCCCTGGATCAGGGCAGCCGCGCGCGTGGTGGCTTGTCGCCCCTGCACCAGTTGGGCCGCGCCCCGGTCCAGGTCATCGGCCATGGTCTGGGTCAGCACCCGCACCGCAGGGGTGTCGAGGCCCGGGTAGATCGAGGCGTACCAGTCGATCACCGCGCGCTGGGCGTGGTGCGCCACCTCGGCGGGCAAAGGTGTCCGGGCAAAACCCGTGGCAAAGCGCGCGAAGGTTTCAACAGCGTGCATCGTCAGTTCTCCGTGGTGAGCAGGTGGCGCAGGTCGCCGGCCACAAAACCCGGCCCGCAGAGCTCGGCCAGCCACCGCAGGTCGTCCTGCAGCGCATCGGCACCGCGCTCGCGCGCCCAGAATACCGGGCCACCCTCCCAGCGCGGGAACCCGTAGCCGTTGACCAGCACCACGTCCACGTCGGTGGCACGCTCGGCCACGCCTTCGGCCAGCAGCAACGCCGCCTCGTTGACGATGGCCAGCAGCGCGCGCCGCACGATCTCGTCGTCGCCGAGCTCGCGAGGTTGCAGCCCCTTGTCCGCACGGACCCGCGCGATGAGTGCGTGCACCGCCTCGTCCACCTGGGGCCCCTTGCTGCCTTCTGGGTAGCGGTAATAGCCAGCACCCGTCTTGCGACCCAGGCGCCCCGCTTCGCACAGCCGGTCGGGAATGTGCACATAGCGCGCCTTCGGGTCGCGCGTGGCGGCCTGGGCCTGGCGCATGCGCCAGGCGATGTCCAGGCCCGACAGGTCGGCCACCGCAAACGGCCCCATGGCGAAGCCGAAAGCCTGCAGCGCAGCGTCGACCTGCTCGGGCCAGGCGCCCTCTTCCACCATGTATTCGCACTGACGGCGGTAGGCCGCGTAGAGCCGGTTGCCGATGAAGCCGAAGGCGTTGCCGGTCAGCACCGGCAGCTTCTTCAGACGCTTGCCCACAGCCAGACCCGTGGCCAATGCATCGGGCGCAGACGCCTGGCCGCGCACCAGTTCCATCAGCTTCATGACGTTGGCCGGGCTGAAGAAGTGCAAGCCGATCACGTCCTGAGGCCGTGACGTGGCCGCCGCGATGGCGTCCAGGTCCAGGTACGAGGTGTTGGAGGCCAGCACCGCACCCGGTCGCGCCACGGCGTCGATGCGCTGGAACACCTGCTGCTTCACCCCCAACTCTTCGAACACGGCTTCAATGATCAGATCGGCCTTCGCCAGTTCGGCCCAGTCCTGGCTGGTCTGAAGCCGCGCTTCAACCGCTGCAGCCCCACTGGCGCTGAGCTTGCCGCCCTGCACCCGCGTTGCGTAGTGCGCATGGATGCGTTGGGCGCCGCGCTCCAGCGCAGCGGCGTCCTGCTCCAGCAGTAGCACGCGGTAGCCCGCGTCGAGCGCGGCGATGGCGATGCTCGAGCCCATGGTGCCGGCGCCGATCACCGCCACGCACTCCACCGTGCGCGGCGTGGCCTCACCCAGCGATGGGTGTTTGGCGCTGTCGCGCTCGGCAAAAAACTGGTGGCGCAAGGCACGGGCCTCGCGCGAGACGCGCAGCTGCTGGAACACCGCGCGTTCGTCGGCCAGGCCGTCATCGAAACCGACATGGGCCGTGGCCGTGATGGCGTCGATGGCCGCCAGCACCGCAGGCCGGCGTTTTCCGGCCTTGTGCGCTGCGGTCGTGGCCTCCGCCACGTCTGCGGTCGCGGCCGGCGGCACCCTCCGTTCGCGCACCAGCCGCTTCTCTCCCTTGAGCTGCCGGGCGTGCGCGACCGCTGCGCCGCGCAGATCGCCGGTGGCGATCAGGTCCAACAAGCCGGCTTCGAGTGCCGTCGCGGCGGGCATGCGTTCGCCCGAGCAGATCATGCGGATCGCGCGGGGGATGCCGACGATGCGGGGCAGCCGCTGCGTGCCGCCCGCGCCGGGAATGATGCCCAGCGTCACCTCGGGCAGGCCCACCACGGTGCCCGGCGCGGCCACCCGGGCGTCGCAGCCCAGAGCGAGTTCAAAGCCACCGCCCAGCGCGGCGCCGTGCAACGCGGCGACCACCGGCTTGCCGCAGGCTTCGATGGCCGCGATCACGGCCGGCAGCTGCGGTTCGGTCAGCGGCTGACCGAACTCGCGCAGGTCCGAGCCGGCAATGAAGGTGCTGCCGGCGCCGATGAGCACCGCGCCCTGAAGCGTGTCGTCGCTGCGCAGGGTCTCGATGGCGTCCATCAGGCCCTGCCGCACGGCGGCCGACCCGGCGTTGATGGGCGGGTTGTCGATCACGATGACGGCGATCCCGCCATCCCGCTCCAGGTGCACGCGTGGCGTCATGGGGTGCTCCTCAGGCCAGCACGACCACGCCGTCGGCGGCGCTCACGCCCTGGCCCTGTGCGCGCACGAACACCGGGTTGATCTCGGCCTCCAACAGACGGTCCCCGAGTTGGGCTGCCATGCGGGAGAACGCCACGATGGCGTCCACCAGCGCCTCCACGTCGGCCTTGGGCCGGCCCCGGAAGCCGTCGAGCAGCGGCCAGGTCTTGAGGTCTTTCGCCATCGACAGCGCATCGGCGCGGCTCAGCGGATGGAGGCCCTGCGCATCCTGCGCCAGCAGGCGCATGGTGGTGTCCTTGAACAGCTCGGCCGTCACACCCCCCATGCCCAGCAGCACGGCCGTGCCCAGCGCATCGCGGTGCATGCCCAGGATCAGCTCGGTGCCGCCGCCCACCATCTCCTGCACGAGGAAGCGGTCGGGGCGCACGCCGGCTTTGGCGTGCACGTCGGCGGTCATGCTGATCAGGCGCTCACCCACGGTCTCGGGCGTGAGGCCGATGGCCACGCCCCCGACATCGCTCTTGTGCGTGATCTGCGACGACAGGATCTTGAGCACCACGCGGCCACCCAGCCCGCGCGCGGCGGCCTCGGCTTCGGCCGGGGTGGTGACGATGCGTTCGGCCGCACACGGCACGTTGAAGCGGGCGAACAGCTGCTTGGCCTGGGCTTCGTCCAGCGAGCCCGAAGGCAAGGCACCCGTGTCGACGGCGCTTCCCGCATCCGTCTCTTCCACCGGTGCGACGAAGTTGTCGACCTTGAACATGGCCGCCAGCGCCGCGGTGCAGCTCTCGGCCGCGGCAAAGGCGGGCACGCCGTGGCACGTGAGCAGGGCCCCCACTTCGGGCGCGTGCGGGCTCACGTAGGCCATCACCGGCTTGTCCGAATCTGGCAGGCAGTCGCGGATGGCGTTGGCCATCAGCTCGGGCATGGCCAGGCTGGACGAGCCGACGATGATCACCAGCGCGTCGTAGCTCGGGCTGGCCAGCAGGGCGCGGATGGCGCCGCGCAGCAGGTCGGGCCGCAGCCCGGCCAGGGTGACGTCGATCGGGTTGCGGTCCAGCACGGCTTCGCTGCCGGTCTGCAGGGCGCGCAGCGCCTCGGCCGTGGCGGCATCGGGCGCCGGTGTCTCGAAACCGGCCACACCCAGGTCGTCGGACACCAGCGTGCCGGCGCCGCCGGTGCTGGTGAGGACGGCCACGCGCTGGCCGCGCAGGTGGCGCCCGGTGGCCAGCGCCACAGGAATGTCCAGCAGGTCGTTGAAGGTCTGCGCGCGGATCACGCCCACCTGTTTGAACAGCGCGTCGTACATGCGGTCGGCGCCGGCCATGGCGCCGGTGTGAGACACGGCGGCCTGGGCACCCGCTTCCGAGCGGCCGATCTTGAAGGCCACCACCGGCTTGCCCTTGCGCGCGGCCTTGAGGCAGGCGGCACGGAACTTGGCCGGGTCACGCACGGTCTCGACGTACAGCGCGATCACCTGGGTGGCCGGGTCATCGGCCAGGTGGTCGATGAAATCGGCCAGCTCCAGGTCCACCTCGTTGCTGGTGGAGATCAGCTTGGAGAGGCCAATGCCGCGAGCGGCCGCCCGCGACAGCAGCGAGCCGAGGATGCCGCCGCTTTGCGACACCACGCCGATGCCGCCCACCGGAAACTCATCCATCTCCAGCGCGCCGGTGGCCGAGAGCACGATGGCGTCGGTCAAGTTCACCAGCCCGATCGTGTTGGGGCCCAGGATGCGCATGGACCCGGCCGCCTCTACCAGCTGCTTCTGGCGGCGCGCGCCGTCTTCACCGGTCTCGGTGTAGCCACTGGCCAGCACGATGGCGGCCGCACAGCCGCGCGCCGAGAGTTCCTTCACCGCGAGGTGGGCACGCTCGGCGCCGAGCAGCACGATGGCGACATCGGGCGTTTCCGGCAGCGATGCGATGTCGGCATAACACGGCAGGTCGCCAATCCGGTCGGCCTTGGGATTGACCGGCAGGATGCGACCGGAAAAACCGTGTTTCTGCAGGTAGGCCACCGGGCGTCCGGCGGTTTTTCCGGGGTCGGCCGAGGCACCGATGATGGCCACGCTGCGTGGTTGGAGCAGGCGAGAGATGGCGTCCATGGTCTTCACTCCTTGCTCGCGGCCTTGGCCAGAAACGCTTCCACCGAGGCGCGGTGTTCGCTGCTGGTGTAGCAGATGCCCTGCGCCTGGCTGCCCTGCGCGAACACATCGTGTGAGCTCAGCTCGAAGCTCTGGTTGAGGATGGTCTTGGTCAGCGCGATGGCCGTGCCGGACGCCCGGCTCAGTTCGGCGGCCCAGGCCTGGGCGTCGGCCAGCAGCGTGTCGGCGCTGGTCTTGCGGTCCACGATGCCCAGCGCCACCGCTTCGTCCACCTTGACCTGGCGGCCGGTGAAGATCAGTTCCTTGGCCTTGGCCAGGCCCACGCGGCGCGGCAGGAAATACATGCCGCCGCCGTCCGGGACGATGCCGCGCAGCACATACGACCAGGCAAAGCTCGCCCATTCGCTGGCGATGATGAAGTCGCAGGCCAGCGCGGTGTCGGCCCCCAGGCCGGAGGCCGCGCCGTTCACGGCGGCGATCACCGGCTTGGGGCAGGTGTGCAGCAGCGACTGCGTGTGGTGCACCCGCTGCTGACGGTGCCAGCCGTTGAAGCCCACTTCGCCCGCCGGGGCGTTCATGCGCTTTTGCATGCCGCTGATGTCGCCTCCGGCGCAAAAGCCCTTGCCGGCGCCGGTGAGCACCAGGGCGCGGATCGCCTTGTCGGCGGACACCGACTCCAGCGCGTGGATGAATTCCGAGCGCATGCCATCGCTCATGGCGTTGCGCTTGTCGGGGCGGTTGAGGGTGAGCGTGGCAATGCCCTCGCTCACGTTCAGTTCAATCAGTGTGTAGTCCATGTCAGGCATCCGTGTTCAGTCGGCCTTGATGTTGTTTTCCTTGACGATCTTTCTCCAGCGCGCTTCTTCGGCCTTCACGTAGCGGTCGAACTCGGCGGGATCGGATGCGTTGACGACCAGACCCTCGTGTTCCACCTTCTTCACGAACTCGGGGCTTTGCGCGGCTTTCTTGACGGCGGCGTTGAGCTTGGCGATCACGGGGGCCGGCGTGCCCGCGGGGACAAAGAAACCGTACCAGCTCTCCACCGAGTAGCCCGGCACCGTGGCGGCCACGGTGGGGACCCCCTTGAACGCGGGCGACGGCTCGGGTGTCGTGACCGCCAGGGCCCGGAGCTTGCCCTGTTCCACCATGCTGGACACCGCGGCGGCGGTGCCGAAGAACAGGTCCACCTGACCCCCGAGCAGGTCGTTCATGGCCGGGCCCGCACCGCGGTAGGGGATGTGCAGCAGATCGGCCTTGGTGAGGTTGACGAACATTTCACCGGCCAGGTGGGCCGAGGTGCCGTTGCCCTGGGAGGCGTAGGTCAGCTTCTTGCCCGACTTCACGGCGTCCAGAACGTCCTTCACCGACTTGTACGGGCTTTCGGTGCGCACCACCAGCACGTTTGGCCCCCGGCCGACCAGGCTGACTGGCGCGAATGCGGTGTCGTTGTTATAGGGCAGCTTGGAGAGCAGGCTGGGGTTCACCGCGTGCGCCATCGTGGCGATCACCAGGGTGTAGCCGTCCGGCGCGCTCTTGGCCACCATATCGGTGCCGATCACCGTGCCGGCACCGGGCTTGTTCTCCACGATCACCGTCTGCCCCAGCGCCTGGGACATGCCCAGGCCCAGGGTGCGCGCGATCAGGTCGGTGCCACCGCCGGGGGCAAACGGCACGACGATGCGCACAGGCTTGTCGGGGTACTCGGCATGGGCCGCACCCGCGAACGCCGCCAGGCTCAGGCACAGGCCGCTGGCGATGCCCCGCAGGGAAATGGGAAAGAACTTCATGGGATGTCTCCTGGGTGGAAGGGGTCGAGGCCGCCTCTGGTTTGGCGCCGCATCGACCTGTTGGGTGAGTCCTGAGCTTATGGGCGCAAGGCCTGTTTGAGACCCACTCAATTCCACTCAATGGAATTTAGAATGCGCCAAGGCAACGCTGAAACCCGCACCGGAAACCGGTACAGACCTGCGAAGGACCCGCCATGAATCCACTCGAAGAACACCCTGGCCGATCGGCCGCAAACCGCTCCCTGCTGCGCGGCGCCGACATCCTGCGCGCCTTCCGGCCCGGGTCGGATCTGCTGGGCAACGGCGAGATCGCCGAGCGGACCGGCCTGTCCAACTCCACGGTGAGCCGCCTCACCCAGACCCTGGTGGCCGCCGGCCTGCTGCAGCAAGACCGCGCCCGCCGCGCCTACCGGCTCGCGCCGCTGGTGCTCAGCCTGGGGCATGCGATGCGGTCGGGCTCGCAGGTGCTGGCCATCGCCGCACCGCGCATGCGCGCCCTGGCCGAGCGCGAACGCATCAACGTCGGCCTGGCCTACCCCGACCGGGACGAGATGGTCTACCTGGAGTCGATCCGCTACAACCGCCGCGTTGCATTGCGCAATGTCGTGTCTGGTCAGCGCGTCCCGATGGAACTCACTTCGCTGGGCCAGGCGTATCTGGCCACGGTGCCGGTGGAACGCTACCGGGTGCTGGAGCCCATCTTCAAACGACGCAACGGCCGGCACTGGCCAGAGGTCAAACAGGCCATCGAGACGTCGATGGAAAACATGAAATCAAAGGGCTACTGCTGGGCCAGCTGGCAGCCCGAGGTGATTGCGCTTTCGACGGCCTTCCCGTCCGCAGAGGGAACTTGTGTCATCAACGTCAGCGTGTCCACGCAGGAGCATGCTGCCCACTGGATTGAGACCCTCGCACCCCACCTGCTGCGCCTCAAAAAGGACATCTGTCTGGAGCTGTCGAAGCTTCCCGAGCCTTAGGACCTATTTCAAGTCATTCACGTTGGCCGCGGTCATGCGTGCAAGCATGTCATTGGTTGGCCTTGCGCTTCAGGTAACGCATCAGTGTGCTCAACCCCGGCAGTTTTTCGTACAACTCTTCGGCCGCGTCCCAGTAGTCGCGGTGTTCGCGGATGCGGCCGTCGTTGTCCAGCGTCAGGTGGGAGCCGCCACGGATCCGTTGCACGGTGGTGGTGTCGAAGCGCTGGAAACGGAAGTGGAATTCCCAGACCAGAAACGCCTGCGCGCCGTCCACGAGCTGTTGCGTCACGGTGAAGCGCGGCTCGTGCAGGGCCTGGAACATGTGTTCGAAGATGCGGCCGATCGCGGGGACGCCCTGCACCTCGTTGAACGGGTCCTTGAAACGCGCCTGCGGCGCGTAGAAGCGGTCGATCTGCGCCACGCTCTGGGGCGTGAGGGTTTCGAAGTAGGCGGCGAGGCGGGCGACCGCGGCGCGGGAGTCGTCGGTGGGCAGCGTCATGGGAGGTTTATAGCCCGGTGAAGCGCCGCACGGCGGGGAAGTAGGCGCGGTAGGGCAACAGGCGCAACAGCTTCATCCAGCGCGTGAAACGTTTGGGGTAGTGGATGTCGAAGGCGCCTTGCGCCCAGCCGTCGAGCATGGCCTGCGCGGCGCGCTCGGGCGTGATCAGGGCCGGCATGCTGAAGTCGTTCTGCGCGGTCAGCGGCGTCTGCACGAAACCGGGGTGGACCACGCTCACGCCCAGACCCAGCGGCTCCAGATCGAGGTACAGGGTTTCGGCCAGGTGGGTGAGCGCGGCCTTGGTCGGGCCGTAGGCCAGGCCCTTGGGCAGGCCGCGAAACCCGGCCACGCTGCTGACCAGGCTGAGGTGGCCGGCGCCGCGCGCGATCAGCGCGGGCAGCACGGCGTCGAGCACGTTGAGCGCGCCGACGTAGTTGATGGCCAGGTGCTGCCGCAGTTCGGCCAGATCGAGCGCGGTGGCGCGCATCTCGCGGTAGTGGCCGGCGCAGTACAGCACCAGATCGAGCGGGCCCTGGGCCAGGATGGCGCGCGCGGTCCGCGCCACCGCCGGGGCGTCGGTCACGTCCAGCGGCCAGGCCTGAACCGGCGTGGCGCCGGGCAGTGTCGGATGCCGGGCCACCAGCCGCTCCAGCGCGGCCGCGTCGCGCGCCGAGACCTGCACCCGCGCGCCGCGCGCCACCAGCGCCTCGGCGGTGGCCAGGCCGATGCCGCTGGAGGCGCCGATCACCCAGACCCGCAGGCCGCGCCACCCGGTGATGGGTGGGTTGAAGGGCCGCAGCAGGCGCCAGCCGCGCCGCCGGGCGGGGCTTTCCGCACGCAGGGGGGTGTTGGGTTCGACGAAGTGGCTGGGGGCGGTCATGGCGAAAAGGGGTGTGTGGGGGAGCGGGCCGCTCACGCGGGGCGTTTGACGAAGCTCAGCGTGACCTCGCCCAGGCGGACGCCGAACTTGCTCATCGTGGCCTTGTTGAGCATCACGCGCGCGTCCATCAGGTACATCCAGTCGTCGAACGCGACGTGCCAGATCTGTCCGTCCACCGGCAGGGCCAGCGTGTAGTCCCAGCGGAACGCGTTGCCGCGGGTCTGGCCCAGCGCCGTGCCCACCACGTCGTCGGCGCTGCCGCTGTAGCGGCCTTCGCCCAGGTGCTTGAGGCGCCAGATGCGCTTTTGCGTGCTGCCGTCCGCGTACACAAAGTCTTCGTCGAGCACGCCGTCCTCGCCCGTCCAGCGGCAGCGCATCAGCACGGTGAAGCGTTTGACCACCTTGCCGGCACGGTCGGTGAAGACGCCGTAGGCGTCGAGCGTGCCGTTGAAATAGTCGCGCAGGTCCAGCGCGGGTTTCTCGCTCGCGTGGTCGCTGAGCCTCGGTCCGGCGCAGCCCGCCAGGCCGAGCATGGCGGCGATGCCGGTGGTGAGCACGAGGCGTCGTTTCATGGGTGGGCTTTCAGTGGTGGGAGGGCCGTGGGTCTGGTCAGGCGCTCGGGCCGGATCACCAGGGTGTGCAGCGCGGCGCCCGCGAGCAGCTTGAGCGTGCAGGGCAGCAGGCAGTAGGCGAGCGTGAGCACCTGCAGCGCGGCGGGGTCGCGCGTGCCGGGGCTGTAGCCGAACAGGGCGAGCAGCGGCAGGCTCAGGCCTGCGGCCAGCGCCAGGTTGAGCTTGGCCGCGAAGTTCCACCAGCCGAGGTAGGCGCCTTCGCGGCGGCCGCGTTCGCCCAGTTCGTCCATCAGGCCGGTGAGCAGGGCGCCGGGCAGGGCCAGATCGGTGCCCAGAGCCATGCCCGAGAGGGCGCACACCAACAGGAACGGCCAGACATCGCCCTCGCCCAGCGTGGCCGCCCAGACGAAGGCCGCCACGGCCAGCGCCATGCCGGCCAGCCAGCTGCGCGCCAGGCCCAGGCGCCCCACCAGCCGCACCCACAGCGGCAGCGACAGCGCGGCGAACAGGAAGTAGGTGGCGAGGAAGGCGGGCTCGATGGCGCGCGGCGCCTGCAGCCGGTCCTGCACGAAGAACAGCACCAGGGTGGCGGGCACCGCGCTGGCCGTGCCGTTGAGCACGAACACCGCCAGCAGTTTCAAGAAGCGCGGCTGGCGCAGCGGTGAGCGCCGCACCCCTGCCCCGGCCTGCGCGGGCGGAAGCGGGCCGCCCCGCAGCGGCACCACCGCCGCGCTCCAGGCCCACCAGCCCAGTGCCAGCAGCACGGCAAACGCGGTGACGGTGACGCCCAGTCCCAGCGTGCCGGGCAAGACCGCGGCGAGCAACACCCCCAGCAGCGCCAGGCCCTCGCGCCAGGCGACGATGCGGCTGCGCTGGGCCTCGTTGCCCGCCAGGCGCGCGCCCCAGGTCTGGTGCGCCACGCTGGCCACGCTGTAGGCGGTGCAGGTGAGGGCCATCAGGCCACCGGCCCAGGCCAGCAGCGCGGCCGGGTCGGTGCGCACCGCCTCGGGCGGGAACAGCAGCGCCCACAGGCCCAGGGCCAGTGCCACGGCCGCGCCGGCACCCGCGGCCAGCACGGCGCGGTGCGAGCGCGTGAACAGGCGGTCGCACCAGCGGCCGATCAGCGGGTCGAGCAGCGCGTCGAACAAGCGCGCCAGCAGCAGCACCAGGCCCAGCGCGGCCAGCGGCGCGCCGAAGCTGCGCGCGTAGTGGTTGGGCAGGATCACGTACAGCGGCAGCGCCACGAAGGCCAGCGGCAGGCCGAGCAGGCCATAGCGCAGGCCGTGGCGCCAGGCGCCGGTGCCCACGAAGTGTTCGGCCGGCGTGGGGATGCGGGTGGGGCGGGCCGGGCTCATCGCCGCACCTGCGCGATCAGCGCTTCGCGCAGGCGCGGTTGCGAGGTGGCGGGCGAGAGCCAGATGCCGAAGAAGCGGGCCGAAAACCCCTCGTCGGCGATCTCGCCGAGCAGCCGGCCGTTGAGGTAGAACCGCGCGCCGCTGCCGGGCACGTGCAGGCCCAGGATGCGGTCGCCCGGCGCCACGTCGGGGAACAGCGCGCCCATGGCCTGTTGCCAGCGCGTGGCCTGTTCGGGGGTGAGTGCGCCGATGCCGCGCATCTCGTCGATCGAGCGCTGCGCGATGTCGCGCCCGGCGAAGGCGCGCCGGTAGTGCAGCTCCAGCCCGAAGCGCTGCGCGGCGAAACGCTGCGCATCAAAGCCCGGCGCGGCCCAGAGGCTGGCGCCGTAGACCTCGAAGCCCCACACCCGCAGCAGGCCCTGGCCCACCGCCTGTTGGCCTTGCAGCGCGGCGCTGGCCGTGGGTTCGATGGGGCTGGTGGCCTGGGCGGGGGCGCACAGGGCCGCGCCCAGCGCGATCAGCGCCAGCGTGTGTCGCGGCAGGCGGTGGGTGTATGGCATGGCTCAGTCCGGGCGGCGCAAGCTGAACTGCACGACGCTGGTGTTGCCTTCGAGGAACGCGGCCTCGCAATAGGCCAGGTAGAACTCCCAGAGGCGCAGGAAACGCGGGTCGAAACCGAGCCGCTGCACCCGCTCGTGCTCGCGCAGGAACTGCTCGCGCCACAGCCGCAGCGTGCGCGCGTAGTCCTGGCCGAAGTCGAACTGGTCCACCACCTCCAGACCGGCGCGCTGCGCGGCGGCGCGGAATTCGCGCGGGCTGGGCAGGCAGCCGCCGGGGAAGATGTACTGCTGGATGAAGTCGGTGCCGGCGATGTAGCGCTCGAACAGGTCGTCGCGGATCACGATGCTCTGCACGCAGGCCCGCGCGCCCGGCTTGAGCAGGCGGTGCAGCGCGCCGAAGTAGCCCGGCCAGTATTCGCGGCCCACGGCCTCGACCATTTCGATGGAGCAGATCGCGTCGTAGGGGCCGTCGTCGATGTCGCGGTAGTCCTGCAGGCGCAGATCGGCAGAAGGGGCTCCCCCCACGCTCCGCCGCTGGCGCGGGTCGCTGCCCCCCGCGGGGGCTCGCCCGCCTTGGGGCGGCCCGGCGGCGGGCGTGTCGGTCATCAGCGGCACACCCAGCTTCTCCATGCGCCGTTGCGCGAACGCCAGCTGCTCGGTGGACAGCGTCACGCCGGTGAGCGAGGCGCCGAATTCGGTGGTGGCCATGTCGGCCAGTGCGCCCCAGCCGCAGCCGATCTCCAGCACGCGGTCGCCGGCCTGCACCCCGGCCATGCGCAGCGCGCGCCGCACCTTGGCGTGCTGCGCGTCCACCAGGGATTGCTCTGGCGTTTCGAACAGGGCCGACGAGTAGTTCATGGTCGGGTCCAGCCAGAGTTCGTAGAACGGATTGCCCAGGTCGTAGTGGGCGTGGATGTTCTTGCGGCTGTTGGCCCGGGAGTTGCGGTTGAGCTTGTGCTGGACCCAGTGGGCCAGCAGGCCGAGCCACGAGCCGTAGACCATGTCCTCGATCTCGCGCCGGTTGGCGATGAACAGGCGCAGCAGCTCGGTGAGGTTCGGTGTGTGCCAGTCGCCCGCGATGTAGCTCTCGGCGAAGCCGATGTCGCCCGATCTCAGCGCCGCCGCGCAGACCTTCCAGTTGGCCAGGCGCAGGCTGGCGTGCGGCCCGGTGGCGTCGCCGAAGCGTTGCATGGAGCCATCGGGCAGCTGCAGCGTGAGGCTGCCGTGGCGCAGGCGCTGCAGCAGTTTCAGCGCGCTGCGGGCGGTGGCGGGCGCGTTGCGCGGCAGGGCGAAACCGGCGGGGTGTCGGGGGGCGGTGGTGCTGTTCATGGGGGGCAGCCAGGGCGGGGTGGGAGGGAAGGGGTCAGCGGGACGGCTTGGCGGGCCCGCCCACGGTGACGGCGGTGCCCGGCGCGGCCGGTTGGCGGAAGAAGGGCGTGCGTTTGAGCCACAGGCGCAGCGCCTGCCAGTGGATGTGGGTGATCACGCCCAAGGTCATGGCGGGGTAGGCCCAGAGTGCGCGCCGCACGCTGCGGGCATTGAGCGCCTGCAGCGCGCCGCTCACGCTGGTCTGGATCAGCGCGGGCGCGTCGGCCCCGTCGTCGTGGTAGTCGATGCGCGCCACGGTGCGGGCCGGGCCGGCGCCGGGGTGGCCGGGGCTGCGCATGAAGACGAAGCGGTACTGGCCGCGCACCGGGCAGAACGGCGAGACGTGGAACACCTTGTCCGCCGTGCAGGGCTGGCCATAGCGAGGGTTGTCCAGCAGGTAGCAGTGGCGCTCGCCAAAGGTGTTGTTCACCTCGGCCAGCACCGCGCGCAGGCGGCCATCGGGCCGGTGGCAGTACCACAGGCTCACCGGTTTGAAGCTGTGGCCCAGCACGCGCGGGGGGGTGTGCAGCCAGACCTCGCCCAGCGCGTCGTGGATGCCGTGCTGCCGCAGCAGGCCGTCGATCCAGGCCAGGCAGTCGGGCCCGCCGTCGCCGTGGTCGGCGTCGTGAAAGCTCAGCGCCGCGCGCCGGTTGCGCGCGAGCTCGCCGTCGCCGTGGGCGCGCAGGCTGCGCAGCGGCAGCATGAGGAAATGGGTGGGGTAGGCGAAGGCGTGGCGGCGCGGGCGCAGGCGCGTGTGGCGCACCTGGCCGAAACCGATCTGCGCCACCGGCGGCGGCGTGCTCACCCGAACACCCCGGGCAGGGCCGCGTGGCGCGCGGCCGCGCCGCTGGTGGTGGGCATCAGGCCGTGGGCGTCGATCAGCGCACGCGCCGCGTGCAGGCCGGCTTTCAGGCCGTCTTCGTGGAAGCCATAACCCGTCCAGGCGCCAGCGTAATAGGTGTGCTGCCGGCCCTGCAGCTCGCCCAGGCGGGCCTGGGCCCGCAGGGCGGCGAGGTCGAACACCGGGTGTTCGTAGGCGTATTCGCCAATCACCCGCGCCGGGTCGATCGCGCGCCGCGGGTTGAGCGACACCAGCACCGGCTGCGCCACCGGCAGGGGCTGCAGCCGGTTGATGAGGTAGTGCAGGCAGACCTGGGCCGACGGCGCCTGTGGGTCGGGGCTTTCGCCGGCCTGGGTGGCCAAGCCTTCGCGCTCGTAGTTCCAGGCCGCCCAGGCGGTGGGGGCCTTGGGCAGCACCGAGGCGTCGGTGTGCAGCACCGCGCGGTTGGGCTGGTAGCGGATCGCGCCGAGCACGGCGCGCTCGTCCGGGCTGGCCGCTGGGCCTAGGATCGACAGCGCCTGGTCGCTGTGGCAGGCCATGACGATGGCGTCGAAACGCTCGACCCGGCCCTCGCTCACCACGCGCACGCCCTGCGCGTCGCGCAGCACCTGGTGCACCGGCGTGTGCAGGCGCCGGTCGGGGATGGCGGCCACGATCTTGTCCACGTAGCGCCGCGCGCCGCCGGCCACCGTGTGCCACCGCGGCCGGTGGGTGACCTGGAGCAGGCCGTGGTTGTGGCAGAAGCGCACCATGGTGGCCACCGGAAAGGCCAGCATCTGGTCGGTCGGGCAACTCCAGATGCAGCCCATCATGGGCAGGAAATACCAGTCGCGGAATTCGCGGGAGAAGCCCTGCGCCTGCAGGAACTCGCCCAGCGGCTGCAGCAGCGGGCTGTGCTCGCCCAGGTCCTGGCCCTGCTGCGCCAGCCGCGTGGTGATGCGGTTGAAACGCAGGATGTCGGCCAGCATGCGCCAGAAGCGGGGGTTGAGCAGGTTGCGGCGCTGGGCAAACACGCTGGACAGGCTGGCGCCGCTCCACTCCAGCGCGCCGCCGTCGGGCCCGGCGCCCGGGGCCTGCACCGAAAACGACATGTCGGAGTCCGCCAGCGGCACCTCCAGCGCGGCCAGCAGCGCCAGCAGGTTGGGGTAGGTGCGCTCGTTGAGCACCAGGAAACCGGTGTCCACGCCGAAGCGGATCGGATAGCCCTGCGCATCGGGCAGGGTCACATCCACCGTGTGGGTGTGGCCGCCGAAGTGGGCGCCGGCTTCAAAGAGGGTGATGTCGGCCAGTCCGGCCAGGGTGTGCGCGGCGGCCAGGCCCGAGATGCCCGAGCCGACGATGGCCACACGGCGAGGTGGGCGGGTGCCGCCCATGGGCTGAAAGCGGGGGTCTGAATGCATGGTTCAGACCCCCATGGCCCGGTGGGCCGGAAGACAAAAGACTGCGAAGCGCCCCGAAACGAATGAGGGAGGGAGGGAGGAGGAGGAAAGACGTTCCGGGATTGCAGCCAGACCGCTAGGGGCAGGAAGGCTTCGCAGTGCAAAAACAGTGGGCGGCACGGGTTCCAGCGCCGCCTTGTGTGTATGGAGCGGTGCCGATGCGAAAAAGTTCCTGGGCTGAGTTGGCATGGGCGGGTCCGGTGGTGGTGAGGTGGAGATTTCGGTCTGAAAATACACTGTATGGTCTTATTGTGACTGATTGGTATCTTTTTAGTCGATGCAATCTTCTTCGTATCCCTGAACCACGCAGGGTTATCCCCTGGCCGCGGGGGGCGGCCGGCGTGGACACGGCCTGGGCAGGGGCTCCGTCCCGGGTGCGGCCGATACCCATTCAAGGCCCGCTGCTTTGTCAAACAACGGCCATGTGCGGGCCGTAAACTGGTTTTTTGCCACCGAGGACGCGCATGCTTTACCCCGAACTCTTCAAGCAGCTGGAGTCCGTCCGCTGGGACATGGGCAAAGACATTCCCTGGGAAACCTTCCAGGCCGGCGCGCTCAGCGACGAGCAGGCCCAGACCATCAAGATGAACGCCATCACGGAGTGGGCGGCGCTGCCGGCCACCGAGATGTTCCTGCGCGATAACCGCGACGACTCCGACTTCTCGGCCTTCATGTCGATCTGGTTCTTCGAAGAGCAGAAACACGCCCTGGTGCTGATGGAATACCTGCGCCGTTTCCGGCCCGAGCTCGTGCCCACCGAGCAGGAGCTGCACGACATCCGCTTCGAGTTCGACCCGGCCCCGCCGCTGGAGACGCTGATGCTGCACTTCTGCGGCGAAATCCGCCTCAACCACTGGTACCGCCGCGCCAGCGAGTGGCACACCGAGCCCGTGATCAAGAAAATCTACGCCACCCTGAGCCAGGACGAAGCGCGCCACGGCGGCGCCTACCTGCGCTACATGAAGCGCGCCATCGGCAACTTCGGCGACGAGGCGCGCGCCGCGTTCGCCAAGGTGGGCGTGCTCATGGCCAGCGCGCGGCGCACCGCGCAGGCCCTGCACCCGACCAACCTGCACGTGAACAAGGCGCTGTTCCCCAAGGACACCATCCAGAGCCGCCTGCCCAACCCCGAGTGGCTCGAACACTGGCTGGACAAGCAGATCGATTTCGACGCGGTGTGGGAAAACCGCGTGGTCGAGCGCATCCTGCACAACATGAGCCTGCTGATGGAGCAGAGCTTCAAGACGGTGCAGGAGCTCAACCGGTTTCGAAAGTCGTTGGCTTGAGGTGAACACCCCCGCCGGGCTGCGCGCGACCCCCTCAAGGGGGCAACACCTGCGGCCCGGCGAAGCCGGTTCCGCGGTGTTCTGGGTTGAGGCTGGCGCGCCGGCGCCTCAGTGCGCGGGCAGTGAAGGCGCCGGGGCGATTGCCCTGTCGCGGGGCAGCCAGCCCAGCATCAGCCCCAGCACCAGGCCCCACAGCGTGCCCGCCAGGTGGGCCGCCTGCACCACCGACATCTCGTTGCCCGGGTCCCAGACCACCGGGTTCGACCAGCCCTGCTCCAGCGCCAGCTTCACCAGCAGACCCAGCGCCAGCAGACCGCCCCAGCGCCGTGCCATGGGCACGGGGATGCGCTTCTGGATCAGCTGCATGGCCAGCACCATGGCCCCGGCGTGCAGCAGGCCCGACAGGCCCACCGCGTAACCGATCTGCGGCCACAGCAGCAGCGACCCCTGCATCAGCGGCCAGGCCAGCAGCCAGGCCCAGGTGCAGGCCAGCGAGGGCCGGATCACCCAGGCAAAGGCGGCCAGCGCGCCCAGCGCGAGCTGGTTGCCGATCAGGTGTGGGGTGTTCATGTGCACCCAGGCGCTGGTCCACAGCGTCCAGGGCTGCTGCAGCCAGTCGTGGGCGTGCCAGGTCAGGGTGTCGATGGCGCCCGGGCGGGCCCACCACAGCAGCATGCTAGCCACACCGTGCACCGCGCAGAGCACCAGCCAGCTGCGCGAGGGCTTCATGCCGTGCGCGAGCCCAGCACGTGCTGCCACAGCGCGCGCACGGCCGCGGCCTGGGGCTCCACCAGCTCGGCATCGACCTGGGTCGGCGCTTCGTCCAGCCGTGCCCGGTGCTGGATCTGGCGCAGCTCGCGGTAGGCGCGAGAGGCGGCCTCGCCCATGCCGGGCGCCAGCAGGCCGGCGCGTTCGGCGCGCAACAGCAGGTCGATGTTGCCGGCGTTGGCGCGCAGCTCGGGGTGGGTGCGCGACTGCGACAGCACCAGGTACTGCACGGCGAACTCCACGTCCACCATGCCGCCCGGGCTGTGCTTGACGTCGAACCGCGTGCCGCGCACCGGGTGGGCGGCACGCACCTTCTCGCGCATGGCCACGATCTCCGCGGCCAACGCCTGGGGGTCGCGCTCCGACGTGATCACCGCTTCGCGCACGGCATCGAAGCGCTCGCGAAGGGAGGGGACGGGGCCCGCCCCCTCGGGGGGCAGCGAACCACGCGCAGCGGGGAGCGTGGGGGCTCCGGTCTCACTGCCGGACATGACAAACCGGGCCCGCGTCATCGCCTGGTGTTCCCAGGTCCAGGCGGTGTTGCTGCCGCGCTGCTGCTGGTAGTTGGCGTAGGCGTTGAAGCTGGTCACCAGCATGCCGGAGTTGCCGTTGGGCCGCAGCGCGGTGTCGATCTCGAACAGGTCGCCCTCGCCGGTCTTCACCGTCATCCAGTTGATCATCTTGCGCACGAAGGCGCCGTAGATCTCGGGGGCGCGCTCGTCCTCGTCTTCGTAGACGAACACGATGTCGAGGTCGCTGCCATAGCCCAGTTCCTTGCCGCCGAGCTTGCCGTAGCCAATGATGGCGAAACCGGGTTCTTCGCGGTGGCGGTTCTTCAGCCGCGCCCAGCACCAGCGCGCCGTCACGCGCAGCATGGTGTCGGCCAGGGCCGAGAGGTCGTCGGCCACCTGCTCCACGGTGAGCACTTTTTCCACGTCGCGCGCGAGGGTGCGGAACACCTCGGCGTGGTGCGCGCGGCGCAGCAGGTTGAGCAGGGCCTCTTCGTCGTCTTCGCCGGTGGAGTGCAGCGCGGCGCGCCGGGCTTCGAGTTCGGCCTCGAACTGCACGGCGTCGAAACGTTCGGCCAGCAGCTGCTGGCTGGCCAGTTCGTCGATCACGCCCGGGTGCTGGAGCAGGTAGCGCGCGGGCCATTTGGCCGCCCCCATGAGGCGCAGCAGGCGCTCGTGCACCGAGGGCCGCTCCTGCAGCAGCGCGAGGTAGCTCTCGCGGCGCAGCAGGGGTTCGATCCAGTCGGCCAGGCGCAGGGCGGCCTCTTCGCTCACCCGTCCTTGTTCGAGCCAGGCGCCGGTGCGTTGCACCAGCCGCACCAGGCGCGCGCGCGCATCCTCGCGCAGTGCGAGCACCCGCGGGTGGCCGTTCCATTGCGCCACCTTGGCCGCGAAGGCCTCGGGCAGCTGCGCCAGCACCGACTGCAGGTCGTCGCTCGTGCCGCCGACGTGGCCAGCCGCGCCATTCTTCCCGTTCCTGCCGTTGCAGCCCTTGCCATTGCAGCCCCCGTTGGTGGGGCCGCCGAGCAGGGTGTCGAACTCCTGCGCCACCAGCTCGCGGTGCGCGTCCAGGGTGTGCAGGAAGTCGCAGACGTTGGCGTGGCCCATGGTGGCGGCAAGCCAGTTCAGGTCGTCGTCGCGCGTGGGCATCACGTGGGTCTGCTGGTCGTCCAGGTACTGGATGCGGTGCTCGACCCGGCGCAGAAAGGTGTAGGCCTGCGCCAGCGCGTCGGCGTTGCCCTGGGGCATGAGGCCGGCGCGGCACAGGCGCTGCAGCGCGTCCAGCGTGGGGCGGGTGCGCAGTTCGGGAAACTGGCCGCCGCGCACCACCTGCAGCAGTTGCACGGTGAATTCGATCTCGCGGATGCCGCCGCGCGAGAGCTTCACGTCGTTGGCGCGCCCGGGGTTGCCGGCGGCGCGCTTGGCCGCGTGCTCGCGGATCTGGCGGTGCAGCGTGCGCAGCGAGTCGAAGACGTTGTAGTCCAGGTACTTGCGGAACACGAAGGGCAGCACCGCGCCACGCAGCGCGCTGGCGCTCTTGTCGGCGATGCAGGCGGCCGGGGCGATCACGCGGCTCTTGAGCCAGGCGAAGCGTTCCCACTCGCGGCCCTGCACCAGGAAATACTCCTCCAGCGCGCCCAGTGAGACCGCGCTCGGCCCCGAGTTGCCGTTGGGCCGCAGCGCCAGGTCGACGCGGAACACGCTGCCGTGTTCGGTGGCCTCGCCCACGGTGTTGTAGATGTGCTTGACCGCCTTGCCGAAGTACTCGTGGTTGCTGATGCGGTTGCGGCCCTGGGCGTTGCCGGCGGTCTCGCCGTCGTGGTCGTAGACGTAGATCAGGTCGATGTCGCTCGACACGTTGAGCTCGCGCGCGCCCAGCTTGCCCATGCCGATGACCCACATCCGGGCCCGCTGGGGCTGGCCGTCGGGGCCGGGGTACTGGGGAGCACCGAACAGCTCGTCGAGCTCGCTCCAGGCCAGCGTGCAGGCCGCGTCGAGCGCGAGTTCGGCCAGCTCGGTGACCGCGCGCGTGACCACGGCCAGCGGCGCGTCCTGTTCGCAGTCGAGCACCACCAGGCGCTCCAGCACCAGCTGGCGCAGCACCCGCAGCGCCGCGGGCACGGCCAGGCCACGGGTGCGCAGCTCGGCCAGGCAGGCCCGCATGCTGGCGTGCACCGGTGCGCCGGGTGGCAGGCAGGCGAGTTCGTCGGTGTAGCGGCGGCGCACGCGCTGCACGAAACGCGAGTGTTCGGCGATCCGGTCAGCGGATGTCAAAGGGGGGTGGTGGGGGGACGGGGGTATCACATTCATTGACAAAGCGGATTCCAGGACTGCGGAACCCTTGGTGTGGCTGGCCGTCATAATTTGCAGTGGACATGAACCATCAAAGCCCGGCAGATGCCGCCGAATCTCCTGTGCGTGCACCCTTCACGCGATCCCTCAAGACACTTTCCGTGGCAACGCGGCTGCTGCTCTGGCTGGTGCTGGCCGTCTGGGGCCTGTTCGCACTCACCCTGGGCGTGCTGCATTTGTGGATTGTGCCGCGAATCGGCGAGTGGCGTCCCGACCTGGAACGCTGGGCCAGCAGCACGGTAGGGGTACCCGTGCGCGTGGGGGCGATCCGGGCCGAGGCCGGATCGGCGGGCCACGACTGGCTGCCCGATTTCGTGCCCGCCCTGGTGCCCACCTTCGAGCTGAGCGACGTGCGGCTGTTCGACGCCGCCGGGCGCGAGGCCCTGCACCTGCCGAGCGTGCGCACCGCGCTGTCGGTCCGTTCGTTGTGGCGGCTGGGCTTCGAGCAGGTGGTGATCGCCTCGCCGGTGCTGGACGTGCGCCGCACCGCGCAGGGCCACATCGAGGTGGCCGGGCTGGACCTGACGGGGCCGGACAGCGGCGACCACGCGGCCTCCGACTGGTTTTTTTCCCAGCCCGAGTTCGTGATCCAGAACGGCACCGTGCGCTGGACCGACGACCTGCGCGGCCAGCCGCCGCTGCAACTGGGCGCGCTGGATTTCGTGGCGCGCAACCAGGCGCGCCACCACCGGTTCCGGCTCGACGCCACCCCGCCCCCCGAGTGGGGCGAGCGCCTGAGCCTGCGCGCCGACCTGCGCGAACCCCTGCTCGACCTGGGCCGCCGGGCCGCGGGAACCGCGCGCTGGCAACGCTGGGACGGCGAGCTGTTCGCCGATTTCACCCGCATGGACGTGTCGCGCCTGCGGGCCTATGTGGACCTGTCCGACTGGGGCGTCGAGGTGCGCGCGGGCCAGGGCGCGGTGCGCGCCTGGGCCGATGTGAAGCGGGGGCACGTGACCGGCGTCACCGCCGACCTGGCGCTGCGGGGCGTGGAAACGCGCCTGGGCCCGGAGCTGCCCTTGCTGGCGCTGGACGAGCTCGGCGGGCGCCTGGCCTCGCAATGGAGCGACGCGGGTTTTTCCTTCACCACCGACAACCTGCGCTTTCGCACCCGCGCGGGCGAGGTCTGGCCTGGCGGACGCCTGCGGCTGGAGCACACCGCGCGCCAGGGCCAGCGCGTGGCCCACACCGAACTCAGCGCCGACGGCATCGAGCTCGCGCCGCTGTCCGCCCTGGCCAGCCGGTTGCCGCTGCCCGGCGGTGCGCCCGGCCTGCTGGCCAGCCTGAAGCCGGCCGGTCGCGTCGACGGCCTGACGGCCCGCTGGCAGGGCCTGCCGCCGCCCGCCGCCAGCGCGCGGGCCGGGTCGGCGGACGCCGCCGCGGCACCCGGCGAAGGCATCGACTGGAGCGTCGATGCCTACCAGGCCAAGGGCCGTGTGGTGGGCCTGGCGCTGGCCGGCCAGCCCAGCGGCAAGACCTCGGCCTCGGGCCGCTACCCCCTGCCCGGGCGGCCCGGCATCGCGGGCGCCACGGTGGACTTCGACCTCAACCAGACCGGCGGGCGCGCCCACCTGGCGGTGGCCAATGGGGCGCTCGAATTGCCCGACGTGTTCGAGGACCCGGTGCTGCCGCTCACGCGCTTCGAGGCCGACGCGCTCTGGCGCCTGGATGGCGAGCGCATCGAGGCCCAGCTGGACAACGTGCGCCTGGCCAACGCCGATGCCGAAGGCACGGGCCAGGCCCGCTGGAACACCAGCGACCCCCAGCACAGCGCCTCGGGCTCCCGCTTCCCCGGCGTGCTCGACGTGAACGCCACCCTGACCCGCGCCAGCGCCGACCGGGTGCACCGCTACCTGCCGCTGACGGTGTCGGCCGAGGTGCGGCGCTATGTGCGCGAGGCGGTGCGCTCGGGCCGCTCCGACAAGGTGGACTTCCGCATCAAGGGCGACATGTACGACATGCCCTTCGACACGCCCGGCACCCGCGGCGACTTCCGCATCGCGGCCCACCTGCAGGCGGTGGACTTCGCCTACGTGCCCAGCTTTCTGCAGGAACCGGGCGATGCGCCCTGGCCCATGCTCAAGGGCCTCAACGGCGCCCTGTTGCTGGACCGTGCCTCGCTGCGCCTGAGCGGGCTGGAGGCGGGGCTGGACGGCGCGCCCCATGTGCGCCTGAGCCAGGCGAAGATCGAGGTGGCCAACCTGGTGGACCACGCCACCCTGGTGGTGAGCGCCGACGCGCGCGGACCCGCGACCGAGATGCTGGGCTTCGTGCGCAGCTCGCCGCTCAACCGCATGACCGGCGAAGCCCTGGCGCGGGCCCGCATGACCGGACCGGCCAGCGCGCAGTTCCGCCTGAGCCTGCCGTTCGAGCAGCTGGACGCCACCACCGTCGGGGGCACGGTGCGCTTTGACGGCAACGACGTGCACATCAGCCCCGAGGCCCCGCTGCTGGCCAGCACCAAGGGCAGCCTGAGCTTCAGCGAAAAGGGCTTTGGCGTGACCGACGCCCAGGCGCAGCTCTACGGCGGCGAACTGCGTTTCAGCGGCGGCATGCAGCCCGACGCCCAGGGCGTGGCGCGTATCCAGTTCCGGGGCCAGGGAACGGCGCGGGCCGAGGGCCTGCGCGACGCCGATCTGGGCTTCGTCTCGCGCCTCTTTGCCAACGCCAGCGGCAGCGCCGCCTACAACGCACAACTGGGTTTCCGCGCCGGGGTGCCCGAGCTGGTGGTGACCAGCGGCCTGCAGGGGCTGGCGCTGAACCTGCCGGCGCCGCTGGGCAAAGCCGCGACCGACAGCCTGCCGCTGCGCTACGAAAACACGGTGCTCTCGACGGCGGCCGACGCCAGTGGCGAAGTGGCCCGCAGCGACCGCCTGACGGTCCTGCTCGGCCCCGAGCAGGCCCCGCTGGCCGCGCTGCGCTACGAGCGCGACATCGTTGGCGCCGAGCCGCGGGTGCTGCGCGGCAGCGTGGCCCTGGGCCTGGGGGCTGGCGAGTCGGCGCCCCTGCCGGCCGACGGGGTGCTGGCCAACATCCAGGTCGGCCAGATCAACGTGGACGACTGGGAACGCGTGTTCACCAGCACCACCGGCACGGAGGTGCGCGCCAGCGTGCCCGGCGCGGGGACCGCCACCGCGCCTGCGTCCGCCTCGCCGGCTTCGGACGCCAGCCTGTCCTACCTGCCCACCACCCTGGCGGTGCGCGCCGATCGCATCACCGTCGACGGGCGCAGCTTCAACCGGGTGGTGGTCGGGGGCTCGCGCGAGGGCACCCGGTGGCGCGCCAACGTCGACGCCGAGGAACTCAATGGCTATGTCGAATACGGCCAGCCCAGCGGCCCGGCCGCCGGCAGCATCTACGCGCGGCTGGCGCGGCTGAACCTGGCGCCCTCGGCCGCCAAGGACGTGGAGCAGATCCTGCAGCAGCCCAGCAGCGTGCCCGCGCTGGACATTGCGGTCGAAGACCTGGTGCTGTCCAACCGGCGCCTGGGCCGGGTCGAGATCAACGCCGTCAACCGCGCCGGCCCCACCCGCGTGAGCGAGTGGCGGCTGAACCGGCTGGAGCTCAACGTGCCCGAGGCGCGCCTGAGCGCCACCGGCAACTGGGCGCCCGATGGCGCCAGCCCGGGCGGACAGCGGCGCACCGCCCTGAGTTTCACGCTCGACATCAACGACTCCGGCCTGCTGCTGGCCCGCTTCGGCCGTGAGGGCGTGGTGAGCAATGGCAAGGGCCGCATCGAAGGCAGCATCGGCTGGCGGGGTTCCCCGCTGGCCATGGACTACGCCAGCCTGGCCGGTCAGCTCAAGGTCGACATCGAGCGCGGTCAGTTCCTCAAGGTCGAGCCTGGGGCGGCCAAGCTGCTGGGCGTGCTCAGCCTGCAGGCCCTGCCGCGGCGCCTGGTGCTGGATTTCCGCGACGTGTTCTCCAACGGGTTCGCGTTCGATTTCGTGCGCGGCGACGCGCGCATCGAGCACGGCGTGGTGCACACCAACAACCTGCAGATGAAGGGCGTCAACGCCGCCGTGCTGATGGAAGGCAGCGCCGACATCGCGCGCGAACAGCAGGACCTCAAGGTGGTGGTGGTGCCCGAGATCAACGCCGGCACCGCCGCCCTGATCGCCACCGCCATCAACCCCGCCGTGGGACTGGGCACCTTCCTGGCCCAGTTCCTGCTGCGCCAGCCGCTGCAGAGCGCCACCACCCAGCAGTTCCACATCACCGGCAGCTGGGCCGACCCCCAGGTCGAAAAAATCGGGGTCGCCGCCGTGGCGCCCAAAAGCGAATAGGCTGTCCCGGTTGTTGCTCTGCGTTAAGCTGTGTTTCCACCCCGGGAGCGGCCTCTGGCCCACCCCACAGGAGCTGTCATGAAAGTCGCCGCCATCCAAATGGTCTCGGGCATCAGCCTGGACGCCAACCTCAGCGAAGCCCTGCGCCTGTTGCGCCAGGCCGCGCACGACGGGGCCGAGCTGGCCGTGTTGCCCGAGTACTTCTGCTTCATGGGCCACCAGGACGCGGACAAACTCCTGATCGCCGAGACCCCGGGGCTGGGCACGGTGCAGGACTTCCTGTCCGACGCCGCGCGCGACCTGAAGATGTGGGTCGTCGGCGGCACCCTGCCCATGGCCACCGACGACCCCGCGCACGCCGCCAACGCCTCGCTGGTCTACACCCCGCGCGGCGAAAACGTCAGCCGCTACGACAAGATCCACCTGTTCCGCTACGACAACGGCCGCGAGAGCTACGACGAGGCCACCGTGCTGGTCGCGGGCGACACGCCCACCGTGTTCGAGTGCAAAGCGCGCGACGGCCAGGGCTGGCGCGTCGGGCAGAGCGTCTGCTACGACCTGCGCTTCGGCGAGCTCTACCGCATGCTCGCGGCCGACCTGCTGCTGGTGCCCGCGGCCTTTACCCACACCACCGGCCAGGCCCACTGGGAGGTGCTGTTGCGCGCCCGCGCGATCGAGAACCAGGCCTATGTGATCGCCAGCGCGCAGGGCGGGTTGCACGAAAACGGCCGCCGCACCTGGGGCCACAGCATGGTGATCGACCCTTGGGGCGAGGTCATGGCCCTGCAGGCTGAGGGCCCGGGCGTGGTGCTCGCCGAGCTGGACATGGAGCGCCTGCGCAACGTGCGCCAGCAGTTGCCCGCGCTGCAGCACCGCAGACTATGAGACTGCGCCCCCTCGCTCCGCCGCTGCGCGGGTCGCTGCCCCCCACGGGGGTGCGGTTCAAGCTTGGGGCGGCCCGGCGCGTGAACCTCCCCCCGCGCCGCGCCCAACGGCGCGTCACCCCCCACTGGGGGGCGCCACCTGCGGCCCGGCGGAGCCGGTTCCGCGGTGGCCTGGGCTGCTCGCTCCACCGTTTCTGATGTCCGTGACGGCCTCTTCTCCGCTGCCGCGCACCCGCCACCTGTTGCCCTCGCGCCGCTGGAGGCTCTGGGGGGCCTTGCTGCTGCTGGTGCTGCTGCTGTTGGGCGTGCTGGTGTTCCTGGCGGCCGAGTACGAAGAGGGGCGCGACCAGGCCGCGCTGGAGGCCGATGCCGTCGCGGTGGCCAGCGACATGCGCAGCGCCCTTGTGCGCAACGTGCAGACCCTGCAATCGCTGCACAGCGTGGCGCCCACGCCCGACTCCTGGGTTGGCCCGGCGGCCGAGCTGCTGGGCCAGCACCGCGAAATCGTGCGCCTGGAGTGGCGCGACAGCGCCTACCGGCTCATCGCCCAACGCGACACCCCCTACCTGCCGGACCTGTTCGGCTACCTCCACCGGGAGCAGGCCCTGCCCGACCTGAGGCAGGCCTGCGACAACGCGCAGCGCGTGTCGGGGCCCTCGTTTTCGCCCAGCTACTTCTGGCCCATGAGCGGTGGCCAGGGCCAGGAGCTGATGGAGATGTGCCTGCCGGTGGTGCGCACCGGCGTGCCGGCCGGGTTCCTGGTGGCCACCTACTCGTTGCCGGGCCTGCTCGCCGAGCTCACCAACAAGGACCTGCTGCGCGGGCGCGGCCTGGCCTTCACCGAGGCCGACGGCACCCGCCTGGCCCTGCACAGCAGCGCCTCGGGCAGCCGGCGCACCCTGCTGGCCAGCAGCCTGCTTGACCTGCCCGGCCACACCCTCATGCTGCGGCTGGAGAGCCCGCGCCTGGGCGGCAAGGGGCCTTTCGGCCTGTTCCCCAACGTGCTCACCGCCGTCGTGGGCGTGCTCTCGCTGGCCCTGCTCGCGGTGCTCGCGCTGCTGGGGCGCGACATCCGGCGCCGCCAGCGCGCCGAGCTCGAGCTGGCGCAGGCCCTGGCCTTTCGCAAGGCGATGGAGAACTCGCTGGTCACGGGGCTGCGCGCGCGCGACATGCACGGCCGCATCACCTACGTCAACCCGGCGTTCTGCCAGATGGTGGGGTTCAGCGCCGAACAGCTCGTCGGCTCCGGCCTGCCCGCGCCCTGGTGGCCGCCCGAGCTGGTGGACGAATACCAGCAGCGCCAGGCGGTGCGGCTGGCCGGCCAGATCCTGCCGCGCGAAGGCTACGAGTCGGTGTTCCAGCGCAGCGACGGCACCCGCTTCCCGGTGCTCATCATCGAAGCGCCGCTGATCGACGCCCAGGGCCACCAGACCGGCTTCATGAGCGCCATCCTCGACCTGAGCGAACAGCGCCGCGTCGAAGAGCTCAACCGCGCCTCGCAAGAGCGCCTGCAGGCCACGGCCCGGCTGGCCACCGTGGGCGAGATGGCCTCGCTGCTGAGCCACGAACTCAACCAGCCGCTGGCGGCCATCGCCAGCTACGCCAGCGGCACGCTCAACCTGCTCGAAGAACCCGCGAGCCCGGGGCACCCCCTGCCCCAGGGCGACCTCAAACAGGCCATGCGGCGCATCAGCGAGCAGGCCGAGCGCGCCGGGCGCGTCATCAAGAGCGTGGCCGACTTCGTGCGCCGGCGCGAGCAGGTGCGCGAGGCCGTGGCGCCGGCCAGCCTGATCGAGGCCATCCTGCCGCTGCTGGGCCTGCAGGCCAAGAAACAGGGCATCCGCGTGCAGACCCTCGTGGCCCCCGGCTGCCCGCCGGTGCTGTGCGACCGCACCATGGTCGAACAGGTGCTGCTCAACCTGGCGCGCAACGGGGTGCAGGCCATGCCCATCGGCGACCCGGCCTCGGGCTCCGGTTTGCGCGTGCTCACCCTGGCGGTGAGCCAGTCGCGCCTGCACTCGGGCCAGAGCGAGGGTGGTCTGCCGCGCAAGGGCTGGGTCGAGTTCGCCGTGACCGACCACGGGCAGGGGCTGAGCGCGGAGGTGCGCGACAAGCTCTTCACCCCTTTCTTCACCACCAAGGCCGAGGGCATGGGCCTGGGCCTCTCCCTGTGCCGCACCGTGATCGAGCAGCACGGTGGCGCGCTGACTTACGAGCCGGCCCAGCCGCGGGGCACGGTGTTCCGGTTCACGCTGCCAGCGGCCTGAACGCGCAACGTCTCCACTATCATCCGCCCATGACCCAGTACCCCGACGCCAAGGTCTTTCTCGTCGACGACGATGCGGGCGTGCGCGAAGCGCTGGCCTGGCTGTTGCGGACGCGGCGGCTGCTCAGCGAGGGCTTCGACAGTGCCGACGCCTTCCTGGCCGAGATCGGTGGCTGGAGCGACGCGCCGAGCGATCCCAGCTGCGTGCTGCTCGACGTGCGCATGCCCGGCACCAGCGGGCTCGCGCTGTTCGAGCACCTGCTGACCCTGCCGTGGCAGGCCGCGCTGCCGGTGATCTTTCTCTCGGGCCATGCCGACGTGGCCACCGCGGTCGATGCGGTCAAGCGTGGCGCCTTCGATTTCTGCGAAAAACCGTTCTCCGACAACGCCCTGGTCGACCGTGTCGAGCAGGCGCTGCACCGTTCGGCCCAGGTGCTGGCCGAGCGCCGCGCCCGGCGCGAGCTGCAGCAGCGGCTCGCCGGCCTGACCGAGCGCGAGCGCGACGTGATGCACCTGGTGGTCGCGGGCCTGCCCAACAAGCTGGTGGCCGATCAGCTCCACATCAGCGTGCGCACGGTGGAGGTGCACCGCTCGCGCGTGTTCGACAAGATGGGTGTGAAATCGGCCGTGGAACTGGCCAATGCGCTGCGCCAGGTTTGAATGGCCTCGCGCGGGGCCGGCGCTCAGGATTTGGGCGTGCCGTCGTCGTCCGGCCCGCTGCGGGTCTGGTCGGGCAGCTCACCCTTCTCGCGCCCTGAAAACATGGTCCACCACACGATGAACACCAGCAACACCAGGGCGCCCAGGGCTTCCAGCAACAACAAGGTCATGACGGCGATCGGTGGTTCGTGGAGGGATTGCGCGCCAGCGGCGCAGCGGGGGCACCGTGCCCCGGCGCTGCGGGCACTGCAGATGCTGCGTGTGGGCGCATGGGCCCTGATTGTAGGAAGCCTAGGCGCCTGCGCCATCGACCCGTACCCCTACCCCGCACCCCCGCCGAGTGCACCCGCGCCCGTCACCGACAACGACCCGCTGCCCCCGCCGCAACAGCGGGGCAAGAGCCGCTGGACCCCGGTGCGCTGGGCCGAACTGCCCGGCTGGGGCCAGGACCGCCTGCACGAGGCCTGGAACGCCTGGGTGCGCGGCTGCGAGCGGCCGGTCAGCGGCCACACCGCGCTGTGTGGCGAAGTGCGCCAGCTCTCCATCGCCACGCCGGCCGAACAGCAGGCCTGGGTGGTGCGCCGCTTCCAGCCCTACCGCGTGAGCGAGCCCGACGGCAGCCTGCCCCAGGGCCTGCTCACCGGTTATTACGAACCCATCCTGCCCGCCAGCCGCGTGCCCACCGCCACCCACCGCACGCCCCTGTACGGTCCGCCCGACGGCCTGCGCCCGGGCCAGCCCTGGTACAGCCGGCAGGACATCGACACCCTGCCCGCGGCCCGGGCCGCGTTGCAGGGCAAGGCCATCGCCTGGCTGGCCGACCCGATCGACGCGCTGATCCTGCAGATCCAGGGCTCGGGCCGGCTCAACGTCAGCGAGCCCGACGGCAGCCAGCGCCAGGTGCGCGTGGCCTTTGCCGCGCACAACGGCCATCCCTACCAGAGCGTGGGGCGCTGGCTGCTCGACCAGCGTGCGATCAGCGAGGCCTCGTGGGAGGCGATCAAGGCCTGGGCGGCGCGCAACCCGCAGCGCCAGAGCGAGATGCTCTGGAGCAACCCGCGCACCGTGTTCTTCCGCGAGGAAAAGCTCTCGGAGCTGGACGCGCGCTTTGGCCCGCGCGGCGCGCAGGGGGTGCCGCTCACCCCGGGCCGCTCGATCGCGGTCGACCCGCAGAGCATCCCATACGGCACGCCGGTGTGGCTGGCCACGCAGGGCCCCACGCTCAGCCAGCAGAAACTGGTGCTGGCGCAGGACACGGGCGGCGCCATCGTGGGCGCGGTGCGCGCCGACCTGTTCACTGGCTGGGGCGGCTGGACCGACCCGGCCTACACCGTGGCCGCCGCGCTCAAGCAGCCGCTGCAGCTGTGGGTGTTGTGGCCGCGCTGACGCGCGCGCGGCCCACCGCGTGGCGGGCTCGGCCCCTCAAGGCGTCGGGTGCCGCTTTGACAGCCATCGGCTGATCATCGAAGGCCGATCCGTTTCCGGATCCGCTGGCGTGTGGGGCAACCCAAAGCCCTGCGGTGGCAGGTCTTTCAACACCGCCGTCGGCCGCTCGACCACCAGACGGCGGGCTTCCCCGTCGCCCACCAGGCGACGCGCCACCGCCAGCCCCTCGGCCAGTCGCGGCAGGCGCCGGCCGGTGGAGTGCGCGTCGGTGGCCAGCAGGTGGGTGTGGCCTTCGCCAACGAAGCGCTCGCCCCAGTACCGGGCGCGCTGGCCGAAGACGCCCGTCAGCGCCCCGGCCGTCACCTGCATCCAGGCGCCTTGCGCGATCAGCCGCAGGAACACCGGGTGGTGCCCCTCCACCCAGCTCAGCCGCTCCGGGTGCGTGATGATGGGCGTGTAGCCCGCCGCGATCAGTTGGAACACCGACGCTTCCAGCCGTGGCGGCGGCGTGCTGTGCGAAGGCTCCAGCAAAAAGTAGCGCGAGCCGTGCAGCGTCGGCACCCGCCCGCTCCTGAGCCCATCGACCAGGCCGGGCACCAGGTGCACGTCCGCCCCCACCACCAGCTTCAGCGCAATGCCACGGCGGTCCAGCTCCGTCTGCAGGCGACGGCAGGCCTGTGCGATGCCCGGGCCGTCGTTCATGTACATGCCGGGGTAGATGTGCGGCGTGCAGGCCATGGTGTGGATGCCGTCGGCCACGGCGATGCGCGCCATCGCCAGCGAATCGTCCAGCGTCTTTGCCCCGTCGTCGATGCCCGGCAGGATGTGGCTGTGCAGATCGATCATGGCCGCGGCGCCTCCCGCTGCGGTGGCTCGGGCGCCCCCGGGGTCGACGCCGGTCCGCCTTCCAGCGGCACGGGGGCCTGCGCCGGCAACGCACGGCGCACCGCCAAAGAACCCTCATGGCCCACCGGGCCGATGAGCAGGAACGCACCCGCCGCGAGCACCGCACCCGCGCCGGCCAGCGCCAGCCGGGCGCGCGCGGACAGCCAGCCCGCGCGCGTTGCGTCGCGGGCCAGTGCGGACCTGGGGAACGTGGGCCTGGGCAGTGCGGGCCGCAGGCGCATCGGCGCGCCGGCGGCCGGTGTGTGACGCGCAGCGGCGTGGGCCGCCCGCTTCTCGGGCGACGAGAGCAGGTCGTGGGCCAGGTTGACCCGCGTGGCCGCGTCGGCGGGCCAGCCTTCGCCCGTGGTGGCGAAGTCCGGGTGCGTCAGGCGGATCATCAGCCGGTAGTGCTCGCGCAATTGCGTCGGCCCGAAGCCCGGGCCCAGGCCCAGCAGGGTGAAGGCGTCCGAGCCCGGGCGCAGCATCACCGTGCGCACGAAAAAGCGCGCCGCGCGGCGCAGCTCGGGCGTGCTCGCCGCTGCAACGGGCAGGCCCGGCACCGGGCGACCGGCGGCGAGCAGCATCACGCTGCCGATGTGCTCAAACAGCGGGCGCGGCTCGCGCAGCACCACCCGGTAGCGCCCGGGCGAGCGCTCAAAGTCCAGCAGCGCGGGCAGCAGGCGGCTGCGGCCGTGTTTCATGTCTGTTGCTCCATCGCGCTGCGCGCGACCCACGACGCATGAAACAACGCCACCCGGAGGCACCGCCGGGCCGGCTTTGCCAGACGGCCAGTGACGGGGGTGACGCGAAGCGGCGCGGGGGGTGTTTCATCCTAGGCGCCGGACGGGTCCAGTGTGGGCTCGATGCGGGTGCCGGCCGGCAGCGGAACCGGCGGTTTGTTCGGGCTTGGCGCCGGGCCCGGCCGGGCGGCGCTGGGTGGGGTGTAGCCGTCGCCGTAGCCATAGCCGTAGTAGGCCGCGTAGGCGTAGTCGCTGGTGTGCTCGTTGCGCGCGTGCGTGAGCGCCATGCCCATGGGGGCCAGGCCCGCGTTGCGCAGGCGGCGCAGGGCGTCCCGGATGCTGTCCTTGCGCGTGCCGCCCGCCTTCACGGCGAACACGATGTGCTGGATCTGGTTGCCCAGCACGATCGCATCCGCGATGCCCAGCAGCGGCGGCCCGTCGATCACGATCTGCTGGTAGCCCATGGCCTGTGCCTTCTCCAGCAGCTGGCCCAGCTTGGGGCCCATCAGGAGTTCCACCGGGTCGGGCGGCACCGGGCCCGCCGTGATCACGCTCAGGTTGGCCACCGTGGTGTCCTGCATCAGCCCGTCGCTGCTGCGGTCCCCGCTCAGCAGGTTGGACAGGCCGCGCTCGTTGGACACCTTGAGCATCTGGTGCACCCAGCCCTTGCGCATGTCGGCATCGATCAGCAACACCTTCTGGCCCAGCTGGGCGAAGTTGATGGCCAGCGCGAGCGCCGTGGTGGTCTTGCCCTCGCCCTTGCCGCAGCTCGTCACCATGAAGCGCTGGGGTGCGCCATCGGCGGTGCTGAACTGCAGCGCCGTGCGCATGGAGCGGTAGGCCTCGGCAAAGGTGCTGCGCGGATCGCGGTGGGTCAGCAGGGCCACGGGTTCGTTGCGGCCCAATTTGGGCCTGGTGAACGGAATCAGGCCCAGCAGGGGCAGGTGGAACAGGGTCTCGATCTCGTTGGCGTGCTTCACGGAATCGTCCATCTGCTCGCGCAGCAGCGCCGCCAGCATGCCCAGGAACAGGCCCAGCATCACGCCCAGGCCGATGTTGACCTTCAGGTTGGGCTTGGCCGGGAACAGCGGCACCGAGGCCTCGTCCACGATGCTCACGTTGTTGGTGGTGATGCCCGCGGTCACGCTCACCTCTTTCAGGCGCTGCAGCAGGCTGTCATACACCTGCCGGTTGGTGTCCAGCTCGCGGCTCAGCAGGTTCATGTCCACGCTGCGGTCCTGCACCGTGAGCACCTCGCTGCGGCTGCTGGCCACCTTGGCCTTGAGCTGTTCTTCGGCCCTGCTGGCGGCGATGTACTGGCCCTGGATGCTGGCCAGGATGTTGTTCACCTCGGTCTTGATGCGCCCTTCCAGTTCGGCGATCTGGGCCCGCGCCTGCACCATGGCGGGGTAGTCGGGTTTGTAGACGGCCAGGTCCCTGGCGTATTCCGCTTCCAGCCGGGCGCGCTGCTCCTTGTAGGCGCGGATGGCCTCGTTGGTCACCGCCTGGGGCGCGCTTTCGGGGTTGAGCTTCACCTGGTTGTACAGCGTCTCGGCCTTGATGCGGTCTTGCTCGGCCTTGGCCAGCGCGGCGGAAAAGTCCACGAAGGTCTGGGTGGCCGCGCTGCCTTTCTCGCCCAGGTTCAGGATCTCGTTTTTCTTCGCGTAGGTGTTGATGACGCGCTCGCTCTCTTCCAGCTTGGCCTTGGTCTGGCGGATCTGATCCTCCAGAAACTGCCGCGCGTAGATCGACGAGTCCATCCGGCGCTCGATGTTGCTGGCGATGAAGGCCTTGGCCATGGTGTTGGCGATGCGCGCGGCCAGCTCCGGGTCGGGGTTGAGCACCCGGAGTTCGACCAAGCGCGAATTGCGGATGGGCTCCACGGAGATCGCGTTTTCGAACTGCGCCACGGTGCCCGTCCGGCTGAGCGCGCGCTGGTCCGCCTGCGATGGGGTGAAGAGCGTGCGCAGGTTGCGCAGCAGTTTGGCGGCCAGACTCCGGGCCTGGTCGATCGGTTCGCTGCCGGTCGGCGCCGCGGCACCGTCCGCGTCGGCCTCGCTGGGCGGGGGGGAGGGTGCGTCGGGCTTGTACAGCCCCATTTCGTCGATCACCCGCTCGGCCAGGCTGCGGCTCTTGAGCAACTCGATCTGGGTGCGCAGCTGCAGCTGATCGGATGCGGGGCCTTCGTCCACCTCGACGTCGGTGTTGAAGCCCACCACCTTTTGCGCCGCGCGGTCGATCTGCAGCAGGGCCACGCTCTGGTACTGCGGCGTGATGCGCAGCGTGTACATCATGGCCCCCAAGGTGCACAGGGCGGTGATGCTCCCAATGGCCCATTTGTGTTTGAACAGCGTGCGCCAGATGGTCTTGAGGTCAATGCGGTCTTCGGCCAGGGCCCCGGGTTCGCCCCGGGCCATCGTCTGTGCGGACAGGGCGCTCTCGCGGCGCAGGGCCAGCGAGCCCGAGGGGCCGGGAACGGCGGGCAATGGGTGTTGGTCGGTGGATGCCATGGGTATTGAAGCCGCGTCAGCGGAAAGGGTTGAGCGTGTCCAGGATGTCGCGGAAGAGCGAATCTCTCAGGGCGGCGCGGCTGGCGTTGCGCTGGACCACGATCACGTCGTCCGAGCGGATGTCCGGGTCCTTCTCCTGACCGGCGCGCACCTTGTCGAGGTCGTAGGTGAATTGCTCGCGCGCCCCGCCTGTGCCGCTGCGGTAGACCACGATCTGGTTGATGTTGGCGTAGGGCGCGAAGCCGCCCGACAGGGCCAGGGCGCGCAGCAGCGTGAGCTGCCCCGACACCGGGTAGATGCCCGGCTTGGTCACCGCACCTTCGATGGCGACACGCTGGGTGGTGAACTCCTTGATGAAGAGCGAGACCTGCGGGTCGCGCAGGTATTTCTCCCGGTACTTGGTGGCGATCAGTTGTTCCGCGTCCTGCGAGGTGAGCCCCGCCACCTGCACCGGGCCAATGAGCGGCAGCGACACCTGGCCCGAGGCGTTCACGCGCACGTCGCGCTTCATGTCGGGCACGCCGAACACGTTGAACTCCATCAGGTCGTTGGGCGAGATGCGGTAGTCCGCGCCCACCGCGCTCAGCGAGTTCAGGGGGGCCACAGTGCCCCCCGCGCCCTCTGAGCCCATCGAAGCGCTGGCCGGCACGAGCTGGTTGGCCGTGGCGTTCACCGGGGCCTGCGTTGGCGCCGACCGCACGGCTTCCATCTGCATCGCCGCGCCCGCGGGCTGGCCCGCCGTGCCGGGGGTGGCCATCTGCGCATGCAGCGGCCAGGCCGCGACCGCCGCCACCACCCCGATGCCCCAAGGGGCCCATGGCCTGCTTTTCATGAATTCCTTCCGGCGCATAACGCATCCCCTTTCTGGCCCTGAAGGGGCCAAAAAATTACCTTTGATTACGGGCGATCCCACGGCGCCAGGCGCCGTTCGTGGGTTCCGACGCCGTGGGCTCGTGCCGCCCAACACCTCGCCACAACGAGGACCGCATCGCGTGGGCCGGTGTGCGAAGCAAGCGGTCCACCCAGCGTGCGGCCGCGTGGCCAGCCGGCCCGGCCCGCGGGCCGCCGCCTGGCGGTCGGCGTTGCTCCTGCGGCTGCGCGCCGCACCGCCGTTGCACGACCCTGGGACCCGGCGAGGTCGGGGCCGTGGCCACGGCGGCCAGCCCGAGCGGTCCAGTTTCCATGAAAAACCGGCCGTTGGTCACGTTGGGCCAGGTCGATCATGTAACGCCTCACTTCAGTTGTTCCACCGCCCTGCGCAGCTCGCCGGACGTTGGCTCTCCCTGCACCAGGGCCAGCAACTGCGCCTCGAAGCGGCGCAGGATCACGTCCTGGCTCAGCTCGGCCTCGGCGTGGCGGCGGCCGTTGGCGCCCAGTTCGGCGCGGCGCGCCGGGTCCGCCGCCAGCGCCCGCAGCGCGTCGGCCATGGCCGACGGGTTCTCCGGTGGCACCACCAGGCCGCAGGCGGCGTCCTGGGTCACCACGCGGCACAGCTCGGTGTCGGGCATCGCGGTGGCCAGCACCGCGCGGCCGCTGGCCAGCATGCCGGTGAGTTTGGAGGGCATCACCAGGTCGGCCGCATCGGCCCGCTGGGGCAGCAGGTGCACGTCGGCCAGGCCCAGCCAGTCGTTGAGCCGCTCCAGCGGCTGCAGGTCCAGAAAGCGCACGTTGCCCAGGCCCGCGCAGCGCGCCTGCAGATCGGCCCGCCCCGAGCCGTTGCCACCCAGCACCAGCTGGATGCGCGGGTCGTCCTGCACCAGGCGGGCCACTTCCGCGAGGATCTCCAGCCCCTGCTTGTTGCCCATGTTGCCGGAATACAGGGCCACCACGGCGTCCGGCGCCAGGCCCAGCTCGGCCCGGTAGGCGCTGGGCGCGGCCAGCGGGCTGATGCCGCCGATGTCCACCCAGTTGGGAAAGTGCAGCACCCGCTCGGCGGCCACGCCCTTGGCCAGTGCACGGTCCGCCATGCGGCCGGAAATGGTGGAGACGCGGTCAAACCGGCGCATCAGCCAGCGCTCGGCCCGCTGGACCCAGCGGCGCAGCGTGTGGCCCTTGATCAGGCCCAGGTCAAACGCGGCGTCGACCTCGTAGTCCTGGATGTGCAGCCAGCTCCTGGCGCCCCGCAGGGTGGCAAACGCCACCGCCGCGGGCGCGCACATCAAGGGCGGCTCCACCACCCACACCACGTCGGGCTTCCAGCGCCACTGGGCCCACAGCACCGGCAGGCTGCCCAGTGCGAAGCTCGCCAGGTGCAGCAAGCGCTTGAGGCCGCCCGGCTGGTGCGGCACCCACAGCGGCGTGCGCATCACCCGCACGCCCTGCCACGACTCGCTGCGGTACTGGCGCGCGCTGTAGCCGGCCCCCACCTTCCAGGCCGGGTAATAGGGCGGCGCGGTGATGACGCGCACCTCGTGCCCGGCCTGGGCCAGCCATTGCGCCATCTCGCCGGTGTACTTGCCGATGCCGGTGAGCTCGGGGGCGAAGTTGATGCCGTAGAAGAGCAGCTTCATCGTGCACCTTTGGCTTGGGATGCACCAGCGGGACTGGCCGCTCGGGCGCTTTTCTGCGCAGCATCGCCCACGTAGGCGCGAACGCCCATGAACTTCATCTGGTAGTCGCTGATGTTGCGATGGCTTTGCGCGGAGACGATCAGGTAGAAGTTCTGCCGGCGCGCGATCTCGGGCACGTAGGGGGGGCCCGCTTCCAGCACCTGCGTGCCGTTCAGCCACCACCGGACGGTCAGGGTGGCGGGGTCGTACGACACCCCGAAGACGTTGGGCTGGGTGCGGTCCAGCGGAACCTTCGAGGTCGCATTGGGGTTCTGGAGCTTCTGGTAGTTGGGCCAGATGCCGGACCACGAAATGGCGGTGTTGTGTCCACCGGGCCCGAAACCGCCTTCGTCGATGTCCAGTTCGAGCCAGCGCTCGAATCCTTTGGGGTCGGGCGGGTACACGTCCTCCAGCCGGAGGTTGTGCTCGATCGGCATGAGCCAGACGGCCGGAAAGTTGTCGGGGTCGTTGGACGAGGTCGAGGCCTGGGCTTCGATGTAGAACGGCCGGGACCCGCTCAGCAAGGGGTAATAGCCGGGGTAGGAGTTCATCTTCACGGTGGCCAGCACGCCGCCCTTCTTGAGGATCACGCCATCGCCGGCTTGCTCATAGAGGCTGCTGGGCCGGGGCTTGGTGAACCAGAGCCCGCTGTAGTACTTGCGGCCGTCGGCCTTTCCCGTGAAGTCCACATCGGTGAGCTTCGGGCAGTCCTGGATGACGAGCTGAAGCGCGCCCACCTGTGCAGCGCCCGCGGGCACCGTGGCGTCGGTGCAAATCAACTGCCCACTGGCTTGAGGCGCACTGCTGCCACCACCACCACAGGCTGGCGCGGCCAGGCACATGGCCGCCAGGGCCAGCCAATGGTTCGGGACCTTGGTTCGGGGGTTGATTGGGGTTTGCATGAAAGTCCTCCTTGAAAAACGGGATCAAACCCGGGGTGCCAGTCGGTCTTCGTCGACTTCAGGGGGCGCCAAAACCTCGCTCTGCGCCACCAGCTTGTGCCCGGTCAGCCGGCTCAGCTCGGCGCAGATGTCGGCCTTGTCGCTGAGATGGGCCACGGCCCGCTCCAGCTCCATGAGCCTGGCGCCCACCAGAAAGCGGTACCAGCAGCCCTGCAGGAAGTGGTAGACCAGCCCGCTGCGGCCATCCAGGAAACCGAGCTGGAAGACGTAGCGCCACAGGAAATACAGCGGGGCGCTGACGGTGAAGGGAATGCGGTTGTAGAGGCGCTCCTTCACCCAGCGCTTGAACGAGGCCTGGGGCGAGGCGCTGCGGGCGTTGAGCGCTTCGTCGCGGGCGAACAGGCCCAGCCGCTGGTTCAGCACCTCGATGGCTTCGCGCGTGGCGTACTTGTTGTGCTTGTCGGTGAAGTAGCCCAGGTCGTGCAGGTTGTGGTCGGCAAAACCACCGTTGAACGTGACCGTGCGCCCGCCCCAGACCACCACGTGTTCGTCCATCCAGCGGTCCTCGACGCGGCCCTGCCCACGGCGCCAGAGCCGCAGCATCACCAGCGGGTAACGCCCGCCGTGGCGCACCCAGCGGTCCATGAAGATGTGCTTGCGCTTGAGGTTGACGCCCACCACGTCGGCCGGCAGCCGGGGCAGCTGCTCGGCGATCTCGCGGGCGAGGTCGGGTTCGATGATTTCGTCGGCGTCCAGACGGAGCACCCACGCGCCGCGGACGTCGAGCGTGTCCAGGGCCCATTGGAACTGCTTGGCCTGGTTGACGAAGGGGTGCGTGTGGACCTCGGCCCCCAGCTGTTTGGCGATGTCGGTGGTGCCGTCGGTGGAGCCGGAGTCCACCACGCAGATCTGGTCGGTGAAGGCCTGGATGGACCGGATGGCCCGCCCGATGTGGCGGGACTCGTTGTAGGTCAGGATGATCGCGGTGATGCTCATCGGGATCTCCTCATCCATGCAGGGTGGCGATTTCCGCCGCCGGCCTGCGCGGCGAGAAAGCCACCCGGGTTTCCGGTGCGACGGGCTCGCCGAAGGCGATCATCATGATCAGCCGTTCGCCCGCCGGTATGCCGCCAGCGCGGCGGATCGCGGACTCGGTCTTGTGGTCGATGGCCAGGTTGAGCGGGCAGGCGCCCCAGCCCATCGAGCGGCAGGCAAACATCAGGCACATGGCGAACAGCGCGCCGTCCACATAGGCCTGGTTGCGCTGCCCGGGCCCCCCCCAGGCGCAGATCTCCGAGCTCACCACGAACAGGTTGCCCACCGAGTCCGCAAAACCACGGGAGCCGCCCTGCAAGGCGAGCAGTTCCTGGATGCGGGCCGGGTCCTGGTAGGCATGGACCCGTGAGGACTGGCGGTTGCATTGCGAGGGCGCGAGCTGCGCGATCGCGATCGCCTCCAGGATCTGCTCGGGATCGAGCGGCGTGGGCCGCAGCGTGCGGATGCTCGACCGGCTGGCCATCAGGTGCTGCAGGTTGCTCGGTGGCTGGCCATTGAACGAGTAGTCCCGCGTGCCGCCCTTCCAGGGTTTGGGCAGCCTGGTTTCCCACGCCTTCAGGTAGCCGGCGATCTCGTCGAGCAAGGGGTCGGACGCGCCCGCCTTCGCATGGAAGTTCACATAGGCTTCCAGGGCGCCGAGCGACATGTGGGCGGGCACCGGCGAGTGTCCGATGTCGTAGCGCGACAGCGCGCCCATGACGAAACGGATCTTGTCCTTGCCGAACAGCAGTTTCGGATTCGGCAGGGACAGCCCCTTCTCGATCGTGTGGGCCTCGATGATGATTTTGTAGAACGCGCGCCTGGACTTGTCCACGAAGGGCGAGTACGAGTTGAACCGCAGGAACAGCACGGCGTCGCGCAGGGCCTCGCTGAAGATGCCTGCGACTTTGGCAAGCTTGTCAAACATGGTGTTCCTTCAGCACACGGGCCTTGATCCTTCGACAGGGATTGCCGGCGCAGATGGACCAGGCCGGCATGTCCTTGAGCACCACCGAGCGCGCGCCGATGACGGCGCCTTCCCGGATCACCACGTTCGGATGGACAAAGCTCTCCGCCGCGATCCACACGTGGTCCTGAATCACGATGGAGCCGGTGACCAGGGGCCTGGACAAGGAACCGATGTCGTGCGAGCCGGCGCACAGGAAGCTGCGCTGACTGACGGTGACTTTCGAGCCGATGGTGATGCGGCCCATGCTGTAGCAGTCCACGCCATCGCCGAGCGCTGAGAACGTGCCCATGACCAGATGCCAGGGCGCCCAGACGCGGCACGAAGGCGCGATCCGGCAACCGTCGCCGACCTCGGCGCCGAACCACCGCAGCAATTGGCGCCGCCACCCATGCAGCGCCCAGCGCGGGGTGGTCCGGAAGGCCAGCAGCCAGACCACTTCCCACGCGAAGCGCCGCAGCTTGGCCGAAGCGGTGAAGTCGTTGCGGTAGCGCAGCGCGCGGAAATCGCGCAGGGATTCGTTCAAGGTATCGCTCACTGGACGGTTGCCCTCAGTTGTGTGCTCAGAAAGTCGTTGCCGGCCTGTCGCAGCGCCGCCAGCCGCTGGTCCACCTCGGCCCAGTCGATCTCGCGGGCCATCAGCGTCTGGACGTTCTGCGCCGTGAAACCCGGCGTGAAGCGGCTTTCCAGACCGACGGCCCGCAACAGGTTGATGGCGCGGGCATTGGCGGTGGCTTTGTCACCTGTCAGCCCGGCCACGATGAAGGGCTTCTTGAACAACAGGGCGAAGACGGTGCCGTGGAAAGAGTTGGTCACGACAAAGCTGGCGTTCTTCACCAGGGAGACCCACTCGCCCGGATCGGGATGGACCGTGTTGCCGATCTCGACCCACCGCCGGTGGGGGTTGTGCGGCGAGAGGATGGGGCAGTTCAGCCGCTTCGAGACCAGATCGGCCGTCTGCCGGATGTTGTCCGGCGAGCGCAGCCCGTAGCAGAAGACGTAGGGGTCCTCATGCCCGGACGGCGCGCGCTCGGTCAGTTCCGCGTAGTTGCTGTGCAGCAAGGTCGGGTCGGGCACGTTGGCCGGCTTCTGCCCGGTGGCCCGCTCCACCAGCGTGACGCCCGAGGCCTCCCGCACCGAAATGGCGTCGAAGTGGCGCAGCAAGCGGGGCAGCTGCGCGGCCTCGGCCGCGGACACCCGGTCCCGGCCGAAGCTGGCGGCGTACGAGATCTTTCGGGCCGGGAACGACTGGGCGAAGTCCAGAAAGTAGTTCGGATCAAAACCGTAGTGCTGGGAAGGGCTCCAGATCTGGTCGCTGCCCGCCACGATCAGGTCGAACGACTGCGCCGCGGCGAGCGATGCGTCGTTGTCGGGCGGTGCGGAGCCGCCGGGGAGGTCCAGGAAGTGCTCCCTGAAACGGACGAACTTCTCCTTCTGGCCCTGGTGGCCAAAGTGCTGGTGGACGAACGAAGACGCCGCCAGGTAGACGACCTTCAGATTGGCCTTGAGCTTGGCGGGCGAGGTGGGCACGCTGAGCCGCCCACCGTGTTCGATGTGCGCGGGCCGGTAGTCGATGAAGCGGGCGTGGTGGCCTTGCTCCGTCAACCAGCGGCGCAAGGCATAGGCCTGCAGCGCGGCACCGTAGTTGTCGCTGAAATGGAAAGTGAGAATGCCGATGTTCATCTCTTGGGGTTCCTGGAGATGCTCAGGCACCGGTGGTCCGTGCCAGGGGTCTGCGGCCGAGGGGTTTGATCATGGATGTCATCTGTTGGTGGTTGGGAATGCGCCCGCCCATGAGGAGGGAGAGGCCGCTGGGGGCGACCCGGCGGATGGCCCAGACCGCAGCGACGCAGACCACCAGCGCCAGCAAGGGCGAGAGGGCGAAATAGCCCAGAAAAACCGGGGTGAGGTCGGCGTAGCCCAGGTGGTCGATGGCCATCCACCACAGGCCGATCGCCATGCCGTGGGCACAAAAGATGAAGAACGCCATCGGCTCGAATTTCAGGAGCACATCGCCTGCCCTGCTGTGCAGCAGCCTCGAAGCGACGGACCAGAAGACCACGCAGCCGGCCGCACGAAGGGTGATGTCGACAGCGGCGTAAGAGACGCTTGCCGGGTCGGACACGCCCCAGGCCGGTGGCAGGAAAAAGGGCGCGGCCGAGAGCAACACCAGGGCCAGGCCCGCGGCCCACACGGGCTCGCGAGGGATCGAAACGGTGGGAATCGGAATCTTGCGAACCAACAACACACAGCCCGCGAAATAGAAGAGCGGAATGGCGCTGTTGATGAACAGCACACCGTCCAGGTTCAGCAAGGCGTTGAGCAACAAGGCGGCCGCCGCGGTGCCGGGCAGCTTGCGCGCCAACACCATGAGCGCGGGCGAGATCAGGAAGCAGACAAAGGCGTCCCGCAGGAAGTAGAGCGGTGTCATGGCCGGGTGCGCGGTGATGGCCAGCACCGCGTTCGGCCATTCGTGCAGGGCGGGCGCGGTCGTGAGGCCCGACTCCAGGTACTCCTTGGCGATGTAGATCAGGTTCCACAGCACCAGCGGCACGATCAGGGAAAGGCATTTGTTGCCCAGCTCTTCCACGTAGGGCCGGGCACTCAGCGTGCGGGCCAGCAGATAACCCGAAATCAGACTCAGCAGGGGCACGCTGGTGTGGCCCAGCAGCTGCCGTGTGGTGTGGATCAGGCCCATGGGTGAGAACAAGGACTCGGGCACCCCGGGCTGGTAGGGCTGGGCGTGCGCATACACCAGCAGCAGGATGCACAGAATGCGCGCCAGGCGGATGGTGTCCGAGACCGTGGGGTTCATGGCTGTTGCTCCCTGCGATGGGACGCGCCGTCCATGGACACGGTGGGCCGCCTGGTGGCCGGGCTCGGCGCCAGCAGTCGCAGGACGCTCTGCTGAAAGCGCGCGGCCACCGCGGGCCCGCCCAGGCGGGTGGACTCCGCGCTCGCCAGCGCCGCCCGGTCTCCGCGGAAGTCGTGGCAGACGCGGTGCAGGCACTCCAGCAGCGCGTGGGCGTTGCCGGCCTCGAACACGTGGCCGTTGCACCCGTTCTCGATCACGTCGCTGGCGCCGCAGCGGTCGCTGCAGATCACCGGGGTGCCCACCATCAGGGCTTCGTTGACCACCGCGCCCCAGCCGTCAAAGCGGCTGGGCAGCACCAGCACGTCGGCCGCGGCCATGGCCGCGACGATCTCGGCGTTGGGCATGCCCGGCGAGAAACCCACCCGCTCGGCGATGCCGAGCCGGTGGGCGAGCTGCTGCAGGTGCGGTTCTTCTTCGCCTTTGCCGATGATGCGCAGGCGGGCCGTGGGCAGGTCGAGCTGGCTGAAGGCCCGCAGCAGCAGGTCGACCCGCTTGCGCGGGATCAGCTGGCCCACATAGAGGATTTCCTTGTGCCCGCGCTGCAGCGGCGCGTGCCGCACCGGCGTGCCGCCCACCACGTGCACGAAAGGCACGATGCGCTCCCGGGGGTAGCCGCAGGCCGCAAAGAACCGTGCGCCGCCGTAACGGCCCGAATGGCCGATGCAGAACACACCGCTCAGGTGGCGCCGGTAGCGCAGCGCGTCCCAGGTGTAGACCAGCCAGCGGGGCAGCAACCGGGCGCCCGGCTCGTAGCGGTTTTCCGTCATCAGGAAGCGGTGCACCGGGGCGCCCAGGCTGGCTTGGAAGGCGGTCAGCGGCAGCGCGAAACCGCGCAGGCCAAAAAACACCTGCACCGACCCGGGCAGCCGGGCCAGTTCGGCGGTCCGTGCGGGCGTGGGCGCGATGTGCACCAGCACCTGGCCGGTGTCGGGCACCGGGTAGCCGCGGTCGCGGTAGTAGGCGGGCAGGTCCTGCGCCACACACCAGTGCACGGTGTTGCCGGGCAGCTCCGCCAGGGCGCGGATGTACGCGGCCTGGTGAAACATCAGATAGGAATGCCAGAAGACGTAGGTCATGGTTGCGAGGCGGCGTTGTGGCCGGCGACGGGGGTGAACGGGGGGCGGTCTCGCGCGGGCGACGTGGGAGCCCGGGCCGAAGGGACCCTGGAAGGGCCCAGGTTGAGCCGCAACAGCAACAGCAGGATCCACAGCGAATAGGGGTTGCCGACCGCGATCAGGTAGCGGTTGAAGATCGACTGCATCAGGACGAACACCAGCATCAGGCCGCTGACGAAAAGGGCCGGGTTCATCACCCCCATCTCGAAGCTGCGGCCGAAGGTGCGCCATGCGGTGACCAGAAACGTCAAGGCGATCAGCAGGCCGAACACCACGCCATGTTCGAGCGCGAGGTTGATGTAGGAGCTCTCCACCGGAAAGCCGATCACCTCGGGGCCGGCGGCGCGAACGCCCCTGCCGGTGAAGAACAGCACGGGGTCGGAGAACACCAACGCCACCCCTTCCTGCCAGATGACTTCCCGGCCCGTGGCGCCCGAATCCACCCCGCGCGTGGGCGAGTCCAGGTCCAGGATGATGGTCAGGTAGTCGGCGATGGCGGCCGCTTTGAAAACGCCGATGGCCAGCAACGCGATGGCCGACAGGGTCAAGGCGGTCCGGGCCCGGCGCGAGCCGCGCCATGCGATGAGGATCACGGCGACCACCCCCGTCAGGCCCAGGGCGAGCAGGCTGGCCCGGGCGGATGCGGCGAGGACCATGCTCAGGCACAGCCCGGACAGCAGGAGCGCGAACAGCTTCTGATGGAGGCGAGGGGTGGCCAGAAAGTGCTGGAAGAACAGCAGGCTGCCACCGCCATACACGAGGCCGCTGAGGTTGGGGTGCATGCCCAGCGGCGCGAAGCGCACCAGGCCGACGCTGCGCTCGACGGTGCCCACCACCGACATCAGGAACTCGCTGGGCTGGACCACCAGCACGGAGGCGATCAGCGCGATGTAGGCGCAGCGGAACACCCCGTCGATGCTGGCGACCCAGGGCTGTCGCGCCAGAACGGCGGCCGAGGCCAGCACCAGCAGGAACATGGCGCCGAACTCGGTGGACAGCGCGTTCCCGCGCACGAAGGCCACCAGCATCGCGAACACGAACGCGCTGCCCAGGAGGGTCTCGGCGGCACACAGGCCCATGCGGCGTGTGCCGCCCGCCATCAAGGCCAGCAGGCCGGCGGCGATGAACAGGGCGACCGCGCCCAGTTGCACGGCCTGGAAGATCGAGCCCCCCACGTACCAACCGCCCATGAAGATGGCCAGGCCGAGCATGCATTGCGAGACGAGCCGGATGAGCGGGTTCATGGCACGGGCGCCGGCTCGAACGCGGCGTGAAGGGCCGACATGGCAGGCTGCCACTCGGTCGAGGCCGTGATGTGCCGGACCTGTTCGAGGGTGGTGGTCAGGCGTTGCGGCTGGTGGGTGGAGATGAGCACCCGGCCCTCGAACCGGGCCAGGGCATAGGCCAGGGCCAGCGACCCGGTCGCGTTGGCCGGGTCCGTGCCGGTGGGCAGCAGGCTGGCCAGCTGGGCCTTGAGTTGAGGGTCGCGCGCCATCGCCGGCCCGAGGGTCGGCGCGATGAAGCGCATGACGCCGTGCACGACGTCGCTGGGGCCGACCGGTGCGTCTTCGGCACCCGGCGCCGGGCAGCGGTACTGCGACACCGGGCCGAAGCGCACCAGCTGGCTCAGCGGCTCGCCGGTGGAGCTGCCATAGGTGCCCAGCAGGCCATGGGCGACATACCGCTCGAGCAGGACCTGCAGGGGCGCCAGCGGGTCGTGGGGCCGTGCTTCGTGCAGCAGCAGGCAGTCCACCCGTTCGGTTCGCAGCTGCCGCAGGCTGGTCTCGAACGACTGGGCAATGAATCCGACGTCGAAGTTGCCGGCGGGTGCGTGCTGCGCCATGCCCTTGAGAACGGCATGGCGCAGCCCGGGGACCCAATGGGCCAGCGGCTTGACGATCGCCCTGGCCGTCTGCTTGAAGCGGGGGGACGCGGGGCGGGCCAGACCGGCCTTGGTGGCGATGGCCACCACTTCCGGTCGGCCCTTGAGCGCATCGCCCAGCACGGACTCGGACGCGCCCAGCCCATACGGCGGCGCGGTGTCGAAGTAGCGGATGCCCAGGTCCAGCGCGGTGTGGATCAGGCGCACGGACATGGCCCGGTCGCCGCCCCCGTTGAGGCGGCCGCAGCCCAGGCCCAGCCGGCGGGTCAGCAGATCGGTGCCGGGCCGGTTCATGGGGCGGCCTCCCGGCCGAGCTGGTCGGCCAGCCGCGCCGTCAGCGCCATGGCGGTGAACGTGGGGTTGGCGTAGCTGGAGGTGCGGAACACGGCGGCGCCGGCCACGTACAGGTTGGTGGTGCCGAACACGCGCAGTTCGCTGTCGACCACGCCGTCGCGCGGGTGGTGGCCCATGCGGGCGCCGCCACACTGGTGGTAGGTGTCGGTGGCCTGCTCCAGCACGCGGGCGTCCTCGGCGTCGAGCAGCGCGTCGATCTCCACCCGGGCCAGCCCGGCGGCCTGCAGGCTTTCACCGGCCCGGCGCACAAAGGCGGCCATGGCCTGTACCTCGGGCTGGCCGCCGATGCGCCAGTCCAGCGCGGCCAGCGGCATGCCGAAGCGGTCCCTGCGCTGGGAGTCGAGCGTGATGCGGCTGTCGTCGCGGGGCAGCTGTTCGGCGTGCATCACGAGCCAGACACCGCGGTCGGCCGGGTTGTAGATGCGGTGGTGCCGCAGGTACTGCACGATCATCGGCACCCAGGCGCTGCCCATGCCCCGGACGTGGCGCAGCATGTCACCCAGCCCCTGTTGCGGCAGCCCGCCGCGCAGCAGCGACCTGACCAGCACCTTGAGGTGCTGCAGGTGTTCGGCGATGCTGGACTCGAACGCGAAGTAGCCGGTGACGTTGAGCGCCGGGTCGGCGCCGGCGCTGCCCATGCCGGTGTTCAGGCGCAGCTTGGGCTGGTATTTGTGGCCACCGAGCACGATGTTCTGGAAGGTGCGCAGGAAGCGCGGCTTGTCCAGCAGGTGCACCCGACCACCGCGCATTTCCAGGTGGTCCTGAAAGCCCGCGCCCACCCACGGGTTGCCCGCCCAGGGGGCAAAAGGCTTCTCTGCCGCGCAGGCGAGCAGCAGGCGGGCGATTTCGATGGTGCCGTTGGCCAGCACGAAACGCTGGCCGCGGATCGCGGTGGCGGTGCCGTCGGGCCGCGCCACGCGGACCGAGGCGATGCGCTCGCCATCGGCCACCAGCTCCAGCCCGGTGGCGTGGGCATGCAGCAGCACGGTGAGGCCGGGCGCGTTGCGCAGGCGTTCGTGGAAGTACCGGGCCATGGCGGGCTCCTTGAGCCAGCGCGTGAGGAACAGGGTGAAGCCGGGAATGTCGGGGTAGCGGTCGCCGAAGAGCTTGTGCGCCTGGGGCGTGCTCTCGTCGAGCACGTCGGCCAGCCGCAGCTCCTGGGCCACGGCCTCGTACCAGGGCAGCAGCTCCTGGTAGGTGATGGGCCAGGGCGCGTCGGACACGCCCGCGCGGGCCTCGAAGTCGGAGGGCACGAAGCCGGTGAGCTGGCCGCCCCAGAGGTTGGAGGTGCCCCCCAGCGCGCGCCCCCGGGCCACGGCAATGCCGGTGTGGGCCCGGCCGGTGACGGAGGCTTCGTTGAGTTCCTGTGCCGGCGCTTCGAAGCTGCCGCCACCGGTCTCCAGCACCAGCACGCGCTGGCCCTGGCGCTCCAGCAGCACGGCCAGCAACAGGGCCACCGTGCCACCGCCGACGATGACGACGTCGTGCGGTGTGTCGGGTGGCGGGGCATGGTTCAGGTCGACGATCATGAGGCGGTTTTCGTTGAGCGCAGACGGCGCACGGCGCGCGTGGCGGTGAGCCAGACCAGGGCCTCGCCCAGCAACATGGCGCCGACCACACCCGCCATGCCGGCGCTGCCCCAGACCAGCCACGCCACCACCAGCGAGACCACGGCGGCCAGCAGGCTCTGCGCGGCCAGACCGGCGTGGCGGTTGATGGACATGAGCACGACGCGCGGGACCTGGGTGGCCGAACACACGGCCGCGTACAACAGGAACAGTGCCATGCTGGTGGCGGTGAAGGGAATCTGGCCGTGGGTCCAGAAGTCCAGCAGCCAGGGCGAGACCCCGTACACCAGCAGCGCACCGGCCGCGGCGATGGCCAGGCCCAGGCGGTTGGCCCGGCGGTAGAGCTTCCAGAAGGCGCCGTCGTCCCGCTGGCCCTTGAGCGCGGTGAGTTCGGGCCAGAGCGGATTGCTCAGGGCGTTGGTGACCTGCACCACGATCCGCGCGACGGTGCGGTAGGTGTTGAACACGGCGGTGGCGGCCGGGCCCAGGGTGGCCGCCACCAGCAGGGTGAAGCCCTGCAGGCTCAGCGCGTTGGTCAGCGAGAGCGAGAGGAACAGCGCGCCTGGCGCCGCGGCCTGTTTGATGTCGGCCAGGCTGGCGCGCCGCACGCCCCAGCGCAGAAAGTCGGTGCGCCGCTGGCTCAGCCAGAGGCAGAGCAGCGTGTAGCCCAGACGCGCCAGCAGCGCCGAGGCGGCGACCCCGATGAAACTCTGCGTGAGCACCAGACCGGTCAGGCCACCGGCCCACTCGACCAGGCGACCGGTGGTGACCAGGTAGGTGCCCGCTGCGTAGCCGCCGGTGGCCTTGTAGATCACTTCGGCCAGGCTGCAGAACAGGCCGAGCACCACGCTGATGGACAGCAGCATGAGCACCGCCTTCCACTGCGGGACTTCCAGCGCGGTGGCGGGCAGCAGCAGCAGGGTGGCGCCGACGATGAGCAGGATCAGCAGCGAGACGGAGGCCAGAAAGGCCACGGCGCTCTGAAACACCTCGGCCGCCCGCGCCTTCTGGCCCTGTGTGATCAGGCCGATCATCTGGTTGCTCGACGCGGTGGAGATGCCGGCGTCGGCCAGCGACAGGTAGAAGGGCAGTGCCGTGAGGGCCAGCCAGGTGCCGTAGGTGGCCATGTCCCAGTGGTGCAGGAACAGCGGCAGCGACACCAGCTGGGTACCGATGCTGACCGCCTGCGCATAGCCATACGCGCCCGCGCCCGAGGCGATGCGCCGGGCGATGGACGAGAGACCGACGGTGGGCGTGCGCAAGGGGTGTGGGACAGACATCGGGGTCGAGGGGCGGTGGTTCAGTGTTCGGCGGCCATGGCGGTGGCGTAGCCATGGGTCTTGAGCAGGGCGTGGCGCTGGGCGTCGGCCAGATCGGCGGCCACCATCTCCGTCACCATCTCCCGCAGTGCGATCTGCGGCACCCAGCCCAGCTCGGTCTTGGCTTTGGACGGGTCACCCAGCAGGGTTTCCACTTCGGTGGGGCGGAAGTAGCGCGGGTCCACCTTCACGAGCACGTCGCCGGGCTTGAGCGCCGGGGCCTTGTCGCCTTCCACCTTCTGCACGATGGCCTGTTCGTTGACGCCTTCGCCTTCAAAGCGCAGGGTGACGCCGAGTTCCCGGGCGGCCATGTCGATGAACTGGCGCACGCTGTACTGCACGCCGGTGGCGATGACGAAGTCCTGCGGCCGCTCCTGCTGCAGCATCATCCATTGCATGCGCACGTAGTCTTTGGCGTGGCCCCAGTCGCGCAGCGAATCGAGGTTGCCCATGTACAGGCAGTCCTCCAGACCCTGGGCGATGTGGGCCAGGCCGCGCGTGATCTTGCGGGTGACGAAGGTTTCGCCGCGGCGCGGGCTTTCGTGGTTGAACAGGATGCCGTTGCAGGCGTACAGGCCGTAGGCCTCGCGGTAGTTCACCACGATCCAGTACGCGTAGAGCTTGGCCACGGCGTAGGGGCTGCGGGGGTAGAAGGGGGTGGTTTCCGTCTGCGGGATCTCCTGCACCAGGCCATACAACTCGGAGGTGCTGGCCTGGTAGAAGCGGGTCTTTTTCTCCAGCCCGAGGATGCGGATGGCTTCGAGCAGGCGCAGCGTGCCCAGGGCGTCCACGTCGGCGGTGTATTCGGGGCTGTCGAAGCTCACGGCCACATGGCTTTGCGCGCCCAGGTTGTAGATCTCGTCGGGCTGGGTTTCCTGCACGATGCGGATCAGGTTGCTGCTGTCGCTCAGGTCGCCGTGGTGCAGGTGGAAGCGCGCGTTGTCGATGTGCGGGTCCTGGTAGATGTGGTCCACGCGCTGGGTGTTGAACTGGCTGCTGCGGCGCTTGATGCCGTGCACGGTGTAGCCCTTTTCGAGCAGCAGCTCGGCCAGGTAGGAGCCGTCCTGCCCGGTCACGCCGGTGATGAGGGCGACTTTGGGCGTGTGGGGGGTGGTTGGGTTCTTGGTCATGCGGCAACGGCGACGGCAACGTGGCGTTTCTGGAAGTCGGCGTAGGCGCGGGCCAGGCCTTTGCGCAGGTCCACGCGCGGTGTCCAGCCCATGCCGAGCAGCTTGTCGCTGTCCAGCAGCTTGCGCGGCGTGCCGTCGGGCTTGCTGGTGTCGAACACGATCTCGCCTTCGTAGCCCACGGCTTCGCCCACGCGGCGGGCCAGCTCGGCGATGGTCACGTCCTCACCGAAGCCGACGTTGATGTGGCTTTGCATGGGGGAGGTGCAGGCGTCGTACGCGCTCTTGGGCAGCTCCATCACATGCACGCAGGCGGCGGCCATGTCGTCCACGTACAGGAACTCGCGCCGCGGCGTGCCGGTGCCCCAGATGCGGACCTGGGGCGCGCCCTCTTCCTTGGCTTCGTGGAAGCGGCGGATCAGCGCGGGGATCACGTGGCTGTTTTCGGGGTGGTAGTTGTCGCCCGGGCCGTACAGGTTGGTCGGCATGACGCTGCGGTAGTCCACGCCGTGACTGGCGCCGTATTGGCGGTTGTAGCTCTCGCAGAGCTTGATGCCGGCGATCTTGGCCATGGCGTAGGGCTCGTTGGTGGGCTCCAGCGGGCCTTGCATCAGCGCGCCCTCGGCCATGGGCTGCGGCGCGAGCTTGGGGTAGATGCAGCTGGAGCCCAGGAACAGCAGCTTGCGCACCCCATTGAGGAACGCGGCGTCCACCACGTTGGCCTGCACCATGAGGTTGTCGTAGATGAACTCGGCCGGGTAGGTGTTGTTGGCGTAGATGCCGCCGACCTTGGCCGCCGCGAGATAGACCTGGTCGGGCTTCTCGCGGGCAAAGAAGGCGCGCACGGCCGCCTGGTCCGTCAGGTTGAGCTCGTCGCGGGTGCGGCCGACGATGCGGTCCAGCGGATGGCCGTTGGCCACGAGTTGGCGCACGATGGCGGAGCCCACCAGGCCGCGGTGCCCGGCGATGTAGATTTTGGGATAAGCGCTCATGACGAACCTTTCAGAGTGGGAGGGAGAGAGGGGGTCACTGGGTGGCCGGCACACGGCCGTAGGTGTCTTCGAGGCGGACGATGTCGTCTTCCCCGAGGTAGCTGCCGGACTGCACTTCGATCATTTCCAGCTCCAGCTTGCCGGGGTTGCGCAGGCGGTGCAGCTCGCCGATGGGGATGTAGGTGGACTGGTTTTCCGACAGCAGGAAGGTCTCGCGGCCGCGGGTGACTTCGGCCGTGCCCTTGACGACGATCCAGTGTTCGGCGCGGTGGTGGTGCTTTTGCAGGCTGAGCGCGGCGCCGGGCTTGACGCCGATGCGCTTGACCTGGAAGCGCTCGCCGATGTCGATGCTGTCGTACCAGCCCCAGGGGCGGGCCACCTTGCGGTGGATCACGGCCTGCGCGCACTCCAGGCTCTCCAGCTGGGCCACCACGTCCTTCACCTGTTCGGCGCAGTCGCGGTGGGCCACCAGCAGGGCATCGGGCGTGTCGATGATGAACAGGTTCTGGGTGCCGAGCGCGACCACCGGGCGGTGGGGCGCGTGGATGTAGGTGTCGCGCGAGAGCGGGACGAAGCCCTGGCCCTGGACGCGGTTGCCTTCGGCGTCGGCGGGCGTGAGTTCGGCCACGGCGTTCCAGCTGCCGACATCGCTCCAGGCGCCGGTGTAGGGCACCACCGCCACATGGGCATGGTGTTCCATGACGGCGTAGTCGATGCTCTGCGAGCGGCAGGCGGCGAAGGCGCCGGGCAGCGGTGCCACCCAGTGCGTGCCGGGTTCGGCGGTGGCCGGATCGACCGGCGCGGGCAGGGCTTCGCGGCAACTGGCCAGGATGTCCGGCGCGTGTTGCTGCAGGGCTTGCAGAAGGGCGCTGGCGCGGCACAGAAAGATGCCCGCGTTCCACAGGACCTGGCCGCTCAGCAGCAGCTGCAGGGCCTTGTCGGCGTTGGGCTTTTCGATGAAGCGCTCGACCGCCAGGGTCTGGCCGGCCCGGGAGGCACCGTGCTCGATGTAGCCATAGGCGGTGCTCGGGGAGCTCGGCACGATGCCGAAGGTGACGATGGCGCCGCTTTCGGCCGCGGGCACGCCTTGCTCGACGGTGCTGACGAAGGCCACGGCGTCGGGGATGTGGTGGTCGGACGGGCAGAAGAGCAGCAGGGCCTCGGGCTCGCCGTTCTGCGCCGACAGCAGGGCCGCGAGCGCCATGGCGGCGGCGGTGTTGCGCGCCACGGGCTCCAGGATCACCTGGGCCGCACCAGGCGATCTTTGCAGCGCGTCGGCCACCATGAAGCGGTGGCCTTCGGCGGTGACGACCATGAGGTTGGGGCCGAGCGGGCGCACGCGCTCCAGCGTGAGCTGCAGCAGGCTCTTGCCGCCGATCAGGGGCACGAACTGCTTGGGCAGGCTCTTGCGGCTCAGCGGCCAGAGCCGGGTGCCGGCGCCGCCGCAGAGGATGACAGGGGTGATGATGGTGCGGTGCAGCATGGATAGGGGATGGGTGGGCCGCCCGCGTTGTCTGTGGAGGGCATGCGGGCGGCGCGGTGGGACAACAAGCTCAGGTGGGAGTCAGCAGGCGCCTTCTTGCCTGAGCACCACGCGCACGGTGCGCAGCATGATCACGAGGTCGTACCAGAGCGACCAGTTGCGCACGTACCAGAGGTCCATGTTGATGCGGTGCTGGAAGGTGCTGGCGCTGCGCCCGCTGATCTGCCACAGGCCGGTGATGCCGGGGCGGGCCTTGCCGTAGGCGGCGATGCTCTTGCCGTACTCGCCCAGCTCGCGGGCCAGCAGCGGGCGCGGGCCGACCAGGCTCATGTCGCCCTTGAGCACGTTGATGAGCTGGGGCAGCTCGTCGATGCTGGTGCGGCGGATGAGGTGGCCGATGGGGGTGATGCGCGGGTCGTTGGCGAGCTTGAAGTTGCTGGCCAGGTACTGCACGTAGAGCTTTTCGTTTTCGGTTTTCCAGCGCTCCAGGGCGCCGTCGGCGTCCATCACCATGCTGCGGAACTTGATGAAGTCGAACAGCTGGCCGTCCACCCCCACGCGCTTTTGCACGAAGAACACGGGGCCGGCGTCGTCGCGCTTGATGCGCCACGCGACCCAGGCAAACAGCGGCGCGAGCAGCACCAGCAGGGCGGCGGCGCCCACGATGTCGAGCGCGCGTTTGAGCACTTGCGGGCCGCGGCGGTTGAGGTTGTTGCGGGCGCGCAGCAGCAGCACTTCGTGGCTGAAGAAGTGCGAGACCTCCATGCCGTAGATGGGCAGGCCGCCGAGCGCGGGCACCATGACCAGGTCGTCGCGGGTGAGCATGAGCTCCTGCGCCAGTTCGCGCAGCCAGTTGTTGTCGCGGATGCCGAGCACGCCCACCAGCTGGTGGGGCCCGGGCCGGGCGAGGAACGCGCGCACGCCCGGGGTGAGCGCGGTGGGCGCGGCCATCTGGCCTCCCCCGAGGTTGACCAGGCGCGCGCCGGGATCGGGGCAGACCACGGCCACGGGCCGGTAGCCCAGCAGCGGCTCGCTGGCCAGGGCGGCGGCGGCTTTTTCAACGTCGTCGGGGTGGCCGATGAGCACGTAGGGCTGGGTCAGCAGGCCGGCGCGCAGCAAGCCGGTGCGCACGGCCAGGCGCGCCAGTGGCAGGCAGACGAGCACGAGGCCCCAGGTGGCGCCGGTCCACAGGCGAGAGAGCGGCCACTTGGCGAGGTACATGACCATGGCGTCGAGCAGCGCCGCGAGCACGATGACCTGGATCATCTGGCGCGCTTCGTCCCACCAGGGCTTTCGGCGGTGGGCCGTGTAGTGGCCCTGCACGGTCCACATCCAGCTGACCATGGTCAGGGCAACGGCGGCGAACAGCGTGATGCGCAGGTGGCCATTGGCGGCCCACCAGACGTTCATGGCCTGCGAGAGGCTCATTTCGTCGCGAAGCCACGCGGGCAGCCGCCCGGCGATGAAGCAGAACGCGAGCACGGCCAGGTCGGTGAACACCAGCCAGACTTTCACCTCCTGCTGGCGCCGGGCGAGGTTGGCCCAGGGGGCCAGGCTGCGGGCCAGGTCGTGTTCGTTGTAGAGAGGGACGACGGTGCCCGGGCCGCCTTCGGCCGGCGCGTGCCTCTCTAGCGTCTCTTGTGGATGGGTGCGTGCGCGGGCCATGTCAACGCTCGCTGCGGATGGGGTTGGCCAATGGGCGGGCCCCATGCGGGTGCATGGTATGCACTCGCATGGCGCGCTGGGGCGTCAGGTGGCAAAAGCACGGCATACATGGACATCCTGGGTTCGTTGGGTTCTGCGCAGGCATGCAACCCTGCGCTCGTCTTTTTCATTGTTAGGGCACGCACAAAAGCCGCATGTAACGAGCTTTGAGTTCCTTCAACAAGGATTGCGATGTATCGAAATCTGGTTTCATGTGCTGCCGGGGGAGCGCTGGTGCGGTGCGCCGTAATTGAATGAACTTATGGTCTCTGGCAGACTTCAGCGCTTCAGGAGGTTGACGCGATGCGAGTGGCCGAGGCGATTGAGCTGGATGCGCAGACCGAGCGTGGGTTGCGCACGCTGTCCAAGGGACGGCGGGTCGAGGCGCGCGTGCAGCAACGCGCCAGCATCGTCTTGCTGGCGGCGCAAGGCTGGCAGAACAAGGACATCGCCAACGAGGTCAAGCTCGACCGGCGGCAAGTGGCGTTGTGGCGGAGGCGCTTCATGGAAGGCGGCCTCCAGGCCTTGCTGCAGGACGCCTCGCGCCCGGGACGCACACCGAGCGTGACGCCCGAGGTGGAGTCGCACATCCTGAACACGACGCTGCACAAGCCACGGGCGCAGACCACGCACTGGAGCACACGCACCTTGGCGGCCCATCTGGGCCTGAGCGCCACGACCATCCGCCGGGTGTGGCAGCGCAATGGAATCCAGCCGCACCTGCAGGACACCAAGGTCTCACGCACGCCGCCTCGCTTCGAGGACGAACTGGTCGATGTCGTGGGGCTCTACATGAACCCGCGCGAGCATGCGCTGGTGCTCAGCTGTGGCGAAAAGAGCCAGCTCCAGATGCTGCACCGCAGCGAGCCCGGACGCGCCGGCACCATGACCCACGACCACAAGCGCAATGGCACGACAACGCTGTTTGCCGCGCTCAACACGCTGGACGGAACGGTGATCTCGATGTGCCAGGACCGGCATCGCCACGAGGAGTGGCTCAGGTTCCTGCGCCTGATCGATCGCAAGACGCCCAAGCACCTGAAGTTGCACCTGATCGTCGACAACGACGCCAGCCCCGAGTACCCCGAGGTCCAGGCCTGGCTGGCCGAACACCCGCGCGTGGTCGTGCACTCAACCCCCGCCAACACCTCGTGGTTGAACATGGTCAAGCGTTTTCTCCGCGATATCTTCGAGCACCGCATCAGACGCGACAGCTTCACCCGCGTGGCCGAACTTCGGCAGGCCATTGCGCTGTACATCGAACATCACGATCAAAGACCCAAACCGTTCATCTGGACGGCCAGCGCGTCGGTTGTCACCAGCGCCACCCCCGCCAAGGTCGCGTTGGCGCGCGTCGGGCGATAAGTACAGAACAAATTGGCGCACCACCCCCCTGGGCCCATGTAACGGGGGCACGGTTGCGGATGTGGGGTTTACATCCCGAAACCCGTTTTCGTGGACGAGCGGCCACGAAGCGGGGGCTCAGATGGCCGAGATATCGGTCTGTACGGGCCAGCTCAGCGCGGTGGCGCTGGCGTTGTTGCTAGCAAATCGGTGTTGCAACAGCACGGTGTAACGCCCCGGACGGGTGCCACAGAGGCGGTAGCCGTCGGCCGTCGGGCTGAGCTGGATGCCGCTTTGTGGGGCGGTCTGCAGCTCCCATGTGCCGAGTTGGGGCGTGGAGCGCCGCAGCAAGACGCAGAAACCCCGCTTCATGGTGGACAGCACCACCAGGCGTTGCTCGGCGCTGGCCTCGCCGCTGGCGGAGGTGTCGAGCTGCTGCGGATGGTTGTTTTCCAGCACGCGGATCACCGGCGGGACGACGATGCGGATGTCCAGCGTGGCGCTGGCGCTCAGGGCGCCCGATGTGCTCGCGCTCTCGCCCATGCTGGCGGCCGGACTGAACAGCAGGCCGAGCGCGGCCAGCAACGGCGGCAGCAAGGGGCGAAGGGGCGCGGACATGCCCCCTGTATCGGCGGCTGGTGGCCCAACTTGATGGTGATCGGCGGCCGGGCGGGCGTGAGTGAAAGACGCTCAGCCGCTCAGTTGTCGTTGCGCTGCACCGGCAGGCTGAGCCGGGTGGTTTCGCGCAGCCGCACGTCCACCTTGGCCTGGCCCTCGTCGACCACGCCCCAGGGCAGGGGCAGGCTGTCGTTGCGCACGGTCACGGTACGCGGGCCGCTGGCGACGAAGGGAAATTCGAAGCGGCCCTGGGTGTCGGTGCGCACGGCGTAGCGGTTGTCCAGGTAGACCGTGGCGCCGGGCACCCCGGTCTCGCTGGCTTCCTGGGTGCCGCTGCGGTTGGCGTCGAAATACACCGTGCCTTCGATGCGCCCGCCCCCGTCCGAGGGTTTGCCGCCCATGGGCACGCTGCGGCTGCCAGCCTGCAGCTCGTAGCGCAGCACGGCGTGGAACGAGCGGTAGGCGCTGGTGTTGACCGCGGTCTGCGGCGGCGCCAGCGGGTCGATCGAGTTGCGCGTGCGGCTGCGCCCGGTGGAGCGGATGGCGTTGCCTTCCAGGCTCCAGCGGGTGTCGATGCGCCAGCTGGCGCCCAGGTTCAGGCTGTTGCGGCTCGCGCTGGCGCTGGCGTGTTCGGTGTTGAGGCTGCCGTGCAGGCTGGCGCGCGAGGTCACGGGGGCCGAGAAGCTGACCGCGCTGGACCACAGGCTTTCGGCGGGCTGGCCGGTGCTGGCATCGGCGCCGGCGTGGCCCACGCCCAGACTGGTGGAGACCGTCCAGCCCTGGGGCACCGCCCAGTCCTGGTCATAGCTCAGCAGCCGGGACGAGCCCTGGTTGGCGCCGCCTTCGAGCTCCAGGCGCAGGCCGCTGGTGCCCCAGCCGTTCTGCCAGCGGTAGTCGCCGTAGCTGCTCCAGGCCCGGCCGGCGTAGTCGCGCAGGGCCATGCCGACGCCCAGGTTGCTGTCGCGGCTCAGGCGCCAGCGGGCGCTGGAGGTGGCGTAGTAGCCGGCGGAACTGCGGCCGCTGACCGAGCGCAGCCAGTCGACCGAGCCCTCGGCCGACCACTGGCGGGTGCGCCAGTGGGTGCTCAGGTGGGCGCCGGTGACGTCGTTGGCCATGGGCAGGTTGGCCCAGTTCAGCCCGGGATCGAGCCGGTACAGGCCCGCGCCGTAACGCCGGGGGCCGTCGTCCCACTCGCCGTCGAGCCAGTAGCCGGCGAGCGTGCCGCGCGCATCGTTGACGCCGCTGCTCATGGCCTTGGCCTGCAGGCGGTGTCGCTCGCCCTCGTGGCGGGCTGCGACCAGGGTGGCATGGGCGTCGAGCCGGGGGGCGGTCGGGCTGGACGAGCCCACGGGGGTCACGCCCTGCGCACTCTCGTGCTGCAAGGCCAGCGTCCAGCCGTCGCGCGATTCGCCGAGCGGGTCGCTGGCGCCGTCCGCGCCGGGCCGCCACTGGGCGCCCAGGGCGGTGCGCCGCCCCGCCAGCCGCTCGAACCCGGAGGCCGGCTGGATCTGCAGCTGCCCGGGCACCCCGGTGGCGGCCTGCAGCTGCAGGCCCTGGCCCGGGTTTTCCCACTCGCCGCCCGCACCTTGCAGGATCGAGGTGGGCACGAACACGCGCGAGGGCAGCCGGGTGATGGCGGGCGCGGGCGTGCTGATGATGCCAAGCTCGTGGTTGGCCAGCCAGCCGCCGGTGAGCGGCATGCCGCGCTGGCGCAGGGTGAGGGTGCCCTGGCGGTCGCTGGGCGTGAAGCTGCCGTCCAGCGACAGGGTGCCGTGGTTGGGGGTCTCCAGCAGGCCGTAAATGCTGTAGCCGAGCCGGGTGCGCTGGCTTTCGTCAAAGGGCTGGGTGCCCAGCCGGGTTTCCAGCTTGAGGAAGCGCGGCCATCCGGCGCGGTCGTAGTCGTAGCCGGCGTCCTCGTCCAGCGTCTCGGGCTGCAGGCCTTCGATGACGCGGTCGACATAGGCCGGGGCCGGCGAAGCGGCGGCCGGGGCCGCGGCGGGCGCTGCCGCGGCCGGGGGCGTCTGCGCCTGTGCCGGGCCCAGTGCACCCATCAGGGTCGCCAGCAGCAAGCCGCCTGGCCGGGGCGCCAGGCTCATGGAGCAAAACTCGCGTCCAGCGGAAGACGGTTCTTGCCCCATTCCAGGCTGCCCTTGACGGCCAGCGGGAAGCGGATCTCGGGCACGGGCTGGCCCTCGTCGATCACCGGCCCGAGCGCCACGCCACGCGTTTCGCCGGGCAGGATGGGCATGTCGGTGGGGGTCATTTCCAGGCGGCGGCCGGTGGCGTCCGTGGCGTTGACGAAGCCCTCCAGACGGCCGTGGGCGTTGCCGCGGTTGCGGATGTCCAGCATCGCGACCGGTTTGCCGCCGACCATGGCCACGCGGGTGGCGGCAAGCTCAAGCACGGGCTCGGCGCCGCCAATGGCGGCATAGACGATGACGCCGATGCGCCCGCCCACGTCCACGCTGCTCTTGGCCGGGTCCACGCCCTCGACCATGATGGCGAACCGGCATTCGCGCGCCGGCGTGCCCGGCGGGGGGGTGATTTCGAACCGGAAGCGGTAGCGCGCGCCGGGCTCCAGCGTGAGCTCACGCCGTTCGACCGCGACCCAGGGGCGGCAGCTGTCGGGCGCGAGCTCGTCGCTGAAGATGACGGTGTTGTCCGGCTGGTAGGTCCAGTCGTTGGTGTAGAGGCGGTAGCCCCCTTTGAGCTGGCCCACGTGCTGGATCTCGAACACCTGGCGCAGGCTCTGGCCGGGCGCGATCTTGACGTCGAACCGGGGCGGCGTGATGTACGCGGCAAAGCCCTGGGCGGTGGCAAAGGAGGGGGCGGCGGCCCACAGCAGGCAGCCCAGCAGCAGGGCCTCAAAGCGTTGAAAGCGGAACATCAGGGAATGCATGGGGACACAAGGCTCAGTCGGCATCGAACTCGAAGTGGAAATTCAGGCGCCGGGTGTTGCTCTGCCAGTCCGCGCCCGAGCGCAGGCGCACCTGGAACTGGTCCTGCAGCGTGGCGCCGGGGATCTGGCCCGCGTACACCAGCGCGCGCTCGCCCGACACCAGGCGCCCACCCAGCAGGCGCCCCCGCGTGGTCCACACCGCCTCGATGGTGGAGGTCTCGTCGCGCGGCAACACCATGTAGACACGGCCGCTGCGCCCGATCCAGTCGTGCGTGTCGATGCGCACGTTCACCATCAGCCAGGCCTCCATGCCACCCACGTCGGACCGGCTCTTGGCCACCGGCCGCCACTGCATCTGCACGTTGGGCGGCACGGTGTGGCTCTGCGAGTCGTCCAGCCGGTGCGGGTTGGCCAGCGCCGGGCCGGCCAGCAGCCCGCCCAGCAGCGCGAGCAGCAGAGGGCGCGCCAGCGTCATGGGCTGCTCAGGGTGTAGGTCACCCTGCCGTTGTAGGTGCCCGCCGCGCGCACCGCGCTGTTGGCGTAGCTGAAGGTGTGGCAGTTCTCGATGTAGCGGTTGGCGGGCACGGTCGCCAGGGTCTGGGTGCCGCCGTTGAAGGTGCCGGCGGGGATCACGTTGGGCACGCCGCTGCCCGGGGCGGACACGGTCCAGCTGACCTGCGAGATGGGGATGGTGTCACCGCCGGTGGTGGTCAGGCTGGCCGGGGAGGTCACGCTCAGCGTGGCGCTCGCGGGGCCGTTGCCCGCATTGCTGCGCCGGTACGAGGCGCCCACCATCACCTGGCTGGCGGGCGTGGGGCAGGTGGCGTAGTTGTCGCCGTACAGGCTGGTGGCCTGGGTGCTGTTGCTGGTCATGGCCAGCGCGGTGCCGTTGCCCAGCTGCGCCGTGGGCACCGTGACCTGCACCAGGTTGATGGTGCCGTTGGTGTTGTCGTAGGTGCCGTTGCCCACATGCAGGAACACGCGGCGCGAGGCCGCCGCGAGGGTCAGCGACCAGGCGTGCGCCGCCGCCATGTGCGCGCCACACAGCAGCGCCAGGCAGGCGGCGGCGAGCCGTCTGGGGGTGTGCGGGCGCAAGAGCTGGTTCATGGTGTCGTTGTGATCGCCGGCCGCCCGGGCGGTTCCGGGGGGCGGACCGGTGGCGGCCCAAAAGACAACGGAGGGCTGCGGTGTGCAGGCCCTCCGTGGTTTGACCGGTGGCGCGGGCGCTCACCGGTGTCGGCGACGCAGGACCTGCGTCCTCAAGGCATCGTGGCGGTGTAGGTCACTCGGCCCGTGTAGGTACCAAACGCCGGCGTGGTGGCGTTGGCGTAGCTGTATGCCCAGTTGGCGGTCTGGTTGGTGACACGGCCGGCCAGCGTGGGCAGGCTGGTGCCACCATTGAAACCGGGCGCAGGCAGGGCCGCATTCGTGGTGGACACCGACAGCTCGGTGAAGGGAATGGTGTCGGCGCCGCTGGTCAGGTTGGCCGGGTTGGTGGCGGTGATGGTGATCTGGCCATCGTTGCCGAACACGCGCACCGGGACGGCATTGCCGCCGGGCAGGGGGCCGTCGTTCGAGATGGACGCGGCCGCCGCGCCGGTACCGACGTCCAGCGGGTTGGTGGAGTAGTCGAACGTCAGGGTGTTGATGCTGCCGTTGCTGGCCAGCGGGGTGGCGGCGCCGGCGCCCACACCCAGGAACAGCACGCGCGGAATCACGACGCGCAGGTCCAGGCGGGCGGTGGCGGTGCCGGCACCGGTCACCAGTTGGGATTCGGCCGAAGCCATGAGAGGCGCCGCCATGGCCAGCGCCAGGGCGGACTTGAGGAGCAGGGAGTTTTTCACGACGTTACCTTCAAGGATGGGAAACCGGTGTGGCCGCAGCACTTTGAATACTTTGGTCACTTTTATAGTGGGGCCGATGGTACGGAAGGACACATATGGTTGCAAGCCCGTTTCCGGGCAAAAGTCACAATTTCCAAGCACTTACGGCCATTTATTCCCCCGGCGGTCGAAGTTTGCGGACGGGTGGTCGCAAAAAGGGCTCAAGTTTTCGGGGGACGTGCCGTGCCAGAACTTTTGGGTAACAGGTGTGACAACGGAAGTGCACCGGCGGATTTGACCTCGCCGAGCGAGAAGCTGGTGTGCAGGTCTTTCACGTTGGGCAGGTTGATCAACACCTCGCGCGCGAAGCGGCTGAAGTGGTTGAGGTCGGGGCAGACCACCTGCAGCTCGAAGGTGCCCGAGCCGCTGATGTAGTGGCAGGACACGATTTCGGGGATGCCCTGGATGGCCGACTCCATCTGGCGCAGCACGTCGCCGCTGTTGCGCTCGGCATCGAGCCGCACGAAGGCGAGCACGCCCAGCCCCATTTTTTCGCGGTCGAGTTCGGCCCGGTAGCCGCGGATGAAGCCCTGCTCTTCGAGCGCGCGCACGCGCCGCCAGCAGGGTGCTGCCGACAGACCCACGCGGTTGGCGAGTTCGGCGTTGGTCAGGCGACCATCGGTTTGCAGTTCGCTCAGGATGGCGAGATCAAACTTGTCGAGTGTTTCCATCGGCCGCATTATTCAGGAAGAATCTTTCCTTTTGGTGGTAAATCTGGGCATGAAAAGCAAACACCTGTCAGCGCCCGGGTCATACACTGTGCGGCACACTGGATGCGGCCGACCCGGCCGTTTCTCCAGTCAGATGCCGCCCACAAGGTGGCTTTCCACCCACGCAGGAGACAACAAGATGAACGCCCCACTGCCCGAGCACATCCGCCGCGCGCTCGAAACCGTCACGCTCGACGACAAATATTCCCTGGACCACGGCCGCGCCTTCATGAGTGGCGTGCAGGCGCTGGTCAAGCTGCCCATGCTGCAGCGCCAGCGCGACGCGCTGCAGGGCAAGAACACAGCGGGTTTCATCAGCGGTTACCGCGGTTCGCCGCTCGGCGGTTACGACCAGGCCTTGCAGAAGGCCGCGCCCTACCTGAAGGCACAGAACATCGTGTTCCAGCCGGGCGTGAACGAAGAGCTGGCGGCCACCGCGCTCTGGGGCACGCAGCAGCTGGGCTTTGCGCCGCCCGGCAGCAACAAGTTTGATGGTGTGTTCGGCATCTGGTACGGCAAGGGCCCGGGGGTGGACCGCTGCTCCGACGTGTTCAAGCACGCCAACATGGCCGGCACCACACCTTGGGGCGGCGTGATCGCGGTGGCTGGCGACGACCACGTGGCCAAGAGCTCGACCGCCGCGCACCAGAGCGACCACATCTTCAAGGCCTGTGGCCTGCCGGTGTTCTTCCCGACCAGCGTGCAGGACATCCTGGACCTGGGGCAACACGCCATCGCCATGAGCCGTTTCAGCGGCGTCTGGGCCGGCATGAAGACGATCCAGGAGATCGTCGAATCCAGCGCCACGGCGATGATCGACCCCGAGCGGGTCGAGATCGTGATCCCCGAGTTCGACATGCCGCCCGGCGGCGTGCACATCCGCTGGCCCGACGCCGCGCTGGAGCAGGAAGCGCGCCTGTTTGACTACAAGTGGTACGCCGCGCTGGCCTACATCCGCGCCAACAAGCTGAACCACAACGTGATCGCCGGCCCGAACGACCGCTTCGGCATCATCGCCAGCGGCAAGGCCTTCAACGACACGCGCCAGGCGCTGCTGGACCTGGGCCTGGACGACGCCACCTGCCGCCGCATCGGTCTGCGCCTGCACAAGGTCAACGTGGTCTGGCCGCTGGAAGCGCAGACCACGCGCGAGTTCGCCACCGGCCTGCGCGAGATCCTGGTGGTGGAAGAGAAACGCCAGGTCATCGAATACCAGCTCAAGGAAGAGCTCTACAACTGGCGCGGCGACGTGCGGCCCAACGTGCTGGGCAAGTTCGACGAGGTCGAAGGCGACTTCAGCGGCGGCGAATGGAGCATGCCCAACCCGAGCGCCCACACCCTGCTGCGCGCCAACGCCGACCTGTCACCGGCCATCATCGCGCGCGCCGTGGCGCGCCGCCTGCGCAAGCTGGGCCTGCCCGAGGACGTGCAGGCGCGCATCGACGCGCAGCTCGCCATTTACACCGCGCAGGAGCAGTCCCTGCAGACCCTGCTGACCAAGGGTGTGGAAGGCGCCGAGCGCCAGCCCTGGTTCTGCTCGGGCTGCCCGCACAACACCAGCACCCGCGTGCCCGAAGGCTCGCGCGCGATGGCCGGCATCGGCTGCCATTTCATGACGATCTGGATGGACCGCGCCACCGTGGGCTTCACCCAGATGGGCGGTGAGGGTGTGCCCTGGGTCGGCCAGCAGCCGTTCGTGAACGAGCAGCACATGTTCGCCAACCTGGGCGACGGCACCTACTTCCACAGCGGCATCCTGGCGATCCGCCAGAGCATCGCCTCGGGCGTGAACATCACCTACAAGATTTTGTACAACGACGCCGTGGCCATGACCGGTGGCCAGCAGGTGGGCGAACGCCCCGAGGGCCACAGCGTGGTGCAGATCGCGCAGAGCATGCGCGCCGAGGGCGCGGCCAAGATCACCATCGTGACCGACGAGCCCGAGAAGTACGCCAGCGTGAGCGGCCTGCCCAGCGGCATCGCCATCCAGCACCGCGACTCGCTGGACGCGGTGCAGCGCGAGTTCCGCGAGATCAAGGGCACCACGGTCATCATCTACGACCAGACCTGCGCCACCGAGAAGCGCCGCCGCCGCAAGCGCGGCACCCTGGTGGACCCGGCCGAGCGCGTGGTGATCAACGAGCTGGTGTGCGAGGGCTGTGGCGACTGCAGCGTGCAGAGCAACTGCCTGTCGGTCGAGCCGCTGGAGACCGAGTTCGGTCGCAAGCGCACCATCAACCAGAGCAGCTGCAACAAGGACTTCTCCTGCGTCAAGGGCTTCTGCCCGAGCTTCATCACCGTGGAAGGCGGCCAGCTGCGCAAGAAGGACAAGAAAACCGGCGGCCTGGAGTGGACCGGCGGCGTGGTGCCGCAACCGGCCCTGCCCGCGCTCGACGCCGAGGCCTGGGGCATCATCGTCGCGGGCGTGGGCGGCACCGGGGTCATCACCATCGGCCAGTTGCTGGGCATGGCGGCGCACATCGAAGGCAAGGGCATCGTCACGCAGGACGCGGCGGGCCTGGCGCAAAAAGGCGGCGCCACCTGGAGCCACGTGCTGATCGGTGCGCACCAGGACGCGATCCGCACCACGCGCGTGTCGGCCGCCTCGGCCGACCTCGTGATCGGCTGCGACCCCATCGTCGCGGCGCACAAGGAAACCTGGCAGCGCCTGCGCGCGGGCCGCAGCCACGTGGCGCTCAACGCCCACGCCACGCCCACGGCCGCCTTTGTGACCCACCCGGACTGGCAGAACCCGGCGCAGGCCTGCGTGGACGCGCTGACCCACAGCCTGGGCGCGGACCAGGTGGGTGTGTTCGACGCCGAGACCGCGTCCACGACGCTGATGGGCGACAGCATCTACACCAACCCCATGATGCTGGGCTACGCCTGGCAGCGTGGCTGGGTGCCGCTGGGTCATGACGCGCTGATGCGCGCCATCGAGCTCAACGCGGTGCAGGTGGAGAAGAACAAGACCGCCTTCGAATGGGGCCGCCGCGCCGCGCACGATCCGAAGGCGCTGGCCGCGCTGCTGGTGCCGGCGGGCGCGGGCTCGCAGGTGATCCAGTTCAAGAAGCGCGAGACGGTGGACAGCCTGGTCGCGCGACGCGTGGCGTTCCTCACCGGCTACCAGAACGCCGCCTACGCCGCCGACTACCAGCGGTTCGTGGAGAAGGTGCGGGCGGCTGAGGCGTCGCTGGGCAACAAGACCGCGCTCACCGAGGCCGTGGCACGCCAGCTCTTCAAGCTCATGGCCTACAAGGACGAGTACGAGGTGGCCCGCCTGCACAGCGATCCGGCGTTCCACGCCCGGCTCGCCAGCCAGTTCGAGGGCGATTTCAAGCTGAAGGTGCACCTGGCGCCGCCGCTGATCGCGAAGAAGAACGACAAGGGCGAGCTGATCAAGCAGAAGTTCGGCCCGGCCATGTTCACCGTGTTCCGTGTGCTGGCGAAGTTCAAGGGCCTGCGCGGCACGGCGCTGGACATCTTCGGCCGCACCGAGGAGCGGCGCACCGAGCGGGCCCTGATCGGCGAGTACCGGGCTTGTGTGGACGAACTGCTGCAGGGCCTGACCGCCGACAACCACGCGCTGGCGCTGGAGATCGCGAACCTGCCGGAGCAGATCAAGGGCTTCGGCCATGTGAAGGAGCGCCATCTGGCGGCCGCACGCAGCCGCTGGAGCGGCCTGATGGCGCAATGGCGCCAGCCGCGCACGGCCTCTGTGGCCAAGGCCGCCTGATCGCGACCCCCGCAACATACAATCGCCGGTTGAGTTCAAAGCGCCTGGCGCCGCCCCACGGGGCCGCCGGGCCTTTGGCGCTGTTGTGCTCTTGAACCTGTTGGAGACCGTCCGTGTTCATTTCTTCCGCTTACGCCCAGGCCGCCACCGGCGGCGACACCCAATCCACCATCATGGGCATGCTGCCGCTGGTGTTGATGTTCGTGGTGCTGTATTTCGTGATGATCCGCCCCCAGATGAAGCGGCAGAAAGAGCACAAGGCCATGGTTGAGGCCCTGGCCAAGGGCGACGAGATCGTGACCGCCGGGGGCTTCCTGGGCAAGGTGTCCAAGATCGGCGAAATCTACGTGAGCGTGGAACTCGCCACTGGCGTTGAAGTCCAGATGCAACGCTCGGCCGTGACGCAGGTGCTGCCCAAGGGCACTATTAAGTAAGAAGTAAGGACCACCCCCGCGCCGCGCCGCACTCGCGGCGCGTCACCCCCTCAAGGGGGCAATGCGAGCGGCCCGGCGGAGCCGGTTCCGCCGCATTCTGGATAGAAGCCACCTCTGCCCTCAGGGCCTGTCGCCATGAACCGTTATCCGCTCTGGAAGTACCTGATCATCGCTTTTGCGTTGGTGATCGGCTTGCTGTATGCCCTGCCCAACGTCTTCGGTGAATCGCCGGCCGTCCAGGTGTCGGCGGGGCGGGCCACGGTGCGTGTGGACGCGGCCACGGTCACCCAGGTCGAGCAGGCGCTGGCTGCCCAGGGACTCACGCCGTCGCTGATCCAGCTGGATGGCAACTCGGTCAAGGCCCGCTTCGAGTCCACCGACGACCAGATCAAGGCGCGCGATGCGCTGGAGCGTGCGCTCAACCCCGATCCGACCAGCCCGAGCCACGTGGTCGCGCTCAACCTGCTGCCGCGCACCCCCGCCTGGCTGGCTGGCCTGAACGCTGTACCCATGTACCTGGGCCTGGATCTGCGCGGCGGTGTGCATTTCATGCTGCAGGTGGACATGCCCGCGGCCCTGCAGCGGCGCGCCGACGTGCTGGCCGCCGACCTGCGCTCCGCGCTGCGCGAAAAGGGCGTGCGCCACGGTGGCGTCAACCGCAATGGCCAGACCATCGAGCTGCGCGCACGCGATGAAGCCACGGCGCAGGCGGTGCAGAACGTGATCCAGGACCAGTTTCCCGACCTGCAGCTGGTGCAGCTGCCTGAGGGCGGTGAGCTCCGTCTGGTGGCGACCCTCAAGCCGGCGACGGCGCTGCTGGTGCAGGATCAGGCGCTCAAGCAGAACATCACCACCCTGCACAACCGCATCAACGAACTGGCCGTGTCCGAGCCGGTGATCCAGCAGCAAGGGGCCGACCGCATCGTGGTGCAACTGCCCGGCGTGCAGGACACCGCCAAGGCCAAGGACATCCTGGGCCGCACCGCCACCCTGGAGGTGCGTCTGGTCGACGAAAGCGCCGAAGGCCTGGCCGCCGAGCGTGGCACAGGCGCGGTGCCGTTCGGCTCCGAGCGTTACCCCGAGCGCAGCGGCCGGGCCGTGATCGTGAAACGCGAGGTGCTGCTCAGCGGCGAAAACCTCACCGACGCGCAGGCCGGCTTCGACAGCCAGACCCAGGAGGCCGCGGTGCACCTGACGCTCGACGCCAAGGGTTCGCGCATCTTCCGCGACGTCACGCGCGACAACGTGGGCAAGCGCATGGCCATCATCCTGTTCGAAAAGGGCAAGGGCGAGGTGGTGACGGCGCCGGTGATCCGCACCGAAATCGGCGGCGGCCGGGTGCAGATTTCGGGCGCGATGACCACGGTGGAGGCCAGCGACACCGCGCTGCTGCTGCGCGCCGGCTCACTGGCCGCCCCCATGGAGATCATCGAGGAGCGCACCATCGGCCCGAGCCTGGGCGCCGAAAACATCGCCAAGGGCTTCAACAGCGTGATGTGGGGCTTCGCGGTGATCGTGGTCTTCATGTGCGTCTACTACATGCTGTTCGGCGTCTTCTCCAGCTTGGCGCTGGCGTTCAACCTGGTGCTGCTGGTGGCGGTGTTGTCCATGCTGCAGGCCACACTGACGCTGCCGGGCATCGCGGCCATGGCGCTCGCGCTGGGCATGGCGATCGACTCCAACGTGCTGATCAACGAGCGGGTGCGCGAAGAGCTGCGCAACGGCTCATCGCCGCAGTCGGCCATCAACGCCGGCTACGAACACGCCTGGGGCACGATCCTGGACTCCAACGTCACCACCTTGATCGCGGGCGTGGCCCTGCTGATCTTCGGCTCCGGCCCGGTGCGCGGCTTTGCGGTGGTGCACTGCATCGGCATTCTCACCAGCATGTTCTCGTCGGTGTTCTTCTCGCGCGGCCTGGTCAACCTCTGGTATGGCCGCCAGAAAAAGCTCAAGACCGTGTCCATCGGCACCGTCTGGCGCCCCGATGGCGCCAACGCCGTCGCCAAGGCCGATTGAAGACTTGTTGAAGGTAAAGCACCATGGAACTCTTCCGCATCCGCCGCGACATTCCGTTCATGAAGCACGCCATCGTGCTCAACGCGATCTCGGCCATCACCTTCGTCGCTGCCGTCATCTTCCTGGTGACCCGGGGCCTGAACCTGTCGGTGGAATTCACCGGGGGTACCGTCATGGAAGTGGCCTACGAGCAGCCCGCCGACCTCGCCGCCGTGCGCCAGGTGGTGGAGTCGCTCGGTTATGCCGAGGTGCCGGTGCAGAACTTCGGCTCCGCCCGTGACGTGCTGCTGCGCCTGCCGGTGCAGGCGGGCAAGAGCTCAGGGCAGCAGAGCGAGGCCGTGCTGGCCGCCCTGAAGGCGCAGAACCCGGCGGTGGCGTTGCGTCGCTCCGAGTTCGTGGGGCCACAGGTGGGGCAGGAACTGGTGGAGGACGGGCTCAAGGCGCTCGGCATGGTGATCGTCGGGATCATGATCTACCTGGCGTTCCGCTTCGAGTGGAAATACGCCGTGTCGGCCATCATCGCCAACCTGCACGACGTGGTCATCATCCTGGGCTTCTTTGCCTTTTTCCAGTGGGAGTTCTCGCTGGCGGTGCTGGCGGCGGTGCTGGCGGTGCTGGGTTATTCCGTCAACGAATCCGTGGTGATCTTCGACCGCATCCGCGAGAGCTTTCGCCGCCACCGCAAGAAGACGACGCCCCAGATCATCGACCACGCCATCACCTCCACCATCAGCCGCACGATCATCACGCACGGTTCCACCCAGATCATGGTGCTGTCGATGTTGCTGTTCGGTGGCCCGACGCTGCACTACTTTGCGATGGCGCTGACCATCGGCATTCTCTTTGGTATCTACTCCTCGGTGTTCGTGGCGGCCGCCATCGCGATGTGGCTGGGCATCAAGCGCGAGGACCTGATCAAGGGCGGTGGCACCCGCAAGGAAGGCGATCCCGATGATCCCAACGCCGGTGCTGTCGTATAAGCGCGAACAGGCCCCGGGGTTGCGGGTATGTGCTGGCCCGCAGGGCTGAGCGGCAGAGTGCTTTCGTGTCATACTGAAACCATTGTGTCGTCACCCGATCAGAACGTCTCGTCCCTAGCCAAACAGGCGCGTGAACTCTTCGTGGTTCAGGTGGGCCGCGCCCTTCCCGAACTGGTCAAGGCCTGCGACACCCGACTCACCACCATCCTCGATCAGGCCGGTCCCGCGCGCGAAATGCAGGAGCGCCGCGACGCCTGGACCGCTTTCCAGAAGAACCAGACCGCCTGGCTCAACCAGAGCCGCAAGGCGTTGCAGCGCACCCTGCTGCCCCGCTTCAGCCAGTCGGGCCACGAGGTCAGCACACCGGGCCGGCTCGAGTTGATGGCCGAAGGGGTCATGGACGACCAGATCATGGCTTCGCGGCTGGCCATGCGGGTGCTGGACCTCGCTTCCACCGAACTCAACGAATTGCGCCTGCGGATCCAGCATCTGGAAAAGCGCCAGGAGTTGCCGCGTGGCGACGTGCTGCTGCCCGACGTCACGGCCCGCATCTTGGTGGACCAATGGCTCGACGTGCACATGACCCGGGAAAGCTGGGCCCTGGTGCAGGACGCGCTGGCGCCGCTGATGGCCAAGAAGCTGCTCGAAGCCTACAAGGCCACCAACGAGTTCCTGGTCTCCAGCGGGGTCATGAAAGAGATTGACCTGCAGGCGCTGGTCAAACGCACGCCGGGCAGCCGAACGGCTGCCCCGTCCCAAACCAGGAGCGCCGCAAGTGCCGGTACCCCAGACACGCAGGGGCGTGCCACAGGCCAGGGGCCGGGTTCGGCGTCGGCCTCGCGCTCCGATTCAGGCCGCAGTGGCCCATCGAGCTCCTCACACGGAAGCATGTCGTCGTCCAGCATGGGGGTTCACGACGAAACCCGCATGATGACCGGTGCGTCGCCACTGGCCCGAGCCCGCATGCGGGCCCAAGGGGTGATGGGCCGGCTCAAGCGCATGCTGATGGACAAGGTGGGGGGCGACTTCGAAGCCACGCAGCTGGTGCCTCCGTCACCGGCGCTGCAGCAGGCCATGCAGCAGCCCCTGCCGATGATCAGTGTCAATGCCGGGTTGCCCAACATGGGGGACGGCGGCGGGGGTGTGGCCTATATGGACGCCACCCACGTGGAACAGGCCGCCCGGGTGCTGCGCCAGCGCACGACCGAGCTCAAGGAGGCGGCTTCCACACCGACCGAAAAGGCCACCATCGAGGTGGTGGCGCTGATGTTCCAGAGCATCCTGGCCGAGGAACGCATTCCGCCGAGCGTGCGGGTCTGGTTTGCGCGGCTGCAGATCCCGGTGTTGCGCGTGGCGCTGGCCGAACCCGAGTTCTTCAGCGCCCTGCAGCACCCCGCGCGGCGCCTGATCGACCGCATGGGTTCCTGTGTGCTGGGTTTTGAGTCCAACGTCGGCTCGGCCGCCCTGGAGGCCGAGATCAAACGTGTGGTGCAGGTGATCGAGCAGTACCCCGAAACCGGTCGGCGGGTGTTCCAGCTGGTGCTCGACGAATTCCAGAAGTTCCTTTCCACCTACCTCAGCGAAAACGGCAGCGCCAGCCGTTTTGTCAGCGTCGCGCAGCAGGTGGAGCAGAAGGAAACCCTGTCGGTCCAGTACACCATCGAGCTGCGCAAGCTGCTCGATGAGGTGCCGGTGCGCGACGAGGTGCGGGACTTCCTGTTCAAGGTCTGGGTGGACGTGCTGGCGGTGGCCAGCGTCAAGTACGGCCTCAAGCACGAGGAAACCACCTCGCTCAAGCAGGTCGCGACCGATCTGCTGTGGGCGGCCAGCGCCAAGCCCAACCGCAACGACCGCGCCCGCGTGATCCAGCAGCTGCCGGGCCTGCTGCAGCGCCTGCGCCAGGGCATGGGGCTGCTCGGGTACCCGCCCGGGCTGCAGGACCAGCACATCAAGTCCGTCAGCGACACCCTGGCCGATGCGTTCATGTCGCGCACCGAACCGATCTCCCAGGAAAGCCTGGACCACCTGTCCGACCGGTTGGCGAACCTGGAAGACTACATCCCCGAGAACGGCATGGGGGATCTGGATCTGGACAACGAGAGCATCGAGATGATCACCGGCGTGGACGCCAGCAACATCGAGGTGATCAGCCAGGGCGGCAGCCAGCCCACCGAAGCCATGCGCGCCTGGGCGGTGGAGCTGCAGATCGGTTCCTGGTTCGCGCTGGACCACAACGGCAAGCTCCACAATGTGCAGCTGGCCTGGCGCAGCGAGCGCGGTCAGCTGTTCATGTTCGTCACCAACGGCGGACGCTGTTTCCTGATCCAGTCCAACCGGGTCGCGGCCTATCTGCAGGCCGGCCTGCTGGTGCCCAGCGAGGAAGAAGCGCTCACGGTGCGGGCCACGCGCGACGCGCTGGCCAAGCTCGACGCGAATCCCGAGCGGCTGCTCGGGTGATCCCCCCCCCCCCCCCCCGCGCCGCACCTGCGGTGCGTCACCCCCCAGGGGGCAACGCTGGCGGCCCGGCAAAGCCGGTTCCGCGGCGTTCTGGCTTGAAGACACCTCGCCCCGGAGGCGGTTGGGTGCTCCGGCAGGCTTTAGCTCTGGCCTGTTCGCTGCAGCAGGCCGCCGGGCATCCGGCTCACATCGCCATCCAGTTCCAGCTCCAGCAAACGGGCCTGCAAGGTGGCGGTGTCCAGTCCGGTGCGGGCCTGCAAGGCGTCGAAGCTCACCGGGTCGTACCCCATGGCATCGAGCAGGCTGTCTGGTCGCGTCGGGGTGTCGGGCGCCGTGGCCGCCGGTGCTTCGGCCATGCGCAGATCTTCCAGAATGTCCTGCGCCGACTCCACCAGCTTGGCGCCCTGGCGGATCAGCGCATGGCAGCCGCGCGACTGCGGCGCATGGATGGACCCGGGAATGGCGAACACCTCGCGCCCCTGCTCGGCCGCCAGCCGCGCGGTGATCAGGGAGCCCGACTGCACCGCCGCTTCCACCACCAGCGTGCCTTGTGAGAGGCCGGCGATGATGCGGTTGCGCATCGGGAAGTGGGCCGGCAACGGCGGTGTGCCCAGGGGAAACTCGCTGACGATGGCGCCCTGCGCGGCGATGCGGTGGGCCAATGCGAGGTGGCGTTTGGGGTAGACCCGGTCCAGGCCGGTGCCGACCACGGCCACCGTGGGCGCTCCGGCGTCCAGGGCGCCGGTGTGCGCGGCCCCGTCCACCCCCAGCGCCAGGCCGGACACCACGCACACGCCGGCCTGGCCCAGCGCAAACGCGAACTGGCGCGCGTTGGTTTCGCCCTGCGGCGTCGGATTGCGGCTGCCCACGATGGCCAGCCGACGCGGGTGGCTCAGCGCCTCGGGGAGGCCCTGCACGTACAGCAACAAGGGCGGGTCCGCCATTTGCAGCAGGTCGGGTGGAAAGCGCGGATCGGCCAGCGTGAGCACGTGGCGATCCGGCGATGCGGCCAGCCAGGCCATGAGGCGCTCCAGCTGGGGCTCCAGGTCGTCGGGCGGCGTCTGCAGGGATTGCGCGATCCGGCCCGACACCACCGCCGACAGCGCGTCAATGGATTGCTCGAACACCGCCTCGGGCAGGCCGAAGGCGCTCAGCAGTCTGCGCGCATGTTCCGGGCCCACGCCGGGCGTGAGCAGCAGCCGCAACCAAGCGGCCAGCTCGTCCCTGCTCATGGAGGGATCAGGGGTTGGTGAAGCGGTCGCCCACCTTCACGCCATCGGCGATCTGCAGCACCAGCGCGTAGGACACCTTGTCGAAGGTGCGGAACACCATCATCAGGCCGTTGCGCTCGCCGGGCAGGCGCAGCGTCGGCCGGCTGTCGTCCGTCTTGTCGGTCAGGGTGTTGCTGTCGCTCAGCAAGGCCAGCACATGGCCGCGTTCGATGCCGTGCTCACGGCCCCGGTTGATGGCCACCACCTGGTTCTGTCCCGCGAACGTCACCGCGTTGCCATAGACCGAAACGATCTGGCCGGTCTGGGCGCTGCTCGGTGCGGTCGGCACATAGTGCGGGAACTCGCGCGGCGGCTCGGGCAGCATGCGGTCGCCCACGCGCATTTCTTCCTTGGCCGAGATGATGTCGATCGTCGCCGGAATGATTTCGCCCGCAGGGGCCTTGGCTGGGGCGGCGGCGCTGGCGGGCTTGTCCCGCTCGACGTTGGCCGCGGTGCGCTCGAACTGCGGGGTGTAGACATCCTGGGTCGCGGGCTGGGTGGGCTGGGCTTTGGCCGGTGCCACCACAGCCGCCTTGCGCGATTCGTCCCGGACGATGAGGGCCTTGCCGACGTACTGCGCCTCGTAGGCGAGAACCTCACCCGTGCTGGGGTCCTTGAGCGGCACCGCGTTGCGGAAGACCCGGTAGTCCCTCGGTTTGCCCGCTGCGGTGCTCAAGGGCTCGACCTCGGTCTGGGCGTTGTCGCCGTAGAACGAGCGCGCATAGGCGCGGTCTCCACGGCTGAGCAGCACGCGGCTGTCTCTGGTGGCCACGATCCGGGGCGCCTTGGCGAACGTGGCCTCGTCCACGATCAGGGGTTCGGTGAGGAAGGCCTCAATGGCCTGCAGCGAGATCGGGGGAATGGCCGAGTCGGACAGACTTTCGTAACGCGTGCGCGGCGACACGCGCACGGTCTGCGGCGCGCCGTTGTCGCCGGGGCGGCGCGTGCTCAGGCGGGCACGGCCACCCGACTTGTCGAGGTACAGCACCTGGCCCGGGTAGATCAGGTGCGGGTTGCGGATGTCCTGCAGGTTCATGCCCCAAAGCTCGGGCCAGCGCCAGGGGCTCTGGAGGAAGATGCTGGAAATGCCCCACAGGGTGTCGCCGCGTTTGACGGTGTGGCTGTCGGGCGCATTGGGCGCCAGCTCGTGCAGTGGCACGCCGGACTCGGCCACCAGGGTGGCGGTGGCGCGCTGGTCTTGCGTGATCGGGTAGTTCTGGGCCCAGGCCGTTGCGCTGGCCAGCGTGGCGAGCACGGCGACGGCGCAGGCCAGCGGGCGCAGGGTTTGGATCGGACGGAAATCGGCGGACGCGCAGGTTTTCAATGGCATGTGTGGGCCCTGTGGCAGTCGCCACCGCGGCCCGAACCTTGCCCGCAAAGGGGGTGGCGGCACCAGCGCGGTCGCGCTTTTGACTTGACAATTCGCATTTGATTTTGCGCCCAAGCCCTTGATTAGGCAATGTTTATGGCGTTCGGGCCCCACGCCCCGGTTCAAAAGTGGCGAAAATAGCGACAAACCACAACCCGCTCACTGCGCCGCACCGGCGGCCCGCCGGGTTGGCCCCATTTCCGATCCTCAGTGGCCGCGACCGACCATGACTTCGCCGACTTTGCTCAACATCCTGCGCTACCCCGATCCGCGACTGCACACCGTGGCCAAACCCGTCCAGGCGGTGGACGACCGCATCCGGGGGCTGATCAGCCTGATGTTCGCCACCATGTACGAAGCCAGTGGCATCGGCCTGGCCGCCACCCAGGTGGACGTGCATGAGCGCCTGGTCGTGATCGACGTCAGCGAAACGCGCGACCAGCCACTGGTGCTGATCAACCCCGAGATCGAATGGGCCAGCCCGGAAACCCGCAAGGGCGAAGAAGGCTGCCTCTCGGTGCCCGGCATCTACGACGGTGTGGAGCGTTCGGTGGCGGTGCGGGTGCGCGCCCTGAACGGCGAGGGCGTGGCGCGCACCATCGAGGCCGAAGGCATGCTGGCCGTGTGCATCCAGCACGAAATGGACCATCTGATGGGCAAGGTGTTCGTGGAATACCTGTCGCCGCTCAAGCGCAACCGCATCAAGAGCAAGCTGGTCAAGGCGCAGCGTGACATGGAGCGGTCGTGACGACCGTGAACCCATGAGGATCATTTTCGCGGGCACACCGGATTTCGCCCGGGTGGCGCTGGAGCGCCTGCACGCGGCGGGTTTCGAGATCGCCCTGGTGATGACCCAGCCCGACCGGCCGGCCGGTCGCGGCATGAAGCTGCAGGCCTCGGCGGTGAAGCAGTTCGCCCTGGCACACGGCATGCCCGTGGCCCAGCCGCGCAGCCTGCGGCTGGACGGCAAGTACCCCGAGGATGCGGCCGCGGCGCGCGAAGCCATCGCCGCCGCCCGGGCCGACGCCATGGTGGTGGCCGCCTACGGCCTGATCCTGCCGCAGTGGGTGCTGGATGCCATGGGGGCTGCCAGCGCCTCAGGTCTGGGGCTGGGCTGCCTCAACATCCATGCCTCGCTGCTGCCGCGCTGGCGCGGCGCCGCGCCGATCCACCGGGCCATCGAAGCGGGTGACGCGGCCACCGGCGTGACCATCATGCAGATGGACGCCGGGCTGGACACCGGCGACATGCTGCTGGTGGAGCGCTTGCCCATCGGCGAAGCCGAAACCACGGGCGACCTGCACGACCGCCTGGCCGAACTGGGCGGGCGGCTGATCGTCGAGGCGCTGGAACTGGCCGCCTGCGGTGGCCTGCGCCCGGTGCCCCAGCCGGCCGAGGGCGTGAGCTACGCGCACAAGATCGAAAAAACCGAGGCCAGCATCGACTGGTCGCTCCCTGCGGCGGCCATCGCGCGGCGGGTACGGGCCTTCAACCCGTTCCCGGGGGCCTCCTTCGCCCTGGCGGGCGAGCCGGTGAAGCTGTGGGCGGCCCATGCCGAAGCGGCCCCGGTGCCGACCGCGGGCGTGCCCGGGCAGGTGCTGGCCGTGGGGCCCGAAGGCATCCGGGTCATGACCGGCGAGGGTGTGCTGGTGCTCACCGAGCTGCAGCGCGCGGGCGGCAAGCGCCTGGGCGTGGCCGACTTCCTGCGCGGCTTTTCCCTCGAAGCCGGGCAGGTCCTGGACGGTGTGGCCCCGCAGGTCGTGGCGGGCTGATCCGGCGTGTTCTACCTGCGCGAGCACCGCCAGCGCGCGGAATTCCGGGAGGGTGTGCGCGATCAGGCCACGGTGGCCATGGGCATCGCCGCCTGGGGCCTGATGACCGGCGTGGCCATGGTCAAGTCCGGGCTGTCGGCGCTGGAGGCGCTGCTCATGACGCTCATCGTCTACGCCGGCAGCGCCCAGCTCGCGGCCGTGCCCATGATCGCCGCGGGCGCGCCGCTGTGGGTGATCCTGGCCGCGGCGTTCTGCGTCAACCTGCGCTTCATGGTGTTCTCGGCGCATCTGCGGCCCTACCTGATGCACCTGCCGCGCTGGCAGCGGCTGGTGTCGGGCTACGTCACCGGCGATCTGAGCTACGTGTTTTTTGCCCGCCGTTTCCCCAAGCCGGGCCAGACACCGCAAGAGCTGGCGCGCCAGCAGGCCTATCTGATGGGCAATTGCGCGGTGAACTACGTGGCCTGGATGCTCTCCAGCGTGGTGGGGGTGCTGTTGGCCAACGCCATCCCGACCGCGTGGGGCCTGGGCTTCGCCGGCATCCTGGCTTTGCTGGGGGTGCTGAGTTCGCTGGCGAGCTCACCGCTGCGCATCGTCTCGGCCGGCGTGGCCGGCGCTGCGGCGGTGGCGGCCTGGGCCCTGCCGCTCAAGCTCAACATCCTGGTGGCGATCGCCAGCGCGGTGGCCATCTGCCTGGTCATCGAAAGCCGGGCATCGGGGGGCGCCGCGCCAGGGGGGCGGCATGTTTGACCTCAACCCCTGGACCCTGCTCACCATCGTGGCGATGGGCGTCGTCACGGTGATCACCCGTGGCTTCTTCCTCATCTCCAGCAAGCCCTGGACCTTGCCGCACTGGGCGCAGCGCGGCCTGCAATACGCGCCTATCGCCGCCCTGTCGGCGGTGGTGATCCCGGAGATCGTGATGACGCAGGGCCAGCTCATCCACACCTGGCAGGATGCGCGCCTGTTCGCCGCCGCGGCCGGCGTGGCCTGGTTCGTCTGGCAGCGCGGCGTGCTGGGCACCATCGTGGCCGGCATGCTGGTGTACCTGCCGCTGAAGATCGGGCTAGGCTGGTAGGTCGCGCGCTGCCGGAAACCGGACCCGGTGAGCGAGAATGGGCGAGTGGCGGACTTTTCTTAAGAGAGGCTTAAGAAAGCTTGCCGATAATCGGGAGGCGTCAGGGTTTTCCCTTGGGCGCCGTTGTTGCTGACCGGCAGCAGACCCAGATGATTCGTGAATGGTGACCCAGAACATGTCAGCTCCCAGCCCGGCGGCGAGCCTTGCGGTGCCCCCCAGCGCCACCCCCCTGATCTCCGTGTTGATCCCGGCCAAGGACGAGGCCGGCAACATCGGCCAGCTCGTGACCGAGGTGGTGGACGCCCTGCGGCCCGTGTGCGGGTTCGAGATCGTGCTGGTGGACGATGGCAGTGGCGATGCCACGGCGGCCGAGTTCGCGCAGCGCTGCACCGCGCTGGGCGCCGCCGCCCAGCTGATCCGGCACCAGGCCAGCGTGGGGCAGAGCACGGCGCTGTCCACCGCCGCCCAGCATGCCCGGGGGCGCTACCTGGTCACCATCGACGGCGACGGCCAGAACGATCCGGCCGACATCCCGGCCCTGCTGCGCCAGGCGCAGGCGATGGAGGCGGGGGGCGCGCATTTCTGCATCGCGGGCTTTCGCCACCAACGCAAGGACACCGAGTGGAAGAAGATCCAGTCGAAGATCGCCAACGCCGTGCGTCGCCAGATCCTGGACGACGGCGTGCCCGACACGGGCTGCGGCCTCAAGCTGATCCCGCGCGCGACCTGGCTGCGGCTGCCCTACTTTGACCACATGCACCGCTACATTCCCGCGCTGGTGCGCCGCCTGGGCGGCCGCATCGCGGTGGTGCCGGTGAACCACCGCCACCGCACGGCCGGTGTGTCCAAGTACACCGCCTGGAACCGCGTGTGGGTGGGCATCGTCGACATGTTCGGCGTGCGCTGGCTGACCCGGCGCAGCAAGCAACCGGTGGTCGCACAGGTGGAAACCATCGGTGAAATCTAGCGCCAAACTGCTCGTCAAGCCGCTGGGGCTGACGGCTGTGCTGACGCTGGCCTTTGCCTCCCTGCACTACGGCTGGTGGGGATCGTTCACCGAAGAAGACCTGTTGCGCCAGCTGTTCCAGCAGCACTGGGCCGTGGCCTGGCCGGTGTTCGCCCTCGGCGGCATCCTCTACACCGCGGCGGGTGGCCCGCGCCAGGTGCTGGCCTTCAGCTGCGGGTATCTGCTCGGGGGTTTTGCGGGCGGGCTGGTGAGCGCTGCGCTCACCGGGTTCGGCGCGCTGCTGACCATGGCGGTGGTGCGCCAGATGGGCCTGGACTGGATGCGCCAGCGCCATCGCGAGCGCATCGAACTCTTGCGCCGGGTGTTGGCCGAAGACACCTGGCTCTGGATCTGCATCATCCGGCTCATGCCGGTGGGCAGCAATCTGCTGACCAACGTCGCCGCCGCCTTGGCGGGCCTGAGCCGGCGCGGGGTGTTCCTGGGCAGCCTGCCGGGTTATCTGCCGCAGTCCCTGCTGTTCAGCTACGCCGGCCGTGGCGTGGCCCTTCAGGACAGCTCCAAGATCTGGATGAGTTTTGCCCTGCTGGTGGGCTCCAGCGTGCTGGCCTGGTACCTGTACCACCACGGTTTCAAGCAGCGGCTGGAAGCATTCAAGGCCACCCCCGCGCCGCAGCTGCCTCGGGCCGTTGGCGCTGCGGACCTGATGGAGCGCAAACCCCATGACCTCTGACGCCACCGTGCGCCGCCAGACGCTGTTCTGGCTGGCGGCCACGGCCCTCGTGTTGCTGGCCGGCATCGGCCTGCGCTACCCCTGGCCGGCCGACGAGCCCCGCTTCGCCCAGATCGCCCGCGAGATGGTCGAGGGCGGCCAGTGGCTGTTTCCCACCCGGGGCGGCGAGTACTACCCGGACAAACCGCCGGTGTTCATCTGGTTCAGCGCCTTGTGCTACGGGCTGCTGGGCGACCTCAAGCTGTCGTTCCTGCTGCCCAGCGCGCTGGCCTCGATCGGTACCCTGTGGCTGGTGCACGACCTGGGCCGGCGCCTGTGGAATGCGCCAACCGCCCTGTTCGCCGTGCTGGTGCTGGTCTTCACGCCGCAGTTCCTGCTGCAGGGCAAGGCCGCGCAGATGGACGCGCTGGTCACGTTCTGGATCACGCTGGGCTGTTATGGCCTGCTGCGCCATTTCCTGACCGGGCCGCACTGGCGCTGGTACTTCCTGAGCTGGGTGGCCATGGGCCTGGGCATCATGACCAAGGGTGTCGGCTTCCTGCCGCTGCTGATGCTGCTGCCGCTGGCGCTGTGGAGCCATGCCCCTCCCTGCGCCCCCCCCGGGGGGACCGCACCTGCGGCCCGGCAAAGCCGGTTCCGTGGTGCGTGCTGGAGCTGGCGCCTGCTGCTGGGTTTTCCGGTGATGCTGGCGGTGATCGCGCTCTGGCTGGGGCCGATGCTCTGGCAGGTGCACAGCGTCGGCACCGACACCATGGTGGCCTACCGCAACGACCTGCTGTTCCGCCAGACCGGTGAACGTTTCGTGAACGCCTGGCACCACGTCAAGCCCTGGCACTATTTCTTCTCCCAGGCGATTCCGACCGTGTGGTTCCCGCTGCCGCTGCTGATGCTGGTGTTCTGGCGGCCGCTGGCGGGCCTGCTGCGGGAGGACCCGAAGCTGCGCGTGCTGCTGGCCTGGGTCGGGCTGGTGCTGCTGTTCTTCTCGCTCAGCTCGGGCAAACGCGAGGTCTACATCTTGCCGGCGCTGCCCATGTTGTCGCTGGTGGTGGCGGTGCTGTGGGGGCGGGTGCGCGAACGCGCGCTGGCCTTGAAGATCGGCACCGTCCTGCAGGGGCTGCTGATGGCGCTGGCCGTGCTGCTCGCCGGCCTGGGCCTGGCCCTGCTGCTGGCGCCGCACCGCCTGCCGGCGCGGCTGCAGGACTACAGCGAGCTGCTCGGCGCGGTGGCCTACCCGCTGATCGGGCTCGGGCTGGCGTGGCTGGCCCTGCTGCTGTGGCTGCGCCGCGCCGACCTGTTCGTGCGGCTGGCGGCCAGCAGCCTGGCGGTCTGGCTGTTCGTCTCGCTGCTGGTCTGGCCGCTGGTGGACCCGTACCGCACCCCGCAGCGCCTGATGCAGCAGGTCGAGCAGCGGCTGCCCGCCAATGCCGAGCTGGGCCTGCTCTATTTCAAGGAGCAGTTCCTGCTCTTCGCCGAGCGTCCGCTGACCCACTTCAGCTACCTGGCGCCGCTGGCGGAGCAGGAGAAAAACGCCTGGATCTGGATGCGCGAGGCGCCCCAGCGCCACCTGCTCGTGCCCACCGACGCCGAGCTGGGCTGTTTCGACGTGACCCGTGCCGTCTCGCTGGGCGAGGCGCACCGCCGAGAATGGGTGCTGCTCGGGCCCGACACCCTGGCGAGCGCCTGTGGCAGCCCGCGCAAGGCCCAACGTTTCGTCTACCGCCCCGTGACGCGCGGGGTCCTGCCATGACCGCTTTGACCTCCCACGCCGTTGGCCCCGTGCTCGTCACCGGTGCCGCCGGTTTCATCGGCTTTCACCTGAGCCAGCGCCTGCTGGGCCTGGGGCTGCAGGTGCACGGTCTGGACAACCTGAACGCCTACTACGAACCCAGCCTGAAGCAGGCCCGCCTGCGGCAGCTGCAGGCCCGGCCGGGCTTTGTGTTCCACGCGCTGGACCTGGCCGACCGCGACGCCATGGCCCGGCTGTTTGCCACGCACCGCTTCGAGCGCGTGGTGCACCTGGCGGCCCAGGCCGGCGTGCGCTACTCGGTGGACCACCCCATGGCCTACCTGGACAGCAACCTGGCCGGCATGCTCACCGTGCTCGAAGGCTGCCGCCACAGCGCCGTGCCGCACCTGGTCTACGCCTCGTCGAGCTCGATCTACGGCGCCTCGCGCCAGATGCCGCTGCGCGAAGACCAGGTCACCGACCAGCCGATCTCGCTCTACGCCGCGAGCAAGAAGGCCAACGAGCTGATGGCCTACAGCTACAGCCACCTCTACCAGATCCCGGCCACGGCGCTGCGGCTGTTCACGGTGTACGGCCCCTGGGGCCGGCCCGACATGGCGATCTTCAAGTTCGTGCGCGCCATCCTGGCGCACCAGCCGATCGACGTCTACAACAACGGCCAGATGCGCCGCGACTTCACCTATGTGGACGACGTGATCGACGCGGTGGTCCAGGTGATGGCCGTGCCCCCGGTGGCCAGCGCGGGCGCGGCGGCGCACCGCGTGCTCAACGTGGGCAACAGCGCGCCGGTGAGCCTGCTGGACTTCATCGGCTGCATCGAAAAGGCCACCGGCATCGAGGCCATCAAGCGTTTCCTGCCCATGCAGCAGGGCGACGTGCCCGAAACCTGGGCCGACACCACCGCGCTCGAACAGGGTTTCGGCGTGCGGCCCCACACCGAACTGCAGCTGGGCGTGCAGCGTTTCGTGGACTGGTACCGCGGCTACTACGGCGACGGCCCCACCGTCTGACGCCGGCCCGCCGCCATCCAGGGCCGTGCCGCGTGCCAGCCCGCCAGGCTGACGCCAGCGCAGATCAGCAGCGTCCACAGCGTGTGGCTGGGGTGGTGGGCCCCGCGCAGGGTTTGTGTGGCGCCCGCCACCAGCCCCACCAGCAGCACGGCGGCCAGCACGCCCCAGCCCCGCCGTGCCGAGCGGGCCGTGGTGTGCGGCGGTGCCAGCCAGGGCAGGCACAGCGCCAGGAAGGCGAAGGCGCTGGAGGCGTGGCCACCCGGGAAGCAGCGGCCACCGCCGCCGTCCCCGGCCCAGAGGTTCCAGTGAGACACATAGCTGGCCTGGCCGCCGAACAGCTGCAGCTCCCAGGGGCAACTGGTGCGGCTGCTGGATTTCACCAGGTTCACCGCCAGCAGCGACAGCAGCACCAGCAGCACCACCACCCCCCGCTCGCGCCGCGCCACTCCTGGCCAGATGCCCCCTGGCCCGGCGGGCCAGAGCGCCCAGAGCCCGAGCAGCGCCAAAAAACCGAACGCCACGCGGCGCAGGCCGTCGTGCAACACCGCCTCCAGCAGCCAGTGGTGGCGCCAGGCAAACCCGCCGGGGTGGCCGATGGCCTGCATGATGGCGAGGTCGGCGCCCGAGAAATCCCACCACAGGGTCAGCACCAGCAAGGTGGCCCAGGCCTGGAGCAGGCGGGTGTGGGTCGGCGGAACCGCCGCCAGGGTGGGGTTGTGGGTCGGGGCGTGCATGGGGCACCATCATCGGTGGGCCGCTTTAAGGGGTGCTTAAGCGCGCTTCGGATAATGGTTTCTTTTTCACCGGGGCCCAGAGCCCTCTCATGACATGCGCGCACTTGTGGTGGAAGACGATACCGGCATCGCCAGCGGCCTGACCGTGTCGCTGCGTCAGGCCGGTTACGCGGTGGACGTGTGCCAGACCCTGGACGCGGCCTGGGCGGCGCTTTCGGTGGAGCCGTTCGACGTCATGCTGCTCGACCTGGGCCTGCCCGATGGCGACGGGCTGGACCTGCTCGCGCGCCTGCGCCGCCAGCGCGAACCCGCCGCCGGACACGACGCCCTGCCCCACAGCGACATGCCGGTGCTGATCATGACCGCGCGCGACGGCGTGAGCGACCGCATCAGCGGGCTGGACAGCGGCGCCGACGACTACATCGTCAAACCCTTCGACGCCAACGAGCTGCTGGCCCGGCTGCGCGCCATGCTGCGCCGCGCCAGCGGGCGCAGCAAGCCGGTGATCGAGCACGGCGACCTGGTGCTCGACCCGGCCAACCGCACCGTCGAACGCGCGGGCCAGCCGGTGGCCCTGGGCGGACGCGAGTTCGCGCTGCTGCTCACCCTGCTGCAGGCGCGCCCGCAGGTCCTTTCAAAATCGCGGCTGGAGTCGGCGCTGTACGGCTTTGGCGAATCGCTGGAGAGCAACGCGATCGAGGTGCACGTGCACCACCTGCGCCGCAAGCTGGGCGACGCGCTGATCAAGACCGTGCGCGGCGTGGGCTACTTCATCCCGCGCGAGGACGCCCCCCCGGCGCCGGGCAAGGCGGACGCGGCGTGAACCTCGCCTCGACGCCGCGGCCCGCGCGCCAGCCCGTGCTGCGCCGCTACATCCTGAGCTGGACGCTGGGCGCCCTGCTGGTGGTGTGGCTCACGCTGATCGCCGTGGCCGCGGCCACCGGGTTTCGCGAAACCCGCAAGTTCTCGGACGGGCAACTGGTGGCGATGGCCCGCTTGTGGCTCGAAGCGGCGCCCACCGGGACCACCCGCAACAGCATCCCCGAATCGGCCGGGGTGGATCACGAGTACATGCAGGACGTGGCCGTGCTGGCCTGGGAGAACGGCCGCCTGGTGGCCGACACCCACCGCATGGCGCCGGGCCTGAACCTGAGCCGTTTGCCCTTGCACGGGTTTTCCACCGTGACGCTCCAGACCGAACACGGCGTGGGGGAATGGCGCTCCTACGGTGTGCAGCTCAACGTGGGCGGGCGCCAGCGCCGCGTGCTGGCGCTGATGGACATGGACAAGCGCTTCGAGCTCGGCAAGGACATCGCCAAACACGTGGCGCAGCCCGCGATCCTGGTGCTGCCGCTGGTGGCCCTGGTGCTGTGGTGGACCATCCGGCGCGGCCTGCGCCCGCTCGACCGCCTCTCCAGCGAGGTCGAGGCGCTGGACGGTTTTGCCGGCCAGCGGCTGGACACGCAGCACCGCTTCCGCGAGTTCTTCAGCACCGTGGCGGCGATCAACACCCTGGTGGACACGCTGCAGACCCGGGCCCAGCGCGAGCGCGAGTTCGCCTCCGACGTGGCCCACGAGCTGCGCACCCCGCTGTCGGCCATCGCGCTGCAGGCCAGCGCGGCCCAGCACGGCGCCTCGCGCGAGCAACTGGCCCAGCTGGAGCAGGAGGCCCTGCGCGCCGGGCGCATCCTGTCCCAGCTGCTGGACCTGGCCCGGGCGCAACGCACCGGCGCCGACGGCCCGGGCGGCGTCGTGGCGCAAAGCGTGGCCCTGGGCGCCGTCGCCAGCGACCTGATCTCCCGCCACGCGCAACTGGGCTACGAGACCGACCACGAGTTGTCGCTGGTGCAGCCCGCGACCGCGGTGGAAGTCGTGGTGCCGCCCATGCTGCTGGAGCTGGCCTTGCGCAACCTGATCGAGAACGCCTTGCGCCACACCCCGCGCGGCACCCAGGTGTGTGTCGAGGTCTGGCAAACGCCGCAGGCGGTGGGGGTTTCGGTCAGCGACGACGGCCAGCGCGGCGGCCCGCCACCGCTGGACACCAGCCCGCCCGGTGGTGCCCGACTGGCGCCCGCCGACACCTCCGGCCTGGGGCTGGGCCTGCGCCTGGTCGAGCGCATCGCCGAACAGATGGGCGCGGGTTTCGAGCGCGATGCGGGCCAGCCACCCATGACCACGCGCTTTACCCTGCGCTGGAAAAGGTAGGGAAACACCCCCGCCGCGCTGCGGTGAAAGGGCGGCGCCGCGCTCGATAAGGTGGGCTTAATTTCGCCCCTCCAACATGGCAAGGCCAGCATGTGCTGGTGCTTTCGGTCTTGTCCATGCAGGTCACACGGCCCCTTCTTTTTGTCAGCTTCCGCCCGAGCGCGCGCGGCGTGGACACGTCCGTCCCGCCGGCGGACCGGTGGCCGGCGGCTGTGGTCTGGCCGCTGGCGCTCTGGCTTGCCGTGCCGGGCAACCTGCCCTTGTGGCAGCGCATCGCCGGCATGGATGGCAGCCCGGCGCATCGCGTGTGGCTGTTCGCCGGCTTTGCGCTGTTGTTGACCGGCGCCATCGCCGCGCTGCTGTCGCTGCTGGCCTGGCCGCGCCTGTTCCGGCCCGCGGCCAGCGGGTTGCTGCTGGTGGCGGCCTTCAACACCCACTTCATGTGGCAGTACGGCGTCGTGATCGACCCGACCATGTTCGCCAACGTGGTGCAGACCGACGTGCGCGAGGTGCGCGACCTGCTCTCGCTGTCGCTGCTCGCCACCGTGCTGCTGGTGGCGGCGCCGCCGCTGTGGTGGTTGTGGCAGCGCCCGCTGCGCGCGTGCGGCCCGTGGCAACAGACCGCGCGCAACACCGCCGGCGCGCTGGCGGGCCTGGGGCTGGCGCTGCTGATGGCGCTGCTGAGCTACCAGGACCTGGCCTCGCTCATGCGCAACCAGAAGGCGCTGCGCTATATGGCCAACCCGCTCAACACTGTGTACGCCGCCACCCGGCTCGCGGCCGACCAGTGGCCGCGGCAGGCGCACGCGCTGCAGCCCGTGGGCGAAGACGCGCGCCTGGGCGCGAGCTACGCGCAACAGCCGCGCCCGCCCCTGCTGGTGCTGGTGGTCGGCGAGACCGCGCGCGCCGACAACTTCATGCTCGACGGCTACGCGCGCCCCACCACCCCGGCGCTGGCGCGCTGGCAGGCCCAGGGTGATCTGGTGAACTTCAGCCAGGTGCATTCCTGCGGCACCAACACCCAGGTCTCCGTGCCCTGCCTGTTTTCACCGCTCACGCGCCAGCAGGGTGGCGACCGGACCGCCGAGCACGAAAACCTGCTCGACGTGCTGCAGCGCGCGGGCCTGGCCGTGCTCTGGCTGGACAACCAGTCGGGCTGCAAGGGGGTGTGTGACCGCGTGCCACACGCCAGCACCCTGGCGCTCCAGGTGCCCGGGCTGTGCGAAGACGGCGAGTGTTTCGACGACGTGATGCTGCAGGGGCTGGACGAACGCATCGCCGCGCTCGACCCGCAGCGCCGCGCGCGCGGCGTGGTGGTGGTGCTGCACCAGATGGGCAGCCACGGCCCCGCGTATTTCAAGCGCACGCCCGCCAGCCACAAACCGTTCCAGCCCGAGTGCCGCAGCAACACGCTCTCGGACTGCCCGGCGGAGCAACTGATCAACGCCTACGACAACACCGTGGCCTACACCGACCACTTTCTGGACCAGACCCTGCAATGGCTGCAGACCCAGGCCCAGAGCGGGCGCCACGACACCGGCCTGATCTACCTGTCGGACCACGGCGAGTCGCTGGGCGAAAACGGGCTGTACCTGCACGGCGTGCCCTACAGCTTCGCGCCCGAACAGCAGACCCATGTGCCCATGGTGGCCTGGCTCTCGCCGGGGCTGCGCGAGCGCTCAGGTCTTTCGCTGGACTGCCTGCGCGGCCACGCTGCCGACCCGATCTCGCACGACCACTTCTTCCATTCGGTGCTGGGCCTGATGGACGTGCACACCCAGGCCTACCGGCCGACGCTCGACGCCCTGGCGCCCTGCGTGGCGCCGCACGTGCAGGCCGTCGAGGTCAAGCCGCCATCGGCAGGCTGAGCGTCACCCGCAGCCCGCCCAGCGTGGAGCGCTGCAGCCGCAGCTGGCCGCCGTAGAGCTGCGCCAGCTCGTCCACGATGGCCAGACCCAGGCCGGAGCCGGGCACGGTTTCGTCCATGCGCACCCCGCGCGCGAGCACCGCGGCGCGGGCGGCTTCGGCGATGCCCGGCCCGTCGTCTTCCACCGCCACGCACAGCCCGTCGACCGTGGCCGTGGCGCTGATCCGCACCGTGGCGCGCGCCCACTTGCAGGCGTTGTCGAGCAGGTTGCCCAGCATCTCCTGCAGGTCCTGCTCTTCGCCCGCGAAGGCCAGCGCGTCGGGCACGCCCGTGGTGTCGATCCGCAGCCCGCGCGTGGCGTGCACCCGCCGCATCACGCGCACCAGCCCGGCGGCCACCGGCGCCAGCGGCGTGCGCAGGCCGGGCAGGCGCTGCGCGGCCGCGGCGCGCGAGCGCGCGAGGTGCCAGTCGATGTGGCGGCGCGCGGTGGCCACCTGTTCCTGCACCAGCCGCGCCAGCGCCGCGTCGCCCGGGCTGGCCTGCAGCGACTGCGCGGCCGCTTGCCCCAGCACCGCCAGCGGGGTCTTGATGGCGTGCGCCAGATTGCCGGCGTGGGTGCGCGCGCGCGCCACCACCTCGGCGTTGCGCTCCAGCACGCCGTTGAAATCGTCGATCAGCGGCTGCACCTCGGCCGGAAAGCGGCCCTGCAACCGCGCCGCCTGCCCCTCGCGCACCTGGGCCAGCGCGCGCTGCAGGGCGCGCAGCGGCGACAGCCCCACCGCCACCTGCGCCAGCGCGGCCAGCACCAGCAGCAGGCCCAGCACCAGCAAGGACGTGGCGAGCACGCCGTTGAAACGCGCCACGGCCTGCAGGCTGTCCTGCGTGTTGGCCGCCACCACCAGCCGCCAGCGCGCCTCGGGCCGCTCGTCCGGGCGCACCGTGCGCTCCAGCATCAGCACCGCCGCGCCTTGGGGCCCAGTGCCTTCGTGCGCGTGCAGCGCGCCGTCGGCCAGATCGTCGGGGTGCAGTTCCAGCCGGGTGTCCCACAGCGAGCGCGAGCGCAGCACGCTGCTGCGCGCCTGGCCGTTGGTGCTCATCTGGTCGATCTGCCAGTACAGCCCCGAATACGGCTTGTGCCAGCGCGGGTCCGACAGCGTCCGCGGGTCGATCAGCGGTTGCCCGGCGGCGTCGAACTCCAGCCGCGCGGTGAGCTGGTCGAGCTGCTGGGTCAGGCTGGCCTCGAACTGGCGCATCACGTGCTGGCGGAACAGGCCCGCGAGCCCCCAGCCGGCGAGCAGCAGGGCCAGCGCCAGCGCCACCAGCGTGGCCGCGAGCAGGCGGAAACGCAGGGAGCGGGTCCAGCGCACGCGGTTCATGGTGGCGGGGGTGGGGGCGGGACCAGCCGGTAGCCCAGCCCGCGCACGGTCTCGATGCAGGCCTGGGGCAGCTTCTTGCGCAGCCGGCCCACGAACACCTCGATGGTGTTGGAGTCGCGGTCGAAGTCCTGGGCGTAGATGTGTTCGACCAGTTCGCTGCGCGAGACCACCGTGCCCGGGCGGTGCATCAGGTAGGCCAGCACCTTGTACTCATGGCTGGTCAGGGTCACGGGCTGGCCGTCCAGCGTGACGCGGCCGCTGCGCGTGTCCAGCGCCAGCGCGCCGCACTGCAGCACCGGCGAGGCCTGCCCGCTGGCGCGGCGGATCAGCGCGCGCAGGCGCGCCAGCAGCTCTTCCAGGTGGAAGGGCTTGGTCAGGTAGTCGTCGGCGCCGGCGTCGATGCCGGCCACCTTCTCGTGCCAGTTGTCGCGCGCGGTCAGGATCAGCACCGGCATCGTGCGTCCCGCGTCGCGCCAGCGCTTGAGCACCGACAGCCCGTCGAGCACCGGCAGGCCCAGGTCGAGCACCACCGCGTCAAACGCCTGCGTGTCGCCCAGGTAGTGGGCCTCGCGCCCGTTGTCGGCCTCGTCCACCGCGTAGCCCGCGTCCACCAGGCCCGTGCGCAGCTGCGCACGCAGGGTGGGTTCGTCTTCGACCAGCAGGATGCGCATGGGGTGGGGCAGGGTGGTTCTCAGCGGGGCGGGCGATGTCCGTCAATGCCATTGTGATCGCGGCGCTTGCTGCGCAGCACGTCGGCGGTCCGCGCGTCGAGCAGCAGCTTGAGCAGCCGCCCGTCCGCTTGCAGCAGTTTGATTTCGTAGAGCCAGCGCTCGCCGTCGTGCTCCAGCTCCACTTCCAGCACCTGGCCCGGGTGTTCGCGCTCCAGCCGCTCCAGCACCGTGCGCAGGGGCAGCACCTGCCCGGCCTGCACCGCCTGCCGCGCGCGCTCGTGGTCGTCCTCGCCGCGCGCCCAGGCGGCGGTGCCGCCCGCCCACAGCGCGGCCACGGCCACGGCGCAGGCCACGAAGCGGCGGGTGCGGGGAGCGGTGGGGTTCGAGGGCATGGCGCGATTGTCGGGCCGGCATTCTGAACGGCAAATGAACACGCTCTTCAGACAGGGTTCAAGCGGCCTTTCCAACAATGCCACCCATCGCGATCCCGTTCCCCAACCCCTCTTCGGAAAGCCCCCCAACCATGACCCCGATCCGTCCCTCCTTCATCCGCACCGGCCTCACGGCCATCGCCCTGGGCAGCGCCTTGTTGTCCCCCGTTGCCCAGGCCGCCGACACCTCGGCCGCCGAGCAGCTGCAGCGCTGGAGCGCGCAGGCCGGCAGCCCCGGCAACGCCGGCAAGGGCCAGGTCTTTTTCAACAACCGCCAGGGCGGCGAGTGGTCCTGCGCGTCCTGCCACGGCACGCCGCCCACCACCCAGGGCAAACACGCCAACACCGGCAAGGTGATCGCGCCGCTCGCGCCGGCCTTCAACCCCAAGGCGTTCACCGACATGGCGAAAGTCGACAAGTGGTTCAAGCGCAACTGCAACGACGTGCTCAGCCGCGAATGCAGCGCCGGCGAAAAGGCCGACGTGCTGGCCTACCTGAACAGCCTGAAATGACCGCCGGTCCACCCCGGCCTCTGGAGAACCCCATGAACACCCATCGCAACCTCCGATCCCTGCTCCTGACCGCTGGCCTGGGTCTGGTCGCGCTGTCGGCCGCGCACGCCGACAGCGGCCGCCTGCTGCCGCGCAACGTGCCGCAGGCCTACACACAGGAATGCGCCGCCTGCCACACCGGCTACGCCCCGGGCATGCTGCCCGCCCGTTCGTGGCAACGCATCATGAGCGGGCTCGACCGGCACTACGGCACCGACGCCTCGCTCGACGCCGCCACCGTGCAGCAGCTGACCACCTGGCTGGTGGTCAACGCCGGCACCTACAAGCGCGTGGCCGAGGCACCGCCCGAAGACCGCATCACCCGCTCGGCCTGGTTCGAGCGCAAGCACGACGACATCGCCCCGTCCGTCTGGAAGCTCGCCAGCGTGAAGAGCGCGGCCAACTGCGCGGCCTGCCACACCGGCGCGGACAAGGGCGACTACGACGACGACAACCTGCAGTTCCCGGCCGGGCTCGACGCCCGTTCGCGCCGGGCCTGGAACGACTGAGCCACGGAGCAACACCATGTCCCCCCACGTTCGACACCTCATGTCATCACCGCCCCCCAAGGGGGCACAAGCCGCCTTGGAGGCGGCTCGCCAGGAGGCCTGATCATGCAAGTCAACCCCCCTTTCCATGCCGCTTCCAGCCCGCCACGCGCCACCACCGCGTCGCGCCGCCTGGTCACCGATGCGCCCACGCGCATGTTCCACGGGCTGTTCGCCCTGAGCTTTCTGGGCGCCTACCTCACCGCCGACGGTGAACACTGGCGGTTGCTGCACGTCACCCTGGGCTACACCATGGCCGGCCTGCTGGTGTTTCGCGTGCTCTACGGCCTGTTCGGCCCGCGCCAGGCGGGGCTGGGCCTGCTGTGGCGCAAGCTCGGCGCCGCGCCGGCCTGGCTGCGCTCGATCCGCGCGGCCGTGCCCCGGCGCTCGTTGGCCGGCGTCAACGGGCGCCAGGGCCAGAACCTGCTGATGGCGCTGGCCGTGGTGGCCCTGCTGGCGCTGGTGGTGCCAATCACCCTCAGCGGCTACGGCACCTACAACGACTGGGGCGACGTGCTCGGCGGCGACTGGCTCGAAGAGCTGCACGAATTCTTCGGCGAAGCCATGCTGTTCGTGGTGCTGGCCCACCTGGCGCTGATCGGGGTCCTGAGCCTGCTGCGCCGCAAGAACCAGGCCCTGCCCATGCTGAGCGGCCGCGTCGAAGGCCCGGGGCCCAGCCTCGTGCAACACAACCGCCGCTGGCTCGCAGCCCTGCTGCTGATCGCGGTGCTGGCCTACGGCGCCTGGGAATGGCAGCAGTCGCCCAAGGGGCTGGTGTCCGCCCAGGCCATGAGCAGCCTCACAGCGGGCGACAACCGGGGAGGCGGCGGCCATGACGACGACGATTGACCTTGAGGTCCGTTCGATTCCGCGCCATCCGATCCCCCTCTTTCCACCCCCTGTTTGAAGAAATCTGAAGAAAGGCATCCCCCATGAACTGCTATCTCTGCGTGGTCTGCGGCTTTTTCTACGACGAGGCCGCCGGCCGGCCCGAGGACGGCATCCCGCCCGGCACCCGCTGGGTCGACGTGCCGGAAGACTGGCGCTGCCCCGAGTGCTCGGTGGGCAAGGCCGATTTCGTGGTCAGTGCGGTTTGACGTTCGAAGGGTGGCCAGGAGCGATAGCTCTTGGACGTCTCCCTCGAGGGGGGTTACGCCTCGCCTCGGGGGTGCTTGAAGCCAAGTGCGGCCGCGATAGCGCTAAAGACTGGGGATAGGACGCAGGCCAGTCCGAACGCGGCCATGTCCGGCAGATCGCAAGCCGGACGATCTGCGGGGCAGGTGAATAGATGAGACAAAAGCGAGAAGACAGCTACACCAAATACTGGCAGGCCGAGAACAAAGATGAAGGCTGAAGTAAGAGTGCGACGGAGATTCGACGTTTTCGGCGTCGCTTTCCGCGCGGAACCACTTCTTTGAGCTTGATCTTGCTTCATATCGCAGTGACAACCTCTATTTCTTCCGGTCTAAGACAGAACCACTTGCCTTGACGATTTGCGCCAAACCACAGATATCCAAACTGATCGATTTCGAGGCGGCGAAACACGGGGGTGAAGCCGATTGGCCAAACACGACGGCTACTTCCCTGTGACGGAACGCGCACCGCATTTGATTCGACAGGCGCTGGACCTACCTCAGGCATTGGTGTTTCGGCGCCGTAGAAGCCAAGTCGCTGCGGCAGAGTAGGAGACACACGCAAGCAAGAAGCTTGCGCAGAACGCGACGAAGTTGAGCGGTGTTCCTTCGTAGATGGGGGCCTCACTGGTTCCGATGTTGTGCTTTGGAACCATTCCCTGAAGCAGGGTGTTTGGCCAGTAGATGACTGCGGCTGCGGATTCGTACCCTGCATTCGCCAAGACTGCGGCCAATACAGACGTCGCGAGCGTCAAGACCGCGCCGGTAGAAGCGGCTATCCATAAGGTACTTCGGGGGTGAGTCATGATGCCCAATTTTGATGTCGTTCGTGTTTTAACGAATACCCACACTCACGCAAAACAACATGGTGAGGCACCTTTCCAAACATGTCTGCATTCATACAGTTGCCCCAGCATGCTGCATGTCTGATCAGGCATAACGGATCGGGCAAAGTTCGTGCCTGTGTTGCTGCGCCTTTGGTGTCCAAACGCTTATTGGACCAAGTGCGAGAGCGCATCCGCGATGGGCACTATAGCCCTTAGACCGTCAAGAGCGGCCTGAATGGGCGCGGGGTTTGCACTGTGCCCGACCCAGCCAGCCCAACAAGGCTACCGGCCCGTGGGCAGTGTCCCCGACGCCTCGGGCTGTCCCGTCGGCTGCGGGCCCACCGGCGTGGGCGGGGGCACGCGGGTCAGGCGCACGGTTTCTCCGGTGACGGGGTGCCGGTAGGCCTCCACCACGGTGCCGTCTTTTTCCACCGCGTAGAACTCGTGGCAGTTGCCGCGGGAGATCTTGAAGCGCACCAGCAGGTACCGGGGCGCGTCGAACGCGGCCCGGGCCTGCTGCTCCGACATCCATTGCGAGCGCGGCAGCTGGGTGCAGACCACCTTTTCGGCGGGGGTGCTGGCCATGGCGTGGCCGCCCCAGGCGGCCGCGAGGGCGATGAGCCAGGCCGTTGTGGCGCGAAGGGGTGTTGTGTTGATCATGTCCAGGGTCTCCTGTCCGTAGAGCAAAAAAAGGGATGAATCCGGCGTGGCTGCTCAGCCGCGCGAGGGGTTTCGCGCGGATCGCGGCCCTTGGGGAACCTCCTGAAAAGGATGAAAAACAAAGACAAATTCACAAAGTCCGATGGGCCGGGGCCGATGGTGAGTTGTTAAAATTTGTGCCTGCTTAAGTCCAGGGGATTTCCTGGGGTGTGGCCCGCGATAAGCGCCGCATAAGCTGGACCGCATAAGGTCCTGATGGCGCATCAACCCGGTTGGAGACCTTCACCCCATGCAGCGAACCCCCCAGCAAGCTCCCTGCGAGCGCACCGGCCACCGGGAAGCGCGACCATGAGCGAGCTTCACCAATCGCTTTTTCTCTGGTTGAACCTGTCGCCGCTGACGAGCCCTTGGGCCCTGTCGCTGGCGCGTTTCGCCTCGGTCCAACTGCCCGCTTTTGCGCTCGTGTTCGCGCTCAGCGTGGCCGTGGTGGGCGAGTCCCGCTGGCGCACCACGGCGCGCCAGATGCTGCTGGCCATGGCCCTGGCCTGGCTGGTGGCGCGCTGCATCCAGTGGGCGCTGCCGATGCCGCGGCCCTTCGTTCTGGGCCTGGGGCACCGCTGGCTGGAGCACTCCCCCACCCCGAGCTTCCCGAGCAGCCACGCCAGCGTGGCCATGGCCCTGGGCGTGGTGGGCTGGTTGTCGGCGCCGCACGGCATCGGGCGCGTGCTGTTGCTGACGACGGGCGTGCTGGTCGCCTGGAGCCGGGTCGCGCTGGGCCTGCATTTCCCGGTCGATGTGCTGGCCGGGGGCCTGCTGGCCTCGGTGCTGGCCTGGATCGTGGTGCACCGCTGGAGCCAGGGCCGGGCGTGGCTCGCCGGCGTCAGGGCCGAGGCCCCCGAAGCCCTGCCCCAGCGCCTGGACTGAGGGCGCGCCTCCGCCGCGGCCACCGGCGGCGGCAGTGCCTACAATTTGCGCTGCGCGTTTCGCACCCGCGCTCCCGCATCCCCGCAGCACCGCTGCCCGCTCAAGGCACCACCCATGCAATTCATCCGCTTTTCCGACCTCTGTTCCAGCGGCCAGGCCGCTGGCCGACGCGTCTTCATCCGCGCCGACCTCAACGTGCCCCAGGACGACGACGGCAAGATCACCGAAGACACCCGCATCCGCGCCAGCATCCCCGCCATCCAGATGGCGCTGGACGCCGGTGCCGCCGTCATGGTGACCAGCCACCTGGGCCGCCCCACCGAAGGCGAGTTCAAACCCGAAGACTCCCTGGCCCCCGTGGCCGCGCGCATGGGTGAACTCATGGGCCGCAGCATCCGCGTGGTGAGCGACTGGGTCGATGGCGACTTCTCCGTCGCCCCGGGCGAGCTCGTGATGCTGGAGAACTGCCGCCTCAACGTCGGCGAGAAAAAGAACAAACCCGAACTCGCGGCCAAGCTCGGCAAACTCTGCGACATCTTCGTGCACGACGCCTTCGGCACCGCGCACCGCGCCGAAGGCACGACCTACGGCATCGCCGAGACCGCCCCCATCGCCTGCGCCGGCCCGCTGCTGGCGGCCGAGATGGACGCCATCGGCAAGGCCCTGGCCAACCCGAAGCGCCCGCTGATCGCCATCGTCGCCGGCAGCAAGGTCAGCACCAAGCTCACCATCCTGCAGGCCCTGGCCAAGAACGTGGACGGCCTGATCGTCGGCGGCGGCATCGCCAACACCTTCATGCTCGCCGCCGGCCTGAAGATCGGCAAGAGCCTGGCCGAGCCGGACCTGCTGGGCGAAGCCACGGCGGTGATCAACGCCATGAAGGCGCGCGGCGCCGCGGTACCGATCCCGACCGACGTGGTCTGCGCCAAGAGCTTCAGCCCCGACGCCGTGGCCACCGTGAAAGCCGCCACCGACGTGGCCGACGACGACCTGATCCTGGACATCGGCCCGCAGACCGCGCAGCTGCTGGCCGAACAGCTCAAGCAGGCCGGCACCATCGTCTGGAACGGCCCGGTGGGTGTGTTCGAGTTCGCGGCGTTCGAGAACGGCACCAAGACCATCGCGCACGCGATTGCCGAATCCAGCGCCTTCAGCATCGCGGGCGGTGGCGACACCCTGGCCGCGATCGCCAAGTACGGCATCGAGAAGGACGTGGGCTACATCTCCACCGGGGGTGGGGCCTTCCTGGAAGTGCTGGAGGGCAAGACCTTGCCGGCGTTCGAGGTGCTGGCGCGGCGCGCGGCCTGACGCCTGGGCCGGCGGGCGGCCCCCACCCCGGCCTCAGTGCCCCTTCACCTTCTCCAGCAACTGGCGCACCTCTTCGCGGCGGCCACTGTCGGCGATCTGGCGGCCGGCGCGGGCGGGGGCTTGCAGCGCACGCTCCAGGTAGGGCGTGGCTTCTTCCGGGTGGCCGGTTTCCACCAGGTATTCCGCGAAGAAGTAGTTGGGGTCGATGCCCTGGGCGTTGATGCTCAGGGCCTTTTGCAGCAGCTCGCGCGCCTTGTCCTTGTCGCCAAAACCGATGGGCCAGCCCGGCACCTTGTAATACAGCACGCCCAGGCTGTTGTAGGCCGAGCCGTCGAGCACGTTGCCGTCGATGTGGATGGCGGCCTCGTACAGGCGCTTGGCCTGTTTCACCAGCGGCAGTGCGCCCAGCCCGCCTTTTTCGCCGGCCCATGAGCTGACGATGATGCCTTCCCACACCAGCGGTTCGGCGCGGCCGACGAAGCCTTCGCTGATCTTGCGGGCCTTGGCCGCCAGCGCCTCGAAGCGCTTCTCGCGTTCGCTGGGTACGGTCTGGTAGCGCGTCACTTCCCAGTCGTGCTGCAGTTCTTTGACGGCGTCTTCCACGCCCGCGGCGTGGCCGGCGAAGGGCAGGGCCAGGGCGGCGCTGGCCAGCAGGGCGGTGATCCAGTGGCGGCGCGTGGCGGGCACGGCGGTGCCCAGGGGGGTGTGGTGGTTCATGGGGACAAGCTCCAGGGAGACAACGGGGTTCACGAAGGAAGGGCGCCAGCGGTCAACGCGGGCGCGGGCGGCAGGCTGTGGCGGTGCTTGCGGAAGCTGCCGTCGAGCCAGGTGGGCAGCACGCCGTTGAGGCGCACCGCGATTTTTTCGGGGAAGCCCAGAAAGCGTTCGGCGCTGCCGTCTTCCAGCAGGCGCAGGATTTCGCGGGCCACGTCCGCGGGCGGGTCCATGGCGGTGCCGGTGGCCTGGTTGTAGGCCGCCACGTCGGCGTTGTTGAAGCCGGTTTCGGTGCTGCGCGGCCCGATGTACTGCACGCGCACCGGGGTTTCGGCCAGCTCGCGGCGCAGGGCCTCGGCGAAGCCGTGCAGCCCGAACTTGCTGGCGCTGTACACGCTGAAACCGGGCAGGCCGATGCGGCCCAGCGCGGAGCCCACGCAGATCACCTGCGCGGCGGGTTGCTGGAGCAGGTGCCCGAGCAGCGCGCGGGTGAGCAGCATGGGCGCGAGCAGGTTGGTCTGCAGCACCGCCTGCATGTCGGCGGCGCTTTGCGACTGCAGGCGGCCGAAGGCGGGCAGGCCGGCGCCGTGCAGCACCACGTTGCAGCCCCAGATGGCGGCCTCGGCGGCGAGCCGGTCGATGTCGGCGGCGCTGGTCAGGTCGCAGGCGCGCCAGCCGATGTGCGCGGTGGGGGCGCCCGCGGCCACCAGTTCGCGCGCCTGGCTCTCCAGGCGCTCGGGCGAGCGGCCCACCAGCAGCAGCGATGCGCCTGCGCAGGCCAGGGTGCTGGCCGTGGCGCGGCCAATGCCGCCGCCAGCACCGGTGAGCACGATGCGGGCCTGGGCGGCCCTCATGCCAGGGCTCCGGCCCGCTCGGGCATGGCTTCTGCAGGCGCCTGCGGCAGCGGCAGGCCACGGAACACGTCGCCATAGAGGCGGAAGAAGGCGCGCGCGCCGTGCACGATGGCGACCTGGTCCTGCGGGTCGTCGATGCGGTCCATCAGCAGGGCGAAGTGGGCCGTGTGCTCTTGGTCCAGCGTGCCGTGCGAGCGCAGGTAGCTGAAGGCGGCGTCGGGCAGGTTCAGCGGTTTCTGGATCTGGTCGGCGGCCAGCAGGGCGAGCGAGACGCTGGTGCCTTCGAGCACGTGCACCATGCCGAAGAAGCCCAGCGGGTTGCGCCGCGCGATGGTGTCATAGGCGTAGGCCACCATCACCTCGGTGGCGTGGGCGGGCTGGCCGTGGCGCACCGCTTCGGCGTCGCCGCCGCAGGCGCGGATGTCGTCCAGGATCCACTCGTCGTGGCCGCGCTCTTCTTCCACGTATTCGTCCATGGCGTCGTTCAGCCAGGCGTGGTGCGGCGGCAGCGCGGCCTTGCAGGCCTGCAGCAGCGGCACCGTGTGGCTCACGTGGTGGTAGGCCTCGCGCAGAAAGGCCTGGTAACTCGGCAGCGAGACCACGCCTTGCAGGCAGCCCTGGATGATGGGCGCGCTCAGCAGGCCCATGCGGGCCAGTTCGGTTTGTTGCTGCAGTTGGGCGAAGAAACTCATGGTTCGGGTCCTTGGAATTCAGGGGGTTTCACACGCCGCGGCGGCCAGCGCGTCGGCGTGTTGGGCCAGGATGGCCGGGCGTTGCGGGCGGCCGTTGGCGGTGGCCAGACCGGTCTCGACCGTGAAGGCCGCGCCAGCGCGCACCCAGTGCCCCACGCGGGCGTAGTCGGGCAGGGTCTGGTTGGCCGCGTCCACGGCGGCCTGCAGCTCGGCGTCGCTCGTGGCGGGGTGCATGGGCCAGAGCACGGCGCTGAGCGCGGCCTGCGCTTCGCCGAACACCACCGCCTGTGCGATGGCGCTTTCGCTGCGCAGGGCGGTCTCCACCCATTCGGGCGAGACGTTGCGGCCGTAGGCCGTGATCAGCACGTGTTTCTTGCGGCCGCGCACGTGGACAAAACCCTCGGCGTCGATCTCGCCCAGGTCGCCGCTGGGCCACCACGCGGGCACCGGGGATGGGTCGCCGAGGTAGCCCGCGAACAGGCTGCCGCGGATCTCGATTTCGCCGTCCGCCGCCAGGCGCAGCTGCGCGTGGGGCAGCGCCCGGCCGACGCTGCCGGGGCGGTCGGCGCCGGGCAGGTTCAGCGTCTGCACCGAGGCGCCTTCGGACAGGCCGTAGCCTTCGTGCGCGGGGATGCCCACCGCGCGCGCCGCCTGGATCAGCGCCGCGCCCACCGACGCGCCGCCCACCGCGACCATCCGCAGCGAAGCGGGGGCGCGCTGCTGGTGGTGCCGCAGCCAGCCGGCCCAGGCGCGCAGCATCTGCGGCAGCAGGATCAGGCTGTGTGGCTGGTGCCGCTCCACCGCGGCCTGCAGGCAGGCCGCGTCGAAACGGGACGAGCCTTGCAGGCCCACCTCGGCCAGCGGCAACACGATGCATTCGGCACCCTGCGACAGCGGCGCCATCAGGCCGGCGATGTTTTCCAGCAGCACCGCGAAGGGCAGCGCGCACAGGTGGCGCGTGATGCCTAGCGGCTGCAGCGCCTGCGCCAGGCCGTCGGCCACGCGGCGCATCGCCGGGCCGCTCAGGCACACGCCCTTGGGGGTGCCGGTGGTGCCGGAGGTGAAGGTGATCTTGGCCGTGCCGGCGGGCAGGGGCACCGCCGTGGCGGGCAGCCGCAGCAGCGTCAGCGGCTGGCCCGCCACCTCGCAGGGCAGGGGCGTCGCCCGCGGCCAGAGCGCCGCCAGGGGGGCGCCGGTGAGCACGCCGTTCACGCCGGCGGCGCGGGTGGCGTGCGCCATCTGCGCCGGGGTGAAGAACACTGGCAGTGGCACGTGCACCAGGCCGGCCTGCGCGGCGGCCAGATCGGCCACCACCCAGGCGGGGCTGTTGTCCATGACGGTGGCCAGCACCCGGGTGCCCTGGTCGCGCAGGGTCCGGGCCAGCGCGGCCACCTGGGCCTGGAGCGCGGCGTGGTCGATGCGGCGTTGCCCGTCGTTGAGCGAGGCGCCTGCGGCCAGTGCGTTCATCGGGGAAGCGTCGTCTTGTGGGGAGGGGTGGGGGCTGCTCACAGGATCACCCTTCATGCCAGCTTCTCTTGCGCGTTGCGCAGCCCTTCAGCGGGCCGGGCGTTCTCGCGGCGCTGCAGCAGGCGCAGCGCCTGCTGCATCTGCCCGGCCAGCACCACGGGGTGGTGGTCGTAGTAGCTGCCCCACTGCCGCGCGTCGTCGCCAAGCGCGGCCGGGTCGGCGCGGCCCAGGGCCTGCGGCGTGATGCCCAGCCGCACGAACAGATGGCGCAGCTCTTCGGTGAGCGTGCCCACCACCCACTGCGCGCCTTCGGCCGCCAGGTGATGGCCCAGCAGGAAGATCAGGCGCCGGCCCTCGCCCGCGCGCTGCGCGGCCAGGTGGCCGACTTCAACGATGCCCGCGCGCTCGGGCGGGGTGTGGCCCGGCGTGGCCAGCAGCGACTCGATCGGAGCCTGCAGGTAACGCTCCAGAAACAGGGTGGCATGCCGCGCTGGCCGGTAGCCCGCGGCGGCCACGATGCCGCCGTCCAGCGGGTCGCGCAGGCTCACCAGCGTGGGCGCGAAGTGGGTGACCTGGGCGCCGAAGCGGCGCGCATACACCTGCGCGATGAAAGCCTCCACCTGCGGGCGCAGCGGGTCGCCCAGGCCGTGCGCCGTCAGGCGGGGCGCGCGCGCGGGCGGGTTGGCGGGGCTTGGCAACCCGAGGTTGCGCACGGACGAAAACAACACGGGACACACTCCTTGAGACCAGCCCGCGTGGATTCGCGGGCTGTCTGGGGGGCATGGTGGTGGCGCTGGATTAAGTCCAGCTTATCGGGGTGTTTTCCCGACGGACGGCGCCATGGTGGGGGGCCGGCGGGTGGGGATGCGCAGCACCACCCAGGCGCCCACGGCCGCGGTGGCCGCCAGCACCAGCTGCAGCGCCAGCCGGCCGCGAAAGCTCCAGATCGAGACGCTCACCATCACCGCCATGGACACCAGGGCCACGGTCTTGCTGCGCCGGGTCAGGCTGCGGTCGCGCTCCCAGTCGCGCAGCATGGGCCCCATCCAGCGGTGGTTGAGCAGCCAGCGGTGCAGGCGCGGCGAGGCCTTGGCGTAACAGGCCGCGGCCAGCAGCACGAAGGGCGTGGTGGGCAGGCCGGGCAGCAGCACCCCGAGCAGGCCCAGCGCCAGCGAGACCGAGCCCGCCAGCCAGAGCAGCCAGCGCACCGCGCGCGAGGCGTGCGGCGTGGGTGGCGGGTTGGTGTCGGGGCTGGCGTTCATGGTGCCCACCAGCCCAGCGGGTGGTGGTTCAGGGCGATCGAGGCCATGAACGACACGCACAGCAGCGCGGCCGCGAAACACAGGGCCCGCGCGCCGCGTGTGGGCGCGCGCTGGAGCGCCAGCGTGCCCAGCACGATGTACACCACGAGCAGCATCAGCTTGACGAGCAGCCAGTGGTTTTGCAGGGGGTTCAACTGCAGCAGCCACCACAGTGTGCCGCCCGCGAGCAGCAGCAACGAGTCGACGACCGGGGCCAGGCCGCGCGCCCAGTCCGCCATGGGCCAGCCCCGGCCCGCCAGCACACCCAGGCCGCGCGCCGTGAACAGCGCCACGCTGGTGCTCACCAGGCCGATGTGGACCGGCAGCAGCCAGGGGTAGATCGCGGCGGTGAGTTCGGGCGAAGGCATGGGTCAGGCAGGGGCGCAAAAGCCCGGCCATCATAGGCGCCCGAACGGCTGGCGCGGGATGGAACCCCCAACGGTGTCAGGCCCTCAGCCGGCGAGCGGGGGGTAGTCGGTGTAGCCTTCTTCGCCACCGCCGTAGAAGGTGCTGCGGTCCGGTTCGTTGAACGGGCCGCCCGCGCGCAGGCGCGCCACCAGGTCCGGGTTGGCGATGAAGGCCTTGCCAAAGGCCACCAGGTCGGCGCCGTCGGCCAGCGCCTGCTGGGCCAGCGGCAGGTCGTAGCCGTTGTTCACCATCCAGGCGCCCTGGCCGCCGGCCGCGCGGTAGACGGCCTTGAGCTCGGCGTAGTCGAACGGGCGCTCGGGCAGATCGCGTGGGCCGCCGGTGGCGCCCTCGATCAGGTGCAGGTAGGCCAGGTTCAGCGGCGCGAGCTTGCGCGCCACGTGGTCGAACAGCGACTGCGGATCGGCGTCGGTCACATCGTTCGCCGGCGTCACTGGCGAGAGCCGGATGCCGGTGCGCCCGCCCCCGATGGCCTCGGTCACGGCGCGGGCCACTTCGAGCAGGAAGCGCGCGCGGTTGGCGATGCTGCCGCCGTAGTCGTCCCGGCGGTGGTTGCTGCCGGTTTTCAGGAACTGGTCGATCAGGTAGCCGTTGGCGGCGTGGATCTCCACCCCGTCGAAACCGGCGGCGATGGCGTTGAGCGCCGCGTGGCGGTAGTCCATCACGATGCCGGGAATCTCCTCGGGGTCGAGCGCGCGCGGATCGGAGGTTTCCACGAAGGTCGGCACACCGTCCTTGATCAGCACGGTTTTGGTGTGGGCGCGGATGGCCGAGGGCGCGACGGGCTTGGCAAAGTGCGGTTGCAGATCGGTGTGCGAGACGCGGCCCACGTGCCAGAGCTGCACCACGATCTTGCCCCCGGCGTCGTGCACCGCCTGCGTCACGCGCTTCCAGCCGTCGAGCTGCTCGATGCCGTACAGACCGGGCACGTCGGCATAGCCCTGGCCCTGCTGGGTGATGGCGGTGGCCTCGGTGATCAGCAGGCCCGCGCTGGCGCGCTGGGCGTAGTACTCGGCCATCAGCGGCGTGGGGATGGCGTCGGGCGCGCGGTTGCGCGTGAGCGGCGCCATGACGATGCGGTTGGCGAGCCGGAGATCGCCAACGGTGGTGGGGTCGAAGAGGGTGGTCATGGCGGGGGGAGGCAGGAATGGAGGTGCGGCCCAGTCTACGCCTCACAGCCCGTGCGGGCGGTCGCCGACGGACGGTGACCCCACGGAGGGTGTTTCATAAAGTGATGTCAACGTTGGCGCTGTGCAAAATGACGATCACGTTGCCCCGCCAGTTCCGGTCGGATCTTGGGGTTTTGCACGGCGTCGTTGGTTTGCCAGAAAGGTGCGGGTGATGGAGCTTCCCTTTGTCAATCACGTTGGCGTTCGCATCGAGCAGCAGGATGGCGGGCGCAGCCGATGCACGCTGCTGGTCGAGGGCCATCACTTCAACTCGGCAGGCATCGTCCATGGCGGTGCGCTCTTCACCCTCGCCGACACAGCGATGGGCGCCGCGCTCTACCCGACGCTCGCTCTTGGCGAGGGCTGCGCGACGATCGAGATCAAGATCAGCTACTTCAAGCCCGTGCTGGCCGGCGCCCTGGTCTGTACCGGCGAGATCGTCAACCGGAGCAGGACGGTCGCCAGTCTTGAGGCCTGCATACAGGCCGGCGAGGTGCTGGTCGCCAAGGCGAGCGGTACCTTTGCCGTCTTCCTGCGCAAGGGCGAACCCGCAAGTTGACACCCCATCAGGGAAGCGGTGAAGTGGTCTTTCGCCGAGCCGCAGGCCGGCTGGGTGCAAAGCTCTGACAATCCAGCCCATGAACCCATTGCCCAAGCCCCTGCACCAGATCCACCTGTCCCTGCTCGACCTCGTGGCGGTGCGCGAAGGGGGCACGGTGGCCGATGCGTTGGCGATTGCGCGGCGCACCGCGCAGCATGCCGAAGCGCTGGGTTTCACGCGTTACTGGCTGGCCGAACACCACAACATGAGCGGCATCGCCAGCTCGGCCACGGCGGTGCTGGTGGGCCACATCGCCGGCGCGACCGAGCGCATGCGTGTGGGCTCGGGCGGCGTGATGCTGCCCAACCACGCGCCGCTGGTGGTGGCCGAGGCCTTTGGCACGCTGGCCGAGCTCTACCCCGGGCGCATCGACCTTGGCCTGGGCCGCGCGCCCGGCACCGACCCGCTGACCATGCGCGCGCTGCGCCGCGACCGCCGCGAGACCGAAGACGATTTCCCGCGCGACGTGGCCGAGCTGCAGCGCCTGCTGGGCGATCCGCAGCCGGGCCAGCGGCTCATCGCCATGCCCGGCGCGGGCACCCATGTGCCGATCTGGCTGCTGGGATCGAGCCTGTTTTCGGCCCAGCTCGCGGCCGAGCGCGGCCTGCCGTATGCGTTCGCCTCGCACTTCGCGCCGCGCTACCTGCTGCAGGCGCTGGACATGTACCGCCACAACTTCAAACCGTCGGCCGTGCTCGACAAGCCCTACGCCATCGTGGGCGTGCCGCTGGTGGCTGCGCCCACCGACGAGGAGGCGCAGTACCTGGCCAGCAGCACCTACCAGCGCGTGCTGGGCATCCTCACCGGCCAGCGCGGCCAACTGCCCGCGCCGGTGGCCGGTTTCATGGAGCACCTGGACGCGCAGGCCCGCGCGGCGATCGCCGACTTCCTGGCCTGCGCGGTGGTCGGTGGGCCGGAGACGGTGCGCGCCGGTTTGCAGCAACTCGCCAACGCCACCCAGGCCGACGAGTTCATGCTGGTCAGCGACCTGTTCGACCCGGCGCTGCGGCTGCGCTCGCTGGACATCGCGGCGCAGGCGATGGGGCTCAGCGCGCCGGTGGTGCCGGCGGCAACGATCCCTTGAGCCATTCGCGCGGTGAACGCCCGGTCTTGGCGGCGAAGGCGCGGCTCAGGGCCGAGGGGTTGGCGTAGCCCAGTTCGCTGGCCAGCAGCTTGATGGAGCTGCCCCGCGCCAGGCCCGTCTGGGCCAGCCCGATGCGCCAGTCGCTCAGGTAGTCCGCCGGCGTCTGGCCCACCAGTTGCCGGAACAGGCTGGTGAAGCTGGTGCGCGACATGCCGGCCGCAGCCGCCAGCTGCTCGACGCTCCAGGGCTCGCCGGGTGCATCGTGCATCGCCCCGATGGCCCGCGCCAGCCGAAGGTCCGACAGGCCCGTGACCAGTCCGGGCGGCACACCGGCCTCGTGCGGGTGGTCGAGCAGCCAGCGCAGGGTCTGGATCAGCACCACCTCGAACAGCCGGTCGGCCAGCAGGCGGTGGCCGCAGCGCACGCGGCCGGTCTCGGCGAACAGCAGGTCCAGAGAAGCCCCCAACCCCTCGACCTCGTTCAGCGACAGCACGATGGCGCCGGGCAGGGTGCGCACCAGCGGGTGCGCCTGGCCACCCTCGAACCACAGCTGCGCACAGGTGAAGTCCGAGCCCTCGATCGGCGGGTTGTGGAAGTGGTGGGCGATGGCGCGCGGGTAGAACAGCAGTGCGGGCGCGCTGAGGTGCAGGCGCAGCGGCACGGCCTGCCGCGGCGGGTGCGTGACATCGAGCGTGCCCCGGCGCAGCAGGTGGAGGTAACCCATGCCCGGCGGCGGCGTGAAGCTTTGCACGCCACAGAGCGTGCCGGTGAAGGACAGCTCGGCGCGCACGGGAAAACGCTCCAGCAGGCCGGACAGGCGGTCGATGGGCGGGGGCGGAGAGGTCATGCCGATGGTTGGACGAAAGGATATGAATTTTGTACGAAATGATCCTATTCGAACAGTCCGCGACCAGACACTGGGTGCCACGGATCGCTGCCAGGATCGCTCGACCGATGAAGAGCGACCCGCGCAGCGGCGGAGCGTGGGGGCTCAGTGCAATCGCGGTGGCGCCCGCATCTGCTCCGGTGTCGTGAAGTAAGCGGAAGAAGACCCCATGCGCCCCCGCGCCCGGTCCAACTCGTGGCGCGCCACGCTGCGCAGGTGCACCTCGTCGGGCCCGTCGAGCAGGTGCAGGGCGCGGCCCCAGGTCCAGAACTGCGCCAGCGGGGTGTCGGGCGACAGGCCCATGGCGCCGAAGATCTGCATGGCGCGGTCCACCACGCGGGTCTGCAGGCCCGCGGCCACCACCTTGATCGCGGCCACCTGCGCGCGCAGGGCCGCGGGTTCGACGCGCTCCGGGTGGTCGAGCAGCCAGGCGCAGCGCAACACCAGCAGGCGCGCCTGGTCGATCTCGATGCGCGACATCGCGATCCACTCCTGCACGTTGGCGTAGTCGGCCAGCGTCTTGCCAAAGCTGCGGCGCTCCAGCGCGCGTTCGGTGGCGAGTTCCAGCGCCAGTTCGCACTGGCCGATGGTGCGCATGCAGTGGTGCACCCGGCCCGGCCCCAGGCGCGCCTGCGCCATCGCAAAGCCCTCGCCCCAGCCGCCGAGCAGCTGGTTGGCCGGCACGCGCACCTGGCGAAAGACGATCTCGCAATGCCCCTCGGGCGCGTGGTGGTGCACCACGCTGATGTTGCGCACCACCTCCACACCCGGCGTGTCCAGCGGCACCAGCACCATGCTGTGCTGGTGGTGTTTCGTCTCGGGCGTGGCGGTGTCGTCGGGCGCGTTGCGCGCCATCACGATCAGCAGCCTGCAGTTCGGATGCGCCGCGCCGGTGATGAACCACTTGCGGCCGTTCAACACCAGCTCGTCGCCCTCGCGCCGCACCGTGGTCTGCAGGTTGGTCGGGTCGGACGAGGCCACGTCGGGCTCGGACATGGCGAAGGCCGAGCGGATCGTGCCGTCCAGCAGCGGCGTGAGCCAGCGCGTGCGCTGCGCGGGTGTGGCGAAGCGGTGCAACAACTCCATGTTGCCGGTGTCGGGCGCACTGCAGTTGAACACCTCGGGCGCCCAGTGCAGCCGGCCCATGGTTTCGGCCAGCGGCGCGTAGTCCAGGTTGTCCAGGCGGGTGCCGGGCTCGCCGTCGCGCAGGCTGGGCAGGAACAGGTTCCACAGGCCTTCTTCGCGCGCCAGGGTCTTCAGGTCGTCCAGGAACGGCGGCGGGTATTGCCCCAGTTGCACCGCCTGGTGCCAGGCCGCGTTGTGGGGCAGCAGGTAACGCTGCATGAAGTTCTCCAGCTGCTGCTGGAGCGCCTGCGCCCGGGGGCTGTGCTCAAAGTCCATGCGGGCATTGTGTGGAGCGCCGGGCCGCTTGTCAGCGCCCACGCGACAGCGGCCCGGCCGTGGGCCCCGGTGGCGGACAATATCGGCCTCTTCGATACAACCCCGGGCGCCGCCTGTTTCGCGGCCAACCCGGCTCTCACCATGACCTACAGCGTCAAGGAAATCTTCTACACCCTGCAGGGCGAGGGTGCCAACGCCGGCCGCGCGGCGGTGTTCTGCCGCTTTGCCGGCTGCAACCTCTGGAGCGGGCGCGAGGCCGATCGCGCCAGCGCGGTCTGCACCTTCTGCGACACCGACTTCGTGGGCACCGACGGCACGCTGGGCGGCAAGTTCACCACCGCCGAGGCCCTGGCCGACACCATCGCCGGGCAGTGGCCCGCCGGCGCGGCCCCCGGCCTGGTGGTGCTGACCGGGGGCGAGCCGCTGCTGCAGGTGGACGAGGCCCTGACCGGCGCGCTGCACGCGCGCGGCTTCACCATCGCGGTGGAAACCAATGGCACGCTCGCGCCACCCGCCGGGCTGGACTGGGTGTGCGTGAGCCCCAAGGCCGGCGCTCCGCTGCTGCTCACCCGCGGGCAGGAGTTGAAGGTGGTGGTGCCGCAGGACGGGTTGGACCTGGCGGCGCTGGCCGAGCTGCCGTTCGACCACCATTTCCTGCAGGCCATGGACGGCCCGCTGGCGCGCCGCAACACCGAGCTGGCCACCGCGCTGTGCCTGGCCGACCCGCGCTGGCGGCTCTCGGTGCAGACGCACAAGGTGTTGGGGATCCGATGACCCCCCTGCGCCGCTTCGCGGCGTCCCCCCGGAGGGGGCGCACCCTGTGGCCTGGCAAAGCCAGTTCCACGGGTGCCCTGGGCGAGGCACGCCCTCCGGCCGCGGGTTTGGCTCCCTCTCCCCGCTGGGGAGAGGGTTGGGGTGAGGGGCCGGCGCGCCCAGGTTTCATGCGGTGTGGGAACTGCCGTGGCATGTGAATTGAGTTGATAGAGATGGATTGAGATGAGATACGAACTGAGTCAGAGCTTTTATTTCGAGGCCGCCCACACCTTGCGCCGCAAGATCGATGTCGAGCCCAGCCTGCGCATCCACGGCCACACCTACATCGCCGAGGTCACGCTGGCGGGCGAGCCCGACCCGGAGAGCGGCATGCTGGTCGATCTGGCCCACCTGCGCGGCCACATCGAGACCCTGCGCCAGGCGCTGGACCACCGCTTCCTCGACGAGGTGGCCGACCTCGGCCCGGCCACGCTGGAAAACCTCTGCACCTTCATCTGGCGCGCGATGGAAGCGCGCTACGCGCAGCAGCTGGACTGCGTGGAGGTGCGCCGCCAGGCCAGCGGCGACGCCTGCCGGCTGCGCCGCTAGGCGCTTTCCCTCCCCCGGCGGCAGGGCCGGGGCCAGGGCGCCGGCTTGATGCGCATCAAGCCGGTCTTTGGGCGTTTTCGGGCCTCCGGGGCGTGCGATTTCTTGTCGCACATCAAACTACATATAGCGTGTCATGGGTATCGTGCACACCATAGGTAGTGTTTTAACCCCGAATGAGGAGAACCCGATGGAGGACGCCATGGTGGTCAGTTTGCCCCGCGAGGTGGTCAAGCGAGGTGGTCAGCGCGAGCCGTTCAATGCCCACAAGATCGGTGCGGCGCTGGCCCGCGCCGGGGCCGCCAGCGGCGAGTTCGACGAGCCGGAGGCCGCGCTGCTGTGCGCGCAGGTGGTCAAGGTGCTGATCCACCGGTTCCGCGGCGAGGCGCCGCACATCGAACAGGTGCAGGACGTGGTCGAGCAGACGCTGATCGCGGCCAACCACTTCAAGACGGCGCGCGCCTACATCGTCTACCGCGAGCAGCACGCCACGCTGCGCGCTGACAAACAAACGCTGGTGGATGTGGAAAGTTCCATCAACGAGTACCTCACGCGCGCCGACTGGCGCGTCAACGCCAACGCCAACCAGGGCTACTCGCTGGGCGGCCTGATCCTCAACGTGGCCGGCAAGGTCACGGCCAACTACTGGCTCTCGCACGTCTACACGCCCGAGATCGGCGCAGCCCACCGCGAGGGCGACATCCACATCCACGACCTCGACATGCTCAGCGGCTACTGCGCGGGCTGGTCGCTGCGCACCCTGCTCAACGAGGGCCTCAACGGCGTGCCGGGCAAGGTGGAGTCGGGGCCGCCGAAACACATGTCTTCGGCCGTGGGGCAGATCGTCAACTTCCTGGGCACGCTGCAGAACGAGTGGGCCGGCGCGCAGGCCTTCTCGTCCTTTGACACCTACATGGCGCCCTATGTGCGCCAGGACGGCATGGATTACGCCGCCGTGCGCCAGTGCATCCAGGAGCTGATCTACAACCTCAACGTGCCCTCGCGCTGGGGCACGCAGACGCCCTTCACCAACCTCACCTTTGACTGGGTCTGCCCCGAAGACCTGCGTGAGCAGGTGCCGGTGATCGCGGGCCGCGAGATGCCGTTCTGCTACGGCGATCTGCAGGCCGAGATGGACCTGATCAACCGCGCCTACATCGAGGTGATGACCGAAGGCGACGCCAAGGGCCGGGTCTTCACCTTCCCCATCCCCACCTACAACATCACGCCCGACTTCCCCTGGGAGAGCGAGAACGCGCGGCGCCTGTTCGACATGACGGCCAAGTACGGCCTGCCGTACTTCCAGAACTTCATCAACTCGGAGCTGCAGCCGAACATGGTGCGCTCCATGTGCTGCCGCCTGCAGCTCGATCTGCGCGAGCTGCTCAAGCGCGGCAACGGCTTGTTCGGCAGCGCCGAGCAGACCGGCAGCCTGGGCGTGGTCACGGTCAACTGCGCCCGCCTGGGCCACCTGCACGCGGGCGACGAAGCCGGCCTGCTGGCCGCGCTGGACCGCCTGCTGGAGTTGGGCAAGCAGAGCCTGGAGACCAAACGCAAGCTGATCCAGCGGCTCATGGACCAGGGCCTGTTCCCCTACACCAAGCGTTACCTGGGCACGCTGCGCAACCACTTCAGCACCCTGGGCGTGAACGGCATCAACGAGATGGTGCGCAACTTCAGCGGCGACGCGCACGACATCGGCACCGACGAGGGCCACGCCTTCGCGCTGCGCTTCCTCGACCACGTGCGCGAGCGCATCGTGGCCTTTCAGGAGGAGACCGGGCACCTGTACAACTTGGAGGCCACGCCGGCCGAAGGCACCACCTACCGCTTCGCGCGCGAAGACCGCAAGCGCTGGCCCACGATCCTGCAGGCCGGCACACCCGAGCAGCCCTATTACACCAACTCCTCGCAGCTGCCCGTGGGTTTCACCGACGATCCGTTCGAGGCGCTGGAGCGCCAGGCCCCGCTGCAGCGCAAGTACACCGGCGGCACCGTGCTGCACCTGTACATGGGCGAGCGCCTGACCAGCGGCGAGGCCTGCCGCGCGCTGGTGCAGCGCGCGCTGACCAACTACCGCCTGCCCTACATCACCGTCACGCCCACCTTCTCCATCTGCCCGACCCACGGCTACCTCGCTGGCGAGCACCCGTTCTGCCCCGTGTGCGATGCGGAAAAACTGGCCGCCAAACGCCAGTTGCAAGCCGCTTGATACCCCGTCTTTCAACCACCCCAAAAGGAAACACCCATGAACGCATCGACCCCATCTGCCGTCAAGTCAACGGCTGCCGATATCAACCTGCGCGACGACGAGCGCCAACCCTGCGAGGTCTGGACCCGCGTCATGGGCTACCACCGCCCCGTGAGCAGCTTCAACCGGGGCAAGCAGGGCGAACACGCCGAACGGCGCTTCTTTGCCGAACCGAGGAAGTGAAGGACCTGTGCCTGCCACGCGACCGGCCGTGACGGCTGAGGGCCTGCGCATCGGCGGCCTGACCCGGCTCACCGGCATCGACTTCCCCGGCCGGCTGGCGGCCGTGGTGTTCTGCCAGGGCTGCCCCTGGCGCTGCGGCTATTGCCACAACCCGGCCCTGCTGGACGCGGCGGCCCCCGGCGCGCTGGCCTGGTCGGACGTGCGGGCGTTTCTGCAGCAGCGCCGCGGGCTGCTCGACGGCGTGGTGTTCTCGGGCGGCGAGCCCACGCTGCAGGCCGCGCTGGTGCCGGCCTTGACCGAGGTGCGGGCGCTGGGCTTTGTCACCGGCCTGCACACCGGTGGCATGTACCCGGAACGCCTGGCGCAGGCCCTGCCCTGGCTGGACTGGGTGGGCCTGGACGTCAAGGCGCCGGCGCACCGTTACGACGCCATCACCCGCACGCCGGGCAGCGGCGCGCGGGCCGCGCAGAGCCTGGGCCTGCTGCTGGACCGGGGCCTGGCCCTGGAATGCCGCACCACCTGGCACGCCGGGCTGTTCAGCCGCGACGATCTGTTCCGGCTGGCCGACGCGCTGGCGGCGCAGCTGGTGCCGCACTGGGTGCTGCAGACCTGCAGCGAGCCGGGCGCGCCGCTGGACGGCCTGTCGGCGAGCGATCTGGCGGAGCTGGGCGCTCGGTTTCAGCGCTTTGAATGCCGGTAGGTCGGTGCCGGCGCCAACAACAACGGCGCCTGGGGGGAGGCGGGTGTTTTTTTGGGCATAATTTGTAATGCGAATGAATTGCATTTGCATCAAAAAACACAATTGCACCATGAAAAACACCTCCGCCGCAGGGAAGCGTCACCCGGATTCGATGGCCCGCTTCGCCAAGTTCTCCCGCTTCACGCACAAATGGATGTCCCTGTTTCTGGGATTGGTCTTCCTGGTCATTGTGTTGTCGGGCCTGTTTCTCGCCTTCAAGAAAGACCTCGAATACCTGCAGCCGTCCTCGCGCAAAGGTGAGAAGGGCGAGTTCAGCCAGTTCCTGCCGGTGCAGCGCATCGCGGAGATCGTGCTGGAGATGGACCTGCCGGGGGCCAAGTCCCTGGACGACATCAACCGGATCGAGCTGCGCCCGGGCAAACGCATGTGGAAGGTTCGTCTGGAAGCGAGCTCCGGTTTCAGCTCACCCCGGGAAATCCAGATCGACGCGATCAGCGGAAAGGTGCTCAACGTTGGGCTGCGCGGCGATCAGCTGTGGATGGATGTGCACTCCTTCCTGGTGTTCGGCGATGTCGCCAAGTACGCCGCCATGATCTTGAGCGGCATCACCCTGTTCTGGCTGATCCTGACCGGCTACTACCTGTTCTTCTATCCCTATTGGGTCAAGGGCAGGAAGGCGCGGCGGGCACTGGAGAGCGCCGCTGCCGAGCCAGGGCTGGCCGTGGATCAGGCTGGCTGAGTGTCTTTCGGTCCCGCCTGGATGCGGCCGAAAAAACGTTCAACCTCAGATCCATCCGGCGTGCCCGAAGCTTGATCTTCGTCAAGTAAACAAGAGTGATTCTTGTTTAGTATCCGATTCGGACCGTGCAACCTGCCCGTCCCGAGATACCAAGGATCACTCATGAAATACACGTCTTTCATCGCCACGCTCGCGGCCAGCGCCGCCTTGTCCTTTGCCGCGCACGCCAAGGAATTCCCGATCGGCACGCCGCACAAGCTGGCCGGCATGGAGATCGCCGCGGTGTACCTGGCACCGATCAAGATGGAGCCCGAGGGCATGATGCGCAAGGCCGAGGAATCGGACATCCACCTGGAAGCCGACATCCACGCGCTCAAGGACCACCCGAACGGCTTCGAGGAAGGGGCCTGGATGCCCCACCTCAGCATCGACTTCGAACTGGTCAAGCTGGGCACGACCGAGAAGGTCAGCGGCCACTTCATGCCCATGGTGGCCTCCGACGGCCCGCACTACGGCGACAACGTCAAGCTGATGGGCCCCGGCAAATACAAGCTGACCCTGCGCATCAGCCCGCCCAGCGGCCACGCAGCGCATTTTGGCCGCCACACCGACAAGGAAACCGGCGTCGGCCCGTGGTTCAAGCCCTTCGACGTGAGCTACGAATTCACCTTTGCGGGCACGGGCAAGAAGGGTGGGTATTGATGGCCCACCCCTGCCGCGCTGCGCGCGACCCCCTCAAGGGGGCGACACCTACCGTCCGGCAAAGCCGGCCCGGCGGTGTCCTGGGCTGGGGTGCCTTGCGCTCCGGGAATACCCGTCGTGCCCGGCTGCTGGCCTGGTGCGTTTGGCCGGTGGCGGTGTTGCTGATGGGGTCGGCCCTGGGCTTGGCTCAGGCGGATGACATGCCGACCTACCGGCTCACGGCGCGTGAGGGGCGGTTCGAGCCGGTGGAGCTGGTGGTGCCGCAGGGGGTGAAGTTCCGGCTGGAGATCACCAACGCGGGGCGCGATCCGGTGGAGTTCGAGAGCCTGGAGCTGCGCAAGGAAAAGGTGCTGGCGCCGGGCGTGACTTCGTCGCTGGTGTTCCGGCCGCTGGATGCCGGGCGCTACCGGTTCTTTGACGATTTTCACCAGACCACGGGGCAAGGCGCCATCGTGGCGCGTTGAGCGGGAGCACGGCATGGGCGAAGTGGTCTTCATCACCTGGCGCGAAAGCGTGGAGGCGCTGCTGGTGGTCGGCATCCTGCGCGCCTGGCTCAGTGAGCGCCCCGACCGGGCCTGGGGCCTGCGCTGGCTCTGGGGTGGCGTGGCGCTGGGCCTGGCCGCCGCGCTCGGGCTGGCGCTGCTCATGCTGGGCGCGGCCAGCGTGCTCGACGGCGAGGCCGGCGAGTGGTTCCAGGCCGCGATGGTGCTGAGCGCCGCGGCGCTGATCTTGCAGATGGTGTGGTGGATGCGCCGCCATGGCCGCGCCCTGCGGCAGGACCTCGAACACCAGGCCGCCGGCCAGCTCGCCCGCGCCAGCGGCTGGGGCATCGCGCTGCTGGTGGCGTTGGCCATCGCGCGCGAGGGCAGCGAAACCGTGATCTTTCTCTACGGCGTGGCCGGCCGCCACGCGGGCGCCGGCCAACTGGGCTTCGCGGCCTCGGCGCTGCTGGGCCTGGGGCTGGCGCTGGCGAGCTTCTGGCTGCTGCAGTCGGGCCGGCGCTGGCTGTCGTGGCGCAGCTTCTTCCGCATCAGCGAGGCCCTGCTGCTGCTGCTCGCCGCGTCCCTGTGGGTCAACGCGGTGGACCGGCTGATCTCGCTGGACGTGTTGCCCACGCTGGTGGACCCGCTCTGGAACAGCGCCGACTGGCTGGACGACAGCGGCGCCGTGGGCGGCCTGCTCGCGGCGCTGACCGGCTACCGGGCGCAGCCCGCGCTGATCACCGTGCTGGCCTACGCGGGCTTCTGGCTCGGCGTGGCGGGCCTGTTGCGCGCCGGTGCGCCGGCGCGAGTGGTCCCCGTGCGCGCTGATCGCTGATTGGTGAGACTGCCCATGCCCACCTCCTGCGCCGTGGACCCCGCGATGGGCGCGACCACGACCGCGCCGCACGTGGCGGCCATGCCACTGCGCTTCGTGCCGCGCCGCCCGGTGGGGGTGCTGCCGGCGCTGGGCGACGCCATGCGCCGCCACGGCCGCCTGATCCGGGGCGTGCAGTGGGTCATCGTGCTGGCCTACGCCGTGCTGGTGGTGCTGCCGGCGTTTCTGCCGCTGCCCGACGATGAGGCGCGCATCCTGGACCACCTGGGCCTGTTCGCGCAGTTCCTGTTCTGGGGCATCTGGTGGCCCTTCGTGCTGCTGAGCATGGTCCTGCTGGGCCGCGTCTGGTGCGGGGTGTTCTGCCCCGAGGGGGCGCTGAGCGAGGCGGTGAGCCGGCACGGGCGCGGGCGCGGCATCCCGCGCTGGATGCGCTGGGGCGGCTGGCCGGCCGTGGCCTTCGTCATCACCACCATCTATGGCCAGCTGGTGAGCGTGTACCAGTACCCGCAGGCCGCCTTGTTGGTGCTGGGCGGCTCCACCGTGGCGGCCGTGCTGGTGGGCGTGTTGTACGGGCGTGGCAAGCGGGTGTGGTGCCGCCACCTGTGCCCGGTGGGCGGCGTGTTCGGCCTGCTGGCGCGGCTCGCGCCGCTGCACTTCCAGGTGGACCGGGCGCGCTGGGAGGCGCGCACCGGCGGCATCACCCGCCTGCCCAACTGCGCGCCCTTGATCGACATCCGCCGCATGGACAGCGCCTCGGCCTGCCACATGTGCGGCCGCTGCAGCGGCCAGCGCGACGCGGTGACGCTGGTCGCGCGGGTGCCCGGCTCGGAGATCGTGCGCCACGGCGCGCACACGGCCAGCGGCTGGGACACGGCCCTGCTGCTGTTCGGGCTCATCGGCGTGGCGATGGGCGCGTTTCACTGGGGCGCCAGCCCGGTCTTCGTGGCGTGGCGCGTGGCGCTGGTGGACGGGGCGGCCGAGCGGGGCTGGTGGTGGCTGCTGTCGGACAACGCGCCCTGGTGGCTGCTCACGCACTACCCGCAGAACCAGGACGTGTTCGTCTGGCTCGACGGCCTGCTGATCGTGGCCTACATCCTGGCCACCGGGCTGGCGGTGGGGGCCGCGCTGTACGGGTTGTGCCTGGCCGCCGCGCGCGCGCTGACGAGCCCGGGCGCGCAGCACCACCTGGCCCTGGCCTATGTGCCGCTGGGCGGCTGCGGGGCGTTCCTGGGGCTGTCCATGACCACCGTGACCATGCTGCGCCACGAAGGCCTCGCCGTGCCCTGGGTGGACGGCACCCGCGCCCTGCTGCTCGCAGGCGCGGCCCTGTGGGGCCTGTGGCTGGCCTGGCGCTCCAGCGCCGCCCACAGCCAGGACACGGGGCGCCGTGCGCTTGCCACCGGCCTGATCGCCGTCGGCGCCGGCTTGGTGGTGGCCGGCTGGTCGGCGCTGTTTTTCTGGTGGTGAGAGCCTGCGCGTGTCACGGGTATCGCTTTCACGACGCCGGAGCACGACCCGCAACGCCAGAAGCGACGCAAAGCCAAGGGCACCGCCGGGCCGGCTTTGCCGGACGGCCAGTGCCGCCCCCTGGGGGGGAGCGCGAAGCGCTGTGGGGGGCTCCTATCTCACCAGGGTTGTCCAGGCCTGCGTCAGGCGGTGCGCCAGGTCTTCTGGGCGGTGCACCAGGGCGTAACCCTGGCGGCCGAACAGCATCGGCAGGTAGTCGTGGCCCGCGCTGTCGATGGTGACGCAGAACGGAATCAGCCCGGCCGCGCGGGCCTCGCGGATCGCATGGCGCGTGTCTTCCAGGCCGTAGCGGCCTTCGTACTGGTCGAGGTCGTTGGGCTTGCCGTCGGTCAGCAGCATCAGCAGCCGGCAGCGCTGCGGGCACTGGCGCAGGTGTTCGGTGGCGTGGCGGATCGCCGCGCCCATGCGGGTGTAGTAGCCGGGCCGGATCGCGCCCACGCGGGCTCGGGCGGCGTCGTTCCACGCTTCGTCCAGCCCCTTGATGCACTGCATGCGCACGTGTTGCCGGCGCACCGAGCTGAAGCCCCAGACGGCGAACGGGTCGCCCACCGCGTTCAGGGCCTCGCCGAACACGTACAAGGCGTCGCGGATCACGTCGATCACACGCGCGTGGTCGTTCGCGTGGGCGTCGGTGGACTGCGAGAGATCGGCCAGCAGCCAGGTGGCCAGGCTGCGCTCGCCGCGGGTTTGCCGGGTGTAGACCGCGGGCGTGTCGCTGCGCCGGGCGCTGGCGCCGAGGCTGTCGGCCTGCAGGCGGATCCAGGCGTCCAGGTCGATGTCGTCGCCCTGTTCCTGGCCGCGCTGCAGGCGCGGCGCGTGGCGCAGCACCTCCATGCGCCGGCGCACCTGGCGGGCCGTGGCGCGCAGGCCGGCGCCGGGCACGAAGGGCGCGCCCTGGCGGGCCCGCAGGTCCTGCACCAGGCAGTGGTCGGGCACCAGCACGCCGCGCCGGTGGTCCCACTCGGGGAACTTGCGGCCCGGGCCGAGCGGGGTGTCGTCGGCGCTGCTGCTGGGCAGGTCCAGGTCGAACTTCACGCGCGCGGCCAGGGTCTGGCCCTGCTGCGCCACCGACAAGACCTCCATGTCGTTGGCGGCCTTGAGCGCGTTGCCGTCGTCTTCGTCGTCGCTGCTGCGGTTCACGCGCACCAGCTCGCTCCACGACATCAGCGCCTCGGCGCGGAACGGCAGCACCATGGCGTGGCGCTCCTGCGTGTGGGTCGTGGCCTGGGCGCGCCGGCGCTGGGCGTCGGCGGCGGCCGGTGCGCGGTTCGTGGGGGGCGGTGCGGCCGCCGCACCGGCGGCGGGCCAGGCGGGCGC
>NZ_JBWKZP010000010.1:0-219875 GCF_059424585.1 Hydrogenophaga sp. GW101-3F08
AGGCGCGCCAATCGCCCATCAAGGGCACGGCGTTACGTTGCGAATAGGACGGGTCCGGGAATACGGGGGCAAGATCAGTGAGAACTTCGAGGAAGAGACTGAAGCCTCGAACAAGCTGTACGTCGCGCTTTCCAGGGCACGCGAGCACCTTGTCTTGTACGAGAGCCAGGGGGCGTACAAGGCGCAATGCGTGAACGCGATTACCCACGCCGCCCATCTGCTTCAGCCTGTTCAAGGCTTCGTGACGGTGCCCAAAGCGGCAAAACCCCAAGCCAAGGGCACGCCAGGCCATGCGGCCGGTCGGTGCGAGTTCCCCGGTTTCATGACCTACATGGTCTGCCCAAGGCGCTACTACTACGACTTCGTCAAGAACCTCAAGCCAGCATCGGGCCTCCACCCTGCGGCTTTGATTGAGGGCGCGGTGATGCGCGAGCTCTTTGTTCCCTACGGCGCCGACCCGTCAGTCGTTGCAAATGATGTCGCCATCACGTTGGCATCGCTTGGGAACGCCTTCAAGGACTCACTACCTCACCTGCGGACCTATGCAGACGGTCTTCTATCTGCAGGCCGCAGCCTGATACGCGGGCAGCGCGCTCCCATGGCCAAGCCCTTCCAGGTCACGTGCGCGGGGCTGCTAATCAACGTGACGGCGCACAAGATCTCGAGTTCCGGCGACACGTACACGATTGACTTCGTGCGCACGAAGCCGGCGGGCAAGCTCGGCCGGCAAAGGTCTTCAATCCGTTGGATGCTGAAGTACCTAGCCGCAGAGAACAAGAACCTCTCGTTCTTGGCGCGCATCCACGTCCTCAGCACCGGAGAGGTAGAAACCCTCGGGCCGGACAGTCCCACATGGAACAACAAGTTCGCCATGGCGGCGGCCGAGGGCCTGCTGGCCGGCAACTTTGAAGCCAAGTCCAATCCTTGGGAGTGCCCAAAATGCAGGCATTTCTTGCATTGCCCGGCCTAACCCAGCCTCGTCGCGCACTTCCGATTTCAAGGACTTCCTGCGACTTACCCAGCATGAGCAGCGCATCCCGCGCAGCTCGCCTAGCTGGAAAAGGAAGCAGAAATGCCCACCCGCATTTACATCCAGTCGGAGTTCTTCTCTGACATCAAGTTCGTCGAAGTCAACGACGAGGCCACCGTCGCCGAGCTGAAGCACGCCGCCCTGGCGCTGCTCCCGCCCGGCACCGACGCGTCCGACCTGACACTCTCGGTCGAGGACGATGACGACGACGTCCACGGCAATGCCACCCACGTCAAGCACCTTAAGAAGGAGCACGGCGTGCGCGTCCACCTGCACCGCTGCAAGCAGGTGGAAGTGAAGGTGGGTTTCGGCGCCGAGGTCGTGCACCGCAAGTTCCGCCCGGCGACCACCGTCGGCCGCGTGCGCCTGTGGGCCGGTGAGAAGCTGGGCATGGCGCCCGGCGACATCGCCGAGCACGTCCTACAGATTGCTGGCACCACCGAGCAGCCCGACGTCGACGTCCACATTGGCACTCTGACGAAGTGCCCGCAGTGCGAGGTCACTTTCGACCTAGTGCCCGCGCACCGCATCAACGGCTAAGGGGTCGAGGTATGGCACCGGACGAGCAATCGCTCCGTGCCGACCTCGTGTCGGCACGCTTTCTCTCGGGCGAGGACCGCAACCGCTGGCAGTTCAAGAAGCTGGAGTGGCCCTTCGTCTACATCAACGTCATCGCCCGCGACCGGCGCGAATACACGCTGCGCCTGGACTGCAGGTGCTTCCCGACGACGCCGCCCACAGGCACGTTTTGGGACCTGTCGACGAACAGCAAGCTGACGTTTGACAAGTGGCCGCAAGGCGGCGAACGCCTGCAGCTGGCCTTCAAGCCCGGCTGGAAGAACGGCGATGCGCTCTACATCCCCTGCGACCGCGAAAGCATCGCCGGCCACGACTGCTGGCTCGCCCAGTACCCCCAGCTCATCTGGAAGCCCGCCAAGGGCATCACCCACTATCTGGAGGTGGTTCATGACCTTCTTCAAAGTCGCGACTACGCCTGCGCCCCTGCTTGAGGTGCCGGCTACGCTCTGGGTGGAGCTGACGGCACACCTGCGCGCGCAAGGCGCTGGCGTTCGAGAAAGCGGCGCCTTCCTACTCGGGAACAAGACCGACGCCGGCTGCGTCGTGTTGCGGTTCGTGCCCTACGAGCAGCTGCAAGCCGACGCCTTCAGCCACGACTACGTGTCTTTGAGGGCCGACAGCTTTTCCAAGCTCTGGGAAGTCTGTCGGACCGCCGGCATGACCGTCGTGGCCGACGTGCACACGCACCCCTTCGGCCCGGGCCAGAGCCGCTCTGACCGCACCAACCCTATGGTCGCCTTGAAGGGGCACATCGCGCTAATCGTACCGCGCTTCGCCAAGGGCAACCCGCGCCCGCGCGACCTCGGCCTTTACGTCTACCAAGGCAACCATCAGTGGGCGTCGCACTCGGGTTCCGATGTCGACCGCCTCCTGCGACTTACAGATGTTGGAGTTGTTCAATGACCGGATTCACCGCTGACACCATGCACCGGCTGGCCAAGATGGCCCTGGACGCTGGCGAGGTCGCCTCCCCCGAGGAGGCCGTGGCCCTGTTCTCGCGCTACCGGCTGCGCATCCACGTCGGCCACGGCTGGGCCAGCACGCTGGCCGGCCAGGCCTGCTTCCTGACCGCGCTGAACACCGCCGTGCGGGCCTTCCTGGGCGGCGTCGAGGTGTACGGCGACCTGGCTGTTGCCCTGGACGTCCCGCTGTACCAAGGACGCAGCGCCCGTGAAGTCGCGCAGGAGCTCGGCGCAGCGGTGGCCAACAACGCCGCCAGCGAGCTACCGACCCTCGTGTTGGGCACCGCCCCCGAGGGCCCGTCGCCCGAGTTTTGCGTTCAGCTCAGCTGGGACCACTGGCGTTTCGAAATTGCGCCTGCCGGCAAGGCCAACCCGGCGTGCAACGACGACAACCCCCTGGCCGGCATCGGCGCCGCAGCGTTGGGTGTCAACGAGGCCTTCATGCATGTGCGGGGCGACCTTGCTGAGGCCGGCCACCGCAGCGTCGGAATGTCCCTGTGGAACCCGCTGGCTGTCGCAGACTGGCGCGCCGACACACATAAGGGCCCATCGCTCGCCTACCTGCCGAAGTCCTTGTGGCTTGTCGGCCTGGGCCACCTGGGCCAGGCCTACGCATGGACGCTGGGGATGCTGCCCTATCCGGTCGAGGGTCGACCGTATCTGGTGCTCCAGGACTTCGACAGGGGCGCTGAATCCAACCTCAGTACCTGTTTGCTGATGTCGGCCGCAGACCTGAAGAAGTACAAAGTCAGGACCGTGGCGACGCGGCTGGAGGCCGCGGGCTTCACCACCGCGCTGGTCGAGCGCCGCTTCGGCGCCGGGCATCGCGCCATGGCCGACGAGCCAACCACGGCCCTCTTCGGCGTCGACAACGTGGCCGCGCGCCGCGACCTCGACACCGCCGAATTCTCGATGGTCGTCGAGACCGGGCTGGGCAGCGGCTACCGAGATTTCCGGAACATCCGCCTGCACACGTTCCCCGGCCCGCGCCGGCCGTCGGAAATCTGGACCGCGGAATCCGCCGCGCAGCCGGCGGCAGAGCTGAACGACGCATACAAGAAGCTGGCCGAAGAGCGCAAGGACATCTGTGGAATGACGCTGCTGGCCTCGCGCGCGGTCGCCACGCCGTTCGTCGGTGCGTTGGCGGCCATCCTGGCCTTGGCCGAGGTGATACGCCCGCTACACGGTGGCCTGGTCCATGCCACCCTGGACGTGCAGATGAAGAGTCTCCGTCACCTCACGGGCGCAGCACCCATGGCGTACCAAGGGCTGCAGACTGCTTTCGTTCAAGCCGACAAGCGGCCGGCCGGCCAAGCGGGGGTGGGCGCATGAGCAGGCGCCGCTACCGCCGAGGTCGGCGAGGCGGGCTCTCTTCGACCGTGGACGACGCGGCGCACATTGCCGCGAAGTTCGGCCCCGTTGGAGCCCTATGGACCGGCGCGACTGGCTTCGCCGTCTTCTATGCAGCGCTCCCCGCTTGCATGTTAGCGTGGACCGCGGAGCGCAAGGCCAGCCTCAAGGGCCCAACCGCTGCGGCGCTCGCGAGCGTACTGGAGCAAGTCCTCTGGCAACGCTTCATCTCCCCGTGCCAGTGGGCCGGCGTCGCCATCCTGCTGGTGTGCGTGGCCATCGCCATCTGGAAGCATCTTGACCGGGGCGACCTCGATAGCGCCGACGTGACCTTCATCAGCGCTGCGTCGAAGCTTGTCAGCCGCTTGATTGGACATTGAACGGGTCAGGGCCCGATAACGGATTCGGCTGTGTTCATTGCGGCTCCATGCGCCGTATTTTTCCACTTGCATGCTGGGCACGTGCTCGCCAGTGCAGCCTGGCGCCTGCAGCGTTTAATGACCGGTTTTGGTGAATTCTGCCGCTCAGGCATCCGCACGCGAATGACTCAGATCAGCCTTGGGACCTTCGAAGGTACGCGCGGCCATCCCACCCTTGAGGGCTTGGGTGTAAGCGGCTTGAATGCCCGCGTTGCGCATGTGTCACGCAGTTCCGACTCCAGGCGTGCAACCTGGTGGGCGCGCTCATCCTGGTACGCTGGGCGGGCAGGCTCGAACTGAAAATGTTCGGCCCGGCACCCAAAAAAAAGCTGCCTTACGAATTGCCCTTGGCGAACGCCTCCACGCCCATGGCATCGCCAGTCATCTCCTCACCACCATGCTTCCTCGGATCGAAGGCCTGCAGCATCTGTTCCAGAGTCGGCTCGGCTTCCGCCTCAATCACGATGCAGCCGGGTTTGACGGAGATACGAATCGGGGATCCTTCGGCGACACCTGCGGTCTTTGCCTGGGGCATAGTGAGCCGGATCGCCAAGCCGTCGCCCCAGGCACTGATATGGCTGACGGTAGTCCTCATGAAAACCCCTTTCTGTTGGCATGAGTATGTGAACACACCCGCACCGGGGTGTACCGAAATCATGACGAGTGTGCATGGCACGTGAATTGAAGCCAGCTATGCCATGGTCCAAAAGTGCTTGACCGAATCCCGCATACCCCTTTGGGGCGGTCAAAGGCTTGCGACTCAACAACCGCCGTAGTTCTTTTTTCCACTCTTGGTGATCGTATAGGTACCTCCACGAGGTCCAACATGGCACGTGGGACCGCCGGCAGGGTTGTACCCATTGCTTCTCGTTGGTGCCGCGGGCGCCGCTGTCACCGGTGAAGCAAGAAATGAAGGTGCAGGAGCTGGAACGGCTCGCTCTGAGCCTGAACGATCAGAGGGACGTTGATCGGCAACCCGCAGGCACTCAATGCGTTTGGAGGCTGGTTCGAGCATGCTGCACGCCTCCATCAAGAGGGGAGGAACCTCCGCTGCCGCAATGTCCATTCCAATCACCAGTACGGCCAACCATGCGTGCTTCATTGCGTGCCGCCTCTTCGATTTTTCAACGCGGGATACACCGCGGCCGTGCTGCGTTTATGGCGTGGATCTCACCTGAGGTTCGGGGTGTTCACCGACTTCGCGCATGCCCTCTGCGGGGAATGGCACCAGGAACTCATGGCTCTTGTCAGCCGACGCCGTCAGCCAAGCATCATGCTCCGCGTCAGGCAGGATGACCAGCATGCGTTTTTCATCCGCCGCTTTGTGGAACTGATTCATGAACGGATGGGAGTCCGCATTGACGGTCAATATGGCGTAGCTGTGGACCGACTCTCCTTTGGGTGACTTCCATGTGGACCACAAGCCAGCCAGGCCCATCGGTCTTGCGTCAACCCTCTCGATCCGCGCGAAGGTCTTCCTACCACTGCGCCAGTCGGGTTCGTAGATCGCCCGGGCAGGGAGGATGCAGTGCTGAGCGTTTTTCCAGGCGTCCCGAAAACCAGGCTTGGTCGCCACGGTCTCTGCGCGCGCGAGATAGGTATTGCGGCTGATGGTCAGATCGGCGGCCCAGTGGGGCACCAGTCCGAACAGACCGACAACGGCCTCACGCTCGGTGGCCAAGCCTGGACCGCGAAGCTGTTGAACGGGGCGCCGAATCATCAGGCCAGAACTGCCCGGCCAGAGATCCACCTTGCCCGGCTGAGGCGGCGGCGCTGCTTGAAAGACCTCCCTCAAGGTCTCGGGGTCGGTGACCCCTTCGTAGTGAACTCCCATCAATCCATCCTAGCTGCAAAACCCAGGTTCGCTGTTTGACAAGTACCCAATGAAGGCGACCGAAGGATCGTTCTGTGTGTTTTTTCGGACACGGGAAGCCACACACCCCTACCTCACCAACCGCGGCCGTGGTTGCTCCAAATGGGAGGGACTGCAACCGCCCCGATCCGAGCAACGAGATCAGAATCGCCTAGTGGTTCGTGACCTGCGAGCTTTGCTATGCTTTCGGCCGCGAACAAACAAGGGATGGGACAGGGAGATATGGCAAACATGAAAGCACTGAGCAGGAGCGTGACCATGCAGGCCATGCGACGCGTCCTTTGCACGGGCCTGGCCAGCGGTGTCCTCTTTGTCTCCAGTGCCTGGAGCGAAACCATCCACGGCAAGGTCGTCGCGATCGCGGACGGAGACACCATCACCGTGCTCGACGCACAACGGGTTCAACACAAAATCCGGCTTGCCGGCATCGACGCCCCGGAGAAGAAACAGGCCTTTGGCCAACGGGCCAAGGAACACATTGCCGCACTCGTCTTCAGCCGCCGTGTGGACGTGGATGCCGAGAAGAAGGACCGATACGGGCGCACCGTCGGCAAGGTGATGGTGGACGGCCAGGATGTCAACCTGGCCATGGTGGTTGCAGGGTTCGCCTGGCACTACAAGCAATACGGGAGCGAGCAGTCGGCGTCAGATCGACTCCTCTACAGCCGCGCCGAAGAAGACGCCCGGCAGGCAAGACGAGGCCTGTGGCGGGACACGGATCCGATGGCCCCCTGGGATTGGCGCAAGGCCAGTCGAGAAGAGAAGCTTTTGAACGGCGCGAAGCCGTACGAATCGGCCGCAGCAAACAGCGAGCGTTGAATCGCGGCCACCAGTGGTGAGCTGACGCCGGGCCACCTGGCGCTCCACTCAAAAAAAGAACCCGGCACGGGGGCCGGGCAACCGACACCGCTGTCACGCGGCGTCGTGGGGAGGGGGATCGGTCGCTGAGAACCGACCCCATTTCATTGTACGTGGGCGTCTCGGTTCCAGCTCCTTGTAGAGCTGGCCCAGGATGGATAGGCCTTGTGCACTCGATGGATCGTGGGTATCACGACAAATGGTGCGAAAAGTCCAGGTTTCTTCGATGTGCCGCTTTTAAAATCAACAATCTAGCAGCAACCCGGTCAGAGATCGTGCCCAGGGAATGGTGCAGAAGTTCCCGGTTATGAGGACGTGCCAGATTCTTGTTGACGACCAATTCTCAGCAAACAAGGCCATGTGCCGGGAGCGCCTCATCACGCTCCTGACGGCACCCGACTTCAGCATCCATGATCATCAAATCCACAGTCAACATCCGCCCATTTGTGCTCGTCGAGCACGTTGGGTTTCGCTATCTGGCGGTCATCCAGAACGGAACCCAAATTGGGGCATTGGCTCAGACGCCCGAGGGGCGATATGTGCAGGTCAACGGTGCAGTGGTTCAGCCACTGAATACGTTCAAGGTGCTCCGTGCGCTGAGGCAAGAGTTCCCCCGCAAAAACTGGAGTCGTAACCCATCGCTGCCCGTCGCTGCGCCAGTGGTGGGTGCCCCGCCTCAGGCGCTTGATGCCGAACACCAGATCGAACGTCCTGTCACCGCGCCTGTGGTGAGCGTCCGGCGTCGCCGCCGTGTCCCCGTTGAGGCCCTGCAGGGGTGATTGGCGATGCTCCAAACAGTTGGCGCAGCGGGTAGAGCGGTGCAAGAACGTCCCGGTTTCATGACCGCAGACCAGTGGTCTGGCGTTTGATAGATAGCGTCAAACGCTAGGGTTTGACGCCAGCTTTCGTGGCCTGGCCCATGAGCTCATGCGCCTGCTGGGCCGCATGTTGCAGGGCGGCCTGAACGGCTTCCGGGGTGGGCACATCGGCGTACGCCATGGCCAGGATGACCAATGGATGCAGCTCCATCACTTGAGCCAACTGATCAACCTTGCTCAAGGTTGGGACCTTCAAACCCCGTTCCAGCGCGCTGATGTATGTCCTGCTGGAGCAGTCATCGAAGTCTTCCTGGCTGTGCCCGGTCAGCGCGCGCGCTTGTCTGAGCGCAAGCGCAAAACGGTGCTCCGATCGAGGCCTTTTGGACATGCCTCGATTGGGTAATTTGGAGTCCTATAAAGCTACAACCTATAGGATTCATTTGATGGCATACTAAAAGCTCGGATTCAACAAGTCGGCAGCTGAAACCTCATATGCGGATGAGGGTGCGCTGGTCCAACTGATGACGTCCCATGGAGGAAAACACATGTTCAGTTTTCGCGACCTGACCGTGGTTTGGGGGTTGCCTGTATTCCAGTGCTTGGTCTGCTCTTTGGTGCCTTCATCGGCATTGCCTGGTTGCGGGCGTTCCTGACCATGAGAAATTGGCGGGCGTTCCCGCTTGCGCTGACCGTCGCGGTCATCTACTTCGTGCTCAACGTCGCGGTGTTGGCGCCAGTTCTCGGGGAGTTCATGGCCGCCAAGTGGGCGTTGGCGTTCCTGTTCACGGCCTGGGGACTTTCGGTTGTTGGCCAGCGGATTGATCAGGCGCAGGCTGCGGCGATCGATGACGCTACCGAGGCGAGAAAGCTCGATCGCTTGAAAGGGTGAGACACCTTGTCTGCAATGCTTCAGTTTGAAGGCATGTTGATGGACCATCAGGTCCATCTGGCGAATCGCAACGCCCAGGAGTGGGAGGCCTATGCGCGGGAACTGGAGCGCCAACTGGAAGACAGCGTTGGGTCAATCGCCGCAAACCTTGGGATTCGGTACGCGCTGATAGAACAGCTCCGAAGGGTCGACCCAAAGAATCCGTTGCTGGTTGATGAACCGCTTCGAAACCGCTTGATTGAGGCTGCAGAACGAGCCTTCTTCCTTGAGGGCAAGAATTTCGATGCAGCTCGACAGGTTGGGCGCAGTTTTGACATACCTGGGCGTCCCACAAGTTCGGTGGATGCAGTTCACCAATCAAGAATGATCGAGAAGCTACGCGAGAAGGTGCCAGGACATCCTTTGCTAGTGGCCCTCGAGCGCGCCGATTTCACCTTCTTGATCAAAGTTGCACTGATGGAGTACTGACTCGACTCGGTACGCGGTACTCGGCCGACACTGTTCTGATCAACAAGGCGATCACGAGCTCACCCGCCGATGTCCTCAACCGTCAGGCCATGGTGATCCATCAAGGCTTTGATCTCCTCGATCACCCGCTGACGTTGGGCAGCCGTTTGGGCCTGCGTATCGTGTTCGGATTCCAGGAACAAGTGATTCAGGCCGCGCATGAGTTCCTGGTACCGCTGCTCTCCCATGGCCTCGCTCGGCCGAGCGCGAGACGGCTCGATCCTGCTGCGGTCACGGGGCTTCTGAGAATTCATCTGTATGTGGCTCTTGCGGCGGGTCCGGGTGCCTCGAAACACCCTTTGCGAATTGCCGATATCGTTTATTTTCTACACAACACCCAGACGATCAAGCGCTTGCGGCAAAGGCCCTTCTGTTCCATGATTCCGTCCATGTCGCAGCGCCGTTCACCGATCTCCACCGGCTCCATCCGATGCATAGGCACCGGGTGGGCTGCGCACGTGCGACTGCGTCGATAGCGGTCTCACCTTCGGCCCACCCTTGTCGTTTCACCCCGTGAATCAACAAGGAGCCAGGTCAAGGCACACCACCGCCCAGGCTCCGCACCGGAGCCCTCAATGGCATTTCTCCTTCCTACAAGTCCAGGCTTTGTTGACACAGATATCCCCTGTGGTTACACCCTTCGTCCGATTCAAGTGATTGACAAGGACAGGCTGAAAAAAATTGGCTTGATCCTGCCCGACAACGACGACATTGATCAGTGGTTGCTGCAACACGCTGAGCGCGTCAAAACCCAGGCCGCCCAGTGTGTCCTGGCAGAGCAGGAGCGTCTCTCGACCCAGAAGCCGGCGGGCGAGGCCCGTGCCTTGTCACGGTCAACCCCAACGTCCACCTCCAGCCAGACGACCTCATCAAGTCCTGCCATTCGCGAAGCGCGTGTGGCGCTCAAGAGGGAATACGATGATGTTTCCTCGTGCCTATCGCAGCTTGAACAAAGTGGCGTTGCCCAGGTTCAGGTGTATGCATGGGACGAACCGCTCAAGCTCCTGGGCCAGGATGTTCCGTTAACGTCCGACCGGCACCTTTCCGCACGCGATAAAGACCTGTACGAACGCCTCAAGGACCTGGGCGCCTTCCGGACACTGCGCCATCACGACACCTACGCGGCCACGCTGGATGCCCTTGGCGAGCTGGGCTTGCAGCAGCCACATTTCGCAGAGGTGATCGATTTCGTCAAGGCCAGGATCGTGCTCGCGCGCGAACTTGCAACCCCCCTGGCTCTGCCGCCCATCTTGCTGGTCGGGCCACCAGGGGTTGGCAAGACCCATTTCACGCTGGCACTGGCCAAGGCCATGGAGCGCCCCGTCGAGCGCCACAGTTTCGACGCGGACTACACGGGCAGCGCCCTCATGGGTTCGGATCGACATTGGAGCAATACAAAAACCGGGCGGGTGTTCAACGCCATTTGTCTGGGCGAGAGTGCCGATCCCATCATCTTGCTCGACGAGCTGGACAAGGCCGATGCCGTGAGCAGGAGCAATGCACTGGGGCCATTGCACAGCCTGCTTGAACCGTTGACCGCTCGCGATGTCGTCGACATCTCGGCCGGTATCCGCTTTGACGCCAGCCATGTGTTCTGGATCGCCACCGCAAACGAACTGCGACACATCCCCGAACCGATTCGGTCTCGGTTCCGGATCTTCAACCTGCAGGCACCGAAGGCGGGGCAGGCACTCGATCTGGCACGGGCTGTGGTTGAGGCCGTGCACAAGCGGTTCCCGTCCTTTGAGGTGCCGCTGCGGCACCTGGCCACGCTGGTGGCTCACCTGACACCCAGAGAGCAGATCCAGGCGCTGGAACAGGCGTTTGCCGCGGCCGCGACCAACGGGCGCAGACACCTGCTGTGCCAGGACCTGCCGGCCGACGTGTTGCAGGATCTGGGAGATGACCTTGTCAACACGCCGTTTCTCCACTGAGGTGGGGACCTCTATGAACACCGAAACTGCGCCCATCCTGTTTCTGGATTTTGATGGTGTCACGCACCCGCAAGTGTGCGAAGACGCTTCCCTGTTCCAGTCACTGCCCCTGATCGAAGCGGTTCTGCGATCTCACCCGGACGTGCTGGTGGTCCTCAGCACGTCCTGGCGAGAAATCCATTCGATGGAAGAGCTGCGAGAGCGGTTTTCCAGCGACATCGCATCGCGAGTTGTCGGGGGCACGCCGGTGATCAACTTCTACGAGCGCATCTGGTACCCGGTGCCGCTGAGCGAATGGCCAAGGCAGAGAGAGATCGAGACCTGGCTCCACCAGAACAGGACCTTGACCCATCCCTGGATCGCCATCGATGACCGGCCATGGTGGTTCGAAACCGAGTGCCCGAACCTGCTGGTGACCGACCAGACCACCGGATTCACCGAATCTGATGCCGACAGGCTGGAGCACATGATTCTGGAGAGGTGCTCATGAACGCATGTCCCACCACGGGACGGTCCATGCAGGCCTTTGACCGGCAGCACGAGGTCACACTGCGCCGGCTCTGGTTTCTTGGCGATGTTCACGGTGGTTTTGCCCACATCGAAGCCGCGCTGCTCTTGGCGCGTCAACAGCAAGCCTCGCCAAACTGGCTGGTGTTTCTGGGCGACCTGGACATCGACCAGCGACCGCTGCGAGAGATCCTGGCGCACGCGCTGGCGTCGTCACCAGGTCTGCGAGTGGCGTTCATCCACGGCAACCACGATGCCGACACCTGCGCCCACTGGTCGTGTCTGCACGACTGCGGCGATGCCGTGGCATTGCACGGTCGTGTGGTGAACCTGGATGGCATCCGCGTCGCGGGTCTGGGTGGCCACTTCATGGGCAGGGTGTGGACACCACCGTCACCGCCGACCTTTCTGGACAAGGCCGGTGCGATGAAACGCGGTGCGCATGGCTGGCGCGATGGGCAGCGACCGAGTCCGAAGTTCAACGGCGCGATCTATCCCGACGATGTCGACGCCCTGGGGCAACAGCGCACGGACATTCTGGTCACCCACGAAGCACCGTCCTGTCACCCTCATGGTTGGGGGGCGCTGGATCAGCTGGCCAGGGACATGGGTGTGGTGCGGACTTTCCATGGTCACACACACGACGACCTGAGTGAGGCCTATGCCACGCAACGCGAGTGGCTGGGCTTTGATGCGCGGGCGGTGGACTTCCGGTGCATCAAGAACGGGCTGGGTGAGTTCGTGGATCACCAGCGATTCCATCTGAAAGGAGCATGAACATGACGATGCCAGATGAGCGGGCCCGTGCCCTTCGCTTTGCCGGCGAAATCCTGCGCGAGATGCGATCTCGACAAGACGTCCCCGAAGACCTCAAGCAGCAAGCGCGCGTGACGCTGCGCCATTACCCAGAACCGGCTGATCTGCTGCAGATGATCCAGGACGTGGATCGGATGCCACGGGAGTATCCGGACGCGCACTGGCTCGCACCCGAGGTGCGCACAACACTTGGTCGGCCAACGCCCGGGAGCAGCACATGAAGATCCTGGTCATGTCAGACCTGCACCTGGAGACCGATCCTTTGCCTTTTTTCAAAGCTGGCAGGCATCCGGGCGATGAAGCGGATGTGGTGATCCTGGCCGGTGACATTGATGAGGGAACGTTTGGCCTGCGCTGGGCCCGAACATCATTCCCAAAGCACGAGATCATCTATGTGGCCGGGAACCATGAGTACTACCTGGGCGTGATGGAGGAGGTACAGGCGGCCATGGTCAAGTGCGCGGGCGAGTTGGGCATCCATCTGCTGGAGAACAGCAGTGTGGAGTTCGGAGGGGTGCGTTTCCTCGGATGCACCTTGTGGACCGACTTCGAACTGATGGGAGCGCACCGGCGCCAGGAACTGATGGAACGTGCCGGCGTAGCCATGAACGACTACCGCCTCATCCGGCGATGGCGGGGTGAAGGCCCAATGGTCAAACAATCCAAGCTGCAACCCGATCAGACGCGCCAGATTCACCTCGACAGTGTCTACTGGCTGGAGCAGGCGCTTGGCGAAGGTTCGGTTGGCAATTCCGTGGTTGTGACCCACCACGCTCCGCATCCGAACTCGATTCCGGAGCGGTACAGGCAGAACATCCTCAGTGGGGCATTTGTTTCGGATTTGACCCGACTGATGGGGCGATCACGGTGGTGGGTCCACGGTCACATGCACGACTGCATGGACTATGAAGTCTGTGGGACCCGCATCGTTTGCAACCCGCGGGGGTACTTGCGGCGTGGGGTTCCGGAAAACGACCGCTTCAACCGGTCTGCGATCTTTGAAGTTGGGGATTGAGGCCGTTGAGCCACGAGGCTCGGCGCTCGGGGCTGCTTGCGGGAAAAGTCCCTGGCCGGCATCGCTGCGCCAAAGCAGGACATTGACTTGACCCATGTCCGCCTGAAAGCCGCGAAGCAGGCTTTCGAAGCGTGGCAAGCGCAGCAGCAAGGAGTACGCGAATGAATGGGCAGAACGAAATCACCATCGAAGACGGCGGCACGAATGTCTATGCCGACCTGGGCTACACCAACGCCGCGCAAATGCAGCGCAAGTCCCAGCTCGCAGGAGAGATCGCTCGTGCGATCAAGGCTCGCCGCCTGACGCAGGAAGGTGCTGCCGTTCTTCTGGGCATTGATCAATCTATGGTGTCCCGCATCACACGGGGTCAGTTCCGCGGCGTTAGCGAAGCCCAGCTGCAGGAGTTGATGGCCAGGTTTAGGCACGATGTGTAGATCGTGATCGTCGCTGGAGGCTCGAGTGGCGCTGATTTGTCATCGGACCTCGCGGAGTTTTCCGAATGAAGGTCAACGCCTTGCCCTCTTGTTTCAATAGTTGTTGGTGCACAGCGCTTCCACAGGTATGTGGGACGCACCATGGCCATCCACGGATAGAAGGAGCGGCAAAGTGGACGAAATGAAGATCTGGACAGGTTGGGCCGATATTTCAGCCACTGGCGAGGGGCGGACCCTTTGCTCAATGATCGCAACGGCCCAGTCTGAGGCAGACTTTCGAGCACGTGTTCGAGAGGCGCTCGGTGAATACCTCGAGAGAGGTTTTGACGTGGGTCAGGGGTTGGTGAGAAACGGTGTTACTGAAGCCCTCTGGGCGCCAGCGGCCCTTGATCACATTGAGGTGAACCAATCGACAGGCAATATCTCTGCTTGTGCGAGCCTGCATTTCAATTTCAGCTGATCCGAGGTGTGAAGCCGATGATAGTGGCACTACATGGTTTGCCGTACGCATACGAGAGAGCATCATTCGTCACCAGGATGTCCGCCAGCTGGCTGGCCAGTTGATCGAGCTCGCTCCGTTAGATGGCTGCGTGCAGTTACGACGCTGAGTTCCAAGCAGGCCATTCTGGACCGCGAGTTGTTCACATGAGCTCTGCTCTTCCCTTGTCGGGTGGGCGATCTTTGATGAGTGTGGTCTTCAAAGGACATAGAGCTTCCGCGATCCGGCTGGGTCCATATCACCGACCGCTGCTCTATCCCTTGAACTGGTACTCCCGACCCAAAGCAGCAGTCTCTTGCGCAAGCGTTCCCTCAGCTCAAGAGCGATTGCGGGCGGTAGGCGCCTGTGCGAAGCAAGCCTACCTGGTGGGGCGGTGCTGGTAGTACACGGAACTGCGGCTGATCTCCAGCAAACGGGCCTGACGTACCACGCTCAAAGGGAGCACGGTCAACCATCACTTTGCGCTCGGCAATCCCGCCTTGGTGAGTGCGCTTTCCAAAAAATCATTCTTCAGCGCCATTTTCCCGGTCTTGGCCTGCAGCGGGGCCAGATCGACTGGCTCGGGGGCCGAGCCGGCGCCAAAGACGTCGGCCGCGCGCTCGCGCAACGGGCACTTCTATTTGTTGATCTGCGTCGGATGCAGTTCGAACTCCTTGCAGAGCTCGGCCATGGTCTTGTACTCGCGGAGTCCCACAAGCACCACCTTTGCCTTGAATGCTGCACTGTGGGAGCGGCGCGTGCGCCCCTCGGATGCTTTCTTGTTCATCGCAAACTCCTTCTCGCCAACCCGCCTTGGGCCAGCTCAATGGGCGGAGCCTGCTCTATCTCACCTGTTCAGATTTGCGGGGCCACTTCTACGCTTGCCTGTGCGCGTCGTGGAACGCCGTGAGCTTGTTGGGCTGTCCACTGCGCCGGTACTTTGGTGGGCCGTCCACGTCACCCGTGCAGCCGCTTCGCAACCGTGTTGTGCGAAAGCCCTGTCATGCGCGCAATCACGCACTCCGACTAGTTCTTCCGGGCATGCAAGTGCCGGATTCTGCCAATCATGCCCATGGTGATCACTACTCGTTCTCTGCTGCACAAAAAAGCAGAGCAGTTTGTTCACCAAGCTCAGTTTTCGGTCAGCGCCAACAGTTGTCGGCATGCCAGCCTGACCCCTGTCAAATCTGACAGGGGTTGGCCTGTTACTTTTGTAACGTTTGTACACACTCAAAGGTTTGAGCTTGGCTCGAAGCAAGCTGATGCGTCAAATTTAACTATCGCGGTTGCACCTCAGTCGATGTGTTTAATGCTTGTGACAAAGATGTGTCTTTTTGTCAACAACGTCCTCGTAACATCAGCAAGTTGTAATTCAAAAGCATGGCACTTTCCAGGTGCTTCTATGCCGTCTGCCCACACAAGGAGGAGTTTGAATGGATACCCGTGTCTCGAACAGTGGCAAGAAAAGCAAGAATATTCCGCAATTGGAGGCCAGTGATTTCGTGTTGTCTCCCCTTGTGTCGGCTTTGCGGTCAGCCTTAGCCAAGGCGAAACGGACCTCAGCTTCGGCCTCCAAGCGCAGTCAGGTTGACAGGAAAAACTCCCGCATCTCCAGCATCCGTTTCGAGCCGCTTGAGCCTCGCGTGCTCTTGTCTGCCGATGTAAACCCTGAGGCGGTGGCGATCAGTGGCTCTGTCGATGTCCAGGGTGAAAAGGACAAGATTGAGTTCACCCTTGAAGAACCCCGCTTGGTTGTTGTGGACAGCCAGACCAACCGTTCCGATCTGAACTGGAAACTCGAAGGGGCGGATGGCACGGTCAGCGAACGGGGATTTGCCAGCACGGACTACGACGCAGCGTCGCCGGTGTTGACGCTGGAGGCCGGTACCTACAACCTAACCGTCGACGGCGTTGAGGACGCTAAGGGCGACTATCGGCTGAGGCTCATCGACGCCGACGCCGCCACCGACATGACTCTGGATACGGAGGTTTCGGGTCGTCTTGAGCAAGGCAATGAGACCGCCGTGTACCGTTTCGAGGGCGAAGCGGGCCAGGCGCTGTTCTTCGACGGACAGCAACAAAGCTCTGGCAATGTGTCCTGGCGCCTGATCGATCCCTTCGGCCGTGCTGAGGGCGGTATTTCCTATGGCACTAACAACGACAGGGACACCTTCGCGCTATTGCGAACAGGCGAATACCTGCTGTTGGTGGAGGGCGCCATCAGCAACACAGCGCCAGTGGACTTCCGCTTCAACCTGCGCACGGTCACCGACACATACGCCGCCCTTGGGCTGGACACGAAGATCAGTGCCGAAATCAACCAGCCGGGAGCGACAACCCATTACAGCTTTTCGCTGGCGGAACCCACCGAGGTCCTGTTCAACCCGCTGAGCAACACCGAATACTACTGGGCACTCAAAGGGCCACAGGGCCAAGTGGTTGCCCGAACTTACGCCCAATACGGCTACACCAGCCATACAGATGGCCTGGGTTGGCGGCTCCTCCCGGCAGGGGACTATGTGTTGTCCGTTGATGCCAGCGGAGCGGCCATGGGTACCCATGCCTTTGAACTGGTGTCGACACGCAGTGCCGTGACGTTTGAAGCCAATCAGGTGGTTGCGGGTCAGCTTGAACACCCGGCCGAGCTTCGTTACTACCAGATCGATTTTGAAGAAGGCGATCTGATTTACTTCGAAGGTCGAAGCCTGACTGGTGGCAGCATGGACTGGCACCTCACTGATCCGGACGGCAAAGTTTTTGCCTCCAACAGCGCGCTGATGAATGCCAGCAGCACCTTCGCTGTCAAGCGTTCGGGTCGTTACATGCTGGCAGTTTCCGGCAATGTTGGCAATAGCAGCTCTGCCACCGTCGCCTACGCGTTCTCCGTCAACAAGGTACCTGATCTCCTGCTGACGCTGGACACCAACGCCGTGGTGTCCGGAGCCATCACCCTGGCGGGTCAAACCAGCGTTTACGACTTCAGCGTTGTCGCACCTGGACTGTGGGTTTTTGATGCACTCAGCAACCGCAGTGACATTGAATGGACGCTGGTGGGACCGCGAGGAACAGAGGTATCTGCGCGCCGGTTCAACGCCAGCGATGCCCAGTCCGCCCTCAGTGCGATGCACCTGGTAGCGGGTTCTTATCAATTGCGCGTCAACGCGGTAGGTGGCGCAAAAGGGGACTACAGCTTCCGTTTGCTGGACGCCGCGTCACACGCCCAAACCCTTGAGATTGATACGCCGGTGACGGCCGCCCTTTCGCCTGGCAATTCAACCCTGCTCTACCGCTTCTCGGCCCAGGCGGGTGACAAGATCGCGGTGCCCGCCGGAACGGTTACGGGCGGAACGGCTTATTGGCGCTTGCTGGATCGCTTTGGTCGTGATGTCATCGGCTCTGCAACGAACGTGACAGCCAATCGCGCCGCTTTCCAGCTGGTGGCTGGCGGCGACTACATCTTGCTCGTGGAGGGAGCTCCGGGCAACGCTGCCGATGTGACGATCCAATTCCGGCTCAACAGTGCCGGCTTTGAGGCGATCCCGGCGTTGCCAGAGGGGACCGCGCTGTCGTTTGGTGAAACCTACTCGGGCACGCTCGCCACGTGGGACGCCACCACCACATACAGGCTGACCTTGGCTGAGGACGCCAGGGTGCTTTTGGACTTCTTGGGGGGCAGCACAAGCACCTACTGGCGGTTGACTGGGCCAAAGGGGCAGGAATTTGATCTCCCCGTTTACCAAGGAACCGACCAGTACAACGGTCGCTCTTTACTGCAACTGGTTGCAGGCGAATACGCTTTGACACTGCGGGGTGCGTATGCCAGCGGGTATGGAAGCGGAGGTGCGTTCAGTTTTCGGGCAATCAACGCAGAGTCTTTGCCGACTCTGACGCTTGGTGAAGCGGTGGCCGCATCTCGGAGCCCGGCCAGCGCAATACTGGGCTATCGCTTTGAGGCCGCTGCGGGCCAAGTTCTGGTGCGCAACACGACGGAAACGCAAGGTGGATCTTGGCGTGTGGTCGACGCGTTTGGGCGTGATGTCACAAGCTATACAGGCGACACGCTCCAGACCAGTTACAAGGCCACGTCCACAGGTACGTACCTCCTGCTGAGTGAGGGGTATTACTGGCAAGAGGGTGTCAGCAATGTGACGCTCAAGCTCTCGGTCGAGCAACGCACTTCGTTGCCACTCACATTCAACACCAACCTGGCCGGACAACTCGCTGGCCGTGAGGCGATTACCGAATACACCTTCTCGCTTGATGAGGCGACGACGGTACTGCTGGACACCCTGAACACGGCGACTGAAGGCGCCAGCCGCCTGCGCTGGGACCTCTACAACGCCTCGGGGAATGTGACGGCCAATAACTGGACGTCTCGGGAGGAGTTCGTTCGCCTCGAGCCGGGTCAGTACCGACTGGTGATCAGCAACAACAGCGATGTTGCGACCGACTTCGCTTTTCGCCTGCTAGATCGTTCGACCGCGACCACCTATACAGTGGGTGACGCGGTGACCGAGATGACGCCATCGGGCGAATCTCGCTTCTATCGTTTCAATGCGAGTGCTGGGGAGTCGTTCTGGCTGGATGGCCTGGCATCAAGTTGGTCGAATGGCGGCCTCATTCAGATCTATGACCCTTATGGCAAATCGCTGGCCTCTTACTACAACTACCAGGACCGCAGGTTCACAGCACCCGTCAGCGGTGAATACTTGCTGCAGATAAGCCCTTATAGCACCACGTCAACGGCCAGCTGGAACAGCGGGTTCCAGCTGATCCGGGAGGCGCTCGTTGAGCAGAATCTGGTCATGGGCCAACCCGCCGCGACGGTGTTGTCTGCGGGACAGGGCGCCAGGCACGAGTTCGTCCTGACGGCGCCTGCCCGTGTCGCCATCAGCACAGCGCGAACGTCCGGAGGCAGCGATGTCTACTGGTCTCTGAACGGGCCTCGCGGCGCTGAAGCGAGCGGCAACAGCTTCAACGGCCTTCGCTTCTTCGATCTGCCCAGCGGGGTGTACACGCTGGATGTGGTGGCCAATTCACTGGCTGCTTACACATACCAAGTGCAGGTGCAAGATTTGAGTGTCTCACCGATGCTCAGCCTTGGCTCGGAGCAATCCCTGAACGTGTCCAAAGGCATTGGCGATGTCTGGCAGCAACTGACCCTCGCGGAAGCCACAAACTTGCATTTCGATGCAATGGTGGGCTCGTCCAGCGTTTCCTGGTCCCTCCTTGACCGCAAGGGTAATGTCAAGGCTTCAGGGAGCGGTACCCAGGATTCCGCATTGCTTTCGCTGGCGGCCGGAACCTATTACCTCAGGTTCACGACGTCGTCGGTGGGGCCCGTAGCAATCTCCTTTGCACTGCGCCCTCCGCTGGTGACCTCACACGAGCTGCAACTGGGCAGCGAAACCGAGGTGTCGCTGGCCGCGGCTGAAACGGCGTCGTACTCCTTCAGCGTTGCGTCACCCACCAACGTGTTCCTGGATCCGTGGTACGGGGCCGATTCGTCGTTGCAATGGACGTTGAGCGGTCCAGCTGGCTTCGTCGCGGTCAACGGCTCGGCCTCCAGTACGAGAAATCTCATCCGGTTGTCGCAGCCGGGAAGCTACAGCCTGACGATTCGTTCGTCTGCGCTGTCGCCAGCATCCCTGCCGCTGGTTCTGCGCGATCTCTCGTTGCTTCCTGATAGCTCGCTTGCGCAACAGAGCGTCGTACTTGACAGTGAAACGCCCACACAGCTCTGGGCGATCGATGTCGCCTCCGTCAACGAATGGCTCGAATACCTTCCCGAGAGCGGCACCAGATCCTGGGGTGTGAGAGCGGCGTTGTACGACCAGAACGGTCAATTGCTGGCGTCCAGCTACTACAACGACAGCCTCTTCACCACCGTTACATCGCCAGGGCGGTACTTCCTGCTGCTGGACAAATTCGATACGTCACTGGTTTCGATCGATCTTGGCTTTGTGTTGAGGACGGTGCACAGCGATGTATCGCCACTGCCTTTGTCTACAGCGGTCCGGGGCACGTTGGAGCGCTATTCACTCACAGACACCTGGACCTTCATGCTTCAGGAGTCTCAGGACCTGCTCATTCACGGACAAGCCGATTCGACGGTTAACTGGAGCCTGCGCTACCTGGAGTCGGGACGCCAGCTGCAATCGGGAAGTCTGGGTAGCACGGAATCCGTGCGACTTGCCGCAGGGAACTACCAGATTGTCCTGAACAGCCAGACAAGCTCTTCGGTGGATTATCGGTTCATGGTGAGATCGATGGAGTCGGTTCTGCCGATCACCGCGGAGGCGCTGAAGACGTTCTCCCTCGCAGAGGGAGAGGAGTTCGCAATCCGGCGTGTGTCGCTGGACGATCTGCAGTGGCTGCGTCTGGAGAGTTCAGGCGTGCGGGTGAGTGTTCTGTCGGACACAGGTCAGCTCATACAGGTGCTTGATCAGGCGTCCGAGTGGGTGCGTTTGGGAGAGATTGACCAGGCTTGGTCTTACCTGTTGCTCGTTGAGCGGGCGTCGGTTGGCGAAAACGAAGTGCCGACAGTCGAGGTCTCGCTGAGCCTTGATTCATCCACGGTCCAGTACTTCGATGCCAATCTGGTCGACACTTTGACGGGGGTCTTGGCGGGTGCGCATGAGAAGCATGTGTATCGATTGAGTGTTTCCGAGGCCTCGACCTTTCTGTTGTCGGCGGGGAGCAATGCCGATGGCGTTCGCTGGGCGTTGATGCCTGCGGGCAACGGAGAGCCGGAGTACTGGGAGGTGGGCGGAAGTGCACGGCTCCTGGGGGTTGGCAGTTATGAGCTCTGGGTTTTTGATTCCGCAGGGGGCACCCAGCCCTACCAATTCTCCCTGACCGACTTCCGAAGCGCACAGGCACTGACGGCGACTCCAACCCAAGGCACTGTTGACGCAGCATCCGGTGTTGGATTGTGGTCTTTCAGCGTGGATGAGCCATTGCCATGGCGCATGAACATAACGCCGGGAGCGGGCCTTGACGCGGTGTGGTCGCTGTACAGCCTCGACACGAATGGATATCCGTATCGAGTGATGGCCAATGCTGTGGGGGAACGTGTCATCGACCTCGCGGTCGGGTCGTACATCCTGGCGGCAGAACTGCGCGGTGCAAGTCCGGAGCCCTGGTCCATCGACATCGTCGCGGAGGCCCAGTTGCCGCTTCCGCTTGCATTGAACGCCTTGATCGAGGGCACTTTGTCGTCAGGGGTTGAACGTCGGACGTATGGCTTTTCGGTGGCCGACGACGCACAGGTGCTGTTCGATGCGCTGGGCGGAATGATCGACCTGACCTGGCGTCTGGAGACCGAGGATGGTAGTTGGATCAGTGATAGTGAATGGAGCGGTGATTCCGATCAGTGGTCCTCACGACTCATTCACCTGGATGCAGGCAGCTACCGCTTGCATGTTCAGCGGCCATATTGGCTGGGGACTTCGTCCGATGTGGGCTCTTTCTCGTTCAAGCTTCACGACGCAGACGCTCTGGCGGTGACGTTGTCTTCAGACGGCTCTGTGGTCGAGAGCTCCTTGGATCGAGGTGCGGCACTTTATCGCCTGGACTTGGTGGCTGGCGAGCAGTCCACGTTGTCGATCAACGGATTGTTTGACGGTGCCTTGACCTGGCGGGTAATTGGACCGAATGGGCAGCGTAGCCACTCCGGCACCAATCCGAGAGAGGTGATTCTCGAGCCCATGGAGTCGGGCACGTACTGGTTGCAGGTGGATGGTGGCTTGGCGAACGAGGTGCCTGTGGCGTTCTCGGTGTCCCTGCTACAGACGGGGGCTTTTGACCGTCGCCCCGAAGGAGAAACCCTTGTCTTGGGGCCATCGGAAACCACGCTGATTTTTGCGGATGGTGCGAGGCGGCATTCCTATCGATTCCATCTCGCTGAGGCTGGCTGGGTCTCGTTGTCTCAAGGCACTGTGTCTTCGCAAAGCAACAGCTGGATGTTTTTTTGGAGCCTTCACAACATCGGTGGCTCTCAGGACTCTGGTTCGTGGGGGCCTAGTTCGAATCCCTCTCCTCACTTGGTCTGGATGGAGGCAGGCGACTACGCGCTGACCCTAGAAGACTACTACGCCAATGAGGCGCTTTCGCTCACGTTCAGATTGGAGTCCCAAGCCTCTGCTCCGGTGTTGGGCTTGGATGCTCCGCAGGCTTTCGACGGCACGCGCCTGTACGCCTTCGATCTAGCAGCAGGTGGGTCAATCGGTCTCAAGTCGTCGACCAACACCCAGTGGCGTTTGCTGTCTGCCCAGGGGCAGGGCCTTGGTACTGTTTATGCCTATGCGAACGAGGTGCGTGTTCTGGATTTGCCGGAAAGTGGCACCTATTTCCTCGCACTCCAGTATGCCGATGAACTGAGCAACGGGTTCTCATTTGAGATTGCCACCGAACAAGTGCGGACGCAGGTTCTTCCGCAGGATGTGTCGGTGAGCTCCAGTGTTGATGCGCTGACCACGGACCGTTTCACCTTCGATGTGTCGGAGCCGTCGACATGGTTGTTTGACCTCCACTCCGTGTCCAACATGAGCGACACGCTGCAGTGGAGCCTCGAAAAAGATGGTCAAGAGATCGCAGGTGGCGACCTGCTGACTTATTACTCCTGGAGTTATGGCTACGAACAGGCGGGCAACCCAGTCGTCAGCCTTGAAACGGGAAGCTATGTCCTGACCATCAAGGGTTCAGCCAGCTATCAGATCAAGCGCTCGGCTGTCGCAAGCGCATCGTCCTTGAACTTGAGTTCCGTCAATACGGTATCGCTGCTCAACGGCGAAGCCGCTCTGTTCAACCTTGAAGCAGAGGCTGGGCAAAAGCTGGTCTATCGGCTTCCGCTCGCGCTGACTGGGGTTGAAGGGCAAGAGGGAGCGGAGCAGCAGCCGGGTGGTCGCTGGCGTCTCCTGGATGCGCAAGGTTCGACAGTTTTCATTTCCGACAATCTGCGGCTTGATGTTGTTCACACCTTTGCCGAATCCGGTCGCTACTGGTTGGTGTGGGAACTCGACGCTCGTTACCAGAGTGATGCGGGCGGCGGAGTGCCTGCAACCTACCAGTTTTCGGTTGCACTGAACAACGCGGTGGTGCGACCGCTTGAGGGCTTGGGCGTTGTGGTGAGCGAGACGATGCCCGTCGATGGCTCAGTGACGTACACCTTCGATGTGAGCGAGGACGGCCTCTTGTTTCTGGATGATCTGGCCGATACGCTGGAGTTGGTTGTCCTGGTGCATGCGGATGGCGATGTCCAGGTGCTTCCGATCCCTGATGGCGCATCCTTTGACCCGGAAATGTCCCCCAGCACCGGCCATATCCGCGCTTTTGCGGTGCAGGCTGGGTCTTACCGCCTGACCTTGAATGGAACGCCTTGGGATGGCGATCCGGTGCGCTTCCGTCTCTTGGACATCAACGCCGCAGCTCGCTCTTTGGTTGACGGTGCCGCCACGGGTACCGTCGAGCCCGGTGAGGCCCTGGTGTTCGAGGTGAACGCGGAGGCTGGAGAAATCGTACAGCTGTTGCAGGACTCCGCGGATGGGGTATTTGCCCACCAGTACTTGGTCCAGAATGGTCGCCTGCTGCGATGGACCACTGAGGACCTCGGGTCGAGACTCACACAAACCCTCGTTGAGGACGGGCCGATCTACTGGATTCTGGACAACTCGGCCGATGCCACATCGGCAGTGCAGGCCTACCACCTGCTGATGCAGCGGGTGTCGGAACCTTCAGTCCTGCCGCTGGTGAATGGTCAGACGGTATCGACCACGCTGGGTGGGACCGGGCAGCGGAGCTTCGAGTGGGCGCTTTCCGAGCCAGGAAAGTACCTGCTGGATCTCCAGGACTCCAGCGCAGACGGCTGGCGCATCACAGGTCCGAACGGGGAGGTCATGGCCTCGGGGTGGTCGGACGAAGACCTGCGCTTTGTCACGCTGGATCAACCGGGTACCTACAGGTTGACCTTTACCGCGTCTGGTGATGCGAACGCCGATGAGTCGATTCGCTTCAAGTGGATGGCCATCGACTCGAACGTACCGAGCCTGCCGTCAGGGATCGCCACGAATGTCTCCCTGACTGATGGCGCCCAGGTCTATCGGGTGCAGGGACAGGCAGGAGACGGATTCAAGTATGTCAGCGAATCCAGCTCAAACGCCAACGCCCAGTGGCGTTTGTACTCACCCACGGGTGTACTGAGACAGTCCGGTTCGGTCGATGTCAGCGCTTCATCTTCCTACAACCTGCCAGAAACGGGTGCGTACCTGCTGGTGTTCTACGTGCCAGGTGGTGATGGTCAGAGCGTTCAACCTTTCCAGTTCCGCGTGGACGGCAATCGCATCGACTTGGATAACCCGGTATCGGGCAGCTTCGGATACACGAAGACGACATATCAGCTGACGGTGGATGAGCCGCAGTGGATACAGGTCGATTTTTCCAAATCTTCGTATTCCTATAAGGATGACTACCAGCGCTGGTCGGTTGTGCGGGAGGACGGCACCCTGGCGGGAAGCGGGAGCGCATATTCGGGTGAACAATCTGTCTGGGTTGAGGCCGGTGACTACCGCATCCAGGTCTGGAACACCGGCTACAGCAATATCAGCGCGCAGTTTGTGGTTCTCTCTGCCGAGGCCGCCATGCCGCTGAGCATGGGCGAAACCACGACGGTCAACCTTGCGCCGGGCAACACCACCGCCATCTACCGCTTTGATGCAGCCGCCAACGCGGTATTCGCTTGGGATCTGAAGCAGTCGTTCACGGGTGAGTGGCGCATCCTTGGCCCCGAGGGGCAACTGGTCGGGTCGGGCTCAGGCAGCTCAGGCGCCAAAACGCAACTCTTGGCAGGTGCTGGCGAATACCTGTTGGTACTTGACGGCCGCAGATACTCAACTGCCCAGAGCTTCAGCTTCGTTGGCAGCCTTGCAGAAGACAAAGGGGCTCTGGCCCTCAATGCCCAGACGGAAGTCAGCCTGGAAGTCGGGCAGGTTCAGCAATTCCGGATTCATCTGGATTCGGAGAGCCTGCTGGCTTTCGACAGCCTGGGGCTTGCCCAGACGGGACTGAAGTGGCAGCTTCGCAGTGCCAGTGGACTGGTTTTTGAGCAGGACATTGGGTCGTCCAACGACTATGCCGGCTACTTGGCGGCGGGAGACTATTCGCTGGTGTTGCTCAACACCGGGACGGCATCGGCGCAAGCCAGCTTCAGGGTGATGGACACCAGCCAGGCGACCGCCATTGCTCCGGGGTCCGCGCTGTCCACACAGATGTCACCGCTGCGGAGCACGGCGCTCTACACGTTCCAGGCGCAGGCGGGTGAACGCTACTACTTCGACGTGGTCAGTAGTCTCCCTCTTGCCAACTATCTGTATGACTATTCAAGCTTCAGGTGGTCTTTGCTGGGGCCGGACGGGAAGACCGTGTTCTCCAACGAGTACATGGCGCACCACTATTACTGGTCATCGACTTTGTCCGACTATGACCGTGAGCCAGCTGCGTTGGCGTTGACGGGTACGTATACCCTCGTCATTGAGCAACGCAACAGCACGACGGAAGTCACCCCCCAGCTGACCTTCAACGTCGTGAAGGTGCCAGACAACCCGGTCGTGGTACTCGACACGCTGCTGGTGCGACCTGCGCCCGATCTGGTGGCCAACGATCTGGCGGTGACGCCGACGAACGCCGTGCAGACCGGCGATGTGCTCAACCTGCAGTGGATCGTCGAAAACCGCGGCACCCTGCCCACCGACGGCAACTGGAACGACCGCGTGCTGGTGCGCAACCTGGACACCGGCGAGCTGGTGGCCAGCCTGACCCTGCCGTACGACCCCGCCGTTGACGGTGTGATTGGCCTCAACGAAAGCCGTACCCGCTCCCTTACATGGGCGATTCCGATGGGTTCGTCGGCCGCTGGCCATTTGAGCTTCACCTTGCTCGTGGACGCCGACCGGCAGCAGCGCGAGAGCAACGCGGGCGGTACGGGCGAGAGTAACAACACCTTCACGCGTGACCTCACCGTGGCGCTTGCTCCAACGCCAGACTTGTTGATTCGCGGCCTGACCCTCAGTCCGGAAGGTGGATATTCGCCCGGACAGAGCGTGACCGCAACCTGGCTCGCTGCCAATGCGGGTACGGCCGCCTTGCCCGGCGGTTGGACCGAACGGCTGGAACTGTTCAACCTCTCGACCAATGAGCGCGTGGCCATGGTCGATGTGCTCGATGACGCCGTGCTGGGTGGCCTGGACATAGGGGCAGAGCGCCAGCGTTCGGTCAGCTTTACCTGGCCCGCAGGGGCTGCCGCTTCCGGTCGCTTCGCCTTGCGTGTCACGGCCGATGCCCTGTCACAGGTGGTGGAGGCCAACCTGCAGCGGACCGGGGAGAGCAATAACACGGCGGAACTCGCGCGTGTGATCGGCCCAGACCTGCAAGTGCGCAACCTGGAGGTGGTGACACAAGATGTGGAGGCCGGTGGGCTGGTCACTCTGCGATGGGAAGACTGGAACACGGGCAACAGCCCGGTGACCATTGGCTTTGATGACCGTCTTGTGGTCAGGAATGTGACCACGGGCACCGTGATCCTGGATACCTCAGCCCGTTTCGAGCCGGAGACCAGTGGGTTGCTAGGCTGGATTCAGCCGGGAGAGTTCCGCTCGCGTGAGCTGACCATACGGCTTCCCCACGGCTTGCGCGCCGCCGGTGATCTGAGCGTGACCGTGACGGCTGATCAGAACTCCGCTGGCCTGGGGCGCTTGTACGAGACCAATGCGTCCGGCGATGCCGAGCGCAACAGCGCCATGGCGCTAGGGTTCACTTCGCGCGCTGTGTCATATGCCGACCTGATCGTCGACAACCTGCAAGTCGCAGAGACGGGCGTTGGGGGAGAAGCCATCACCCTGACCTGGGATGCTCGCAATCAGGGCGCTGTGGGTACCGACAGCGACTGGAGCGATCACATCATCTTCAGCACGGACTCGATCATTGGAGACGCCGACGATGTGGTGATCGGGACATCCAGACATCTGGGTGGCCTGGACGCCGGCGGGCAGACCACGCGCTCGGTCACGGTCAAGCTGCCGGTGCGCGCCGATGGCGTGTACTACCTTGCGGTACGCAGCGACGTGAACGCCGAAGTTCTGGAGCCCGACACCCGTGCCGACAACGTCACGGCGGCCCACAGCATTCAGCTGGTTGAGCCGATCACCGACCTCAGCGTACTGAGCGTGACGGCACCTGAAGTGGCTGAAAGCGGGGAGAGTCTGCTGATCACCTGGGCCGTCCGCAACGACGGGAACGCCACGACCAATCTGGCGGTGTGGACCGACCGCATCTCTTTGCTTGCGGTCGATGAGCAGGGTGTGGTGGGCAATGCGGTGTTCAGCACGTCTGTTACCCACGCCGGTTTGCTTGCACCTGGTGCCACCTACGTTGGCCGCGGCACGCTGACCTTGCCCCGAGACCTTCAGGGCAGGTTCCAGATTCAGATCACGTCGGACGTCAACGACGCCCTGGACGAAGGCACCCGGCGTGCCAACAATGCCGCGTCCGCACAGACCTCGCTGCAGGTTACCTTGTCTGGTGTACCGGATCTCGTTGTGTCTCAGGTGACCGGTCCCGAGCATGTCCGGCCTGGCGACACAGTGTCGCTTTCTTACCAGGTGCACAACCAGGGTACCGCTGCTGCCGCCACCGCGTGGCGAGACCGCATCTACGTCGATCTGGGCGTCGCTGGCGGATTGCGTGAGGTGGCCTCTCCGCTGGTTACGAACAGCCTGGCTGCGGGCGAACGGCTCGACCGGACGATCACCTTTGTGGTGCCGACCAATCTGCCTGAAGGCACGTTCCACTGGGTGGTGAAAACCGACACGGACAACACCGTGTATGAACGCATCGCTGAAGACAATAACGCGCTGACGTCGTCCGCCACTGTTCAGGTTCGTCGCCCCGATCTTCGATTGACCGATGTGTCGGGTCCGGGTCTGATCCAGTCCGGGCAGACACTCGATGTGCAGTGGAGCGTCTCCAACGCGGGCAGCTCCACAAGTGTCGGGTGGACCGACCAGGTCTACCTGGTACAGGGAGGCACTTCCACTCGCATCGGGGAGGTTGAGCATCCGGGCCCGCTGTTGTCCGGTGAGTCCTACAGCGCCAGCCTTTCCTATGTCTTGCCCTTGGCATTGCAGGGTGAGTACGAGGTTCGTGTGGTGGTCGACGCGTTGTCGAAGATCGACGACGCCAACAGGGTCGACAACCAGCAATCCGCCCAGCTCACCGTGGGGCTGGCGCCGTATGCCGATCTGACGGTGTCCAACGTCGGTGTGCAGGAACTGGTGATTGACGATGCGCCGAAGCTGGACGTCAGCTGGACCGTTTCCAACCAGGGCACAGGACAAGGCGTCTCCGGAACCTGGACCGACCGCGTGGTCTTGTCCACGGACAACATGCTGGGCAACAGCGACGACCGGGTGGTTGGGAATTTCGTGCGCAACGGGGCGCTGGACGCAGGGGCCAGCTACACGATGTCCGAGCGGATTCTCTTGAACCCGAACACGACAGGGCGATTCAACGTTTTCGTGATCTCCGATGCCCGTTCTGAGGTGTTCGAGAACCAGAGCGAGGCCAATAACGCGGCGGCGTCGACCCACGTGGTCGACGTGATGCCAACGCCCTATGCCGATTTGCAGGTCCGGTCGGTGGCGGTGCAAGGCAATGCCACCAGTGGTGGTTCGTTGACGGTCAGCTGGGAAGTCATCAACCTGGGGATTGGTCTGACCAGTACCTCCTCATGGGGTGACAACGTCTGGCTGTCGAAGAACGCCGACGGCACCGGCATCGTGGGCAACCTCGGGCTCTCCGCCCACATTGGTCATCTGGAGGTTGGCGCTGCCTACCAGAATACGCTGCTTGTCACGTTGCCTGAAGGCATCGAGGGTGACTACTACCTGAACGTCAGAACGGGTGGTCCTTTCGAATTCATCTTCAATCAGAACAACACCGGAACTTCGCTTGCGGTTCCCGTCAGTCTGACTGCTTCTCCCGACCTGGTGGTTGAGGACATTCGTGTCCCTGAGACTGCCCAGGAGGGTGCACTGGTGGAGGTCGGCTGGACGGTTCTGAATCAGGGCGACGGGTTCGCCACTGGTCCCTGGCAGGACACGATCTGGCTGGTACCGGTGTCGGGTGCGGCAGCGGTCAGTCTGGGTACCTATACCTATGACCGCGATCTCGCTTCCGGCATTCGCTATGACCGCACAGAGCTGGTCAAACTGCCATCGAAGATTCAGGGGCTGTACCGGATCCGGGTGGAGACCAACGTCAAGTCCAAGCTGTACGAGCACAGCGTGGCAAAGGACAACAATGTCCTGACTGGCGACGACTTGATGGAGGTCAGCCTTCTGGACCGACCCGACCTCCGTGTGACATCGCTGACGGTGCCGGAATCCGTCACTGCAGGCTCCGCGGCTGGAATCCGTTACACCATCAGCAACATGGGCTCGGTGTCGACGAAGGGGGTTTGGACCGAGAAGGTTTTTCTGTCGCTTGATGGCATCTGGAGCGCCGATGACCAGCTTGTGGGCACATTCCAGAGCGGCGCCGCACTGGCGCCCAGTGAGTCGTACGCCACCGAAACGCAGATGGTGGACATTCCAATCCGCTATCGCGGGGATGCCTTCCTCATCGTGGTGGCCGACGGCAACTACAACATCGATGAGTACCCGAACGAAGCCAACAACGTACGGGCGGCGAAGTTCTTCGTGGAGCCCGTGCCGTTTGGCGATCTGGTGACCAGTGATGTGGTTGCACCGTCCCAAGGTGTGTATGGGTCACAAATCGAGGTTACCTACCGCGTCAGCAACCTCGGCAGCGAAACGACCCGAGGCGATTCGGCGACGCTCAACAGCTGGACCGACGCGGTCTGGCTGGCTAAGGACAGGACCCGTCCGGGCGCTCACAAAGGTGACGTGCTACTGGGCAGCTTCACGCATGTGGGCAAACTGCAGCCTGGTGAGGATTACCTCGGCACGGTCAACGTGACCCTGCCCGAAAAAGTGCTCTCCGGTGAGTATTTCATCACCGTCTGGACCGACGCCTACAACGTCATTCTCGAAGACACGTTGGCGACCAACATCAACGTTGACGACCCCGCCCAGATCGACAACAACAACTACAAGGCGCGGCCCATCTCAGTGTTGGGAATCACACCTCCAGATCTCTCTGTGATCAGTGTGGTTGCACCCGCGCAGGTTGATGCGGGCAATGACTACACCTTCACCTACACGGTGATCAATCGGGGTGATGAAGTGTCCGGAAAGTGGACCGATTCGGTCTACCTCGCTGACGCGCCTGTCTGGGAAAACCGGACCTACGACTGGCATCTGGGTGATTTCGAGCAGGAACGCACGCTGGCGAATGGTGAGAGCTACACGGCCACCTACACCGCCAAGACAGGGCCGTCCGTTCTGGGGGCCTATTTGTTTGTCTACACGGACAACGGCTGGATTCGTGTCAAGGAAACCGACGAAACCAACAACTGGAAATCCGTGGCCACTTCCGTGGTCGCCAAGCCGTCCGACCTGCGTGTGACAGACGTGTCTACTGTCGCGGAGAACTTCTCCGGCGAGGAAACCACGGTTACCTGGACCGTGACGAACTTTGGTCACGATGTGTGGACGGGCACTCCGAGCTGGGTCGACACCGTCTACATCAGCGAATACCCGGAGTTCAGCCTTTCGCGCGCGACGGTGATCGGCGCTGTGGAACACGCCAATGTCGAAGGACTGGCTGCCAACGGCAGCTACACGGCTTCTGGCCGTTTCAAGCTGCCCGTGGGCGCAGAGGGGCAGTATTACATCTATGTGGTGACCGACGGGCCTGCAGTCGGGACCAATCCCATAACGGGCGCCAGGGAGATGTTGCCCATCTCGCACGGCGGCCGGACGGCTGCCGATGGTCATGGCAGCGATGCTTTGCAGTCGGCCATCCACTACTCTGGCCGTAGCCCCAATGGGGACCGCTACCCAGGCAGCGTCTACGAAGGCCTTCGCAACGACAACAACATCGGTCACGGACAGTTGAGCATCGCCTATCGTGAACCCGATCTGGTGATTCAGGACATTCAACTGTCGACACCCAATGCTCTGTCCGGGGAGCTGATGACGGTTACCTGGACCGTCAAGAACGAAGGTACCCGAGCCACCCGGTCCAATGCATGGTTGGATGGGGTTTACCTGTCTCGCGATGATGATCTGGATTTCACCGACTACCCACTGGTAGACCGTGTGCTTGAGGTCGAGTGGAAGTTCAAGGTGAAGCTGGTAGGCCCTTGGTTCAAGCTGGTCGACGACAAGCAGGTCCCAGACTACCTGGATCCGGGCGAGAGCTACACCATCAGCACCACCTTCCGCCTGCCGGAGTCGATCAGTGGCGACTTCCATGTGATCGTGAAGGCGGATACAGGGGTGTCCGCCCCTGGGGAATATGGCTACACCAGTTCGATCCGCTCTGGGTTGGCTCACGTCGGGGAATGGGCTCCCAATGGATCGGTTCTTGAGTTTGCCGATGAAGGCAACAACGTCCTTTCCAAGCCCCTGACAATCACGTTGGTGTCTCCGCCGGACTTGCAGGTGACTGATGTGCAGGCCGTGGAGCACGTCTACGCTGGGCAGTCGTTCTCCGTGAGCTACGAGGTCAGCAATCTCGGTGGGCGTACGCCCTCAGACCAGACCAACTGGTCCGACATGGTCTTCCTGTCAAAAGACCGGTTCCTGGATACAGCCAAGGACCTCTATGTGGGGAGTGTCGGACATGCCGGTGGATTGGATGCTGGCGATAGTTACCGCCGCACCCTGAACGTCACAGTCCCGCGCCACCTTGAGGGGCCCTACTACGTCTTCGTGCAGACCGACCCTGCCTTCCGATGGGGCGGTGGGGAGTTCGGTCAGGTCAGAGAGTTTGGTTTCGACCAGAACAACCACCTTGCTGCGGTGCAGCCGGTGTTGGTGGAAATTCCACCGCCGGCCGATCTGAAGGTCACGACGACGTCCATCCCGGCCAGGGCCGAGGTGGGGGGTGACATCGAGATCACCTACACGATCATCAACGACTCGATCAACACCGCCTACGGTAGTTGGACCGACTCCCTCTATCTGTCGAGCGACAACGAATGGGGGCTTGACGACGTCCTCGTTGGACGGGTCGCCCACAGCGGCGATCTGGTGGGAGGTGCCAGCTACGACGGAACCCTGACGGCCAAGCTGCCACCGTTGAGGGATGGCAATTGGCGCCTGATCGTCCGTCCGGACATCTACAACGAGGTCCACGAAGGCGTCATTCGTTACACCGATACCGGTCTGTTCTTGGCACCGGGCGAGGCCAACAACAAGACCGCTTCTGCATCGGCCATCCAGGTTGAGGTGCCGGCGCTGGCGATTGCCCATCCGCTGGATGTTGCGTTTGACCACAGCGGATCACTGCTGTACCGCGTGGACGTGGCTCAGGGACAGACTCTGCGCATCAGCCTGGATTCGCTGGCCGAGAACGGGGATACCCGCGTCTACGTGCGTCATGGGGACGTGCCCACGTCGTACACGTTCGACGCTTCATACGGCAACCCCATGGCTCCGGATCAGAATGTGCTGATTCCCGGAACCAAGGCAGGCAGCTACTACGTGCTGGTGATGTCCGGGCTCAAGACCGGCGCGACGCAGGCTGTGCTACGTGCGGATCTGTTGCCACTGTCGATCACCAAGGTGTCACCTGATCACCTGGGTATTGGTAACGACGAGCAACGATGGGTCACGGTGGACATCGAAGGTGCCCAGTTCAAGGCAGGGGCATTGGTCCGCCTGTCCCGTCCCGGTGTCTTTGAAGTCGAGCCCACGCGTTGGCAGGTCATCGACAGCACGCATATCCGGGCGATTTTTGACACGCGCACTTTCCCCAAAGGTCTGTACGACGTCACCGTCATCAACCCGGACGGTCAACGGATCACCGAAGCACAGCGTTTGCTGGTCGAGCGTGGAATCGAGGCCGACGTCACCATCGGCCTGGGCGGCGACAGGACCATCGAGCCTGGCGCTGGATCGGTGTTCAGTGTGTCATTGCAGAGCCTCACCAACGTCGACACGCCCTACGTTCGCTTTGACTTTGGCGCGACTGAGATGGGGTACAGCGAATCCCTGTTGGAAGGGCTTCGCCTACCGTTCATGGTGTTTGGCACCAATGTGGCAGGCCGGCCCGATGGAGCAACGCTGGACACCGCGGGCAATACCCAGACCTATGGGACAACGCCCACCGACGGCACGGCACGCCAGGACATTCCTTGGGCCAGCCTGGATGGCGTGAGCAACACCAACGGCTTCAACTTGGTTCCTGGCTACGCATTCGACGTGCCGGCCGGTGGTTTTGCCGGCATGAGCTTCAACGTCCTGACCTACCCCGGGTACACGGAGTGGATGAACTACGACTTCCCGGGTCTGCGGGACAAGCTGTATGCCCTGCATCCCGAATGGAAGGCACAAGGGCTGCTTGACAACGGGCCTGGTGACCTGAACAAGATTTCGGGTGGGCTGACCAAGAAGTTCCTGTCCACCATTCCGGAGGAGCACCTCACATTGATGGAGGCAGCCTCGCTGCCGTTCCGCTTCAACATGGTGGCGGCTGCCACGCCGCTGACGCGCGATGAATTCATCGCCGAGCAGATCAGCCACGCCAGTGCGTTGCGCGCGGTGATCCTGGCCGATACGGCTGCGCCGCTGGAACTGGTCAACCTGGCCACCGACGACGTGCAGTGGGTTCAGGGCTGGCTGGCCGCGCTGGAGTCTGCTGGAATACTGCGCCCGGTTGACGAGGCGCCTCCGATTCGCGAGTTCACCAAGGTGGTCAGCCTCAATGCCACCTTGGCCTCCGGCATCTTGCTGAGCAAGGCGGGGGAAACCTACAGAACGCAGGCCGATCTGGTGGCGTTCTTCGGCCAGATCCAGGCCTGGTACGGCGATACCGCCAAGTACGCTGGTGACCCGAATGCCAAGGTCGTCGACTTTGAGTACTACGAAGTCCGCAAGGTCGACAACGGTGTGGTGACCAGCCCGGTCCCCGTGATGGCCAATCCTGCGGACTACGACCAGCAAGCATCGCAAGACACCCACTTCATCAATTTCATGGTGTACGCGGGCGGGACCTCCGAGCTGGAGTACCTGCGCCACATCGGCGTACTGGACGAAGACTTCCGCCCCGTCGAAGGCCAGGCACTGAATCTGGCCAGGTACCTCGAACTCACCGGGAGCACAGCGCAAACCGCCCTGGACGAGGTGTCGGTGCGCGGACCACAAGGCATACAAGGTGCCGATGGCAACAGCTACGTGCCCAACGACACCGCTTTGCCGTACACGGTCCAGTTTGGCAGCGCGTCCGAGACACCCACCGGACAGATCCGGATCGTGCAACAGATTGATGCCGATCTGGACCCCCGATCGGTGCGCATCGGTGACCTGAAGATCGGTGACATCAACGTTCACGTTCCTGCCGACAGCGCGAACTTCCAGCGTGACTTCGATTTCTCTGGCAGCAAGGGGTTCATCCTTCGCGTCAGCGCGGGGATCGATGCCGCAGAACGGGTGTTGACCTGGTTGATCCAGGCCATTGACCCCAACACCGGGGAGGTGCTGCAGGACGCCACCCGCGGCCTGCTGGTCGCTTCGGTCGGGGCATCCGAATCGGACCGGGAGACCCAAAAGCGGGGATCGGTCAGCTACACCGTGCGCGCGCTGGCGACGGCGGCCACGCGTGCGACGCTGGATGCGTCGGCCCGTGTGTTCCTGAATGAGGCACCTCCCTTCGACAGCGAGACCGTCTCGGTCACGCTGGACGCATCGGCGCCATCCACCGCGCTGGCGGTCACGGCCCTGGGCAACAACGAGTCGGGTCTGCCGGTGTTCGATCTCCACTGGACGTCCACCGACGATGCCAGTGGTGTCAAGGGTGTGACCCTCTATGTGGCCGAAAACGGCGGTGATTTCCGGATATGGCAACGCCTGGTGGCGCCTTCCACCACCCAAGCCATCTTCGTCGGGGAAACCGGCAAGTCCTACGAATTCCTGGCCGTGGCCACGGACAACGCGGGGAACCGAGAAGCAGCGTCTGTGGCCAATGCCGTGTTGCCCGACGACGGTGCCCGGCAGGAGGTGCTTGACAATCTGGGCGCTGTCGACAACCTCGACCAGACAACAGAGGTTCCGCTGGCGCCCGAGGATCGTGACTACCCGGCCAACGACCTCTTCGAGGAGGCTTCTGACCTGTTGCCTGGACATGTGGCCCAGCAGCAGGTGGGTGATTTCACGGGCGTGCTCGCGCCCTTCGCCGCGAAGTCGTTTGCAAGCGGCTTCGCCTCCAGCGAAGGCGGCATTGGAGCCCAGGCCATGGTGGAGCTGCCGGACGGCAGCTTCCTGGTGAGCGGGGGGACCCTGCGCAACGAAGTCTTTGCGTTCGCCGAAAAAGGCGGGCGCAACACCACACCGCTGTTTGAACTGAGCGAACCCATCGTCGACATGGCGGTGGATGCGTTCGGTCAGCTGTGGGTGATGACCGGCAACGAGTTGCTGCAAGTCGACGCCGCTTCGGGCGTGGTGGTGCGGCGCGTTCAAGGACCGGCAGAGGCGCCGATGACGCACGCCCTGGCCATTCAGCCTGAAACAGGCCTCATCTACGTGTCCTTCGGAGACGGCATCAAGGTCTTTGACCCAACAGCCACAACCGCTGAAGTCGCCTGGCGCACGTTCAGCAAGATGCGCGTGGGCGATCTGGCGTTTGGTCCTGATGGGCGCCTTTGGGGTGTGCGCTGGTCCGGCACCGAAATCACGGCCGCGTCCAGCTTCCCGACCACGGACATCGTGAGCTTCCCGATGATCGGCCGCACGCAAGGGCGCGGCGAACTGGAGTTCCGCCTCGCCGGTGTGATCGACAGCATCGCTTTCGGTCAGGCGGGTACGCCGCTGGAAGGCTTGTTGTTCGCCTCCAGCAACACCACCCAGCAAACGGTCGGTGGTGATGCCGCAGAACGGCGCGATGCCAAGCTGTGGATGATCGAACTCGACAGCCGCCGCGTGCTGCAACTGGCCAAGGGTGGTTCGCGCGGTGAGTCCGTGGTGACCACGAGCGACGGTCGCATCCTGGTCGCGCAGACGAACCAGGTGGACGAGATCGCACCGGCCCAGGCGCCGCTGGTGCAGGCGGTGTCCGTGCCAGATGGTTCGCTGGTGCCGCTGCCCATGCAGCGCATCGGCGTGGTGTTCGACCAGGCCATGTGGCTGGGCAGCGACGCAGACGCGGGCAGCGTGCTCAACGTCGCCAACTACAGCCTCACGGCTGTGGGTGAAAACGCTGGCGCCGTGCTGTTGCCTGAATCGGTGATCTGGGATGCCGCGACGAACACTGCCTGGCTCGATGTCGGCCAGATCGATCCGGGCCAATACCAGCTGGAGATCAAGTCGCGCCTGCAGAGCGATGCCGAACTGGCGCTGGAGAGCAGCTACATCAGCACCTTCACCGCCCTCAACGACATGACGGCACAACTCCGTCTGGAGTTTGCCGGCACCCGCGCTGACCGCGCGACCGGTGCGGTCAGCTACGACGTCATCATCACCAACATCGGTGAAGACGACATCAAGGGCCCGATGACGCTGCTGCTCGATCCGGGCCGCTACTTCGCTGGGTCAATCACCGGTGGTGCTCAGGGCACGGCGGACCAGTCCGCCTTGTGGATGCTGAACCTGACGGAAGCCCTGGTCGCCAATGGAGGCCGCCTGCAGGTGGGCGCGACGCTGGCGCCGCAAACCGTCTCCGTGGTGCCGACCTCAGTGTTTGCCACACGGGCCGGCATGGCCGATCTGGTCAAGGCCAACCTGGGTCACGGCGTGTACGCCTATCCGCAGGACAACACACCGCCCCAGCTGGGTCTGCCGGACGTGGTCGACTCCAGCAGCGACGAAGCCTTCACCTTGCCCGCCGCGCAGGCCGGACAAGCCTGGTCCGCTGACATAGAGGCCCTCGATGGAGACGGCATCCGGTTCTACTGGCAACTGGTTCAGGCCCCAGAGGGCATGACCTTGACCACCTCCGACGAGGTGATGTCCAGCGCAGAGGGGTACCGCAACCGCGCTACGCTGAACTGGGCGCCCACCGCGCAGGACGACGCCAACACCGAGGTGCTGGTGCGCGTGCAGGACGGGCGTGGCGGCTACGCCTACCGTTGGTACACCTTGGCGGTGGAGGGCGCCAACCGCGCGCCCACACTGGCCCAGATCAGTGACTACACCATCGAAGAAGGTGAAACCCTGGTGGTGCCGGTCTCGGCGGCCGATGCCGACGGCGACCCCATCACGCTGTTCATCCGGAACCTGCCAGCCGGCGCGGTGTTCGACGCCGCCACCGGCATGTTGACCTGGACACCCACCTACGACCAGGCCGGAACACACGACAACATCGTGGTGGAAGTGACCGACGGTCTGCGTACCGATCGCAAGACATTCAACGTGACCGTGACCCAGGCCTACCCGGCGCCGCAACTCCGTCCGGTGGCCAAACAGGTGCTGCGTGAAGGCGAGCGGTTTGCCTTGCAACTCCACGGTGAACTGGCTGGCGGTGTGGAGCAGGCCGACGGCACCAAGGCGGAGCTGGAATATCTGGCGCCTTATCTGCCTGTCGGAGCAACGCTCAACCCTGAAACTGGATGGCTCGAATGGACCCCCGACTTCACCGCAGCCGGTGAAACCACTGTGGAGTTCATCCTCAACGCCCGGTGGACTTTGCCTGACGGGTCTGAAGAACTCACGATTGCCAAACAAAAGGTGGTATTCGACGTTCTCAACGCCAACGGAACGCCACGGTTCCTGCCTTCGGAAACCTGGCAGGTGTTCGAGGGGCAGGCGCTTCGCGTCAGCGTTTTTGCGTTCGACCCCGACAACCCAGGGTTCGAACCCAAGTCACCCTTTGCCGTGGCTGGGACCACCGACGAGCCGACCACCGGTACACCCTCAGTGACCTACCAGGTGGCAGGCCTCCCTGAAGGTGCCGTGTTCGACAACCAGACGATGGAGATCGTCTGGACGCCAGGCTATGCCCAGGCGGGTGTCTATTCGGTCACCGTGACCGCCACCGATGATGGCGACGGCACAGGTACGCCCGCCGTCAGCCAACTCGTTGTGCCCATCGTTGTGTCCAACGCCAACCGGGCGCCGGCCGTGGGTGACATCGCCAACGTGTTCGTCGACAAAAACAGCGTGGTTGAAGTCCCGGTGCAGGCGCTGGATGCCGATGGCAATCCGCTGCAGCTGACCTTCCACGGTCTGCCGCCGTTTGCCTCCGTGGTCCTGGGCGCAGCCGATGCCGCTGGCACCGCGACCGCCGTGCTGCGATTCGCACCCGGTGAAAACACCCGCGGTGACTACACCGTCACCGTCACCGCCACCGACAACGGGGACGGGGATGTCACCGAGTACCTGAGCGAATCTAAGTCCTTTGTGCTCACGGTGCGCAGTGTCAGCGAAGCGCCGGTGATTGCCGCTCCAAAGCAGGTGGTTGCCGTGGCCGGACAACCCCTCTCGGTCAGTGTGTTGGTCAGCGACCTTGACCAGGATGCACTGACCTGGTCGACCCAGGGTCTGCCTGCCGGCGCACAACTGGTGCTGGATCCTCAGTATGGCCAGGCCCGCGTGGTCTGGACACCGGGTGCCGCCGCTGTGGGTGTGTACGACGTGCTGCTGGCGGTTCAAGACAGCGGTCTTCCGCCCGCCGATGCCGGCTACGCAACGCCGGAGAATCCCGTGCCCAATGTGACGGGTCACAACCTTCGCATCGTGGTCAGGGCGGACAACCAGGCACCCGACCTGCTGGGCGTGCAGGTCAACGGCCAGGCCGTTGACCTGGTTGCCGGGCAGACCACCCTGCCGGTGGCCGCCACCGAAGGCGTGCCGCTGGAGCTGCGTCTCTTTGGGGCCGACCCGGATGCGGACCGACTCAGCTGGCGTGTTACGGGCCTTCCCTCTGGCGCCAACCTGGTGCCTTCGGAAGATGGCCGCAGCATTGATTTGGCCTGGATCCCGTCGCGCTTTGCCGCGCAAGACAGCAACACGGGCACGCCCGGTCTCTGGCAGATCCAGGTGACAGCCAGCGATGGTGTCGCATCGTTCACGCGGACGATCGAACTGCGCGTGACCAACGTCAACCAGACGCCGGTCATCCTGCCGATGCCCAAACAGCTCGCCTACGAAAATGAAACGCTGGCTTTCACCGTGCTGGCGCAAGACGGTGACAACGACGCTGTGCAGATGAGCCTCGTCTACAGCGAAGACCAGCCACAAGGCGTTTTCTTCGATGCCCAGTCCGGTTACTTCGAGTGGACGCCGAACCAGGGCGTGGTTGACAACGCCCTGGCAGGAGACAAGGCCTTCACCTTTACCTTCCGCGCCACCGACGGCCAGGCCGTCACTGAGCGCACGGTGCAGGTTCGGGTGTTCGACATCAACCGTCTGCCCACCATAGAAACCAGCAACTATGCGGTGCTGGTGGGCGATTCGCTCACCGTTCCGGTCATCAAGGGCGACCTCGCCCAACGCGGCATTCGCGTTGTTGACGCAGACGGGGCATCGCAGACCGCGGGCCTCACCGTGTCGTTCACCAACCTGCCCGAAGGTGCCAGCTATGACGCCGCCACCGGGCGCTTGAGCTGGACACCCGGCCCGGGCCAGATCGGCGATGCCAGCGTGACCGTCACGGTCTCTGACGGACGCAACAGCGTCTCTGAGGTGATGGTGCTGCGCGTCGTGGCGCAGGAGCAGGACAACGCTCCGAAGATCTCCGTGACCACGTTGCCCACCGTCCCCGCTCTGCCGGAGCAAGAGGTGGTGGTCACCGTGCGCGCCGACGCCTGGAGCGCCATTGATCGCATCCAGGCGTCCATGCGCCACAGCGGCAGCGACACCTGGACACCGGTGACGCTGGATGCCGCAGGCCGCCTCAGGATCGTTCCGCAGGAACCTGGGCTGATCGAACTGCGCGTGACGGCGCGGGATGTCGACGGTTTTGAATCCACCGTGGTGCACACCATCAAGGTCAAAGACCCCGCCGACGTTTCTGCGCCACTGATGGCGTGGTCCGGGGTGTTCGCGGGGAGCAGTGCGTCCACCGCGCCCGTCGTCCTGAGCGAGGCGCAGACCGTTCGTTTTGCTGTGCAGGAACTGCAGCTGATGGGCTGGACCATCGAACTGGCCGCCGCCGGTTCGAACCAGTGGCACACCCTGGCTTCCGAGCAGCTCGAAGCCATCGGTTTCACTGGCGAGAAAACCCTGCTGTCGCTCGACCCTGCGTTGTGGCCCAACGGCGTGTACCAGTTGCGCGCGACGGCCTGGGATCTGCGCGGCAAGACCACCGAGATCTACAGCAGCCTGCTGATCGACAGCGCACAAAAGACCTTTGAAGTCGTCGCGCAGGCCGATGTGACGGCAACACTGGGCGGCCAGGCATTGGCGCTGGTGCGCCAGTGGAGCGACGTGCTCCTGCCTTCGGACTCGTCGCATGCCAACTGGAACCTGTCGTTGTTCTCCGGCAACCTCAGCAGCGATCAACCGACCCGCTTGCCTTCGGGCGCCACGGCGCCTTGGTCGGAAGGCGCCCGCGTGTGGGTCAGCGTTCCGGCTGATCTGGCCAACCCGGCCGCGCCGATGGTCAACCTCAGCTTTGACCTCAGTGTGGTGGAGCACCGCCTGGGTAGCCTGCCGATGGCGCCGGTGGTCTGGTCTGCCGAGTTCGGCAGTGACCAAGGCTGGACGCTGGAAGCGGTGTCCGACGAAGGCATGGCACCCAACGGCATGGCCGTGCGGGAGGTGCTCATCCGCCAGGGCGAGCGCCTCTACAGCCAGCGCACAGGCATGCCATGGGTTCCCACTCACTTTGTGCTGACCCGTGCCGATGGCACCAAGTACGTACTGGACCAACAAGGCCAGATCGAGCAAGTGCGACATGCGAACGGTACACGCTGGCTCGTGTCCGACGCCGGTGTCCAGGTGGTTGGGTCTGAATCGGCGGTCAGCTTCACCCGCGACGATCAGGGCCGCATCAGCCTGTTGACGGTGCGTAGCGACGACGCAGTGACCCGCTCATACGCCTACCTGTACGGCGGTGACGGGCGCTTGCAGCTCGTCCGTGCCTTGGGCACCGACAGCCTGGGCACGCCCGTGACCTATGACGCCAACGGACGCCCATTGCAGGAAAGCATGGATGCGAACCTGGGTGCTCTGGCCGGTTGGAGCCAGGGCGGCCTGTGGCAAGGTGCTCTGCAGTCCGGTGATTCGACGGCCTTGTCGTTCGTCGTGCGCGATAGCGAAATTGCGTCCACGATCCACACCCCCGGTCAAGCCGGGGCGCTGATCGTGGCGATCCAGGCCGAGCTGCCGGCTGGCGCCTCGCTGGAAGTTTCAGGCGGACAGGTGATTGCCACCGCCATCGTCGGTGGCAAGACCACGCATCTGGTTCGCATCACCGAGTCCGGCATCAAGGTCATCCGCCTGGCGGGCGAAGGCGCCGCCCAGCTGCAATTGAGCGTGGCCGGCGATCTGAATCGCGATGGCCGCATCAATGGTCAGGATTCATCGGCCTGGCAGCAAGCCCAGACCACGGCAGACGCTTCGGCCGACCTCAACGGTGACGGGGCAGTCAACGCGCTGGACCGGCAGGTCCTGTTTGCGAACACGGGCTTTGCCGCCAACCAGGCGCCGGTCGCGGCCGCACTGCTTCCAACGGTCAAGACTCACGTGGACTTGCGCGCGCAAGCCGCGCTCGACAGCGTGGCCATCGACCTCGAAGGCGAACGCATCTTCTGGCGTGTGCTGGGCAGCACGCATGGCCAGGCGTGGATCAACGCCGACGGCAAGACGCTGAGCTTCAAACCGGATGCTGGTTACAGCGGCAGTGCGAGCATCACGGTGCAGGCCGATGACGGTTATGCCATGGGCGCGCCGATCGAGCTGAGCGTCAATGTGAGCGATGCCAAGCTCATGATGATCAACGTAGCCCGGATGGCTACCTTGCAGATCGGTCGATCGCGACAGATGGTTGTGACCGGTGACTTTGAAGACGAGTCCGGCGTGCTGCTGTCGGCCGACTACCTGACATTCGCGTCAACCCGCGCCGATCTGCTCGCTGTGGACGAGCGCGGGGTCGTCCGTGCTCTTGGTGAGGGCTCTGCGGTCGTGCGTGTGTCTGCGCGGGGAATCGAAGGCGTCAATGCGTTCACGGTTGGCGTGGATCCCTACAGCCCCTTGCTCAATGAGCAGGGGTTCGAGCTGGACGTGTATCCCGGCGCCATCACTCTGGCAGCGCTTGACGTCCGTCAGCTGAAGGTGACTGGCGACAACCGGGAAAATTTCAGCGCCACCTCGACAGGGACACGCTATTACGTTGGTGACCCCTCGGTGGCCACCATATCGGCCGATGGCCTGATCAGCACCTTGGCGCCGGGCGTGACTCGAATCTCGATCGTGCGCGATGGCTATCAGCGCGACATCCTGCTGCAGGTGATGGCACCGGTAGTAGGCGAAGCGACAGTTTCCGCGCAACGCGGCGCCCTGGTTCAAGACGCTGATGGCAACATGCTCATGGTGCCTCCGGGTGTCTTGGCTGCGGGAACCCAGGTCAGCATCGAAGCGGTGAACATTGGCGAAGTCGGAATGGCTCCGCCAGTTCCTGAGGTCCTGACGACGCTTGCGGCATTCAAGATCGACATTGGTGATGACCCAGCGCGAGTGCCGGTTCAGTTGTCTATTCGGCTGAACGACGCAGTGCAAAACGGAGTGGGCGACCTCCACGCCGGCGACGAGGTCATGTTCTGGCGCAAGGGAACGATCCTGGATGAATTTGGGGTCGAGAAGGACACTTGGTGGCTGGTCGAAAACGGGCGTGTGATTGAACAACCCGATGGCTCGTTTGTGGCCCGGACCTCCAGCCCGCCGTACGGTGGTGTGACTGGTGGTGGCAGCTACACCGTCACCAAGGCCAAAATCGTCGACCAGAGTACTGGAGAGATGGAGATCAGTGCCCGGACCGTCTCCTGGGACGTGATGTCTGTCGCCAATATTTCAACCAGCCTCGCTGGTGCAATGGTGGCGGTGAATGCAATTGGCATCTTTGCGACCATGGCCATGCCGCTCAACCTGGTCAAGTACCGGATGGACGGCTCCTATCGCATGGCGGTGCCAGCGCCTGTTGGCAACGACTTCCAGACCTACATCAACAATTTCCCGGTTGCGCCGTCCGGAGCAGAAAGTCGACCCCAGATCGGTCAAATCGCGTTCGATACGGCGACCAACAAGTTGACCCTGTCCGGTGTGGACTTTGTGCCCAATGGCTCCTACGCGAGCAACTTTGAGTACAAGGTCTGGCTGATGCCCATGGGCGATCAGATTGGAGCCACCCAAAACACGGGTGCGGCCCCGGTCAATGGCATGGTGTGGCAAGGGTTCGCCCCATCCAGTGTCAATGGCGGCCAGATGGAACTGGATTTGCCAACCAACATCCTGCTGTCCCAGCACTTTGTGTATGTCGAGCGCGTGGCGAAGATTGCGACACCCAATGGCATTGAAACCAGCCAGTCGCTGTTCAGCAAAGTCGTGCCGCTGTGGAAGGCGAGCAGCTACGACAAGACCCTGGTGCTTGATGCCAACGGCATCAACATCATGAGCGATGGCGGCACTGCGAGTTCGGTCGGGCTGGTCAAGACCCTGAGCACCGACGAGAAAGGCAACCGTCTCCAGACCTACGGCTACTTCGCAGAAGCGGTGTCGTTCAACGACGACGGTTCACTGGCGTTTGTGACCGGTCGAAACGGTATCTACGTTGTTGACAACCTGCTTCAGAAGGTGGTTCGAACGGTACCGATCATCGGATCTTCGTACCCGACTGCCGTGACCTACAACGACGGTTGGATCTACGTCACCACCGGGGGCAAATACGCCAGTTCGGGGCAACTTTTGCGGATCAATGCCGATGCAACCTCCGAACGTTTCCTATCGGAAGTGCAGACCATCAATCTGCCGGCCGGGGTCGCCCCGTTTGGTTTTGGTGACATGGCCGTCAGCTTTGACCGTTACCTCGCAGTCACAGCACAAACCACCCAAAATGCCTTGTCGATCTTGCGCTTTGGGCCACGCGCCGAGCCGGGCAATGTCATCATCATTGATCTGCTTGACATTGACCGGCAATCAGCGTCGCCGCGTTCATACAAGGTGCTGGGAGCTTCCGAATTTGGCAATGGCGGTCGAGGTCCCGAGTACATCAGTGCCGGCCTTCTTCCCGGAGAGTTCGTGCTCAGCAGTGCGAAGAACCACAGCACCGGGTTTGCCAGTATCCAGATGGGCCTTGACGAAAAAGGCAACCTCAGTGGCTCGCCGACCATCCGAACGACTGTGCTCTCACCCGCAGCGACAGACTCGTCTTGGTTGCAGCGTCGCTTCCAGCAAAACATCCAACGTGCCGCAGGTAACGTGGTTGTGTCCTACAACGGCAAGGTGTATGCGCTCGTGGCCGACGAACACGTGTGGTTCTACGACTCGACCTCGCTGGATTACCAGAGGAACCCAGCGCGCCAAACCGGCGCCAAGATCGGCATTATTGAGGATCCGTTTGGCTACGAGGGCGGACCGGTATACCTTGGGGCGACCACACCGGTCATTGGCGGCACCTTCTTTGACATGAGCATTGCCCAAGACGGGCTGCTCTACGTCAACGCAATGATCGAGGAGCCGCGCAACGGCTCCTGGATCACTTCGTCATCGTTCAAATCGATGTTTGTATGGAACGCTGCCGAACTTATTGAAGCAGCCATCCGGCGCAAGGACTCGGGCAAACCGGCCTCGACACCGATTGACCGGGACGGCGTCGGCCAACCCCAGATCGTGGCTCCTGCACGATATGACGAGCTTGCCCCAGGACAGCGGTTGGCATGGATGTATGGGTCGGGCAGCTTCAATGGCAGTGGGCTGGATATTGTTGATTTACGCCCGGTGGTTCTGCCTCCGGATCAGGAGTGGAATCCACCCCCTCCGGCTTCCGCAACGGCCGATCCAGAGAACAATTCACCAAAGCTGAACACATGGTGGGAAACGGCCTTGGTGCGCGCTGGCGCCGGCACTACCTACTTGCTGCAGGGTATCAAGGCTTCCTTGTACGCCATTCTGGGTGCCGACAACACCGCAGCCGTGGCTGCCGCCAAAGAGGCCAGAGCCACCCTCAACAAGGTCACCTACGCGAGTGCATCAGACGCGGGCGGCTTTATGACCCCGTTCATGACGCTGCTCGACGGAGTGATCGGTGGCATCGGAGAAGTGGGCCTGGAGGCTGTGGACCTCATCACCCACGCTGCGGCTTTTGCCACCCATGTTCAACAGCTGGCACTGACCAAACTGGGTCAGTCGGTTGGCTTGGTCAAAGACGACGTGATCGTGGTGCCGCCTGAGCTGGTTCCGCTCAGCATGCTCGGGCAGATGGCTTACGAAGGCGCCACCTTTGGCGAGATGATGAAGGAGGTCGTCACCAACGTCGCCTCCGTCACGGTCGTCGGTGGCGTGGGCGTTGGAGCGTATGAAATCTCCAAGCTGATCAGTGACAGCGAAGGTGCCAGCCTGACCTTTGCCACGCTGGCTGCAGCGGTGGTGGCAATCAAGTCGCCCAAGGCCGCGGCCGAATTGTTGGAGGTGCAGAAAGCAATGCTCAATGCCGCGCGCACCGGCAACCGAGCCTTGGCCACGCAGGTCGTTCCTCATCTGAAAGCCGCCAAAGGCAATGTGAACGCGGTCATCAAGGAAAGCGCTGCTGCCTCCAAGAACCTTTTGCTGATTTCCCAGGAGGCCGCCACGGCTGCGGGATCCAAGGTCATCAAGAGCGTCAAGAACGTCATGAATGAGGGGGTGGAAAAACTCCGCGACGTTCACGGCAACATCGTCTCAGGCGCCGTGAAGGCGGTGCGCGGCACCGCCATCCTCACCGAGCAGCAGTTCTCAAAGGTCTCCTCGCGCATTGATCGTATTGCCAGATACCTCGACGATTTGCCCGGCAGTTCGGTGGTGCTGGGTCGCCGAGCCGAGCAACTGGGTGCCATCGAAGATTTCCGTGCCAAGCCAGGGAGCCTGATCGACATCAAGGAAACACCAGACTATCAAGTACTTTCAAGCCGATTGAAGGATCCTGATCTTGATGGTTTCATGTTCGAAACGGTTGACGGTCAGCGCATTTACGTGCTGGAACGCCCGAGTACTGCGGTGCAAAAGGACTTTGGCGGCGGCAACGGAAATGAGGTCATGGCCGGATACGAGCTGGCCAACTATCTGTCAGCCAACAAGACGCCTGAACTCACTTTGGACAAAGTGAAGGAGACGCCTTTGGTGATTCATGTGGACTCGCGCATGTTTAAGGACCGCATACATCTGATGGTGACCTTAAAGCACGAGGCCAAGGAATACGCCCAGTTGCTCCAGCGCCTGGAAGACGCGCCAGAACAGAAGCTGTCCCGGGACCAGGTCAACTGGTACATCGACGAGATTCATACCAACTCAGCCACCGATTACGCCGATGCATTGGCGGGCGAGGAACTGGCGCGCATTCGGGAAGACCTGAGCCCAGCCGAAGCCGAAGCGTTTGACAAGGCGTTGGACTCCAGCTTTTGGGCCGTTCTAGGGCCGAAACTCAAGACGCTCAGCGAAATCCATGAAGCCAAGGTGTATCACAAGCTGAAGACCGAACTCGGTGACGACGTGGAAGTGATTGTCCAAACAAACAGAGAGCTGCCGAACGTCGCTGGCGCTGACACATCCTTTCACATCGTAGGCGCGCCCTCGGTCGTGTCCAAGGCAGACGCGTTCTACGTTGACCCCATCACTCGTAAGCTGGTCATCGTGGAAGCCAAGTACAGCTACGCCCGAGATGTGGATGGCATCAGCGACGCGCAATTGCTCACCCACGCAACCGACAATCAGCGCTATGTCCACCAGCGTGTGGGCAATGCCGCAGACGCCTACAAAGACCTGGAAATCAGGATCACGAATCCAGGCACGGTGGAGAAACTGCAGCGGATGTTTGAAGCGGCGAACGTAACCGACGCCTTTGACGCCAATGGCGTGATCAAAGCGGAGTACATCACCCGAGCCATCCGGTATGAAACAAGCAAGGTCTCGGTGGAGGGGGCAGACACCGTCGCGAAGAACAAGACCCTGTTTGCCACAGATGTCCGTGCGCTCAAAGCAGAGGACTTCGACTCGCGTTGGGTTCAGGTCAACCGAAGCCTCAATGGCAACACACTACTGGCCAGTGAGCCAGGCAGCGGCGACTTGTTGCTCCTTGCCGATGCCGACCTCGAAGCCTTGGCCGACGCGGCCAAGGCGGTCTGGCAGGCGGCGGGCGTGCCATCTGATTGGCTGCAGGGCATTCGCTTCGTTGTCGAGTCGCTTGAGCAGGGCATCCTGGGGCAACAGTATGGTGCGTTGGTCGCCCTTGACAGCGATGCTGCGGGATGGGGCTGGTTCGTCGATGACACGCCGCTTGTAAATGAAGAGTTCACGACGGAAGCGCAGGCGAGCGACGGTGTGCTCATGGCGGCGCTCGTTGGTTCAGAGGCCGCCGGGCGTGTGGATCTGTTGACCGTGATGGTTCATGAACTGGGGCACGTGCTGGGTCTGGACGATCTGATGGACGCACCGTATTCGGTGATGAACGCCAACCTCACCTCGGGCGTCCGCGCTCTTCCTTCCCTGGTGGATGTCGAGACGGTGCGAGAGAGCCTGAACTTGGTGACATTGGGACAAGAGTCCACTGCGCCACAGGCTGCCTCCAGCGACGTTCAGGTTCTCAGGGCGCCCCTGTATCTGAGTCCGGTTGGCTGGGCGGCCTTGTTTCCCTCAGTACCGTTGCGCTACCTCACTGGTGCGAATCCAGCGTTTACCAATCCTGCGTTCGACGACGACCAGGGTCAAGGTTGGAATGCCACTGGTGAGGTCGGGTATGCCGATGGCGCTGCCCTCCTGCGCGAGTCCGCTGCTTCTCAGACCCGCCTCAACCAGGTCTTCGTGGTCAACGACACCGACCGCGTGCTCTCGTTCCGCCTGAGCAACCTCACGCTGGACGACGTGGAAAGCGCGCCCGACGATGCTTTTGAGGTGGCGCTGATCAACGCCAACACCGGCGCATCGCTGTTGGGCGGCACGGGTCTGACCCGCAACGACGCCTTCTTCAACCTGCAGGCCAACGGCGCCGAGCACAAGGCGGCGCAGGTGAGCACCCAGCGCCTGGCCGACGGCAGCATCCTGGTGGTGGTCGACTTGGCTGGCGTGGCGACCGGCACGGTGGCCAACCTGTCCTTCGACCTGATCGGCTTTGGTCGGGGCGAGGCGGCGGCCAGCAGCCGCGTGACGGTGAGCGATCTGCGTCTGGGCACTGGCATCCAACTCGTGGCCACCGACGACACCGTGCGTGTCGACGAAGATGATGAGGTCGATATCGACGTGATCGGCAACGACGAAGGCGCCGACCGCGCGGGTGTGGAAGTTGTCTTGGTTGGGGTGTCTGCTCATGGCACGGTGCAGCGCCTGGCCAACGGCCATCTGCGCTACAAGCCGGATGCCAACTGGCACGGCGAGGACCAGTTCACTTACCGCTTGAGCGACGGCAGCATCGAATCCGAGCTGGCCACGGTGGTGGTGACGGTGACATCGGTCAACGACACGCCGGTGATCGAGCCGCGCACGCTGACGCTGCTCGAAGACGGTGAACAAGTTGTCGACTTTCTGGCCGGTGTGAGCGATGTGGACGGCGACGCCCTGACGGTCACGATCACCAGTGGCCCGCAACACGGCACGCTGACCCAGCAAGCCGACGGCACATACGCGTACCGTCCGGCCGCGAACTACCACGGCAACGACGCGATCAGTTTCACGGTCAACGACGGCATCACCGAGACAGCAGCGACGCTGGCCTTGGTGGTGCAGTCGGTCAACGACGCCCCGGTGGTGCCAGCCCGCACGCTGACGCTTCTGGAAGACGGTGAGCAGGTCGTCGACTTCCTGGCTGGTGTGACCGATGTGGACGGTGACGCCTTGACGGTGACCATCGTCAACGGCCCGCAACACGGCACGCTGGAGCAGCAGGCCGACGGCAGTTACATCTACCGCCCGGCAGCCAACTACCACGGCAACGACGCAATCAGCTTCACGGTCAACGACGGCGCGGTGGACGTATCCGCCACGCTGGCCTTGGTGGTCGAGTCGGTCAACGACGCACCGACCATCGCACCGCGCACGCTGACGCTGCAGGAAGACGGTGAGCAAGTCATCGACTTCCTCGCAGGAGTGACCGATGTGGACGGTGACGCCTTGACGGTGACCATCAACAGCGGCCCGCAACACGGCACGCTGGAGCAGCAGGCCGATGGCAGCTACATCTACCGTTCTGCGGCGAACTACCACGGCAACGACGCGATCAGTTTCACGGTCAACGACGGTACCACCGAGACGGCAGCCACGCTGGCGCTGTTGATCGAGTCGGTCAATGACGCACCGACCATTGCGCCACGCACGCTGACGCTGAGCGAAGACGGTGAGCAAGTCATCGACTTCCTGGCCGGTGTGAGCGACGTGGACGGCGACGCCCTGACGGTGAGCATCGTCACTGGCCCCCAGCACGGCACGCTGACCCAGCAAGCCAACGGCAGCTACATCTACCGCCCGGCAGCGAACTACCACGGCAACGACGCAATCAGCTTCACGGTCAACGACGGCATCACCGCGACAGCAGCGACGCTGGCGCTGGTGGTGCAATCGGTCAACGACGCTCCGATAATCGCACCGCGCACCTTGACGCTGCAGGAAGACGGTGAACAAGTCATCGACTTCCTGGCGGGTGTGAACGACGTGGACGGCGACGCCCTGACGGTGAGCATCGTCAATGGCCCGCAGCACGGCACGCTGACCCAGCAGGCCAACGGCAGCTACATCTACCGCCCGGCGGCGAACTACCACGGCAACGATGCGATCAGCTTCACCGTCGGCGACGGCATCACCGCGACAGCAGCGACGCTGGCGCTGGTGGTGCAGTCGGTCAACGACGCGCCGGTGGTGCCAGCTCGCACGCTGACGCTGCTGGAAGACGGTGGGCAGGTCATCGACTTCCTGGCCGGTGTCAACGACGTGGACGGTGACGCCCTGACGGTGAGTATCGTCAGTGGCCCGCAGCACGGCATGCTGACCCAGCAAGCCGACGGCACCTATGTGTATCGCCCCTCAGCCAACTACCACGGCAATGACGCGATCAGCTTCACAGTCAGTGATGGCACGGTGGACGTACTCGCCACGCTGGCCTTGGTGGTGCAGTCGGTCAACGACGCGCCAGTGGTGCCAGCCCGCACGCTGACGCTGCTGGAAGATGGTGAGCAAGTTATCGACTTCCTGGCCGGTGTGAGCGATGTGGACGGCGACGTCTTGACGGTGACCATCGTCAACGGCCCGCAGCACGGCACGCTGGAGCAACTGGCCGACGGCGGTTACGTCTACCGCCCGAGTGCGAACTATCACGGCAATGATGCGATCAGCTTCACCGTTAGCGACGGCACGGTGAACGTGCCCGCCACGCTGGCCCTGGTAGTCGAGTCGGTCAACGACGTGCCGGTAGCCGTGGATGACCGGCTGGTCACGGATGAGGACAACACCATCCGCCTTTACCCGATGGCCAACGACCGTGATGTGGACGGCGATGTGCTGCAACTGCGCCTGCTGTCGCAACCGGCGCATGGCACGCTGGTGCGCCATGAAGACAACAGCTTCAGCTACACCCCCGCGGCCCACTGGAGTGGTGAAGACAGCTTCAGCTACGTCCTGAACGATGGTTGGTTGGACTCAGCCACCGCGACGGTGCGCATCGTGGTCAACCCGGTGGCCGATGCACCCACGCTGGTGGTCACCGACCTCAGCGCGGGCACCCGCGAGCTGTTCCGCACAGACTGGGAAAGCGTGGCCAACCGCAACACCACCTCGACCCTGGTGCAGTGCAAGGAGCTGGAAGGCTGGACGCTGATCACGACACCCGATACCCGCTCCGGCGGCAGCAACGGCTTCGAGATCTGGAGCGCCGGTGACCGCATGCAGAATGCCCAGCATGCGCAGGTGACCGTGCAGGCGATGACCGGCAACGGTCGCAACTGGCTGGAACTCAACAACTCCGGCAACCCGATCGCGCAGACCTTGGGTATCGAGCGCCAGGTGCAGACCACCGCAGGCGCGACCTATACCCTGAGCATGGACTTGGCGGGTCGCTTGGGTTTCGCAGCGGACCACACCCGCATCGGCATCTATGTGGACGGCGCGCGCATTGGCGGTGATGCCGGCACCAGTGGTGCAACAGCACTCAACTGGAACACCCGGAGCTTTGAGTTTGTGGGCAATGGCCAGTTGCAGACCATCCGCATCGCCACCGAAGCGACCCGGTTCGACGCCAACGGCCGCGGCATGATGCTCGACGACGTCGCGCTGAGCGAGCGCCTGCCGGCCAACACCGGGCTGGAGGACACGGCGATCCGCTTGTCGGCCATCAGCGCTGCGCTCAAGGACACCGACGGGTCCGAGACGCTGAGCGTTCATCTGCTGGGCTTGCCGCAGGGTGCGGTGCTGAGCGACGGAACCAGAACCCACACGGTGACCGACGCTGCAACGCCAGCGGACATCTCGGGCTGGACGATGGGCCAACTGGTGTTGACGCCGCCGCAGGACTTCCACGGCACGCTGGCGCTGGAAGTGCGGGCGACCGCCACCGAGTCGGGCAACGGAAACCAGTCCAGCTCCACAGCAAGCATCACCGTCAAGGTCTTGTCGGTCAATGACGTGATCAACCTGCAAGACCAGCAGTTCACGCTGGACGAAGACCAGAGCGTGGTGCTGGCGCCTGCGCGGGTGGATGCGGACGGTGATGTGCTCAGCCTGCGTGTGGTCAAGCGACCCGCCAACGGCGTGCTGCGCGCTACCGAAGACGGTCGCTGGGTCTACACACCCAAGGCCAACTGGAGCGGCGAAGACAGCTTCAGCTATGTGCTCCATGACGGCCAGGTCGACTCCCGGGTCGCCACCGTGCGCCTGAGCATCAACCCGGTGGCCGACGCGCCCACGCTGCTGGTCACCGACCAGCATGTGCCCGGCCGCGAACTGTTCCGCACGGGTTGGGAGACGGTGCGCGACGTGGACTACCAGTCCACGCTGGCGCAGCAGCAACAGCTCGAAGGCTGGACGCTCGTTACCGCAGGCGACGACCACCCTGGAGGCATCAACGGCTTTGAAGTCTGGAGCAGCTATGACCGGATGCAGAACGCCGCGGGAGCGAACGTGACGGTGCGGGCCATGGCGGGCAACGGCAACAACTGGCTGGAACTCAACAACGCCAGCGTGCCCATTGCGCAGACCCTGGGCATCGAGCGCAGCGTGCAAACTGTCGCGGGCGCCAGCTACACGCTGAGCATGGATGTGGCCGGGCGCATGGGCTTTGCCAGTGGGTACACCCGCTTTGGCGTGTATGTGGACGGTATGCGCATCGGTGGCGACGAAAGCACCAGCGGCGCGACAAGCTTGAACTGGGCCACACGCAGCTTCAGCTTCACCGGCAACGGACAGGCGCAGACGGTGCGCATCGTGACCGAGGCAACACAGTTTCACGAAGCCGGCCGCGGCATGATGATCGACGACATCGTGCTCTCCGAGGGCCTGCCAGCCAACACCGGTCAGGAAGACACGGCGATCCGCCTGTCGGCCATCAGCGTCGCGCTCAAGGATGCCGATGGGTCGGAAACGCTGCAGCTGCGCCTGGCCGGTCTGCCAGCCGGGGCGCGTCTGAGCGATGGTTGGCGCAGCTTCGTGGCGACCGATGCGCAGTCGGTAGCCACCATCACCGGCTGGAACCTGGCACAGCTGAGCCTGACACCGCCCAAGGACTTCAACGGCACGCTGAACCTGCAGGTGCAGTCCATCGTTACTGAGAAGGCCAACGGTGCATCGGTGGCTTCGGTCATGGACTTGAGTGTGGCGGTGCTGCCGGTGAACGACGCACCCGTTGCGTCGAACCTGTGCGTGCAACTGGCCCGCAATGGCTCGGCCGTGATCGACTTTGCGAAGCTGGTCTCGGACGTGGATGGCGACGCCTTGAACCTGAGCCTGGGTCAGCCGCGTTACGGCAGCCTGGTCCGCGCTGCCAATGGCAGCTACACCTACACCCCGCGCGCGGGCTTTGTCGGCATGGACAGGTTCACCTACAGCGTGAGCGACGGGCAGCAGACGGTCTGCGCGCAGGTGAGCCTGTGGGTGGTGTGCAATGGTGGTGCGGCCACGGTGATGACGGCGTCTTCGCCGCAGAACTTGGGCGGCCCGCTGCGGGTTTGGGACGGCAATGCCTGGGAGGTCATCAACCAGGGCAAACCGCGCGTGACCACTCCACCGGTCAAGATCGACTGGGTGCAAACCGTGCCCGATTTGGGGACCCCGGTGCCCAATGGTTGGTTGGTGCAACACAGCCTGGGCAGTGCCAGTGAGGAGCCGAGCTTGGCAGAGGTGACGGGGCTGGTGTTCAAGTTGTCGCAATGAGGCTTGATGGGACAATCAGCCCCTGGACTGAAGATCAAAATCGCCTATTGAGGAAGAAGACCGCATGAGCTATGTGCATTTTCTGGATGTGTTCGACCCGGCGGGCCTGCCCGGCGGTCTGTCGGACCGCGACGCGGCCGAGCAGGCGCGGGGCCTGCGGCTGGCCGAGCCCAGCCCACGCCTGCTGGCGCTGCTGACGCGCATTCGCCAGCAGCCCGCGGGGATCACGGTCAACGTGGTGGACGGGAAGGATCAGCAGCCGGTGGAGTGGGTGGCGGGCGATCCGCCGCGCGTGCAAGGCGAAGGCGCCACCTGCGTGCTGTGGACGCTGATCCTGCCGGTGGACGAGGATTTCGAGGCGTTGCAGAACTCGGTGCCCAAGCTGGTGGCCTGGGCCCGAGCCCTTGGCTTGCGGGTGCACGACGCAGCTCAGGAGGCGTTTGCGCAGCAAAGTCACGAGAGCGCTGCCGCCTTGGTCGGGGTAGCCGAAGCGAGCACCGATTTCGCAGATGGCCTACCGGGTCCGGGAGACATCCTGATCCTGGAGCCTCAAGCGTTCCGGGGCGATAACTTCAGCTCTGTGGGTGAAGTCATGCAGCGCCAAGCTGGCGTGGGCATGCACGAGGCGGTGCGGATGTTCCTGAAAGACGTGGATCGCGAGCAGAGGTATGCCTGGAGCCTGACGCGGCTGGTGACGCGGTTGCTCCAGGCGTTTCCCTTTGAAGCCCATGGATCAACCATCTGGTGTGGCCGTCATCCACTGCGTGAGCCGGTGTTTCGCAGCGACGGGGTGCGCCTGATCCGCGTATCCCCAGACCAGTTGGAGGCCGTGCTTCGGCGGCTGTTGCCGCTGGCTCGGGAGCTGTTCCTCGCGGTGGCCGCACCACGCCTGAACCTGTATGTGGACCGCACAGGCGACCCCGACAACTTCAAGGCACAGCCCATGGAGGTGCTCAAAGCGCTGGACCCCGACTGGAGCGATCACCGCATGCCAGACGATACAGTGACCGCACTGTTCCAAAAAGAGTTGTCCGCTGTGCTGCAGCCGCATGGCTTTACGCTCTTGGATGAGAAGGGTGCTTATGCGTTTGCCTTCTGGCGCCCCTTGCGTCTGGGCGGGGGGCGGCAGGTGATCAGCTATGGTAATGGCAGTGAGCTGAAAGCCGAGGTTCAAAGTGAACGCTATCAGGCCATTAAGCGATCGCTGAATTTTCCCAGTGCGATGCGCAATTCGGGTGTTGCCGTCATGTCCCTGTCCGAGGAGCGCCAGCGCGACAACTCCGATTGGGGCAGCTACCCAGGACAGGGGGGGGGGGTGGCCTCGCCGGAGCATGTAAGGTGGGCCATTGAAGACATCCTGCGTTTGATCTTGCCCCAACTTGATGCTCTGCACACGGCACAGGAACTGTGGAGCTGGCGGTGCCGGCCTGCGCGGATGGAAACGTCATTCCCGGGATTTGCCGACATACAGCGGGCATTCGCCTTGTTGGAAGCCAAACCTACCTGGGCAATTGGATTGAAGGAAGAGATGTACGCGGCGCGATGTCTCCCCGACAGTTCCTATGAGCCGCTGTTGCTCGCTTGGGAGAGGTTGCTTCAACCGCGCGCGGAAGGAGAAAATGGTTTCGCGCAAAGTTTGCGGTGCGCAGCCGCCTTCCGGGCATTGCAACAGACTCCCTTGGATGGACCCTTGTGAGCGGCAGTTGACGATGTGCTGGTGTAATCGAACGGATTGAGCACGGGGAGGACATAGATATGAACAAACAAGTCACGGGTCGGTGCGCATGCGCCATGGCGGCGGCGTTGCGGTATTTAGTCGCAGTTGGAGCAGTGATTTCCCCCTGGACGGTCTTGGCGAGCACAGAGCCGGCGGCCAACACTGCTGCCACCGGGCCGGACTTGTCGGGCGTGGGGCGCGTGCTCGGCATGATGCTGTTCGCCTACCTGGCGCTCAAATGGTTCAACCGCAAGAAAGACCGGGACGAGGATGAGCCACGGGGGTTTCTGGGACTGTCGGTCAAGCCCTGGGTGGTGTGGCTGGTGGTGATCGGCGGCTTGGGGCTGTTGATGGTGCAGTCGGGTTGATGCATGGGAACCGCTTACACGCTGAGCCTGTTCGATCCGGTGGATACACCCTGCAAGGGTGTGGATACCCGCCAGTTCCAACATGTTGAACAAGCCGAGTCTTTGTTGAAGTTGTTGGAGCGCGCCAGACCGGGCGCCAATCCGCGTTTTGAGCGGTTGCTGACCCTGCTGGATCGTGTTCACCCGGGCCATGGGGTGGCATTCAGTGGCCGGGTGGACGGCATGCCGATGCGGGCCGCTGCAGGTTCAGTGCAGCGTTTTGGCCCTGGTGCCGATCAGGCTGTTCTGCACCTGGTGGTGGACCTGGATGTGTGCGACCTGGGCGCAGTGATGCCAGATCTGCTGTTCTGGTCGCGCGAGTTGGGCCTGGATGTCTACGACGACTTGCAACGCATCTTTCTGCCGTGGCGATCCTTGCCCGTGCCCAAGGAAACAGGGCTGGCGTTTGCACGTCAAAGCGGCTGGGCCACACCACTCAAGGTCTGGAACAACGCACTGGAGTTGAGACAAGTCCTGATTGATCGCCTGACCCATTTGCTCATGGATCACGGCTACGGTTTTCGGGTGGAGCCAGGGTACGACGCGGTTTTTGAACGTGAGACCGACGATGGTTTTCAACGCATTGCGGCTCGCATCGGAGGTGAACACCCGGCGCTGACCTGCAAGTTCGATATAGAGCAAGGCAGCCGGCGATTTACCCAGGCCATGCAAAGGGCGGGATACCCGATGGGCGACCCGGATGGAACGAGGTTGATCGTGAACGAGCAGCTGGTCTCGTTTCGCATGCTGAACCACCCTGGCTGGGACCGTTTGCCTGGGCATGTGGTGCATCTGGTCTGGACGCAGGGGTGGCTCGACTGGATGCTTGACGATCTGGGCGCGCTGGTCCTCCCTGTGCTGGAGCAGGCGCGAACCGCAGAGGGTTTGTGCAAGCTGTACACCGACCCGCAGAGCGTGGGTCGTTTCCCGCGCGCGGTGAAGGAGCATGGGGACGTGAGTCGGTTTGCCATGTTGCCGGCGATTGCCGCTGCTTATTTCGCAGGCAGCCCACAATTTGATCTGCTCACACTGCGGTGTTTGAGGCAATTGGAGCAAAGCGCGAAACCCGGCCAGCTGGACGGGCAACTTGATCAAATCACCCGGCTGGTTGCCGCCCTTAACTCATCGACCACATCCGAGACTGGAACGTCCGCATGAATGGTGCAGTGGGGCGGTTGGGCATCTGGCAGCGACGCGGTGTCCGTGAACCTTTGGTATTTTTTTGCCTGTGCCTGGCCAGTGCACACGTTCTGGGGCAGGGTCAAAGCGGTCTCGTCCATCTGGTCGAGCAAGCTCTGGCGTCTGAGCCTTCTTTGATGTCTGCCAGGGCGGAGCTGCAAGCCGCTGAGGCCCGGTATGACCAGAGCGCAGGCGGTTTGCTGCCGCAGATTCGCGCTTCTGCGAATACTGCCTACAACGGACGCAACTACACCACGCTGCCCCAGCCGGAAGACCCGCGTGCAGTAGACCCGGGCACCGAGGATGAGCAGAAGGCGCCGTCTCGCGGCCGGGCCCAGGCGGAGATCGAGCGAGGGCGCTACAACGCGTCGGGCGCAGAGATATCCCTGACCTTGCCCGTGTTCCGTCCCGCCGTGATTTTCGAAAAGCGGCAATCTGCCACCGTGGTCCAGCAGGCCACGAGCGAGCTGGACGCTACCCGACAGGAGGTGATTCATCGGGTGGTCGATGCATGGCTGGAGGTGCTGTCGGCCCGCCACGAGTCGCGGATGACCCGCGAAAAAGAGCTGGCGGCCGAGCAGCAGATGACCCTGGTTCAGAAAGGCGCTGCGCTAGGTGCCTATTCGTTGCCCGACCAGGAGGAGGCGGTTTCCAGGTATCGGACGGCGCAGGCGGAGCACCGGGCCTCCGGTGGTCAGCAGCGCCTGAGGCAACTGGCGCTGGAACATCTGGTGGGGGGGGCTGCGGAGGTCCCTGCGCTCATTGCACCTGCTTCGCCTGGCCCGACGTTGAAACAACTGATGACCCAATGGCTACAAGAGGCGGAACAGCCGCTGGAAGCCCTGGAGGCCGATCTCCTGCTGCGCAATCCGTCGATTCAGGCGGCTACGCTGGCCCTCCAATCGGCCAAGCAGTCGGTCCAGCGAACCCAGGCAGGGCATCTGCCCACGCTGGATTTCACGGCCACGGCGGCGCGCAATTCCCAAGGGCTGGGGACTTCGGCCGGACAGGCTGGCTTCCGCTCCAAAGTGGGCACGGTTGCGCTCGAGCTGCGCATACCGATCTACTCCGGTGGCACCGATTCAGCACGGGTTCGGGAAATGGTCGCCAAGCTGGAGGCGGCCGAGCATGCGCTGGAAGGGGCGCGTCGCAAGGTGATTTCTGAATTGCACCAGGCCTGGTATGCGGCCGAGGTGGCTCGCGCCCGCATTTCAGCGGGAGAACAGGCGCTGCGTGCCGCAGAGTCGCTGCTCAAACAGGCCGAACGCGGGATGTTGCAAGGGATGAAGTCGGAGATTGATGTCGTTCAGGCACGGGTGCAGTGGCAGACCGCCCAGCGCGACCAACAGCGCGCCTTGAGTGATCTCATACGATCCGCCGTACGCATCAAGACCTTGATGGCGAACATGGACATGGAGGGGCTGGCGGCGATTGAGCGCTTTTGGGTGATGCCTCAGCCCAAGTTCAACGGGCAGTCCGTGGCGCTGGGTCGACCCTCATGAGCGAGGTGCTGAAAGACAAGGCCGAGCTCCCTGCGCCACCGGTCGTTGATAAGGTTGCCGACGCTGCGGCCGAATGGCTGCGGTTTGTTTCGGCCACCGAGTCGCAGGCGTTCGCCGGTGCCTGGCTGGGATTCCTGGCGCATCGGATTGGTCAGGTGCATGCCGCCGCCCTGTTGGTGGAAAGCCCGCAAGACAAGGCCTTTGTCCCGTTGGCGGTCTGGCCCGTGGCGGCCGCGGACATGGGGCGTCTGGGCAAGGCCATTGAAGCGTGTCTCAAGGAGCGCCGGGGACAGGTCATGTCTGCGGAGGGCGGGCGCTTTCACGTGGTGTATCCCGTCATGCGGGTGGACAAGCTGGTGGCTGTGGTGGCCATAGAGCTCCAGGCCAGCGCCCCGAGGGCTTCGCTCGCGTTGCAAGAGATGCACTGGGGCAGCGCGTGGATGCTCCAGTTGCTCGGTGGTCGCGATCTCGAATCTGCGACGAAGGCCAGAGACCGTCTCTCAGCCGTGCTTGACCAGATGGCCGGGCTTTCCCGGCATGGCAAGCTGCAGCAAGGCCTGTTTGAGTCGGTCAATGCCTTGCGCGTCCATTTCGGGTGCACCCGGGTGGCCATGGGCCTGGTGAAGGGGCATCAGGTACGTTTGATGGCGTTGTCCGAGGCGGCCGAGTTCGACCGCCATTCGGCGCTCAGCAAAGCCTATGTGGAGGCGATGGCCGAGGCGCTCGACGTCGGGCAGGCGCTGCGTTCGGACGGTGACAGCGAGCGGGAGCAGGACACCCTCTCGCGGTTGTCTGCGCTGCGCACCGCCTCCGGTGCCCAGGCCTTGGTGGCCCAGCCCTTGCGCTTTGAAGGGCAGGTGATCGCCGTGGCCATCCTAGAGCGGACCCAGGGGACCTGGAGCGATCAGGATTTGGAGTGGTTAGACGCGTTTTCTGCAATGGCTTCTCCCTTGATCCGTTTCCGCCAGCAGGCCGAACACGGTGTTCTGCGCAGAGCCAAAGGGCGGCTGGAGGAACTGCTTCATCGGCTGTTTGGCGCGGGGTACCTGACGTGGAAGGCCGGGGGGCTCGCGTTGCTGCTGCTGGCTGTGGTGATGGCTTTGCCCATTCCGTACCGGGTGTCTGCGAAGACGGTGATCGAGGGTGAGGTGCATCGGGTGCAGGCAGCACCGTTTGATGGATTTCTCCAGCAGGTCCATGTCCGCCCCGGTGATACGGTTCGCACCGGGCAGGTCATGGCTTCTCTGGATGATCGGGACCTGCGAATTGAAGAAGACCGCTGGTCCAGCGAAAAGGACCAGAACGCGAGTCGGTTGCGCGAGGCCATGGCCAATCACGACCTGGCGGCCATCGCTCAGATCCAGGCCCAGGTGGGACAGGCGGAGGCCCAGTTGGCGTTGGTCAGGCAGAAGCTTGAGCGCAGCGTGATCCGTGCGCCGTTTGATGGGGTGGTGGTGTCCGGTGACTTGTCCCAGGAGCTGGGTGCTTCGATCGAGGTGGGCAAGCGCCTGTTCGAGGTGGCGCCGCTGCAGAGCTACCGCATCGTGCTGCAGGTGGACGAGCGCGATATCCGCCACATCCGTCTGGGGCAGCAGGGCTCCATCGTGATGACCGGTCTGGCCGGGGACCCGATGGATTTCAGCGTCAATGCCGTGACGCCGGTGGCGACCGCCGAGGACGGGCAGAATTTCTTCCGTGTCGAGGCGCGCCTCTCGGGCGAGCTGCCGCGGCTGCGCCCCGGCATGGAAGGGGTGGGCAAGATTGAAACCGAGCGCCATTCCATTGGCTGGGTTTTCACACACCGCTTCACGGACTGGTTGCGCCTGTACCTGTGGACCTGGCTTCCCTGATCCGAGATGTCGCGCCAGCTATTCAGTCCCTCGTGGCATTCGGTGGCCGAGCTCAAGCCTCGGTTGTTGCCCACGGCCGTGGTTCAACGCCAAGTGTTCCGCGCGCAGGTCTGGTACGTGGTGCAGGACCATTCGGGAGGACGCTACCACCGGATGACCGCCACCGCCTACCGGCTGCTGGCTCAGATGGATGGCCGGCGGACGGTGCAGGAGATCTGGGAACAGGCCAACCTCGAAGGACACGGTGACGCGTGTACGCAGGGGGAGGTGGTGGAGCTGCTGGTGAGCATGCACGCGGCGGATCTGCTCACCGTGAACCTGGACCCCGATTCGGCGGCCCTGTTCTCACGCTTCAAGAAGAAGCGGTGGAGCAACATCAAGCAGTACTTGTTGAACCCGTTGAGCGTGCGTTTTCCGCTGCTGGATCCAGAGCCGTTCATCCGTTGGGCCATGCCCGCCTTTGGCTGGCTGTTCGGCCCGCTCGGGGCGATGGTGTGGCTGGCCGTGGTATTGCCGGCTGCCGTGTTGGCGGGCTTGAACTGGAACACGCTCACCCACAATCTTTCGGACCAGCTGCTCTCGTCGAGCAATTTGTGGGTGATGGCGGCGGTGTTTCCCCTCGTCAAGCTGGTGCACGAGTTGGGGCACGGATTTGCCGCCCGGGTATGGGGCGCGCCGGTGCGTGAAATGGGTCTGATGTTTCTGGTGTTTGCGCCGGTGCCCTATGTGAACGCGTCGGGCTCGGCCATTTTCCCTTCCAAGCTGCGGCGTGCCACGGTGGCGGCAGCCGGCATGCTGGCCGAGCTGTTCTTGGCGGGGCTGGCCATGTACGTCTGGCTGTTGTCCGAGCCTGGTCTGGTTCGCGCCGTTACGTACAACGTGATGGTGGTGGCCGGTGTGTCGACCCTCATCGTCAACGGCAATCCACTGCTGCGCTACGACGCGTACTACATCCTCTCGGACCTGATCGAGATGCCCAATCTCGGGCAGCGGGGCAACAAGTACCTGACGTATCTTTGGGACCGGTATGTCTACCGGTCGGAAGAAGCGGAGATGCCGGATGAGACCCCCTCGGAGCGCCGCTGGCTGCTGTTCTACACCCCGTTGGCGTGGGTCTATCGGACCATGGTCACGGTCTCCATCATCCTGTTTGTGGCGGGCGAATTTTTCTTTGTTGGTGTGTTGTTGGCCCTCTGGGGCGCCACCACCTTGATCGGCACCCCGGCGCTCAAGGCCTATCGCCACGTTTCGCGGGCACCCCATCTGGAGCGTGTGCGCTCCAGTGCGCTGAAAAAGGCGGCGTCCTTGGTGCTTGGCGTGCTGGCATTGCTGTTCGTGGTGCCGGTCCCGCTCCGATCGGTCTCCACAGGGGTTGTCTGGCTTCCGGAGCAGTCCTTGCTGCGAGCGGGCACACCCGGATTCTTCCACTCGTGGTCCCATCAACCTGGCACGGTGCTCAAAACCAACGACATCGCCTTCGTGCTGGAGAACGCCGATCTTTCGGCTGAACTGGAAGTCGCACGCGCACGGCTCGCCGAGGCCGAGGCCCTGCATCGCAGCGAGCAGTATCTTGATCCTGGCAAGGCCAGCGTCTCTGCCCGCCGTCTGAAGGAGACCGCCGCCTTGGTGGCCAGCCTGGAGGCCCGTTTGCAGAAGATGCAGGTTCCGGCGCAGGTGCAGGGTGTGCTGGCAGCGTTCCGGCCCGAAGACATGATTGGCACCTATCTGCGACAAGGTGAGTTGGTCGGCTACGTCCTGGACCGTCAGCGTTTGGTCGCGCGGTTCGTGGTGCCGCAGGACGATATCGATCTGTTGCGCGAACGTCTCAAGGGCGCCAAGCTGAAATTGGTTGACTCCATGGATGAAACCCATCAGGTGACCCAGTGGAGCTCTCCGGTGGCCGGTGTGGACGAGTTGCCGTCTGCAGCGCTGGGCTTGGCTGCCGGAGGATCGATACCGACCCGCCCTGACGACCCGCAGGGCCGCAAGACGCTTCAGCGGGTGTTTCTGGTTGACCTGGCGCTGCCCGCCACCGCGCAGCCGGCTGGTTTCGGAGAGCGTGCTTATGCCCGGTTCGATCTGGGATGGGAGCCGCTTGGGTGGCAAGGAGTGCGTCGATTGCGGCAGCTTTTCCTGGGGCGTTTCGGTGTCTGATGTCCGGGCGCTTCTGGCTGATCGGCGACTGACCCTCGCCGACGGGGTCTACGTCGAACGCCTCACCGAGCCTGCCCACAAGGTGGAGAGCTGGCTGCGGTTCTGGGTGGCGAGGTTGAAGTCGGGAAAAGCGCGCCGGACCGACCGATTCGTCGGCGCGGTGGACGCATTGGGCGACACGCTCAAGGCCGCCGATGATGAGGAAGTGCGGCGAACCCTGTGGCGTGCCGCAGCACTGATGCGGCGCGAAGGCATGTGTGACCAAGCCTTGGCCCAGGCCTTTGCCGCCATTCGCGAAGCGTCCGGGCGGACCCTGGGGAAACGTCATCATGACGTTCAGTTGCTCGCAGGACGTGTGTTGCTGCGCGGGCAGATCGCCGAAATGGCCACCGGCGAAGGCAAGACGCTCGCGGGAACCCTGGCGGTGTGCGCTGCTGCGGCTGCGGGTGCGCTCGTGCATGTGGTGACCGTCAATGACTACCTGGCGCAGCGCGACGCCGAAGAAAATCTGCCCTTGTTCGAATTCTTCGGCTTTTCCGTTGGAACCGTCGAGCAGGACATGAGCATTTCGGACCGGCAGGCGATTTACGGTCGGCATGTGGTCTATGTGTCCAACAAGGAACTGACTTTCGACTACCTGAAGGACCGGATCGGTTTCGGGGCCACACTGGATGCCCAGTTGAAGCTGTCCCGGGTGGGCTCATCAGGGGGACGTTCGTCGCCCATACTGCGCGGGTTGCATGTGGCCATCGTGGACGAAGCGGACAGCGTACTGATCGACGAGGCGAGGACGCCGTTGATCATTTCCGAAACGATTCCCGACGACCTCGATCCCTCCGTCTATGCGAAAGCACTGGAGGTGGCGGAAGGACTGGAGGCGGATGTGCACTACCGCTTCGGACACGGGCGGGATGTTTGGCTGACCGATGCGGGGGAGCAGTTTCTGGAGTCGGTGCTGTCCGCGGAGGAGGGCATCTGGCGGTCTCATTTGTGGCGCCGCGAACTGGTCAACAAGGCACTGTCCGCGCTGCATGGCTTTCGAAAGGACGAGCACTACATCGTTGCCGAAGACAAGGTCCAGATCGTGGACGAGTTCACCGGTCGCGTGATGCCTGATCGGACCTGGGAGCGCGGCTTGCACCAGATGATCGAGTGCAAGGAGGGGTGCGAGATCACTGGGCAACGCCGAACGCTGTCCCAGACCACCTACCAAAGGTTCTTCGGGCGCTATCTGCTGTTGTGTGGCATGACTGGGACCGCCCGTGAAATCCGGGCCGAACTGCGGCAGGTGTACGACCTCAGTGTGGTTCGTATCCCCACTTTTCGCCCCAGTCGGCGGCAACATCTGCCCACGCAAGTATTCCCGACTTCATCGGAGCGCTGGCAGGCGGTGGCCACCAGGGCCGCTGAAATGGCTGCGCAGGGGCGTTCGGTGTTGGTCGGAACCCGTTCGGTCGAAGCGTCCGAGGTGCTAAGTGAACACTTGGGGAGCCTCGACGTTCCGCACGTGGTGCTCAACGCGCGGCAGGATCAGGAGGAGGCCGCCGCCATCGCACAGGCCGGCCGACCTGGCGCCATCACGGTGGCGACCAACATGGCCGGGCGTGGTACGGACATTCGCCTGGATGCGTATGTGGAGAGCAAGGGTGGCCTGCATGTGATCCTGACCGAGTTCCATGAGAGCGCCCGGGTCGATCGCCAGTTATTTGGACGCGCTGCGCGGCAGGGAAATCCGGGCTCTGTGGAGGCGATGGTGTCGCTGGAGGATGAGCTTTTCAGGCAATACGCTCCCGTCGTTTCCCAGCGGCTGGCGTTGGTGTGGCTGGGAAAGTTTCGCTGGAGTCAAAAGGGTTTTGCGTCGTTCGTCTCTGCGGTGCAGGGTAGGGCAGAACGGCGTAACAGGCGGATTCGACTGGATACCATCGCAAGGGATCAGAAGTGGCAACGGTCATTGGGATTTGTCGGAGGACACAAAAAATGAAATGCGTATCCCCTGCGTCGCAGGTGTCGGGCCGGCACGGCCTTTGGACAGGCGTCTTGTCCGTGGCCATGGGGTGTGCGGCGATGCCTACATGGGCAGCGGAGTGTTTGATTGAACCGACGCAGACGGTGGAGGTCGCTAGTGCTGTGCCCGGATTGGTATCCAGCGTGAATGTTCGTCGAGGTGATCGGGTCAAAAAGGGGCAGGTTCTGGCGACGCTGGACGACAGGGCGGAGCGTGCTGCGATGGGTGTCGCGAGGTTCCGCGCGCTACAAACAGGCCCTGCGGAGTTGGCCGCCCGCAAGATTCAGTTCGCGCAACAACGGTTCCATCGCAGGGAAGCCCTGGCCAGGGAGCGATTGATCGCCTCACAGGACAGTGACGACGCCGAGGGTGAGCTGAGGGTTGCTGAAGCAGAGCTCAAGTTGGCCGGTGAGAACCTGGAGCTGGCCAAGCTTGAGCTGGAGCAGCATTCGATACAGGTCAGCTTGCGCACGGTTCGCTCTCCTGTTGACGGTGTGGTTGTAGAACAGATGGCCCATCCTGGAGAGTCGGTTGAAGCGGGGCCTGGGCAGCGGGGTATTTTCAAGCTGGCCCAGATTCATCCGCTGCGGGTGCATGTGATTCTTCCCAAGGACCAGTTCGGCAAGATCAAGATCGGCGATACCGTAATGGTGGTAGCCGAATCGCCCGTTTCGGAGCGTCTGAAGGCAACGGTAAAGACGGTTGACCGCATCATCAATGCCGCCAGCGGAACGTTTGTGGCTTGGCTTGAGCTCCCTAACCCGGACTTCGGTATCCCGTCTGGTATCCGTTGCAAAGCAGAGACCGAAGGCAAGCGCCCCTAATAGTTGCTCTCAGGAGCGAAAGTGATAGAAGCATGAGGCCATGTATGAAGTGTTCGGTATTGAGCTCGTTGAGTCACTTGAAGCGGCGCCCACACACCGCCATCATCATCGTGGCAGCGGCAAGCATGTTGTTGAGTGCTTGTGGTGGGGGTGGAGAAGAGTTGTGTGGTGCCGACAATCAGACGTTCAGCATCGATTTTGAGGAATCCTCCTACAAAGCATCGGTCGGAGACGTTACGACCATATCCAGCAAAGTCTTCCCGGAGAGTTGCAGATCAGTAATGACTGTGGGTGTCCGAACTGGTTCGCTCCCCCCCGGAATGAACATCGCGAACGGCAACCTGGAGGGATCCCCATCGGAGGCTGGGGAGTTCAAGGTGCAGCTATCCATCACGGCGGTTCAGGGCTACCAGTCCCAGAGCTTTGCCCCCTCGGTTGCTCCTCGCAGTCGTGAAATTACAGTTCTTGTGAAGTAGAAGGTGGGGGAGTATTGATGGGATGAATTGAGCTGTTTTCGACATCCCTTCACTGTCAAGTACTGAACATTTAGATACCCCTAGCAGGTGAGAACGCCACTTTTCAGGTTCAAGGTCACCTTATTCGTTGTTGTAGAGGGGCTACCGCACAAAATCACCGCAACTGTGAAGATCTCGTCATCGTAATTTTGACGAAGTGAAACCTAAGTCATTGATCCATATGGACTCAAAAAGAGTGCAACTTTGGTGATGTCCACCCGGCCTGGGCGGTGAGCCCCCGCCCACCAGCGCCACCGCGCTGGCCGTGTGGTGGGGCGAACAGGTCGGGCGCTGGCCCCAGCGCGCCAGCGCGAAGCGCCCGGCCAGCGAGGCGACGGCAGCCGATTCCAAGGCTTCGCGGGTGCTCATGGGCGGCAGCAGGCCGGCGAAGCGTTGCGCCAGCATGGACTTGCCCGAGCCCGGCGGCCCCACCATGAGCACGCTGTGGCCCCCGGCGGCGGCGATCTCCAGTGCGCGTTTGGCCGCGGCCTGGCCTTTCACGTCCGCCAGGTCGGCGTAGGACGGGCCCTGGCCCACCTGGGTGGGCATCAGCCGGGCCCAGTCATCGTCGTCCGCGGGCGCGGGCTCTGCGGCGGCGGCGCCTTCGGGCAGGAACTGGCGCACCACGTCCAGCAGGTGGCGCGCCCGGTAGACCTGGGCCTGCGGCACCAGCGCGGCTTCTTCGGCGCTGTCGGGCGGCAGCACCAGGCGGGCCGGGGGGCCTTCGGTGGCGTGTGCACCACCATGGAGCGCCAGGCTCATGGCCAGCGCGCCACGCACCGGGCGCAGCTCGCCGCCCAGCGAGAGTTCGCCGGCGAATTCCCAGCCGGCCAGGCGCGCGGCGCTGATCTGGCCGCTGGCGGCCAGGATGCCCAGCGCGATCGGCAGGTCAAAACGGCCCGAGTCCTTGGGCAGGTCGGCAGGCGCGAGATTGACGGTGATGCGCTTGGTCGAGGGGAATTCCAGCCCCGCGTTGGCGATGGCCGAGCGCACCCGTTCGCGCGCTTCCTTCACCTCGGTATCGGCCAGGCCCACCAGCGTGAAGCTGGGCAGGCCATTGGCCAGGTGGACTTCCACGCAGACCGGGTGGGCTTGCAGGCCCAGCAGTGCACGGCTGTGCACCAATGACAGACTCATTGACATTTCCTCCCTGTTTCGGTGCATTTCATGCCCTGTTCATCAGGGAAAACCCGCTGATGGTGATGCACAACCTTGGTGCTTGCGCTGTTCGAGTGACAGTTCGCGCGCAAACACGCGCTTTCATCATGGCACAGGCGCCGCCGCACCGCCGCGCCGAGCCCGTCGGACGCGGTGTTTTCGCGACAGCCCGCCGGCCCGGGTGGGCTCGCGCTTGGCACGTTCCGTGCTTGGGGCTGTAAGCGATTGAATCAAAGGCGTGGAGTTCCCACGAAACAGTCCGCATCCAAAGTGGTGTCAGCCCTTCCGGCCGGCATTGCCCGTGTCACCCCCGGTGTCGGCCACCCGGTCTGAGCACCCTGTACTAGTAGAGGAATCACAGCATGAAAATGGTTTCAGCCATCATCAAGCCGTTCAAGCTGGACGAAGTGCGCGAAGCGCTCTCCGGCATGGGCGTGCAAGGCATCACCGTCACCGAAGTCAAGGGCTTCGGCCGCCAGAAGGGCCACACCGAGCTGTACCGCGGCGCGGAATACGTGGTCGATTTCCTGCCCAAGGTCAAGATCGAAGCCGCCGTCTCCGACGACCTGGTGGACCGCGTGATCGAGGCCATCGAAGGCGCCGCCCGCACCGGCAAGATCGGCGACGGCAAGATTTTCGTCACCTCCCTCGAACAGGTGGTTCGCATCCGCACCGGCGAGACCGGCAAGGAAGCGCTCTGATCAACGAGCAGCACAAGAAAGATCACGCACATGAAAAAACTACTTGCAACCCTGTTGCTGGGCGCGGGCCTGGCATTCGGCGGACTTAACGCCCTGGCGCAAACCACCGAAGCACCGGCCGCTGCCGCGGCGCCCGCCGCCGACGCAGCAGCGGCTCCGGCCGCACCGGCTGCCGACGCTGCCGCTGCACCGGCCGCCGCACCCGAAGCTCCGGCCGCTGCCGTGGCGGCGCCTGCCGAAGCCGCCCCTGCGGAAGCCGCACCGGCCCCGGTGCCCAACAAGGGCGACACCGCCTGGATGATGGTCGCCACCCTGCTGGTCATTCTCATGACCGTGCCGGGCCTGGCCCTGTTCTACGGCGGCCTGGTGCGCAGCAAGAACATGCTGTCGGTGCTGATGCAAGTCATGGTGACCTTCTCGATGATCGTGGTGCTGTGGGTCGTGTACGGCTACAGCCTGGCGTTCACCGAAGGCAACGCATTCATCGGCGGCTTTGACCGGCTGCTCCTCAGCGGTGTCTGGGACAACGTGGCCGGCACCTTCGGCAACGCGGCCACCTTCAGCAAGGGCGTCGTGATCCCCGAGATCGTGTTCGCCGCTTTCCAGGCCACCTTCGCCGGCATCACCTGTGCCCTGATCGTCGGCGCTTTCGCCGAGCGCATCAAATTCAGCGCCGTGCTGTTGTTCACCGCCATCTGGTTCACCTTCAGCTACGCCCCGATCGCCCACATGGTCTGGTTCTGGATGGGCCCCGACGCCTACTCCAGCGCTGAGGTGGCCGGCGACATGACGGCCAAGGCCGGCTACATCTGGCAAATGGGCGCGCTGGACTTCGCCGGCGGTACCGTGGTGCACATCAACGCCGCCGTCGCTGGTCTGGTCGGTGCCTACATGGTCGGCAAGCGCATCGGTTACGGCAAGGAAGCCATGGCGCCTCACAGCCTGACGCTGACCATGGTCGGTGCCTCGCTGCTGTGGGTGGGCTGGTTCGGTTTCAACGCCGGCTCCGCCCTGGAAGCCAACGGCTACGCTGCCCTGGCCTTCATCAACACCTTCATCGCCACGGCCGCTGCCGTGCTCGCCTGGTGCATCGGTGAAGCGCTGGCCAAAGGCAAGGCGTCCATGCTGGGTGCCGCTTCCGGTGCTGTCGCTGGCCTGGTGGCCATCACCCCCGCGGCCGGCAACGTCGGCGTGGGCGGCGCGTTGATCATCGGCTTCATCGCCGGCTTCGCCTGCCTGTGGGGCGTGACCGGTCTGAAGAAGATGCTGGGCGCGGACGACTCGCTCGACGTGTTCGGCGTGCACGGCGTGGGCGGCATCATCGGCGCCCTGCTGACCGGCGTGTTCAACTCCCCCAACCTGGGTGGCCCGAGCGCCGTGGCCGACTGGACCACGGTGGCCATGATCGCCCCCGATGCCTACACCATCGCCGGCCAGGTCTGGATCCAGGCCAAGGCCGTGCTGATCACCATCGTGTGGTCGGGTGTGGTCTCCGTCATCGCCTTCAAGATCGTCGACCTGACCGTGGGCCTGCGTGTGACCGAAGAGCAGGAACGCGAAGGTCTGGACATTTCTTCCCACGGCGAGACCGCGTACAACCGCTGAGCCTGAGCGCTCCCCGGGGTGCTGCTGACAACAGCGCACCCCCCATTTTCTGAGTTTCCTTTGGATGTTCACCCCGCGTTGCCGCCCGGCACGCGGGGTTTTTTTATGGGCGCTGCGTATGATCGCCGCCGGACATTCATCACAACATTCAGGAGGAAACCATGTCCCAGGCATTCCCGCGCGCCATGGCGCGTCCGCTCGTCGCCGCCGCACTGCTCGGGGCTTTGGCCCTGCCCGGTTCGACGGCCTTCGCCGCCAGCGCCACGCCCTCGGGCACCGGGGGCAAAAAGGTGCCCACCAAGGTCACTTTCATCAACGCGCCCTCCAGCGAAACTCCCGCCGCGCGGGAAAAGCGCCTGCGGCGTGAATGCAAGGGCCGGCCCAACGCGGGCGCGTGCCTCGGGTATACGCGGTAGGTACCCGCTTGCCGCGGTGCGGCGCATTTGCAGCGAGGCGTGCAAAAAATTCAACGGCCGTGCGGAGGGCGGCCGCTACCATGGCAGCCATGACCTCCAGCCCCAACGACTCCCCGCGCGACCTGATCCAGCAGGTGCTGGCCGCGGCGGCCGCCCGCCGGCCCCTGCGCATCACCGGCGGCGACACCAAGGCCTTTTACGGCCAGCCCACCGGGGGTGAGACCCTGTCCACCACCGGCTGGCGCTGCATCGTCAGCCACGAGCCGAGCGAGCTCGTCGTCACCGTGCGCGCCGGCACGCCGCTGGCCGAGCTGGAAGCCGCGCTGGCCGAACAAGGCCAGTGCCTGCCCTTCGACCCGCCGCGCTTCGGCGCCGCGTCCACCATCGGCGGCGTGGTGGCGGCGGGCCTGGCCGGTCCGGCCCGCGCCACGGCCGGTGGCGTGCGCGACTTCCTGCTCGGCCTCCAGTTCATCAACGGCCGCGGCGAGTGGCTCACCTTTGGCGGCCAGGTCATGAAAAACGTGGCCGGCTACGACGTCAGTCGCGTGATGGCCGGCGCCATGGGCACGCTCGGCGTCATCACCGACATCAGCCTCAAGGTGCTGCCGGTGGCGCCGGCCGAGGCCACGCTCGTGTTTTCCATGGGCCAACACGACGCGCTGGAGCAGTTGCACCGCTGGGGCGGCCAGCCGCTGCCTTTGAACGCGAGCTGCTGGGTGAAGGACCAGACCCAGGTTGACGCGCCCGAACTGCTGTTCCTGCGCCTGCGCGGCGCGGTGGCGGCGGTGGAAGCCGCCTGCGAGCGCCTGGCGCGCGAAGCCGGCGGGCAGCGCATGGACAACGCCCAGGCCGGACCCGACTGGGCCGCCTGCCGCGACCAGCGCCTGCCGTTTTTCACGGCGCCATCGACGGACCTCTGCCTGTGGCGGCTCTCCGTGCCGCAGACCGCCCCGGTCCTTGCGCTGCCGTATGCGCCGCTGATCGAGTGGCAGGGCGCGCAGCGCTGGCTGTGGGCACCGGCCTCGGCCGCCGCCGAGATCCGCAGCGCCGCCACCGCGGTGAACGGCCACGCCACCCTGTTCCGTGCCGCAGCCGACGGCGCCCCCGGCGTGCCGCGCTTCGACCGCGAGAGCCCCACCCTGGCGGCGATCACGCAGCGCCTGCGCGCCGAGTTCGATCCTGCAGGCATCTTCAACCCCGGCAGGATGGTCTGAACTCACATGCAAACCAACCTCTCCCCCGAATACCAGCAGCGCGCCGACGGCCGCGCGGCCGAGGCCATCCTGCGCAAGTGTGTGCACTGCGGTTTCTGCACCGCGACCTGCCCCACGTACCAGTTGCTCGGCGACGAGCTGGACGGGCCGCGTGGACGCATCTACCTGATGAAACAGGTGCTCGAAGGCGCCGAGCCGACGCGCAAGACGCAGCTGCACCTGGACCGTTGCCTCACCTGTCGCAACTGCGAAAGCACCTGCCCGAGCGGCGTGGACTACGGCCACCTGATCGACATCGGCCGCAAGATCGTGGATCAAAAAGTACCGCGCCCGGCGGGCGAAACAGCGGTGCGCTGGCTGCTCAAGGAGGGGCTGACCTCGCCGGCCTTTGGCCCCGCGATGAAGCTCGGCCAGCTGGTGCGCGAGCTGCTGCCAGCCTCGCTGAAAAACAAGGTGCCGGCCAGGCAGAACGCCGGGCGCTGGCCGACGCAGACGCATGCGCGCAAGGTGCTGATGCTCGCGGGCTGCGTGCAGCCGGCGATGATGCCCAACATCAACACGGCGACCGCGCGCGTGCTCGACGCCGCCGGCATCCAGACCGTGATCGCGCCCGAGGCGGGTTGCTGCGGCGCGGTGAAGTTCCATTTGAACGACCAGGACGGCGGACGGGCGCAGATGCGCGCCAACATCGACGCCTGGTGGCCGCACATCCAGGCTGGCGAAGGGGCGGGCGCCCCCGCCGGGGTCGAGGCCATCGTCATGAACGCCTCGGGCTGCGGTGTCACGGTCAAGGAGTACGGCCACATCCTGGCCGACGACCCGGCCTACGCGGACAAGGCCGCGCGCATCAGCGCGCTCACGAAAGACCTGAGCGAACTGCTGCCCGCGCTGGTGCCGGTGCTGCGGCCTAAGCTGGCGCAACAACCCGACGCGGACCAACTGATCGCATTCCACCCGCCCTGCACGCTGCAACACGGCCAGCGGTTGAAGGGCGGTGTCGAGCAGCACCTGGCCGCGCTCGGTTTCACGGTGCAGGTGGCGAAGAACGAGGCCCACCTGTGCTGCGGCTCGGCCGGCACGTATTCGGTGCTCAACCCCACGCTGTCCTACCAGCTGCGCGACCGCAAGCTCGGCCACCTCGGCGAGCTGCGGCCGGCGGTGATCGCCAGCGCCAACATCGGCTGCATCACCCACCTGCAGAGCGGCACGGCCACGCCGGTGCGGCACTGGGTCGAGCTGCTGGATGACGCGCTGGCCTGACACCGGGCGGCACTTTCGCACGCCGGGGCGCGGCCACCGCGCCGTGGGCGCTCACCGAATGTCACGGTGATGGAATGCGCAGGCTATAAGCTGGGGGCGCGGCGCCGTCGGCGTCCGGTGCCGCGCATTCTGTTCACGACGCCATCGGAGGATTGACCATGGGTTTCTTCAGCAACATCCTGGAAAAGCTGGGCATGAAAGAGGCGGCCGCGGCGCCCGTCATCACACCGCCTCCCGCCGCCGCCGCGCCGACGCCCGCCGCAGCCCCCGCCCCGGTGGCGGCCGCCCCGGCCGAGCCCGTGGTCAATCCCATCGCCATGGTGGACGTGGTCGCCCTGCTGACGGAGAAGGCCGCCCACCACCCGGAAAAGCTCAACTGGAAAACCTCCATCGTCGACCTGCTCAAGCTGCTGGGCCTGGACAGCAGCCTGGCCGCCCGCAAGGAGCTGGCCAAGGAGCTCTACTGCCCCGACGACAAGATGGCCGACTCGGCCCAGATGAACATGTGGCTGCACAAGAACGTGCTGGGCCACATCGCGGCCAACGGCGGCAACATCCCCAAAGAGCTGCTCTGATGCGCGGATGAACCGCGGATGATCCCCGCGCTCGCCACCCTGCTCGTGTTCCAGCTTCTTGGCGAGGCGCTGGTGCGCGCGCTGGCGGCGCCCGTGCCGGGCCCGGTGGTGGGTATGGCGCTGCTGCTGCTCGCGCTGGTGGCGCGGCCGGCGTTGCTCACCGGCCTGAAGCCCACCGCGCAGACCCTGCTGCAACACCTCTCGCTGTTGTTCGTGCCCGCGGGCGTGGGCGTCATGCTGCACCTGCAGCGCCTGGGCGACGAGGCGCTGGCCATCGGCGTGGCCCTGGTGCTCAGCACGCTCGTGGGCCTGGCCAGCGCCGCGCTCACCATGGCCTGGCTGATGAAGCGCAGCGCGCCACCACCGCCGCCGCGCCCGCCCGCAGGTCCCCACCCGGAGCAGGCGCCATGAACGAAGGCCTGCCGCTGGCCAGCGCCGCCGCGGGGCGGCTGGCCGATGTCTGGGTGTACCTCTCGGCCACACCGCTGCTGGGGCTCACGGTCACGCTGCTGGTGTACCAGGGCGCGTTCCTGCTGTACCGGCGCAGCGGTTTTTATCCGCTGGCCAACCCGGTGGCCACGTCGGTGATCGTGCTGGGCGCTTTGCTGTGGGCCACGTCCACGCCTTACGCCACCTACTTCGAGGGCGCGCAGTTCGTGCACTTCCTGCTCGGGCCGGCCACCGTGGCGCTGGCCGTGCCGCTGTTTGAACAGCTCGCGCGTGTGAAGCGCCTGTGGCTGCCCATGGCGGGGGCGCTGGTGGTGGGCACGCTCAGTGCCACCGTCACGGCCGTTGGCGTTGGCGTTGGCGTGGGCTGGGCCCTGGGCGCGTCCAGGGCCACCATCGCCTCGCTCGCGCCCAAGTCGGTCACCGCGCCGGTGGCCATGGGCATCTCGGAAAAGATCGGCGGCCTGCCCACGCTGACGGCCGTGCTGGTGGTGTGCACCGGCGTGCTCGGCGCGGCCAGCGCGCGCTACGTGCTGGACGCGCTGCGCATCCGGGACCCGTCGGTGCGGGGCTTCGCGCTGGGCGCCGCGGCGCACGGCATCGGCACCGCGCGGGCCTTTCTGGTGAGCGAAGAGACGGGCGCCTTCGCCGGCCTGGCCATGGGCCTCACGGCGCTGTTCAGCGCGGCGGCGCTGCCGCTGGTGGCGGGCTGGTTGCTGCGCTGGATCTGAGCCCGCCCAAGCCGTTTCGAGCGGCTGTGACAGCCTGCTGACACAGCGTTGTCAGCAGGGGGTCCACAGAATGCGGGGCTTGTTCAACAACCCCTGGAGATCGATATGGCACACGCCCTGAACTGGTTTGAAATTCCCGTCGCCGACATGGACCGCGCCCTGCGCTTTTACGCCTCGCTCACCGGCCGCGCGCTGCGCCGCGAAGCCTTTGGCGGGCCCGGCGAGGAGCTGGGTGTCTTTGAAGTGGCTGGCGAACAGGACGTCAAAGGCGCCCTGATGAAACACCCCGACTTCAAACCCGCCGCCAGCGGCACCCTGGTGTACCTGAACGCCGCACCCTCGCTCGACGCCTGGCTGGCGCGGGTGCCGGCCGCCGGCGGCAGCATCGCCCAGCCCAAGGTGACGCTGCCCGACGGCATGGGGGTCTTCGCCCACATCATCGACAGCGAAGGCAACCGCGTCGGCCTGCACGCCATGGCCTGAAGTGAAACACCCCCCGCGCCGCTTCGCGTCACCCCCCTCCAGGGGGGCTGCACCGTTTCAGGCGTCTGGGTGGCGCTTCGGCGCCATGAGAGTGGAGACCTCTGTGCATAGAAACTTCATGAGTCCTCATGAGCACCAGCCCCGCCACTGGATCGCGGTCGCCAGCGCCGAACACGCGCTGCGCGGGCGCGACCACGCACCCGTGGGGTTCATGCAGGTCTGCCACGGAAAATGCGCGCCGCTCAAGCGGCTGCGCGCCGGCGATGTGGTGGCCTACTACGCACCCGCCCAGACCATGGACGGCAAAGACCGGCTGCAGAGTTTCGTGAGCATCGGTGTGGTGCAGGTGGGAGAGCCCTACGCGTTCGACATGGGCGGCGGCTTCGTGCCGCACCGCCGCGATGTGCGCTACGTGAGCGCGCAGCCCGCGCCCATCGCGCCCTTGCTCGACGAATTCGAATTCGTCGAGGACCGGCAGCGCTGGGGCCACAAGTTCCGCTTCGGCCTGTTCGAGGTGTGTTCGGACGACATGCGGCGAATCGCGCGGGCCATGCGCGCGGATCTGGTGCCCCTGGGCCTGGTACAGGCTGAGAGGCTGTGAGTCTTTCGCTCATGCCCGCTCACCACCCCAAAACGCACCCGCTAGTCTCTGCAAACGCGCGCCATAGCCAGCTATGGCTGTGCTTTGCGCCTTGATCGGGCACGTTTTGGGGCGTTGCTCGGACACGCCCGAAAAACTCTCAGCCTCTGAGGCGACCGCACAATAAGCGCCACCCGCCACCCGCCACTCCCGGAGCCACCATGCCCCCTGCCGTCCATCCCCTGCGTTGCCGTTGCGGCGCGCTGCAAGGCCACGTCGAACTGAACGGCCGCAGCAACCGCATGCTCTGCTATTGCCAGGACTGCCAGGCCTTTGCGCGGTTCCTGGGGCCGGCCGACCAGGTGCTCGACGCGCAAGGCGGTTCGGACGTGGTGCAGCTCGCGCCGCACCGCATCAAGATCACCCAGGGCGCGGCGCAGCTGGCGGTGATGCGCCTGTCCGACCAGGGCATGTTGCGCTGGTACGCCGCCTGTTGCCGCACTCCCGTGGGCAACACCATGACGAGCCGCAACATGCCCTTCACCGGCCTGCTGGCGCAGTGTCTGGACAGCGCGCCGCTGGAGCCCGCGTTCGGCCCGGTGCGGGCAAGCGCCAACACCGCGAGCGCGATCGGCGAGCCCAAGCCCCGGGCGTTCGGCATGGCCGGTGCGCTGCTGCGCATCCTCGGCATGGTGCTGAGCAGTCGCCTCTCCGGCCGCTACAGGGACACGCCTTTCTTCACCGCTTCCGGTGCGCCGGTGGCCGAGCCCAGGGTGCTCTCCGCCGAAGAGCGCGCGCGCCTGCGGCCCACGCCGGGCCAGGGCTGAGCACCATGCGGCGCGCCGACCGCCTCTTTGCCCTGGTGCAGCTGATCCGCGGCCGGCGTCTGTCCACCGCCGCCTGGCTGGCGCAGCGGCTGGAGGTGTCGCCGCGCACGGTGTACCGCGACGTGGCCGACCTGCAGGTGCAGGGCGTGCCCATCGAGGGCGAGGCCGGCGTGGGCTACCGCTTCGGGCGCGGCTTTGATCTGCCGCCGCTCATGTTCACGGCCGACGAGGCCCGCGCGCTGGCCGTGGCCACGCGCATCGCCCAGCAGTGGCTGGACCCGGCGCTGGCGCTGGCCGCGGGCGACGCCATGTCGCGCGTGTTGTCGGTGCTGCCCGGGGTGGTGCGCACCGAGGTGGAGAAGATGCCGCTGCTGGTGCCGCCGCTGGGGCTCAAGCCCGCTGTGGCCCGGGCGCTGCAGGTGCTGCGCGAGGCCGCGCAGACGCGCACGGTGCTCGAACTCGACTACCTCGACGTGAACGGGCAGCCCAGCACCCGCGCCGTGCGGCCGCTGGGCTGTTTCTTCTGGGGCAAGGTGTGGACGCTGGCGGCCTGGTGCGAAACCCGGCAGGCCTTTCGCAGCTTCCGGGCCGACCGCATCCAGGGCGTGCGCGCGCTGCCGCGCCGTTTTGTGGACGAGCCGGGCAAGACGCTGGCCGACCTGCTGCGGCAGGTGCAGGCCGAGAACGGGCGAGAGGGCAAGGGCTGCCCGCTGTAGCGCAGCGGCTTCACAGCTGATGCAGGCTGGGTTCGAGCTGCTGCACCATGCGGCGCGCGGTCCAGCGCAGCGCACCCGCGTGGCCGTGGTCGTCGCACACCAGCAGCAGCACGTGGGTGCCGTGCAGCTGGGTCTGGTACCAGACCTGGGTGTCGGACCAGATCAGCTGCTCGACCCAGGGGCGCTTGCCCAGCGCCGACAAGGCTTCTTTCCCCGCCAGCACCAGGCTGGCGGCGGTGGCCGCGGCCACGTCGCCGTGCAGCGCACCCGACGACGCCATGAGCAGGCCGTCGGCGGTGGCCAGCACCGCGCCGGCGTTGCCGGGGCACTCGGTGATCTGGTCGAGGATGTCCTGGATATCGGGCATGTCAGTCGGCCAGCAGCGTGTGCAGGCTTCGCACCAGGCCCACGAGGGCCTCGTGGGCGACCAGCGCCGAAGAGGTGATGTGCAACCGGCAGGGCCGGCGTCCGATATAGAGCGGCATGGCCCGGACCATGGCATGCCGAAAGTGCGCAAACCCGGCGGCCAGGCCCTGGGCGTGCTCGCGCGCCACGCCATGGCTCGCCAGGCACAGGCCATCGGGGTCGGCCAGCACGGCCGCGCCGGCTGTGTCGCCGCAGAGCCGTTGCAGCTGCTGGTGGATGTCCGCGGCCGGGTGGCCCGTTGCGTGGGGCACCGCTGGTGCGTCGACGGACACGTGGATGCTGCCGAGCCGATGCAGGCCGAACAACGAGCGCGCCACCTCGCTGCGCGACAGGCCGCTGCTCTGGCTCAGCCGCCCCACGTCCACCACCGTGGTGTCGTGAGACTGCCGCAACAGGGCCCGGAACAGGCGCTGATCCGGCCGCCGCGCATCGGGCGCCAGCGTCATCCACTCGGTGATGCCCTGGGGCCGGACGTGCAGGTGGCGGGCGGGCGGGTTCATCGGTGTCGCCGGGCGCTGAGGGGCACGGGTGAAAGCGGTTCAGCCGCGCTCGCAGCTCGGGCAGCCGACCTGCCCGAGCCGGACGTGGAAACGCACGGTGCTGCCCGCGGCGATCTCGGCGCCGCAGTGGTCGCAGACGGTGCCCTCGTCCAGGGTGACGCTGTCGTAGCGCTCGGTTTCGACGACTTGCCCGCCCATGCGCCGGGGCCAGGGCGCGTGCTTGACGATGTCGGCGCGGAAGTGTTCCTCGTAGCGGGCCCAGCCGGCCATCTGCTCCGGCGTCAGGCCCAGCTCGCGTTGCGCCTGGGCCATCAGGCGCTGGCGGTGCTCGAACAGCGTGTCTGGGATGACCATCCAGTGGTGGGCATTTTTCGGGCGTTCGCCGATGTAGACCTTGTCGCCTGTCATGCACTGCATGAGAAACGCATACTGCTTGCCAATGACCCGCTCCATCGAGACCCGCTCGAAGAAGGGCTGGAGCAGGGGGTCGGCGTAGACCTTCCGGTAGAAGGCCTCCAGCACCCGGCGCACCAGCCGGCCGTGGTCCAGCAGATGCCACAGCGCCAGATCGGGGGCGGGCAGCGGGGCTTCGCCTTCGGGTTCCACCGGGAACGGCCCGCGCAGCTGGAAATCGGCGCCGAACAGCGCGTCGTCGGAAAAAGCGGCCTGCGGCAGCACGTCGTGCGCCACCTCGGCCTGGATCAGGCCTTGCGCATCGTCCCGCCCGCTCAGGCGGACGTGGATTGGTGCCGGGAACGGGCCGTCGAACACCTGGGCCGATTGACCCGCGGTGAAGGCCAGTTCCGTGGCGGTCTCGAACCAGAGGATGGACGAACCGTCCGCCCCATGTTCACGCCGCACCAGCATGCACGGCGTCAGCATGTCCGCGGGCGACTTCGGCGCCAGGCTCAGGGGGCCGGCGGGCTTGCACTGGCAGGCCAGCACATAGCCCGCCGACTGGAGGTGTGGGGGCAGTGAACGGGCGGCCTCGGCCGGCGCCGCCCCGTCCACCACCTTGACCAGGCAGCGGCGGCAGACGCCGCTCTTGCACGAGAAGTCGATCGCCACGCCGGTGCGCACGAACGCGTCCAGCAGGCTCTCGTTGTCGCGGCAGCGAAGAGGCTGCCCCTGGTACTGGATCGGGTGCATGGCGGGCTCAGGTCTGCGCCCAGAGGGAGGCCAGATCGGTCGCCACCCGGCGCGTCTCCAGAATCAGGCGCCCGAGGTTGGCCCGGGGCGTGGCCGCCACGGCCAGCACCGCCGAGTCGCCCCCGTGGGTCAGCAGCAGCGGGCCTTGCTGGCCGTCCAGAATGATCTGGCGCAGATTGCCGCGGTCCACTTCCTTGCTGGCCCGGGCCGCCAGCGCCAGCAGCGACGCGCACATGGCGCCGAAGCGGTCCGGGTCGGTGCCCGTGGACAGCAACGAGGCGACGGTGAAGCCGTCGCGGGTCACCACCGCCGAAGCCTCCACCTCGGCGAGGTTCGTGTGGAGACCGCGCAGGACGCCCCGGGCCCGACTGGCCAGGATTTCATGGGTCAACGGGGTGTTCATGGGCCGTCCTTACCCGATCACAGAGCGGCTTCGACGGCCGGCATGGCCGAGCGCGCCTTGGTCAGCACCATGCCCAGGTTGGCGCCCTTGCGGCAGACGAAGCAGACCACCTGTTGCTGGCGCTTGCCGCGCAGGAACACGTGGATCAGGTTCTCGCTGTTGACGATGATTTCCTGGAAGTAGTGGTGGTCCACGCTCTCGGGCAGGCCGCGCGACTTCTTGAACACCTTCTCGATGGCCACGACGTTGGGGCCCTGGAAGAGATCGGCCGTGGCCGCGGCGAGCATGTCGAACACCTCGGAGGGGTGGGAGTCCACGGTCTTGATGCTCAGCACCATGCCGGAGGCGAGGTCCACCAGACCGGCGGCCAGGCACTCGGGGATGCCGGTCATGGCGCGCTGCAGGGTGTCGTCAAGTTTGTTCATGAGGGAATTTCCTTTCAGGGGAATCGTTTTTGTGGAATCGACCATTGCCCAAGGTCGTGAGGGGGGGATGCGGTGGCCGACCGAGAAAGTCGGCGAAGCCAGACAGGAAGGCCGTCTGCGAGGGGGCCTGGATCATGGTGGCGTCCAGGCGGCGGACGCGGTCGATGCTCTCCAGCGCGGTGCGCTGGCCGTTGCCCTGCCACAGCCAGTAGGCGGCCAGCAGGGTGCCCGTGCGGCCCAGGCCGGCCTTGCAGTGCAGGGCCACCACCTCGCCCGCCGCCAGCCAGCGGTCGATGTCGTTGCACAGGGCGGCCGCGCGGGTCAGGGTGGGGGCTTGCATGTCGGGGATGGGCAGGCTGGCGCACTGGATGCCGAAGCGCGCGGCCAGCGCTTCTGGAAACGCCTGTTCGGTCAGGCTCACCAGCCGGGTCACGCCGACATGGCGCAGCGCGTCCAGATCGTCGTCGGTCTCGCGGATCAGGCCCGGCCATGGCGTGCCCGCCAGTTGCCCGGGCAGCAGCCAGGCAAACCCGCGGGGGCCGCTGGCGGCGCTGATCAGTGTGGGAGGGCTGGGGGCCTGGGCCGGCACTGCGGGCTCATCCTGGGGGGCGTCCGAGCCCTGCGCCAGGGGAAATTCCGGGCAGGAGCCGGTGCGGATGAACTGGCGGGTGGCCTCGCTCTGCGGGCTGTCGAAAAAGCGCTCGGTGGAAGCGCTTTCCTGGGTTTCGCCGCTCGCGATGAGCACCACATGCCGGGCCAGTCGGCGGGTCAGCCGCAGGTGGTGCAGCACCAGCAGGATGGCCTGCTGGCGTGCAATGTGTTCGATGAAGGCCGCCAGCCCGTCGGCATCGTCTTCGCTCAGGCCGGTGGTGGGCTCGTCGAGCATCAGCAGGGCCGGCCGGCCCAGGAACTCGCGCAGGATGGCGATCACCCGTTGCTGCACCGGGCTCAGGTCGAGCACCGAGGCGTGCAGGCGGTCCATGACCCAGGCCTGCTGCACCTCCCCGGTGATCTGTCGCAGGCGGTCGAGCTGCTGCGCGCGCGTCAGCCGGGAGCGATCGGGCAGGCCGCTCAGCAGGTTGTCCAGCACCGTGGACACCAGCAGCTGCGCCTTTTGAACCACCAGCGCGGGCCGGTGGGTGGGGGTCCGTTCACGGCCCTGGTACAGCGTGGCGCCCCAGACCCGCAGGCTGGGGTTGTGGTCGTTGTAGCCGGCCAGCGTGCGCAGCAGCGACGACTTGCCCGTGCCCGCCGGCCCCAGCAGCACCGTGCAGCCGTGGGCGGGCACGTCCAGGTCGATGCTGCGCAAGACCACGCGGTCGTTGTAGGCCAAGCCGAAGCCGCGAAGACGCAGGCAGGGTGCCGTGGCGGGCACATCCTCAACCATAGCGGTGCACCATCTCCAGCATGGCCGCCACGGTGAGCACCAGCGTCTGAAGGTCCTTTTTCTCGCGCCCATCGACCGGAAGCACCGGCACCACGCAGGCGGGGAAGCGGTCATCGCGCTCGCGCAAGCGCCTGCGGTAGATGTTCAGCGGCGCCTCGGGGTGCAGGTCGACGTGCGTGATGCCCACGGCCAGGGGCAGCTTGCGGCTCTCCAGGCGCTCGCCCAGGCGGTCCATGAAATGGTCGAGATCGTCCAGCCGGCTCGCGCGGCTGTGGTCCAGCAGCAGGATGACGGCCCGGGCCTGTTGCAGCAGGATGTCCCACATGAAGTCGAAGCGGTCCTGGCCAGGGGCCCCGATCAGCCGCACCTTGTCGCCGGACCCCAGCTCCAGCACCCCCGCGTCCATGCAGACGGTGGTGTTCTGTTTGTAGGCGGCGGTCTCGTCGGTGGCACGTTCGTCCGTGCCGAGCACGTCGATGTCCGACAGGGTCTGCACGGCCATGGTCTTGCCGGCGCCCACCGGGCCCATGAACAGAACGGAGCACTCCATGTCTAGTGCGCTCCGGTGGGGATCAGCTTTTTCCGGAAACGGTCCAGAAAACCCGTCACCGAGCTGGGGACCTCCTTGGGCGAGCGGGCCTCGGGCGTCGCCGCAGTGGCCGGGGCCTCTTCCTTCTTTTCCGGGCTGGCAACCGGGGCGCCATCGCCCAGGTTGCCATGGAGGTACAGCATGTCCACGATGTGCTGGGTGCGCTCGCGCGGGATGTCCACCAGGCGGTGGATCAGGGGGGCACCCGTGGGCCGGACCGCCAGCAGGGCGCAGATGCGGATCACGTCAGGGACCATGTGGTCCGAGACATGGCGCAGGTCCGGCCAGGAACGCAGGCGCAACACGGCGAACTGGGGGCCCAGCTGGGAGGTGGCGTTGGTGGACAAAGGGCGGCTGTGTCGCATGGAAAGCGGGCGCGGTTGTGTTGTCGATGGGGTTGCAGCTGAAATCGCGACACGGGTACCCATGGGTACCGGCGGTCTGGTGGGACCCCCTCAATGCCTTTGACCGGCTCCCCCGGGCTCTTCTGGGGGGACGGAACGGCGGTCAAGGAGGGCCCGAGAAAAACCCAGAACAAACGGTTGCGCGGGGGGAAAATATCATGGACATTCGCCGATTTGTAGGGAAATTTAATTATTGGTAATAATTTGTTGTTGTTCCGCCAGCAATCCCCAGTGTTTTAATAAACCTTTCATACATGGAGGGTCCGTGGTGTGCTTGGCGCGCAGGCAGGCGCGCTCCAATGCGGTTCGCGCAAGGGGTTTTGGAGATTGAAAAGGGGGGGCGGTGGCGCGAGCGCACACCCGCACCGGGCGGCCGCCCGGCGGTTTCTTCAGAGACCGGGAGTGGGGGAGCCGCCCGTCTGGCCGCGCGCAGCGCGGCGGGGGATCAGAGCAGCGCCGCCTCGATGTCCTTGGTCAGCTTCTCTGGCGCGTCCTGCGGTGCGTAGCGCTTGAGCACGCGCCCGTCCTTGCCCACCAGGAACTTGGTGAAGTTCCACTTGATGGCCTTGCTGCCCAGCAGGCCGGGGGCTTCCGCGCTGAGCCACTGGTAGAGCGGATGGGCCTCGGGGCCGTTGACGTCGATCTTGCTCATCATGGGAAAGGTGACGCCGAAATTGCGCTGGCAGAAGGTGGCGATCTCCTCGTCGCTGCCCGGGTCCTGCTGACCGAACTGGTTGCACGGAAAACCCAGCACCACCAGGCCGCGCGGGCCGTAGGCCTGGTGCAGCTGCTCCAGGCCGCCGAACTGCGGCGTGAAGCCGCAGGCGCTGGCGGTGTTGACGATCAGCATGGGCTGGCCCCTGAACTGTTGCAGCGAGACCGGCTGGCCGTCGATGGAGCGGGCTTCAAAGTCGTAGATGCTGGACATGTCGGCACTCCTGAATGAGAGGGCCTCACTATGGCAGATCGCACAGGCCTGCCGTGTAAAGGGGAAATCGATCACGCTGGCGCTGGATAGTGGTTGCCAGTACCCCAGGGGGTCCGCCAAAACCGGCATACTCCTTGGAAAATCTAATTCATAGGTATGCGTTTTGGGTGTTCTATGGCCAACAGTTACACAGTGGCTCTGGTGGGGTTCACGGACAGCGAGTCCACGACCTTCGATGCGTTTTTCCGGCTCGCGGCGCGGCGACCACCCGAGTACCGGGTGCAGGACGAGGTGGCGGACGCGCAGCTGCTGATCGTCAACGCCGACAACACCCAGGCCCTGCACCTGGTGCGTCAGGCCAAACTGCCGGGCCAGGTGCTGCTGGTGGGGCACAGCGACGGCGGCACCGGCTGGCCGCTGCAGCGCAAGCCGATCAAGCTGGTGTCGGTGCTGGGTCTGCTCGACGCCCTGGTCGGCGTGCGCATGGGCGATGCCGCGGCCCGGGCGCCGGTGGCCGCCCGCCGGTTCGACGCCACCGGGTTCCCTCCGACGCGGCTCATGGTGCGCAAACCCGTGGCGCCGACCGCCGCGGAATCGGCGCGTTTCGCCCGGCCCGGCGTGATGGGTCTGAGCGACTTTGGCGGCCTGGAAGAGCTGCCCCAGGCGCCTGCGGCGTCCCGTGTGTCCGGTTCGCGTGCGCCGGGCGCTTCGCGCCCGCCGAAATCCACCCACGGCAAGAGCCCGGCGGCGGCGGTGCCCGAGTTGCCGCGTGGCGACCTGCTGCTGGTGGCCGAAAGCCTGGTCGAGGGCCGCATCCTGCACAAGCGTTTCAAGAAATACGGGCTCACGATCGACTGGTCGCGCGAAGCGCCCCAGGCGCTGGCCATGTTGCAGGCCAACGCCTACCGGGCGGTGGTGATCGACCGTCTCAACGGCCAGCCCGACGCCTACCAGATCTGCCGTGGCGCCAAGCAGCGCAAGCTGGCCAATGGGCAGAGCCCGGTGGTGATCATGTTCGCGCCCGCGGCGGGCAGCATGGACCGCATCAAGGCGGGCCTGGCCGGCAGCGACGCCTACCTGCCCCGTTCGGTGAACGAAGTCGAGCTCTACAAGGTGCTGGCCCGGCACCGGCTGGTGAGCCAGGACGACTTCCGGCCCACGAACATCGGGTTCTGAGCCGCTCCGCCCGGCCGGCTGGCGCCGGCTACCCGTGCAGGTCGTCGCGGCGGGCGATTTCCATCAGGCGCTCCAGCTCGTGGGGGTGGTGGCGCAGGTTGTGCTGGTGCCATTTCATGATCACCCACATGAAGCCGGCCACCACCAGGCCGAAGATGGTGATGGCGGCAAAGGCCGAGAGCCCGGCCGCGGTGGAGAAGCTGTAGAGCGCGCCCAGGATCAGGATGCAGGCCTGCTCGTTGAAGTTCTGCACCGCGATCGAGCGGCCCGCGCCCATCAGGTTGTGGCCCCGGTGCTGCAGCAGGGCGTTCATCGGCACCACCAGAAAACCGCCCAGGCCGCCCAGCAGCACCAGGAACGGCGCGGCCACCCAGACGTTGTCGATGAAGTTCATGAGGATTACCAGCGCGCCCATGGTGATGCCCAGTGGCATCACCCGCGTGGCCTGGTCCAGCCGCATGCGCAGCGAGGCCACCACCGCGCCCACGGCCGTGCCCAGCGCCACCACGCCCACCAGGCTGGACGCCTGCGTGGTGCTGTAGCCCAGCGCCGCGCCGGCCCAGGCCAGCACGATGTAGCGCAGGTTGCCCGAGACCCCCCAGAACAGCGTGGTGGTGGACAGCGAGATCTGGCCCAGGTGGTCGCGCCAGAGCCGGCTGTTGCAGCGCCAGAAGTCGGGCAGCAGGGCCAGCGGGTTGCGCGGCATGGCGCGCGGCGTCACGCCGGTCAGCGGAATCCGGGTGTTGAACCAGGCCGCCAGCGCGTAGACCACCATGAGCGCGCCGATGGCCGCCTCCGCCGGGTGGTGGATGCCGGTGTGCAGCATGGGCAGGTCGATCGCGAGCAGGCGCGAGGAAATCCAGGGTGCCACCAGCTGGCCGCCGAGCAGCACGCCCAGGATGATGGAGGCGATGGTCAGGCCCTCGATCCAGCCGTTGGCCTTGACCAGCTGCGACGGCGGCAGCAGCTCGGTGAGGATGCCGTACTTCGCCGGGGAATAGCCGGCGGCCCCCAGGCCCACCAGGGTGTAGGCCAGCAGTGGGTGCACACCCACCAGCATCAGCAGACAGCCCACCACCTTGATGGCGTTGCTGATGAACATGACCTGGCCCTTGGGCCGCGCGTCGGCGAAGGCCCCCACGAACGGGGCCAGCACCACATAGAACAGCGCGAACAGCGGCACCAGCGCCGCGCTCTGCCACTCGGGTGCGTGCCGGTTGCGCAGCAGTTCGATGGCGGCCACGAACAGCGCGTTGTCAGCCAGAGAGCTGAAGAACTGCGCCGTCATGATGGTGTAGAAGCCGCGCTTCATGGATTTTTGGGGTCTTGTGCGGCGTGACGGCCCAGGCTGGGCGCCGTGGTGGTGGGTGAGCGAGCGACCTCTGGTCTCCAACGAGGCTTTGGTTATAGCACGCCAAATGTGACAGCTTGTAATACCAAGTGCGTACTGCGAAAGGCTGTGCGGGGCCTTGTTTGGGCCCCGCGGTGTACCCGCCGCGGCGCTCGGCGTGTGTCAGTTTGGCGCAGCTGTCCCCCTGCCAACGGGGGGCGGGCCCGACGCCCGGCGCCTGCCCCGGCCTGCCCCGGGCCCGGGCCGACCCGGTGGCGCCTGCGCTTTGTGGAGTGGGCGTGAACAGCGTCACGGTGGGGCGCCGTTTCTGGCCGTTCCGGGCCGTTTCCATCTGCCGTGGCGGCCTGCGGGCCGGCGTGGAACGGCAATTGCGATCCCGGCCCGTCCGGGGTGCTTGTGTCACACCCGGATGCCACCCACTCAAACAACCGAGGAGACAAACACCATGATCAGTATCGACAAGGCGCTGCTGCGGCAACTGCTGTTGATCGAGCGCCCCTGGGAGGTCCGCGAATACCGGTTCGATCCGCGCAAGCGGCGCTGCGACGTCTGGGTGGCGCCGGAGGTGGAGCGTGGCTGGTTCGGGCGCGAGCGCAAGCCGGCGGTGCCCACCCAGACCTGCTCCTGGCGCCACCTGTCCATCGGCCCGATCCAGTGCCATCTGCACGTCGCGCTGCCCCCGGGCCAGGACCAGCCCGGCCTGGACTGGACCGGCGAGCCCGGCATGCCCTTCACGCGGGGGCTGTCGCAGCGTGTGTTCGCCATGTTCAACCAGGGCGTGTCGCTGCAGTCGGTGTGCACGCTGATGGACCTGAACCTGCAGGACGTCTGGCGCTACCGCTACGCCCTCGACAGCGGCAAGCCCAGCGGGGCGGCGCCAGCGGCGGTGGCCGCGCCGGCGGCGGCGGTGCCCCGCGCGCCCTGGGTCGACGAGCCCGGCCACCCGAACGTGCCCGACCTGACCGATCCGGTCTGGCTGCGCCTGCTCAACGCCGACCTGGGCCTGGACATCAGGGTGCTCAGCCTCAAGCTCATGCTCACCCGCGTGCGCTCCCAGCTCGAACTCATCAACGACGACGAAGTCCGCCTGCTCAAGCTGCGCGAACTGCACCGCTACTTCGTGAAGAACGAACGCGTGCTCACCCACGAACTCGCGCAACTGCGCCAAGGCTGAGGACCCCCATGACGATCCCCCCATCTTCCAGCGCCGTGCCGGTCGGCAGCGGCATCCTGATGACCCTGGAGCAGGCCACACAGGCGATCCGCAGCGGCGCTTTCCTGTGCCTGGCCGCCGACGAGGCCCTGCTGCGCCAGCTGCCGCGCGGCAACTGGATCGCCGGCAGCATTCCCTATTTCATGGGGCAGGACGGCGGCGAGACCACGCGCGAGAAGCTGTTCGTGAGCGAACTGCCCGCGCTGGACGCCACGCCCACGCTGCGCTGGTACGGCGAACACAACCTGGAGCGCGTCGCGCTGGAGGCGCCCGCGCACGGCCTGAGCGTGTTGATCGTTCCGGCGTTCTCCGGCGTGCATTCGCTGTACGCGCGCCAGGCGCCGAGCTACGAAGACATGTACCTCAAGCCCCTGGTGGGCTGGATCGCCGGCGTGCACCTCGACGACCTGGGCCGCACCGCGCCCGTGGTGGCCAATGGCCAGACGCTGGAGTTCCGCAGCGACCAGGCCCTGGCCCTGCACCTGCCGCTGCCCGAGAACGTGTACCCGCGCATCGACATCGTCAACCTGTTCCAACCCGGGTCGGGCGACACGATCCGATTCCCCTCCACCGGCTTTTCGGCCCGCGAGGCCTACGTCAACGGCCAGCTGCGCGACTTTGCCCAGTACCTGGGCGAGCGCGCCGTCGACACCCGCTTGCCCCTGGTGGCCGACTACTCGGGCGCCCTGGTCAACGTGTCCTTCAAGGGCGTGGACGCGGCCCACGGGCAGGTGGACTTCTACGCGCCGGTGTTCGACGACGTGGAGTACCGGCTGGCCCAGCCCGTGCCCGACGCCGCCCGGGCCTTCGGCCAGGGTCTGCCGGCCGACGCGCGCGCCGCCGGCTGGAGCTGCAACTGCATCCTCAACTACCTGCACGCGAACCTGCAAGGGCAGCGCACCGGCCCGCTCACCGGGCCCATGACCTTCGGCGAGATCGCCTACCAGCTGCTCAACCAGACCCTGGTGTACGTGAGCCTGGAGGCGGTGTAAGGCTCCCCCCTGCGCCGCTGCGCGGCTTCCCCCCCGGGGGGACCCCACCCTTGGCCCGGCGGAGCCGGATCCTCGGTGTGTGCTGGACAAGGCACGCGCTTCGGACGCTGTTCTGCTGTGATGACCTGGGTGGGGTGTTTGTAGTAGCTGCGCTGCAGGCGCATGAATCGCGGTGCGGGTCGCTGGCGGGCGGGCCGGTTTGTGCGACAGTCGTCGCTGTCCTCATTCGTTCTCCCGCCATGCCCCGCCCCATCCTCGCCACCGTCCACCCCGAGGCCCTGCGCCACAACCTGAACCAGGCCCGCGAGCGCGCGCCCGACGCCCGCGTCTGGGCGGTGGTCAAGGCCAACGCCTACGGCCACGGCATCGAGCGCGTGTTCGAGGCCCTGCGCAGCGCCGACGGCTTTGCCCTGCTGGACCTGGCCGAGGCCGAGCGCCTGCGCGCGCTGGACTGGCGCGGCCCCATCCTGCTGCTCGAAGGCGTGTTCGAGCCGCGCGACCTGGAGCTGTGCTCGCGCCTGCACCTGTGGCACGCGGTGCACTGCAACGAGCAGATCGACTGGCTGGCGGCGCACAAGACCCAGGTGCCGCACCGCGTCTTCCTCAAGCTCAACAGCGGCATGAACCGCCTGGGCTTTGCGCCCGGCGCCTTCCGCGCCGCCTGGGCCCGGCTCAACGCGCTGCCGCAGGTGGAAGAAATCTCGCTCATGACCCACTTCAGCGACGCCGACGGGCCGCGCGGCATCGCCCATCAGGTGGCCGCGTTCGAGGCCGCCACCACCGACCTGCCGGGCGAGCGCACGCTGTGCAACAGCGCGGCGATCCTGCGCCACGCCCGCTCGCCCCTGCGTGGCGACGGCGCGACCACGCTCGCGGCCGACTGGGTGCGCGAAGGCATCGCGCTCTACGGCGGCGCGCCCGACCACCCCGAGCACACCGCGGCCGGCTGGAACCTGCAGCCGACCATGACCCTGTCCAGCCGGATCATCGGCACGCAGCAGCTGCAGCCGGGCGACACCGTGGGCTACGGCTCGGCCTTCGCCGCCGAAGCCCCCATGCGGGTGGGCGTGGTGGCCTGCGGCTACGCCGACGGCTACCCGCGCCACGCGCCCACCGGCACGCCGGTGCTGGTGGCGGGCGTGCGCACCCGGGTGCTGGGCCGCGTCAGCATGGACATGCTCGCGGTGGATCTGTCACCGCTGGACGTGGCCGGCGTGCCCTGTGGGATCGGGGCCGAGGTGGTGCTGTGGGGCGTCTCGGCCACGGGCGCGGCGCTGCCGGTGGACGAGGTGGCCGCCGCCGCCGGCACGATCTCGTACGAGCTGCTGTGCGCCGTGGCGGCCCGGGTGCCTTTTGCACTGGTGTAAATAGACCCCCCCGCAGCGCTTCGCGCTACCCCCCCAAGGGGGCGGCACTGGCCGTCCGGCAAAGCCGGCCCGGCGGTGCCCTGGGCTGGATCGCTTCATGCGTTGCGGGCCGCGCTCCGGTGCGGTGGACCCGCTGAAGGGCCTTGAAGTGATGCGGGGCCGCGCGCCTCCTCCTTCCCTTTCTTCTTCTGAACCGCGTGCCTTCACACCCTCTCCTTCTGGGAGAGGGCAGGGGTGAGGGCGGGCGCCCGCCAAAACCCAGAATCAGAAAAATCAACACGGAACAGCCGCGCGAGGCGTACCCTGGTTCACATGGCCATCTGCTTGTACCCCTAGGGGTATATATGTATACTACGGGCCGTATAGGAGAAAACCATGCCCGCCCGTTCCCCCCGCTCCCCGTTTCAGCCTCTCAACGCCACCGCGGCGGCACCGGCGCGCGGCTGGCCTGCGCCGCGCCGCGCCGTCTGGGGAGCGCGCTCGCTCGCTCTGGTCGCGGGCGCTGCCCTGCTGGGCGCGGCGGGTGTGCGTGCGGCGGGCGAGGCCGCGGCGCCCGCCGGCCCGCAGGTGCCGGTCATGGCGGTGGGAGCCCAGGCGGTGGGAGCGGGCTTTCTGATCGACGGCAACCTGCAGGCGGTGCGCCAGAGCGTGCTTTCGGCCCAGGCGTCGGGCCGCATCGCCACGCTGTCGGTGAAAGCCGGCGACCCGGTGAAGGCCGGCCAGGTGCTGGCCGTGATCGACGACCGCGCCACCCAGGCCGGCGTGGCCCAGGCCCAGGCGGGCTTCGCCCAGGCCGACGCGAACCTGGCCAACGCCAAGGCGGCCTACGAGCGCTCGCGCGATTTGCGCGCCCAGGGCTTTTTGGCCCAGGCCGCGCTGGACACGGCGCAGGCCCAGTACCGGGCCGCCCAGGCCGGCGCCGCCGCCGCCCGCGCCGGCCAGACCCAGGCCAGCGTGGCCCAGGGCTTCACGCGCCTGACCGCGCCGTACGACGGCTGGGTGCTGCAGACGCACGCCGAAGCCGGTGCGCTGGCGCTGCCCGGCACCCCGGTGCTCACGGTCTACGCGCCGCAGCCGATCCGCGCTGTGGTGCACGTGCCCGCCTCGCAGCAGGCGTTGGCGCTGCAGGCACAGCGCATCGAGGTGCAATTGCCCGGTACCGGGCAATGGGTGCTGCCCGCCGCCAAGACCAGCCTGCCGGCCGCCGACCCGGTGTCGCAGACGGTGGAATGGCGGCTTGACCTGAGCACGGCCGACGGCGCCAACCAGGTGCCCGGCCGCCAGGTGCGGGTGCGTTTCGTGGGCGGCCAGGGCCAGCCCGGCGACCAGCGCCTGCTGGTGCCCGAGTCGGCGCTGCTGCGCCGCGGCGAACTCACCGGCGTGTACGTGGTGGCCACCCGGGGCGAAGGCCAGCCGGCCGGTTTTGCGCTGCGCGCGGTGCGCACGGGCGCTTCCCATGGCGAAGCCGGTGTCGAGGTCCTGGCGGGCCTGAAGGCCGGCGACCGCGTGGCGCTCGACCCGGTGCGCGCCGGTCTGTCGGGCGCACAGCCCGCCGCGAGGCCGGAATGACCCCCCTGCGCCGCTTCGCGTCTTCCCCCCTGAAGGGGGGACCACGCCAGCGCCCCGGCGAAGCCGGTTGCGCGGCGCGTGCCGGATGGCGCACGGGCCATCGTTGCGTTCTGGACCTTTGACATGAACTCCTCTCAAGAACTCTCTGTTGTCGAGAAGCTCGGCTTCTCCGGCTCCGTGGCGCGGGCCTTCCAGGCCAACGCCATCACGCCGCTGCTGGCGCTGGTCGCGCTGCTGCTGGGTCTGTTCGCCGTGCTGGTCACGCCGCGCGAGGAAGAGCCGCAGATCAACGTGACCATGGCCAACGTGATCATCCCCTTCCCCGGCGCATCGAGTGCCGACGTGGAGAAGATGGTCGCCGCGCCGGCCGAACACGTGCTCTCGCAGATCCAGGGCATCGAACACAGCTATTCGGTGGCGCGCCCAGGCGTGGCCGTGCTGACGGTGCAGTTCCAGGTGGGCGTGCCGCGCACCGAGGCGCTGGTGCGCCTGTACGACGTGCTCAACGCCAACCAGGACTGGCTGCCCCAGGGCCTGGGCGTGCTCAGCCCCATCGTCAAGCCCAAGGGCATCGACGACGTGCCGGTGCTCGCGGCCACGCTGTGGACCAAAGACGCACAGAGCGCGATGGACCTGGAGCGGGTGGCGCACGCGGTGGAAACCGAGCTCAAGCGCGTGCCCGGCACGCGCGAGGTGGTCACCATCGGCGGCCCGGGCCGTGCGGTGCACGTGTGGCTGGAGCCGGCCCGGCTGCGCGAGCGCGGCGTGAGCGTGCAGGCGCTGCAGGGCGCGATCGCCTCGGCCAATCAGGCCATGCCTTCAGGTTCGGTGGTCAACCCCAGCCCCGCCGCGGGCGAGCCCGGCATGCTGTCGGTGGAGACCGGCGAGTTCCTGCAGAACGCCCAGGACGTGGGCGACATCGTGGTCGGTGTGACTGGCAAGGCGGGTGAGGGCCGCCCGATCTACCTGCGCGAGGTCGCGCGCGTGGAAGCCGGCGCGCAGCTGCCGCAGCGCTACGTGTGGTTCACGCCCGGCGCCGCCGACGCGGCCCACGCCGGACAACAAGGCCAGAACCACCCGGCCGTGACCATCACCGTGACCAAGAAGCCCGGCGAGAACGCGGTTGACGTGGCCGCCGGCGTGCGCGAGCGGCTGGACAACCTGAAAAACACGGTGATCCCGGACGAGGTGGAAGTCGCCATTACGCGCGACTACGGCGAGACCGCCGCCGCCAAGGCCAACAAGCTGATCCAGAAACTCATCTTCGCCACCGGCAGCGTGATCGTCCTGGTGGGGCTGGCGCTGGGCCGGCGCGAAGCGGTGATCGTCGGCGCGGCCGTGATCCTCACGCTCACCGCCACGCTGTTCGCCAGCTGGGCCTGGGGCTTCACGCTCAACCGCGTCTCGCTGTTCGCGCTCATCTTCTCCATCGGCATCCTGGTGGACGACGCCATCGTGGTGGTGGAGAACATCCACCGCCACCGCATGCTCACGCCGCACGATCCGCTCACGGTGATCATCCCGCGCGCGGTGGACGAGGTGGGCGGCCCCACCATCCTCGCCACCTTCACCGTCATCGCGGCCCTGCTGCCCATGGCCTTCGTGACCGGGCTGATGGGCCCGTACATGAGCCCGATCCCGATCAACGCCAGCATGGGCATGGCGATCTCGCTGGCCATTGCCTTCACCGTCACGCCCTGGCTCGCACTCAAATTGACCAAGACCGGTGAAGGCCACGCCGCCCACGGCCCCGGCAAGATCACGCGCACGCTGCAGAGCACTTTCACGCGCATCCTCACGCCGCTGCTGCAGAGCGCCAAGAAGCGCTGGTTGCTGGCGGCCGGCATCGCCGGGGCGCTGCTGCTCTCGGTGAGCCTGGCGCTGGTGCCCAGCTCCTTCGTGGGCGTGGTGCTCAAGATGCTGCCGTTCGACAACAAGAGCGAGTACCAGGTGGTGGTGGACATGCCCGCCGGCACACCGCTCGAAGGCACCACCGCCGCGCTGCAGGACATGACGGCCTACCTCGCCGCCCAGCCCGAGGTGGCCAATGTGCAGGGCTACGCCGGCACTGCCAGCCCCATCACCTTCAACGGTCTGGTGCGCCAGTACTACCTGCGCGCCGAAGCCGAAGGCGGCGACCTGCAGGTCAACCTGATCGACGCGCACGCCCGCAGCGAGCAGAGCCACGCCATCGCACAGCGCCACCGCCCCGCGCTGGAGCAGATCGCGGCCACCCACGGCGCGCGCGTGAAGGTGGTGGAAGTGCCGCCCGGCCCGCCGGTGATGTCGCCCATCGTCGCCGAGGTCTATGGCCCCGATCAGGCGGGTCGCGCCGAACTCGCCCTGCGGGTGGCCGAAGCCTACAAGGCCACGCCCGACATCGTGGGCGTGGACACCTCGCTCAAGGAACACGCGCCGCGCGCCTTCCTGCGCATCCAGCGCCAGCGCGCCGAGTCGCTGGGCATTCCGGTGCAGGTGATCGCGCAGACCGTGTACGCCGCGCTCTCGGGCTCGGACGCGGCCTACTTGCACGACGGCCACGCCAAGTTCGCGGTGCCGGTGCGGCTGCAGTTGCCGCTGGACCAGCAGGTCGGCCTCGATGCGTTGCTGGCCTTGCCCCTGAAGGCGGCCAACGGCGCCATGGTGCCGCTCTCCGAGCTGGTGACGGTGGAGCGCGGCGTGATCGACCAGCCGCGCTACACCAAAGACATGCTGCCCGTGACCTATGTGTTCGGCGACATGGCCGGTTCGCTGGACTCGCCGCTGTACGGCCTGTTCGGCATCCGCGCATCCATGGACCAGGCCGCGCTGCCCAACACCGGCGAGATGGGCGAGTACTGGATCAGCCAGCCCCAGGACCCGTACCGCCAGTACGCCGTGAAGTGGGACGGCGAATGGCAGATCACCTACGAGACCTTCCGCGACATGGGCGCGGCCTACGGCGTCGGCCTGATCCTGATCTACCTGCTGGTGGTGGCGCAGTTCAAGAGCTACCTCACGCCGCTGATCATCATGGCGCCGATCCCGTTGACCATCATCGGCGTGATGCCGGGCCACGCGTTGCTGGGCGCGCAGTACACCGCCACCAGCATGATCGGCATGATCGCGCTGGCCGGCATCATCGTGCGCAACTCCATCCTGCTGGTGGACTTCATCGAGCTGGAAACGAAGCGCGGCGTGCCCTTTGCCGAGGCCGTGGTGCAGTCCGCCGCGGTGCGCGCGCAGCCGATCGCGCTGACCGGCCTGGCCGCCATGATGGGCGCCTTCTTCATCCTCGACGACCCGATCTTCAACGGCCTGGCCGTGTCGCTGATCTTCGGTATCGCGGTGTCCACGCTGCTCACGCTGGTGGTGATCCCGGTTCTCTACTACGCGGTGTATCGAAACGACCCCCTGCGCCGCTTCGCGTCTTCCCCCTGAGGGGGACGCACCTGGTGGCCCGGCAAAGCCGGTTCCACGGGTGCCCTTGGCTGGAGCCTTGCGCTCCGGCCCAACATGTGTTTTGTTTCTTTACCAAGGAGTCTGAAATGACTGTTGAACGTTACATCCGCGTCATGGCCGGTTTTTTTGTCATGTTGTCGCTGGCCCTGGGCATCGAGGGCAGCCCGATTTTTGTCAGCCCCTGGTTCCTGGCTTTCACCGGCTTCGTCGGCTTCAACCTGTTCCAGTCCGGCTTCACCGGCTTCTGCCCGCCCGGCATCCTGCTGCGCAAGCTCGGCGTGCCCGAAGGCAACGGCGGCTCGTGCGGCACGGGCAAGTGCAACTGAATACCATCCTCTGAACGCCGGCCCCCGCCCGGCCAAGGAACACCCATGAGCAGCCCCACCCCCTTGAAATTCCTCATGCCCGGCTGGTTCGCCCTGGTCATGGGCCTGTGTGGCCTGGCGCTGGCCTGGCACCGCGCGCACGGCGTGCTGGGCGACATGGCCAGCGGCGTCGCGCTGGTGGTCGGCGCGCTCGCGCTACTGGTGTTCGTGGCGCTGCTGGCGGCTTCGCTGCTGCGCATCTCGCGCTACCCCGCCGCGCTGGCCGAGGACCTCAAGCACCCGGTGCGCCACGCCTTCGTGGCCGCGTTTCCGGTGTCGCTGCTGCTGCTGGCCACCGTGGGCGTGGCGCTCGGGGGCGCCGAGGGCGGCCTGGCCCCGCTCTGGCGCGTGCTCTGGTGGGCGGGCAGCCTCACCCAGCTCTGGGCCACGCTGTGGGTGCTGAGCCGCTGGATCTCGCCGGCCGCCGCGGCCCAGCCCGGCCAGGGCCCGGGCAACACCGGGCTGTGGCCCTCGGTCACGCCGGTGCTGCTGATCCCGGTGGTGGGCAACGTGCTCGCGCCGCTGGCGGGTCTGCCGCTGGGCATCGACGGCTGGTCGGCCGCGCAGATGGGCATCGGTGCGTTCTTCTGGCCGGTGGTGCTGACGCTGGTGCTGGCGCGGCGCCTGGCCCACAGCCCGCTGCCCGAGCGCGTGTTGCCGGCCTGGTTCATCACCATCGCGCCGCCCGCCGTGATCGGCCTGGTGCTGATCCAGATGCAGGCGCCGGTGGCGGCGGTGCAGGCGCTCTGGGGCGTGGCGCTGTTCTTCGTGTTGTGGCTGCTGCCGGTCGTGCGCCGCATCGCCGGCCAGCCTTTCGGCGTGCCGTTCTGGGCGCTGTCCTTCCCGTTCGCCGCCTTCACCACGCTCACCCTGCGCCTGGCCGAACTGCAGCCCGACAGCGCCTGGCACGGCCTGCTGCAGACCGCCGGCGTGCTGCTGCTCGCGTCCACCACCATGACCGTGCTCTGGCTCAGCTTCGCCACCGTGCGCGGCCTGCGCGAAGGCTCGCTGCTGGCACCCGAGCCGGTGGCCAACATCATCCCCGCGTCGGCCTGAGCGGCCGAACACGCGAGACCATGAGCGACGACGCCGCTGCCGCCCCCGGCCCACAGCCGCTGCCCAGCGAGCGCAAGGCCGAGCTGATGCACCGCCTGCGCCGGGCCGAGGGCCAGGTGCGCGGGCTGCAGAAGCTGCTGGAAGAGGGCGCCGACTGCGCCAAGATCGCGCAGCAGCTGCTGGCCACGCGCCACGCGCTCGACAGCACCTTCGTGCGGCTCAACCTGTCGCTGGCGGAGCAGGAACTGGCCGCCGGCGCGGGCGGTTCGTCGCAGGCGGTGAGCGAGGTGCTGGACCGGCTGCAGCACAAGCTCGGCCGGGCACGGTAACCCCACCCCCGCCGCGCTGCGCGCGACCCCCTCAAAGGGGGCAACGCCTGCGGCCTGGCGGAGCCAGTTCCGCGGCGTTCTGGGTTGGGGCTCCCGCGCCCCGGAGGCGTACGGCAGAGTGCGGGGTTGTTGTTGAACAGCTTTGCCTGCACTGCAGGCAATCGGCGGCGGGCCGCCCGGAATAATCGGCGCATGGACTTTCTCGCTGCCTCGCCTTTGCTCGCCGCCGCCGCGTTTGCCGCTGGTGTGCTCAACGCCATCGCCGGCGGGGGCAGTTTTCTCACCTTTCCCGCGCTGGTGTTCACTGGCGTGCCGCCCATCGTGGCCAACGCCACCAGCGCGCTTGCGGTCAGCCCCGGCTACTTGGGCAGCACGCTGGGCTTCCGGCCCGAGCTGCGCGCGCTGCCGGCGCGGCGCCTGCGGCGCGAGATGGCCATTGCGGCGCTGGGCGGCGTGGCCGGTGCGCTGTTGCTGCTGGTCACGCCCGCGAAGCTGTTTGCCGGCATCGTGCCCTGGCTGCTGCTGTTCGCCACCGCGCTGTTCGCGGCCGGCCCGGCGATCGCCCGGCGCGCTGCGCTGGCCCCGCACGACGGCCAGGGCCGGGCGGGCTGGCGCGAGCCCGCGCTGCTGGGCGTGGCCATCTATGGCGGCTACTTCAACGGCGGGCTGGGCATCCTGCTCATGGCGCTCTACACGGTGGCCGGCGAGTCGCGGCTGAACACCGTCAACGCGCTGAAGAACCTCAACTCGCTGGTGCTGTCCTGGCTGTCGGTGGCGGCCTTCGTCATCGCCGGTGCCATCGCCTGGAAAGAAGGCCTGCTCATGATGGTGGCCGCCACGGCGGGCGGCTACTTTGGCGCGCGCTGGTCCCGCCGGCTGCCCGCGCCGTGGGTGCGCCTGGGCGTGATCGCCGTGGGCCTGGTGATGAGCGCGCTGTTCTTCGCGCGCGCCTGACCGGCGCCCTGGCGCGCACACAGGGGCGGCTCCACAGATCAAGCCGCCGATGGACGGGCGATTCTCACAGCCGCACCGGCCGGCGCCAGCGGGCGCTGAGCGCGTCGATCAGCGCGATCTCGCCACCGGCCAGATGGCCGTCGGCCAGCATCAGCGCCTCGCACTGCTGCACGATCAGGTCCTGCAGGGCCGGGTCGGTGACCTCGGCCATGAGCCGCGCCCGCGTCGCGTTGTCCACCACGCCGGTCCAGACGCCGCCGCTGGCCTGCAGCAGTTCCTGGCAGAAGTGGTCGATCACGGCCTGGAACGCCTCGGTGCTGAGCCCCAGGCGCTGCGCTGCGTCGAGCCGGGCCAGCGCCTGCAGCTCGCTCAGGGCGTACTGGCCGTCGGACACCAGGGCCATCGCCACCAGGCGGGCCGCGGCCTGCGGGCTGTTCGTGCGGTAGGTCTGCATGGAGGTCTCCATATCTCTATATATATGTGTGCCTTCCAGGGAAGAGTCCGCTCGGGCTCAGTCGTTCCCGCCGATGCCCATGAGGCCGAGCAGGCTGGTGAACAGGTTGAAGGCCGAGACGAATAGGCCCACCGTGGCCAGCACGTAATTGGTCTCGCCGCCGTTCACGATGCGGCTGGTCTCGAACAGGATCAGGCCCGCCGAGAGCAGCGCCACCAGGCCCGACACGGCCATCGCCAGCGCCGGCATCTGGAAGAAATACGCACCCACGGCCAGCACCAGCGCGATCACCATGCCGGCGAACAGGAAGCCGCCCATGAAGCTGAAGTCGCGCCGCGTGGTCAGCACGTAGGCCGACAGCGCCACGAAGCTGGCACCCGTGGCGCCGAGCGCGGCCACGATGGTGCCCGCGCCGCCGGGCAGGGCCAGCGTGTGCGAGAGCAGCGGCCCGAGCGTGTAGCCCATGAAGCCGGTGAGCGCGAACACCGCGGGCAGCGCCCAGCCGCTGTTCTGCAGCTTGTGCACCGCGAACAGCAGGCCGAAATAACCCACCAGCGTGATCACCAGCCCGGGCGCGGGCCAGGCGTTGGCGACCGTCAGCGCGGCCACGCCCGCGCTGAACAGCAGCGTGAGCGAGAGCAGGGCGTAGGTGTTGCGCAGCACCCGGGCCACCTGCGGGCGGTCCAGGGCGAGCGAAGGGCGGGCAGACAGGGAAGGGTGGCGTGTGATGCGTTCCATGAGGGTTCTCCAGAGGTGAACAGGGAGCCTGGAAGATAGGGCCGCACTCGATTCTGAAAAAGCAGACAATCCAGGAAATTCACTCTCTGAAAACAGAACCATGAGCCAGGACCTGAACTACAAGCACCTGTATTACTTCTGGGTCACGGCCAAAGAGGGCGGCATGTCCCACGCCGCCGACCGGCTGGGCATGGCGGTGCAGACCATCAGCGCCCAGGTGCGCCTGCTGGAGCAGTCGCTGGGCCATGCGCTGTTCAAGCCCGCCGGGCGCGGCCTGGCCCTCACCGAGGCCGGGCAGGCGGCCCTGCAGGTGGCCGAACAGATCTTCCTGCTCGGTGAGCAGTTGCCCAGCGCCGTGCGCGACGCCACCAGCCAGGGCAGCGTGCGCCTCGTGGTCGGCATCTCCGACGGCCTGGCCAAGCTCGCCGTGCGCGAACTGCTCGCCCCCGCGCTCGAAGAGCCGCGCCTGCGCCTGGTGTGCCACGAAGACGACTTCGACGACCTGCTGGCCGACCTCGCCCTGCACCGGCTCGACGTGGTCCTGTCCGACCGGCCCGCGCCCGCCAATCCCAACCTCAAGCTCTACAGCCACGCCATGGGGTCATCGCCCCTGGGCTGGTACGCGCCCAAGGCCTGGCTGGCCCAGGCCCGCCAGAACTTCCCGCACAGCCTGGCCGAGGTGCCGGTGCTGCTGCCCAGCTCGCACGCCTCGGTGCGCCTGCGCATCGACCACTGGTTCGAGCAGCAGGGCGTGGTGCCCCGCGTGGTGGGCGAGTTCGAAGACAGCGCCCTGCTGGCCACCTTCGGCGCCTCGGGCATGGGCGTGTTCCCCGCGCCCGAACGCATGCGCGAGCAGCTCTCGCAGGGCCATGGCCTGAAGTGGTTCGCGCCCTGCGAAGGCGTGCAGGAACACTTCTACGCCATCGGCACCGCGCGCAAGGTGCAGCATCCGCTGGTGCAGAAGCTGCTCAAGGTGGTGGTGCCCTGAAGGCCACCGCCACCTGATCGCGCGGGCGTCAATGCGGCGGCAGCCCGATCGAGCGCAACACGTGGGTGACGAAGCGGCTCAGCTTGGGCAACTGGCGGCGGTCAGACGCATAGACCAGGTGCACCGGCCGGGCCGGTGGCGAGCAGGCCTGCAACACCGCCACCAACTGGCCGTTGGCCAGGTCGTCGGCCAGCAGCACCTCGGGCTGCATCACCAGGCCGAGCCCGGCCAGGGCGGCGCGGCGCAGGCCGTCTCCGTGGTTGCAGGTCAGGCGGGCCTGCTCGGGCCATTGGAACGACTGTGAGCCTTCGTGCAGCGTCCACTCGGTGCGGCGCTGCCAGACCGAGTGGCTCAGGCAGACATGCCGCGCCAGATCGGCGGCGCTCTGGGGGCTGCCATGGCGCTGCAGGTAGGCCGGCGCGGCGGCGATCACCATGCGGTAGGGCCGCAGCGGCCGGGCCACCAGGCTCTCGTCGGCAATGCGGCCGATGCGCACGGCCGCGTCAATGCCCTCGCCGGCCAGATCGGCCACGCTGTCGGTGAGCTGCAGGTCCACCCGCACCTTCGGATACCGCAGCAGAAACTGCGCCACCAGCGGCGCGATCGTGTGGCTGCCCAGCGTGACCGGTGCGCTCACACGCAACAGCCCCTGGGGCGCCGCGCGGCTGCGCTCCACCGACGACTCGGCCCAGCGCACCTGCTCCAGCACGCGCTTGCTGTCTTCGTAGAACGCCGCGCCCACTTCGGTGAGGCTGTGGCGGCGTGTGCTGCGCTGGAGCAAGCGTGCGCCCAGGTGGGCTTCGAGCTGCTGGATGTGCTTGCCCACCATCACCGCCGAGATCTGCAACCGGCTTGCCGCCGCCGCGAAACTGCCCGCGTCGACCACGGCCACCATCACCTCCATACAGCGCAGCTTGTCCATGCGTATTCCTAACCAGTGGTTTGTAGTGTGAGAAGAGTTTGCTACTTTATGCCATGAAACATTGGGCAAACAATGGCGGCTTCTCAACTTCCACAGAACAGGAAACCGCCATGAAGATTCTTCTCATCGGTGCCAATGGCACCATCGGACAGGCCGCCGTGCAGGCGCTGGGCTCGCGCCACGAGATCGTCAGCGCCGGGCGCAACAGCGGCCAGCACCGTGCCGATCTGTCGCAACCGGACAGCCTGGTGGCCTTGCTGGAAGCGGTGGGCCGCGTCGACGCCATCATCAGCACCGCCGGCAACCTGCACTTCGGCCCGCTGACCGAGATGACGGCCGAGCAGTTCAACCTCGGCCTGCAGGACAAACTGCTCGGCCAGGTGCAGCTGGCGCTGGCCGGCCACCGCTACCTGAACGATGGCGGCTCCATCACGCTGACCAGCGGCGTGCTGGCCATCGAGCCGATCCGCAACGGCGCCAATGCCACGGCGGTGAACGCGGCGATCGAGGGTTTTGTGGCCGCCGCGGCGATCGAGCTGCCGCGCGGCATCCGCATCAACGCCGTCAGCCCGACGCTGCTGACCGAATCGCTGCCCACCTACGGCCCGTTCTTCCCCGGCTTCGAAACCGTGCCGGCGCAGCGCGTGGGCCTGGCCTACCAGCGCAGCGTCGAAGGCGCGCAGACCGGCCGGGTCTACCGCGTGATGTGAGTCGCTTGCGTCTCTGCGCCTTCAGGTGGCATCGCCAGCCATCATCGCGGTGTAGCGACGCTGCATCTCCTCGGGTTCCAGCTTCTCTATCGAGTGCCCGATCAGCCAGGCGTGCCCAAACGGATCGCGCAAACGGCACGAGCGTTCACCGTAGAACTGGTCGGTGGGCGGCATCAGCATCGTCGCACCAGCGGCGACCGCGCGCTCGCCCATTTCGTCGGCGTTGTCCACATGCAGGTGGATGGTGCATCCGGTGAATTGATCGCCTTGCGGCCCCACCATGCCGTATTCGGGAAACTCGTCGCACACCATCAGCACCGCAGGGCCGATCTGCAGTTCGGCGTGCCCGATGCGGCCCGACGGCTCGACGAGCCTGAAGAGTTCGACCGCACCAAAGGCCTGCTGGTAGAAGCTGATGGCGGCCACGCTGTCACGCACCATCAGGTAGGGGAAAACCTCGTGGATCTGGTTCATGGCACCTCTCCTTTGAGCGGCAACGTGCCGCGAGGATCGCAGTCTAGGGACTGAGGCTGATCACGTATTGGACATTTTTTCGGCCCTGCTTCAACGCGCTTGCAGCGCCACGTGCGTCGGCCTATCGGCGTGCACCGGCACGTATTGGCCGGGCGGCATTCCGGCCATCTGGCGGAACTCGCGGATCAGGTGGGACTGGTCAAAGTACCCGGCGCCCACCGCAATATCCGCCCAGTCACGCGGCCCGCACCGCACCAGCGCCGGCAACAAGACGCCGAAACGCAGCACGCGCGCGTAGCGCTTGGGCGTGAGCCCGACGGCCGCCTCGAAGCGGCGGATGAACTGCGCTGGCGCGCAGCCGGCTGCGTGTTGCACCGGCAGCACCCGCGCACGAGCCGGGTCCTGACCGAAAACCTCGATGGCGCAAGTGGCCAACGGATCGGGCGGCGGCGCCTGTCGAAGCCTGCGCAAGAGATGGTCTCTCAGGCACATCAGCGCACGCTGTGGTGACCCTGCCGATTTGAGCTGCTCATGCAACGCCTGGACGGCCGGGCCCCAGAGGTCTTCCAGCAGTTCGGTGCGGTTGCGCAGATGGGGCAGCGCACCCCCGAAGAACGCGGCCGCGCCGCCGGGCTTGAACTGCACACCGATCACGGCCGACGGGCCTTCGGTGCCACGCACGCCAAAGCGGTCAGAGGGGCCCTGCACGATGGGGCCGCGCAGCCGGCGTGCACCTGTGTCATTGGCGCCTTCGTAGCGAATCAGATGATCCTGCAGCAGCGGCACGACGATGTGTGCACAGCCGGTCGGCAGGCTGCGTTCGCGCGTGTGCGGTAGCGCGCCACGCTCGCTGTACCAAAGGCTTTCGACGAAAGCGTTCAGAGGTGCGGATGGTTGCAGACTCAGGAACATGGGTTCTGTGCTGGTGCCGCAGCTGGCAGCAGACGACTGCGGGCATCTTGCTGCCAAGGAAGGATCCAGCGCCGCAGATCCAGCCGCAGCGCGTGGGTGATTGATCGGTTCAAGTCTGCGGCCACCGAGCAGCCATGGCAAGGGCTATCACCATTGGAAGCATCTTGAGACGCAGCCACCTCTACCGCACTTCGCGCCGCCGTCGCCGCCTCGGATGCTCTGCGCGAAGTGGTGTCTGAGCGTTTCGGGCAGACCGGCCGGGTCTACCGCGTGATGTGAACGGCCGCAAAAAAGCGACCCGCGGGTCGCTTTTTTGATGAAACGCTGAAACCTCCAGCCGCTCAGACCACCTTGACCGTCGCCGTCGTGCCGTTGGACTTCACCGACTCGATGCCGGCGTCGCGGCCCGCCGCCGCCTTGTACATCTGGCTGGTGCCGATCACCTGGTGATTGGCGGCCTTGAGGTTGAAGTAGCAGCGCCCGTCGGACGCGTCCTTGCGCTCGTAGCGCGCGACTTGCTGACTATTAATTTGCACGGATTTGATGCCGTTTTCTGCCGATGGCTGAGTTGCGTAGAGCTCGCTTCGGAGAAGCACTTCGCCATTACCCGCCTTCAAAATGAAAAAAACAGCCTCTTGTCATTCGACGAAAGCTCAAACCAACCATTCGCATTTTTCAATTGGCTTGCTTTGTTGATAGTGAGCGGATTTCCCAGAAGTGATCTGTCGCGCGCTGTACGTCTCTCGTCCGCACTTCTCAGTGCGCTCTTGTTGGAGTCAATCGCCGGACGTTTGTGAGGCCTTCTTGTCCCATTCAGCTCGTTGGGGACTAAGCTGAATAATTTGTCCGCAAACTGTTTTACGGCCAGCGTCCACGCTTCAACCGTTCGATACGATATCTTGTTGATAGGCTCGGACAAGGGATCAAGTTTGGAGGCGCGATCCATCTGGTGCACTACCTGATGGCGCCGTCTCATCAGCTCGTCCAATCTGGTGAGGTGACTCCTGAAGGGAGCAGGATCGATATTGACAACTTTGAGGCACTCGACCAATTGAGTTGAATTGTTGATGTTGAGATTGTTTACGTAGCTCTCGACTGACTCTGCAATTATATTTTCTACAAACTGACCGCGATATGGGATTAGATCGCCCAGTTGTATTGGTTTTGGTCGATGCGTTGCTTCATGGGATGGAAATGGAATTTTATCTAAGCTTTCTTTAGACGCGTTCGGCAGCTTTTCAAGGAAAAGATGGCGAACAACCTCCTCTAGAGAGCTGTGAAGGAATACAACTGCGGCGCGTAGAGCATCGGACGAAAGAGATGGGTTGTTGGGCGCTAATCTCTTCAACTCGATTGAAGACTGCAAAAGATTCTCAACTCGGACTATGTTCTCAGCGAATTCACCGTTGGTGAAGTCAGTCATGTTTATTGTTGATGACCACGGTCCGAGTTGATGTATCTCAGAAGAGTGCTTGGAATTTTGTGACGACCTTAAACCACCTTGACCGTCGTCGTCGTGCCGTTGGTCTTCACCGAGTCGATGCCCGCGTCGCGGCCCGCCGCCGCCTTGTACATCTGGCTCGTGCCGATCACCTGGTGGTTGGCGGCCTTGAGGTTGAAGTAGCAGCGCCCGTCGGAGGCGTCCTTGCGCTCGTAGCGCGCGTCGGTGCCGCAGTTGGTCTGGACGGACTTGATGCCGTTCTCCGCCGATGCCTTGGTGTCGTACTGCTCGCTGCGCAGAATCACCTCGCCGTTGCCCGCTTTCAGGACAAAGGAAAACTGCCCTTTGCCGTTCGAACCCAGTTCGTAGCTGCCTGCCATGTTCGCTCCTGTTTGTTGAAAGAAGTGTGCCGAAGCAGGCGGATGATAGGTCGGGGGTTTCGCTTTGAACAGCCCTCGTTGCGCTGTAAGCTGCGCGGGTGGCAGGCTTTTTCCGCAGGTTGCATTTGGCGGGGGGCTTGCCTTCACAACGACAAGTTGCCCAAAAGAGCGCATTTAGGGAGGAGAAATCGTGGCGAATGACCGCAAGCGCGTCCTGATTCTTTGCAAGACATACCCCTCGCCCAGCGCGAGGTACGTGGAAACCTCGTGCGTTGCTGGGGTGGACGAAAACGGGCAACTGGTTCGTCTCTTTCCCGTCCCGTTCAGACTGGTTGAAGATCCTCAGAAGTTCAAGAAGTGGCAGTGGATTGAAGCCCGTGTGGTGCGGTCACGTGATGACCGTCGTCCCGAGAGCCATCGAATTTCGGTGGACACGATTGAACTTCAAGGCGCCCCGTTGTCAACCGATCACGACTGGCTTGAGCGGCGTCGCGTTCTGGCTGATCTTGAAGTGTTCGACGATTTCGGTGCCTTGCAGGTCGCACAGGCCGAGCGGGGCATCTCACTTGCGCTCCTGCGACCGAGTCGCCTTACGGGTCTTGCCATCGCGAAAGCGGGGAATCCGGATTGGACAGACGACGAGGTGGCCAAGCTCATGCAGGACCAAATGCAGGGGTCCTTGTTTGACGAGGCTGAGGAACAGCGTTCGCTGAAGCTTCTGAAAAAGCTCCCCTACGACTTCCACTACCACTATGAATGTGATGTGGGCGATGTTGCCCATACATATAAGCACAAGCTGGTGGACTGGGAGGCCGGGGCGCTGTATTGGAATGTGCACCGCAAGTCCGACTGGGAAGCGGCATTTCGCAACAAGTTTCTCTCAGAGTTCGCCGAGAAGGACGTCTTGTTTCTCATGGGAACCATCCACCGGTTTCCGGAGCAATGGCTGATCGTCAGTGTGCTGTACCCACCTAAGCCGCAAGCCGATCTGGCTGGTCAGAAAGGACTGTTTTAGCGGACAGGTGATGCACAGCCGGTGCACCAGCGACCCGGGCCGCTCGAGCGACGTAGGTGCGATGACAGAAGTTGTGATCTGCCTCGTAGCAGACCAGACATGCTTGTGACGCGCGGGCAGCAACGGCCAAAGCACGTATCTCCGTTTTCTTGGTGTCCAAGTGGGCCAGGAACCCCTGTGTATAGGTGCGCCAGTCGCCGTTGAGCCGGTATTGATCCCGAATGCTCTTGGGGCACCCCAATGCCGGGACGTGCTGATAGCCGATCCCCGCAGCGCACAAGGCCTCGCGGAATGCCGTCTTGGAGAACCCTTTCTTCCTCGACAGCGGAAGTTCACGCACGTCCACGACCATTTCCACCTTCGCGTCTTTCAAGCGCGCGATGAAGTCGTCTATGGACAGCCCTTCATAGCCGAAGGTGAAAAGTGCTGGATGGTTCACGGGGAAAGATGATGGATCGGGGTCGAGCAAATTTTGACGGTCCCGCAGCGTAAATTGTCTCATGCACCTCGGTGCAGAAAGGTCATTGCGCTTTGCCGCATGCACCTCTCAAGGCAAAGCCCCCGCCAACACCCGGATCCCTGCCGCCAACACCACTAGTCCGACCACCTCAACCAAGATCGCCGTGCCGGCCCCGGCTTCATCGACCCCACCCAGCCGCTCTCCCGGGTAGTGGCCCAGCGTCAGCACCCGCAGCACACACCACCCGACCGACCAGCCGACGGTCTGGATACAGAAATCCCAGGCCAGCCACCAGAGTGTGCGCATCACGCCGAGGACGATGCTCTTGGGGGTGTCAAACCAGTCGGTGGGGTCGATCAATGGGGTTCCTTGGGTCTGTGCCTGCAGCGCAAGTGTGCCCTGGGGCGCGCCGGCAGCATCATTGGCGAGACCCGGAGTTTCGATGAAGTCGACCGCCATCCGTTGGCGGTTGTCCAGTTGTAGCTGGTGGACTGAGCGCCTCCGAGGTGGTTCAAAATCGGATTCCATTGCCAGAGGAGGAGCACATGGACCTGTTCATCTTGTTGTTGGCGCTGGCCGTACCGCCGGCGCTCAATGTGTGGGCCACGCGTCTGGTGGTTCGGGACGGTCTGTCCGAGCCTGGGCAGAAGGCGCTGCAATTGCTGTTGGTCTGGCTGTTGCCCGTTGTCGGCTCGGTGATCGTGTGGGGCGTTCACCGGGGAGATGAGTCCGTGCCCCTACGGTACCGAGAGCTTCCCAATCCTGGTGATGACACCGGCGGGGGCACTGGTTCCCATTTCAACCGGGGGCCGATGGACGCGAGCGACTGAACTTGTTGCGCGGCCTCGATGGAACACTTTTTTGGGAGAAGACGGATGCCAATACGAATCACGGCAAAAGAGGAAATCACGGTGGGCTGCCTGCATGTGGTGCAAGGATGTGCGCCAGAAGGCAGCTATGCGGCAGTGTTTGAAGATGACGGTGATACCGGGTACTTTTACGCCTTGGACAACGCCGTTGAGGAGCAGCCCATCCTTGATGCGGTTCATATCTATGACGTTGCGGAGGTCGTTGACAAAGACAAACCGTCTCTGATCCAGATTGGCTGGTCGATGGACGGTCAAAAGGTGGTGTTGTTGATCAATGGAAATCCACATGCTGTTTTTGACTTCAGCTGCAAACGTGGGTACTGCCGAACGGGGTTCCCGCCCGTGCAAGAGGATGGCGATTGGGCAGGCCATGACTGGAATGACAGTGCTTTGAACCTATTTGAATAGTCGCGGTCTGGCTGCTGCCCGTCATTGGCACGGTGACTGTGTGGGCAGGCATCGAGCAGGCCCGTGTGTGTGATCTCCGGGCATGACAACTCACCGCAAAGCCCCCAGGCCGCCGAGCTGAAAACCCGCCCTCCTACCAAACGTGCTCAAATGCCATCCATATGGATTCCATAAGGATGGTGCCAAGATGGCCGAGAACAAACTGACCGACCCCAGAGCCCGGGTCGGCGAAACCGAGAAGATGACCATCAACCTCGGTGTGGTGGACCTGGGGCAGGTGGACTTGCTGGTGCAGGAGGGTTTTTATTCCAACCGCTCCGACCTGATCCGCACCGCCGTGCGCAACCTGCTCGCCTCCCACGCGGACACGCTGCGCCAGACGGTGGCACGCCGCATGCTCATGCTGGGCCTGCAGCACCTGAGTCGCACCGATCTGGAACGCGCCGTGGCCGCCGGGCAGCAGCTGAACATCCAGGTGGTCGGGTTGGCGCGCATCGCCGACGACGTGTCGCCCGAACTGGCCCTCGCGGCCATCGCGTCGGTGTCGGTGCTGGGCGCTTTCCATGCCAGCGCTGCCGTGCGGCTGGCGCTGGCCGGCCGCATGCTCTGACGCCTCCTTTTCATCAACCGATTCAACCCATCCGCAGACGCTCCCACGCGCCCGCGCACGCCGAAAGCAAACCCCCGATTTGAATTTGAAACCCCGCAACCCACCGCCCGCCCACCCCACCTCCGTCCCGAGTGCCATTGCCATGAACATCCAAGACACCATCGAACGCGCGCTCAAGGCCGCCGGGTTGAACACCCGCAGCGGCCCCATGCGCGGCGTGACCGAGACGATCCGCCGGGCCCTGTCGTCGGCGGGGCTGGGTGGCGGGGTGACGCCACCGCCCAACGCCGCGCCCGCGCCGCGCGCGACCGGCAAGGGCGACACCATCGACGTGGTGGCGCGCGAAGTGGCCACGCCGCCCGATGCCGAAGCCCCGGCGGCCAAGCGGCCCGCCACCGAGCCCGCCCCACCCGCCGAGGCAGAAGACACGGCCGAAGCCGCCCAACCCGCCGAGGGCCAGTTCCTCGCCGGCAGCTTCAGCGCCGCCGTGGGCTCCCGCGCCTACAAGCTCTACCTGCCCCCGCAGGCCGCGAAGGCCAAGGCCAAAGCCATGCCGCTGGTGGTCATGCTGCACGGCTGCACCCAGTCGGCCGACGACTTCGCCGCCGGCACGCAGATGAACCGCCTGGCCGACCAACACGGCTTCCTGGTGCTCTACCCCGAGCAGGCCGTGGCCGCCAACGCCTCGCGCTGCTGGAACTGGTTTCGCGCCGAAAGCCAGGCGCGCGAGGGCGGCGAGGCCGAGCTGATCGCCGACATGGTGCAGGCCATGGTGGCCGAATACCCGGTGGACGCGAAACGCGTTTTCGTGGCCGGGCTCTCGGCCGGCGCGGCCATGGCCGTGATCCTGGGGGAGACCTACCCCGAGCTGTTCGCCGCCGTGGGCGCCCACTCGGGCCTGCCCTACGCCGCCGCGCACGACATCTCGTCGGCCCTGTCCGCCATGAAAGGCCACGCCGTGATGGGCATGCCGCATTTCCCCGGCACCGCGGACGACCCGCGCCGCCAGACCACGCAGGCCGTGCCCACCATCGTGTTTCACGGCGACCACGATCGCACCGTCAAGCCCAGCAACGCCGAACACATCGAGCAGCAGGCCCTGGGTGCCCACGCCGCCCAGCCCGCCGCGGCGGGCCCAGCCGGCTTGCGCAGCCGCACCGAGCAAGGCGTTGCGCCCGGCGGCCGCGGCTACACCCGCACCGTGCACAGCGACGCCAGCGGCCAGCCCCGCGTGGAAGTCTGGACGCTGCACGGCGCCGGCCACGCCTGGTCCGGCGGCGACGCGGCCGGCAGCTACACCGACAGCAACGGCCCCGACGCCTCGGCCGAGATGCTGCGCTTCTTCATGGCGCAGCCGGCCGGCTGAAGCGCCCGATCAACCCGCCGCTGGGTACAGCGCCCGCGTCGCCGCCAGCTCGTCCAGCAGCCGCTGCCGCAGCGCGGGCGGCCCGATCACTTCCACCTCGGCCCCGTAAGACAGCAGCCGGCGCGCGCCGTGCTCGATGGACTCGACGGGCATGAGCACCGTGGTCCAGCCCGCGCGGGCCGGGTCGCCGCCCGGCGCCGCGTCCGCAGCGAAGGGAGTGCGCTCGTTGTGCAGCCAGCCCAGGGCGCGCGGCGAAACGGCCACCCGCGCCTGCAGCGTGCGCAATTCGGCCTCGAAGCGGGCGGCCGAGGCCTGCCAGTAGGCCGCGAGGTCAAACGCCTTGGGCCGGCGGAATTTCGTGGGCAGCGTGCGCAGGGTCTTCACGGCGCCGAGCCGGTAGGTGCGCACGGCGTCCTGCCCGGACGCCCGCGCCGCCATGTACCAGGTGCCCGCCTTCAGCACCAGGCCCAGCGGCTCCAGTTCGCGCTCGGCCTGGCCGCGCCAGCTCTCGTAGCGCAGCGCGATGCGCCGCGTGTGCCACACCGCCTCGGCCACCTCGCGCAGATGCGCCGGCGTCTCCTGCGCGCGGTACCAGTCCACCGGGTCGATGTGCAGGCGCGCGCCCACGCGGTCGGCCTGCTCGCGCCACTCGGCCGGCAGGCTCGCCACCATCTTCAGCCGCGCCGAAGCCGCCGCCGCGCCCAGGCCCAGGTCGGTCGCCGCGCCCGGCAGCCCGGCCAGCAGCAGCGCTTGCGACTCCGGCTCCGTCAGCCCCGTGAGCTGCGTGCTCCAGCCCTCGCGCAGCTGAAACCCGCCCTGGCGCCCCCGCTCGCCCCACAGCGGCACGCCCGCCGCCGAGAGCTGGTCCACGTCGCGCAGGATGGTGCGCACCGACACCTCCAGCGAACGCGCCAGCGCCGGCGCGGTGAGCCGGCCGTGCGCCTGCAGCAGCATCAGGATCGACAACAAGCGGCTGGCTTTCATTTCAGATTTTTCGTGCGGTGGGATTCAAACATGACATCAGGTGGCATGTTACGGCAGGCACCATGCAAACCCCTCCACCAAACCCCCGCACCCCCATGGAATGGTTCAACCTGGCCCACACGGCCCACCTCTGGCTCTTCTTTCTGCTGGTCTTCGGCATCATCGTGCTGCCGGGCCTGGACATGGCCTTCGTGCTCGGCAGCACGCTGGTCGATGGCCTCAAGGGCGGCCTGGCCGCGCTCGCGGGCGTGGTGACCGGCGGCGTCGTGCACACCGTCATGGCCGGCCTCGGCGTCGGCCTCGCCCTGCAGGCGCTGCCTCAGCTGTTCAACGCCCTGCTCAGCGCCGGCGCGCTCTACCTCGCGTGGATCGGCTGGCAGCTCGTGCGCGGCGCGGCCGCGCTGGGCGAGGTGAGCGCCGCGCCCTCGCGGCCCTGGCCCACCACCTTCCGCCGCGGCCTGCTCAGCTGCCTGCTCAACCCCAAGGCCTACCTCTTCATGGTCGCCGTGTTCCCGCAGTTCGTGCGGCCCGAATACGGCCCGCTGGCGGCGCAGGCCGTGGCCATGGGCGCCATCATCGCGGCCACGCAGTTCGCGGTGTACGGCGCCGTGGCGCTGGGCGGCGTGCGCGTCAAAACCTGGCTGCGCGGCAGCGGGCGCGCCCAGGTGCGGGCCGGGCAAGGCCTGGGCTGGCTGCTCGTGCTCGGCGGGGTGTGGACGCTCTGGCAAGGCTGGCAAGCCGCTTGAACATGGCGCCCCGGCACCGGGCCCGCCACGGCCCGCCAAGCCCCGCCGGCTGGCGGGCCCTTGCGCCGCGTGGCACCATCGCGGCTGCTCGCCCGCGCAGGGCCGGGCGCCCGTTCAACCCCCACACCCCCGCGAAGACCCCATGGAACTGCCCGCCCACCAGCTCAGCATGACGGTGCTGATGACCCCCGACACCGCCAACTTCTCCGGCAACGTGCACGGCGGCACCATCCTCAAACTGCTCGACCAGGTGGCCTACGCCTGCGCCAGCCGCTACGCCGGCAGCTACGTCGTCACCCTCAGCGTCGACCAGGTCATGTTCCGCCAACCCATCCACGTGGGCGAACTCGTCACCTTCCTCGCCTCGGTCAACCACACCGGCAGCTCGTCCATGGAAGTGGGCATCAAGGTGATCGCGGAAAACATCCGCACCCAGGCCAAGCGCCACGTCAACAGTTGCTTCTTCACCATGGTGGCGGTGGACGACACCGGCAAACCCGTCCCCGTGGCCCCGCTGCGCCCCTTCTCCCCCGACGAACGCCGCCGCCACGCCGCGGCCGAGGTGCGCAAGGCCATGCGCCGCGAGATGGAGCAGCGGTTCGGGGCGGTGCGGTAGAGCGTTCCAGATGGTGGACAGGCGCCGGCCAGAAGAGGCCCGATCGGGCCAACCGCTGGGCGAGGCCCCCGACGCATCGCCCGCTGCGCCGCTAGACGCCAGCGGGCTTCAAGACCCAGCCCTGCTGCGGCGCCTGCTGCGCGCGAAAGACCGCATGGACGCCGCGTCGCATGAAGCCTGGCCCGTGCAGCGGCTGGCCGAGGTCAGCGGGGTTTCCGAAGCCCATTTCGCGCGCTCGTTCCGGCAGGCCTTCGGCATCCCGCCACACCGCTACCTGTTGACGCGGCGCATCGAGCAGGCCAGCACGCTGCTGCGCGACACCGAGCTGCCCATCACGGAAATCGCCTTCGCCACCGGCTGGGAGAGCCTGGGCACCTTCGGGCGAACCTTCCGCGACGTCACCGGCCAAAGCCCGAGTGCCCTGCGCCGCCACGCCAGAGCCACCACGGGGCCCCTCGACCGCGTGCCCGCCTGCGTTTTGAAGGCCGCGCAGCGGCCAGACCTCACCACAGCAGTTTCGGAGAAGCGCCGCCGCGTGGCGAAGGGTACAAACCGGCCATCCCTCAAGGATTCAACCAAGGAGATGTGATGAGCCAAGGTATCAGTGTCAATGTGGTGGGCGTGTACGTGAACGACCAGGACGAGGCGCTGGCGTTCTACGTCGACAAGCTCGGTTTCCGCGTGCACACCGACGTGCGCAATGGCGCCTATAGATGGCTGACGGTGCAACACCCGGAGCAGCCATCTTTTCAGCTCGGCCTGTTCGCGCCCGGGTCGCCCATGCACGACGAGGCGACCGCGCAGACCCTGCGCGCCATGGTGGCCAAAGGCGCCATGCCGCCGCTGGTCTTGACCGTGGCCGACTGCCGGGCCACCTACGCGCAATGGCGCGCCCGGGGCGTGGAGTTCACGCAGGAGCCGGTGGAACGCTTTGGCAACGTGGACGCCGGTTTCCGCGACCCGGCGGGCAACGGCTGGAAGATGATCCAGGCCGCCGCAGGGAGCGCGACATGAGCGGCAGCGCCTGGTTTCGGCGGGCCCACCGCTGGGTGTCCATGGCCTTCACGGCGACGGTCATCGCCAACTTCGCCGTCCGCGCCCAAGGGCAGGGCGAGCCCCCACCCTGGGTGACCTACGCGCCGCTGTTCCCCTTGGGCTTTATGCTAGCTAGCCACCGCTCAATGAGTTGATACGACACGCCGTCAGTTGCCTTAAGAACAGAAATGGTGTCGGTCATAGTGGTTTTCTCCCATGCGCTTGGATTCGTGCGGAAGTCCGCGTAGTAACCGAGCACCTTGACGCGACGGAGATGACGGAACCAGACCTTCAGCTCTTCTTGCGGGCGGCGGATGTAGTTGTATTCACCGATCACATCGACCAAGGCGCATGGATAGTGATGCGCGATGATCAAGATTTTGTCGCCAACTTGCATTTTGTGGGCGAAGTCCCAGTAGTCGCGCTGGGACTTATCTATGTCTTCGCGGGGAACGTCAGTGAGATCGCCAGGTGGATTCGCAAAGTCAAGACCGATATAGCCTAGACCAAGTGACTTCATCGTGTGCGCCACCGCTTGCATCTGGTCCGACGGATGAAGCTGCATTCGCCAGTAATTCATGTTTGCTCCTCAAAGTTCGCAGCTTAATGCAGGTTAACTAGATACTGACCGCTTACGTCACGCTTTTTCCTGCTTCTACTTTCGACAGGTCTGATCGATCATTATGAAAAATGGGTGCCACCTGGAGTCTATGTAATCATCCGGATGTGATAGATATACGACTGTAGATGCTTTGCCCCAGGTCCGCAATCGGTCAGGGCCTTGCCGTCGAGAGGAAGCCCATATAGGGCTAGACCTCTGTGCGCGACGAGGGAGTTAGATATCCAATTGCCTTGCCGTAGTTGTATAGCTTTCCCAAGATATAGTTCGCAATCTCTGCGCGGCCGGTCTTTCGGCGCCACATCATCTCTAAGCGTATGGAAGAAGTTGGCGTGGTTGCCACTATGTCGGTGCGTCGCGTCATTCCATTTCCAAAGTCTTTCTCAACTTCATAGTCTGTAATGACTCCCAAGTCTTTCAGGCAATCGGCGATCGCTCGATTTAGTTGTACGTCGTTTGTGGATGCGATGTTCGTCAACTTTTCAAATGCCGCTACTGAGTTGGGTCCAACCTTGCCGCCGACTTTGCGTGCACCAATCGGCTCATCTCTAAACGATGCCAGTAGGTTTGTCTCATTTAGTCGCTCCTTCGCACCCCTTTCAGGTGCTGCAGACATGCCGGCCATTTTCATGGTATTGCGCAGGCCGTCCCCTGCGTAAGTGCGAACAGCTGCGAGTGCTGCCAGAACGGGGACGTGAAGAACCCGCGCGTCTAAGTACGTGCCGAGCAGACCAAGTTTTTCAGGGAACTCCTTCAAGTCTTTGACAATGTTTGCGTTTGTGACCGATAGCATTCGGTCAATGTCGGCGGAGTACATCGTGCCGCGTGTCAGCGCGTCAATGTCCCCCTCGGGTTCATTGCCGGCCAGTACCACAATCCAGACTCGGCAGACCTCCTTTTTGGCTAGTGTTGCAAGTTGGCTCTGGTTGGAAAGCAAATCTCGCCGCACCTTTGCAAGAAAGACGCCGATGGTCGTGGACTCTTTCACCAATTGTTCGGAGCGATCGTCGGAGATTCCCAGATCGTGCAGTGTCTCACCTTGATTCAGGAGTGCGAGAGTCCTGTTGACGATTGGAATGAATTGCTCCTTTGGCGGTCCTTGAAATCGAAATACTGGATCTCCGAGTCCGACAAGTGCTTCGGCACCGATCTCAGTTGCTAGCGATGAAAGTGAGGCTGCGAGGTCATCACGATTTGCAGGCCATGCAACAATTGTCAGCTCGCCGGCGGGCGTTCGAACGAAGCTATTTATCGCATGAATTGACTTTTCAAGTAGCTCCTTTGATACGTCGGTCAACGCTTCACGTCCTTCAAAAACTACAACGCGTAACTTCTTCTCTGTCGGACTAAGTGACTTAAGTACGTCTCCGACATCCTGATCCTTGGAAAACGTTATTGTCTCAACCTCATCTCGAAACAAGCCAATGGTGTGAATAAAGGTTGATTTGCCGGTGCCTGAGTCGCCTCGAATGATCAGGAACGCTCCACGAGATGATGCGCGCATGTCGGAGTGGAGTGCGTCAATATGTTCGAGTGCAGAATCAACTGGTGCGATGATCTGAGTCAACTGATTGACCGCCTTTCGCGCCAGCATGTCGTAGCGATCTGGAAGGCTGATATCGATGGTTGTTATCATGATAAGACTAACGTAATTGATCATCGTCTAATCTTGAAAGCCTGATTAGGCGACGAGATAAACATAGGTATACAGAAAGTAGCCAGTCATCGAAGAGCGCCAAGAGCCCTTCGACGCAGGCGTTCCCCTGTAGTGCTGTGCCTTCGCGCATATGCCCTCCATAGAGCCTGTCGCGCATCCTGCCCCGGTCGCGGAGGAAGCAGCCTCCGGGACGAGCACGCAAGCAAATTGTTACAGGCACTATAGCCCCATGACTGAAGGGGCGCATTTTGTATTTGCCTTGGTGCCAGTCCAGAAACACCTCCCTCACCCCCCAAGCCGCCTCTAGCTCCCCAAGCACTCGCAATCACCGGCTCCTCCGGGCAAGCAAAGCTCAGGTCGCACTCCAGTGCCACCTTATCGGCCATCCGCCAGGCCGCAGGCCAGGGCTCCGCGCACGGCGATGGTGTCGCGCACCAGGCTTAGGCCCACACCGCTTCTCACCAAATCAAGCAAGGAGTTCGTGTCATCGTGGAACCCGCGCTGGCGCGTAGCCCCTGTCTCATGCACTGGCGCTGCAGCGCCGAGAGGCATAAGCTTGAGCCCCGGCGGACGGCGTACCGGGTATCTGGTGGCTGGGACAGGACCGGGTTGAGCGAAAGGACTGCATATGTTGTCCGATGCCTCTGTCACAACGATGTTGCCGGTCAAGGACATGGACCGCGCCCGCGCCTTTTACGAGGGCTGCCTGGGTCTGAAGCCCAGTGGGTTCAGGCCCGATGGAAAGTTCATCTACACGGTGGGTGGCACCACGATTGCACTGTTTCCGAAGCCCGAAGGGACCAAGGCCGACCACACGGCGATCAGCTTCCAGGTGGCGGACATTGCCGCCAGCATTGAAGAGCTGAAGCAGGCTGGGGTGACCTTCGAGGACTACGATTTCCCGGGGCTGAAGACGGTGAACCACGTCTGCGTGCTGGGGGCCGAGAAGGCGGCATGGTTCAAGGACACGGAGGGGAACTACCTCTGTCTCCACGAAGACCTGCCGGAGTCGTAGCCTGCGTGCCCATGGCGCTCGGGCGAACACCCCTCACCCCCAAACCGCCTCCAACGCCCCCCAAGCACCCGCAATCACCGGTTCCCCCGCCCGTTCGGCCAGGCAAACAAAGCTCAGGTCGCATTCCAGCGCGACCTTGTCGGCCACCACCAGGCCGCGGGCCTGGGCTTCGCGCATGGCGATGGCGTCGCGCACCAGGCTCAGGCCGACGCCGCTTTTCACCAGGTCGAGCATGGACGCTTCCTGGTCCACCAGGGCCACGCGCCGGGGCTCCAGGCCGGTGAGCGAGCCGGGGCCGAACACGCGGCGTTGCAGCCGGTGGTGGGCGCTGGCCGGTGGGGTGGCGAGCCAGGGCAGGGCGGCGAGGGCTTTCCAGTCTTTGCCGCGCACCTGCGGGCCCCAGCCGGCGGGCGCGAGCACGCGGTAGGTGAAGCGGGTGAGCGGGCGCAGCCGGTAGGGCGCGCCCACCGGGTCGTCGGGCAGGTTGAGGAAGAAGCCCACGTCGAGCTCGCCGCGCGCGATCTGCGCCAGCACGTCGCCGCTCATGCCCTGGCGCAGCTCGGTGCCCACCTGCGGGCTGGATTCGACCAGCTGTTTCAGAAAGGCGCCGAGGCGGGTGAACTCCGGGTCGAGGATGGTGCCGATGCGCAGCGTGCCGCGCACGGTGGTGTGCAGGGCGGCGGCGGCCTGGCCGAAGTCGGCCAGGGTGGCGAGCGCGCGTTCGGCCACAGGCAGCAGGGCGGCGCCGTCGTGCGTGAGCGCCATGCCCTGGGGTGTGCGGGTGAACAGCGCCAGGCCGGTGGCCTCGGCCAGGGTTTTCAGCTGCAGGCTCACCGCCGGCTGGCTCAGGTGCAGGCGCAAGGCGGCGCGCGACACATTGCCTTCGCGCGCCACGGCGACGAAGGCGCGCAGGGTCTGCGGGTCCACGGTGGGCAGGCGGCCGGGCGCGGCGGTGGGGGGTGTGGGTGGGGGCATGGGCGCTTTCATTATTTGCCAGACTTATACCAAGCCTCGGGCGATTTCATTGGACTTTTGCGCGGCCGGTCCACAAACTCGCGCCATTCCTGTGAGAAGACCATGAGCACTGCAAATACCCAGCGCCTTCACCGACGCCCCTGACCATGCACGGCGACAGCCCCTACGACCCGGCCGAAGGCGACTGGCAGACGCTGGCCACCTTCTTCAGCCCGACCGAGGCCTACCTGCTGCGCGGCTGCCTGCAGTCGGCCGGGGTGCCCGCGGTGGTGGCCGACGCGCACCTGGTGCAGGCCCACACCCTGCTGGCCGGCGCGATCCAGGTGCGTGTGCTGGTGCCCGCGCACCGCTTCGCCGAGGCCGAGGCGGTGGTCGCGGCCTACCAGCGTGGCGACTTCAGCCTGCCCGACGACACCTTGCCCCCCGAGTGAACCCACCATGAGCCCAACCACCTTTGATTACATCGTCATCGGCGCCGGCACGGCCGGCTGCCTGCTGGCCAACCGCCTCAGCGCCGACGCGGGCAAGACCGTGCTGCTGATCGAAGCCGGCCGCAAAGACGACTACCACTGGATCCACATCCCCGTGGGTTACCTGTATTGCATCGGCAACCCGCGCACCGACTGGCTCTACCAGACCGAGGCCGACCCGGGCCTCAACGGCCGCCGGCTGCGCTACCCGCGCGGCAAGGGCCTGGGCGGCTGCTCCAGCATCAACGGCATGATCTACATGCGCGGCCAGGCGCGCGATTACGACCAGTGGGCGCGGCTCACGGGCGACCACAACTGGGCCTGGAGCCAGTGCCTGCCCGACTTCAAGGCGCACGAAGACCACTACCGGCTCGACGCCGCCAACGAAAGCATGACCAACCCGGCGCTGGCCCTGCTGCACGGCAACCGCAGCCTGGGCAGCACGGGCGAGTGGCGCATTGAAAAACAGCGCCTGCGCTGGGACGTGCTCGACGCGTTCGCCAAGGCCGCGCAGCAGGCCGGCGTCCCCGCCACCACCGACTTCAACACCGGCGACAACGAGGGCGTGGGTTACTTTGAAGTGAACCAGAAGGCGGGCTGGCGCTGGAACGCCTCGAAAGCCTTTCTGCGGCCGGTGCGGCAGCGGCCCAATCTCACGGTGTGGACGCAGGCGCAGGTGCAGCGGCTCACGCTGCGGCGCGAGGCCAACGGCGCACTGCGCTGCACCGGCGCCGAGCTGCTGCGCGGCGGGCAAAAGGTGGCGGTGGTGGCGGCCAAGGAAGTGGTGCTCAGCGCGGGCAGCATCGGCTCGCCGCAGATCCTGCAGCTCTCGGGCCTGGGCCCGGCGGCGCTGCTGCAGCGGCACGGCATCGCGGTGCAGCACGACCTGCCCGGCGTGGGCGCCAACCTGCAGGACCACTTGCAGATCCGCTCGGTCTACAAGGTGACGGGCGCCAAGACGCTCAACACCCTGGCCAACTCGCTCTGGGGCAAGGCCGCCATCGGGCTGGAATACGCGCTCACGCGCAGCGGCCCCATGAGCATGGCGCCCAGCCAGCTCGGCGCCTTCACCCGGAGCGACCCGGCCCAGCCCTACGCCAACCTCGAATACCACGTGCAGCCGCTCAGCCTGGACGCGTTCGGCGAGCCGCTGCACAGCTTCCCCGCCTTCACCGCCAGCGTGTGCAACCTCAACCCCACCAGCCGCGGCCATGTGCGCATCACCTCGGCGCAGGCGTCGGACGCGCCGGCCATCGCGCCGTGTTACCTGAGCACGCCCGAAGACCGGCGCGTGGCGGCCGACAGCCTGCGCGTGACGCGGCGCATCGTGGCGCAGCCGGCGCTGGCCAACTACCAGCCCGAAGAGTTCAAGCCCGGCGTGCAGTTCCAGAGCGACGAAGAGCTCGCGCGCCTGGCCGGCGACATCGCCAGCACCATCTTTCACCCGGTCGGCACGACCAAGATGGGCAGCGCCGACGACCCGCTGGCGGTGGTGGACAGCCACCTGCGCGTGCGCGGCGTGGCCGGCCTGCGCGTGGTGGACGCGGGCGTCATGCCCACCATCACCAGCGGCAACACCAACAGCCCCACGCTGATGATCGCGGAGAAGGCGGCGCGCTGGATGCTGCGCGGGGACTGAGGCCGCAGCCCCGCTCGCAGCCCCGCGCCGCTCAGTGGCTGACCTGCCCCAGGAAGGCGCGCACGCGCGGGTTGTTCTGGGCGTGGAAGAACTCGGCGGGCGGCGCGTCCTGGGCCACCTGGCCCTGGTCCACGAACAGGATGCGGTCGGCCACCTCGCGGGCGAAACCCATCTCGTGCGTCACGATGATCATGGTCATGCCCGACTGGGCCAGCCGCTTCATCACGTCCAGCACCTCCTTGACCATCTCCGGGTCCAGCGCCGAGGTGGGCTCGTCGAACAGGATGGCCTTGGGCTGCATGGCCAGCGCGCGCGCGATCGCCACCCGCTGCTGCTGCCCGCCCGAGAGCGCGAAGGGGTGCTTGTGCGCGTGGGCCTCCATGCCCACGCGCTGCAGCAGTTCCATGGCCTGCTCGTTGGCTTCGCCGCGTGGGGTCTTGCGGATGCGCCGCGGCGCCAGCGTCACGTTGTCGAGCACGGTGAGGTGCGGGAACAGGTTGAACTGCTGGAACACCATGCCCAGCTCGCGGCGCAGGGCTTCGAGGTGCCGGAGGTCGTCGTTGACCTCGATGCCGTCGACCACGATGCGGCCCGAGTCGTGGCGCTCCAGGCGGTTGAGCGTGCGCAGCAGCGTGCTCTTGCCCGAGCCCGAGGCGCCCAGGATGGCGCTGACCTGGCCGGCGTGGAACGCCGTGCTGATGCCGCGCAGCACGTGGTGCGCGCCGAAGTGTTTGTTGACGTTGTCGATGGTGATGAGCGGGGGGCTGGTGTTCATGGCTGGCGGCCTTCCACGTCGTAGCGGCGCTCCACGGCGCCCGAGATCTGGGTCAACACGGTGGTGAGCGTGAGGTAGATCAGCGCCGTGGTGGCCAGGGTGGGCAGCGGCTGGAAGCTCGCGGCCTGGATGCGGTTGCCCACGTTGGTGAGCTCTACCACCCCGATGGCGTAGGCCAGCGACGAGTCCTTGAGCAGGGCCACGGTGTTGTTCACCAGCGGCGGCAGGGCGACCTTGAAGGCCTGCGGGAAGCTCACGTCCATGAAGGTGTGCCAGCTGGAGAGCCCGAGCGAGCGCGCGGCCTCGGCCTGGCCCTTGGGCACGGCCAGCAAGCCGCTGCGGATCGCCTCGGCGTTGTAGGCGCCGACGTTGAAGGCCAGCGCCACGCAGGCCGAGGCGAAGTCTTCCAGCTGCAAGCCCGGCACCAGCGCCGGCAGGGCGAGAAAGACGAACAGGATCTGCACCAGCAGCGGCGTGCCGCGCACGACCCAGATGTAGAGCGAGGCGGCCCAGCGCAGCGGCAGCACGCGCGAGGTGCGCCCCACGGCGGCGAGCACGCCGATGGCGATGCCCGCCAGACCGGCGGTGAGCGTGAGCTGCACGGTGATGAGGGTGCCCTCGGCGAACAGCACGGCGTTGCTGCCGATCGGTTCGGGGGCGAGCGACAGTGGCAGCGCCATCAGCCAGAGCAGCGCGATCAGCACCGCGCCGGCGCTGGCCATGGTCGCGGTGGCGCGCTGCTGGCGGCTCCAGTGGCCGGGCCAGGCAAGCAGTTGGGCGTTCATGGGGTGTCCCGTGTTCGGTGGAAGGGGTCACGCCGCTCAACGGCAGCGCACGTCGTCCTGGAAGTACCGGCGCGAGAGCGCGCTGTAGCTGCCGTCGGCCAGCAGCGCGGCCAGGGCGGCGTTGTAGCCCTGGGCCAGGCTGTCGTTGCCCTTGGTCACGGCCGCGGCGATGCGGTCGACGAACAGGAACTCGCCCACCTTCAGGCCCGAGGCCGGGTTGGCGTTGAGCGCGGCGAGCACCACGAACTTGTCGGTGACCCAGGCGTCCACCCGGCGGCTCATGAGGGCGCTGCGCGCGTCGGTGTCCTGCGGGAAGTTCTTCACCGCCTTCAGGCCCGGGAGCTTCTTGACGTTGTCCAGGTAGGTGCTGCCGGTCTGCACCGCCACCACCTTGCCCTGCAGGTCGGCCGGCTGGCGGATCGCCGGGTCCAGCGAGACGATGCTGCCGCCCGAGCAGTAGTGCGGGGCGGTGAAGGTCACGGCCTTGGCGCGTTCTTCGGTGATGCCGTGCGAGGCGATCACCAGGTCCCAGCGGTCCTGGCCGAGGCCGGCGAACAGCGCGTCAAAGCTCAGCGCCTTCCACTCCACGGCCAGGCCCATTTTTTTGGCGACCATCTTGGCCAGCTCGACCTCGAAACCGCTGAGCTTGGCGCCCTGGAAATAGTTGAACGGGGCGAACTGCCCCTCGGTGGCGATGACGATCTTGCCGTCCTTGCGGATGGCGTCCAGGCTGCGGGCCTGCGCGCCCAGGCTGGCGAGCACGAGCAGGGCGGCGAGGGCCCATTGGGAAATGCGTTTCATGGTTTGTCTCCTGTGGTTGTGATGAACGGGGGCGGGGGGAAAAACGGGGCGTCAGCCGTCGGCCGGGCGCATGAGGGTGGATTTGCCGAACAGGCTCTCGATCAGGTCGACCGCGAGTTCGGCGGTCTGGTTGCGCAGGTCCAGCGCGGGGTTGAGTTCGACCACGTCGAGCGAGCCCAGGCGCCCGGTGTCGGCGATCATTTCCATGCACAGCTGCGCTTCGCGGTAGGTCGGGCCGCCGCGCACGGTGGTGCCCACGCCGGGGGCGATGTCGGGGTCGAGGAAGTCCACGTCCAGGCTCACGTGCAGGTGGGTGTTGGCGTCCACGCCGTCGAGCGCGCGCTCCATCACGTGGCGCATGCCCCACTCGTCGATGCAGCGCATGTCGAACACCTCGATGCCCATGTCGTGCACCAGCCGCTTCTCGCCCGCGTCCACGCTGCGGATGCCGATCTGGCGGATGTCCGCGGGGTCGATGGCGGGCACGCGGTCGGCCAGCCCGGTCAGCGCCTCGGGGCCCTGGCCGCACAGGCAGGCCACCGGCATGCCGTGGATGTTGCCGCTGGGCGTGAGGGTGGCGGTGTTGAAGTCGGCGTGGGCGTCGAACCACAGCACGCGCAGCCGCTGGCCGGTGGCGCGGCAGTGGCGCGCCACCGCGCTGATGGAGCCGATGCCCAGGCAGTGGTCGCCGCCGAGCATGATGGGCAGCCGGCCGGCCTGCAGTTCGGCGTGCATGGCGTCGTGCAGCAGGCGGTTCCACAGCGCGACCTCGGGCAGGTGGCGAAAGCCGTTGACGGCCGCCAGCCAGGGGTTGGCCGGGCCTTGCAGGTTGCCGCGGTCGCGCACCGCCACGCCCAGCGCCTGCAGGGCTTCGGCAATGCCGGCCACGCGCAGCGCTTCCGGACCCATGCGGGAACCCAGCGCGCCCGCACCGATGTCGGTGGGCACGCCGATCAGGCCCACTCCGCCCGCTGCGAAGTGGCCTGTGCGCGGCGCCGTCATGCGCTCAGGGCGGGGGTTTTGGCGCGCGGGTGGCGCGGCGCCTGGGCGGCGGTCGGGGCCGTGGCGGCGCGCGGCTGCGGGGCGCTGGCGCGGATCAGCTGGTACAGGTCTTTGGGGTTGGCCAGGCCGGGGATCAGCGGCAACAGCTGGCCCAGGCCGAGTTCACGCGCCGCGTCGCGCAGGAAACGCAGCGCCGAGAAGTCTTCCAGCGCGAAGCCGACCGAGTCGAACACGGTGACCTGGGCATCGCCGTCGCGGCCGGCGGTTTCACCGGCCAGCACGCGCCAGAGTTCGGTCACGGCGAAGTCGGCCGGCAGGTGCTGCAGGTCACCTTCGATGCGGGTCTGCGGCTCGTATTCCACGAACACCGAGGCCATGCGCAGCACGTCGGGGTGCAGCTCGGTCTTGCCCGGGCAGTCGCCGCCCACGCCGTTGATGTGCATGCCCGGCTCGATCATGTCGGGCGTGAGGATGGTGGCGTTGGTCTTGTCGGCCGTCACGGTGGTGACGATGTCGGCGCCGCGCACCGCCTGGGCGATGCTGTCGCAGGGCCGCAGGCGCAGCGTGGTGTGGCTCAGGTTGTCCATCAGCTTGGCGGTGGCCGTGGGGTCGGTGTCGAACAGGCGGATCTCTTCGATGCCCATCAGGTGGTGGAAGGCCAGCGCCTGGAACTCGCTTTGCGCGCCGTTGCCGATCAGGGCCATGCGCCGGCTGCTCGGGCGGGCCAGCACCCGCGCGGCCACCACCGACATGGCCGCGGTGCGCAGCGCGGTGGTGAGCGTGAGCTCGCTCAGCAGCTCGGGCACGCCGGTGTCCACGTCGGCCAGCACGCCGAAAGCCATCACCGTGGGCAGGCCGCCCTGGGTGTTCTTGGGGTGGCCGTTGACGTACTTGAAGGCGTAGGTCTTGGCGTCGGCGATGGGCATCAGCTCGATCACGCCGTCGGCCGAGTGGCTGGCCACGCGGGCGCATTTGTCGAACGCGGGCCAGCGCAGGTAGTCGGCGTGGATGGTGTCGGCCATGCGCGCCAGGGCCGTGGGCAGGCCCAGGCGGTGGACCACGTTGGCCACGTCCTGGGCGCTCAGAAACTGGGTGGGTAGGGGGGAAAGATGCGTGGTCATGGGGTGTTCCGGTGGAATGGCCGCCCCCAACCCTGGCTGCGCCAGGCCCCCCGAGGGGGTGCAGTCGTTCTTGGGGCGGCCCGGCGAACGACTCGGCATTCAGTGTCTCAACCGCCCATGGCAATGTAAATCGGCAACTGTGCGAGCTTTATGTCAAATATTTGAACAAATGCCAATGTTCATTGCCATAATGACCAATATGGACGCCACCGACCAACAACTGCTGTCCCTGCTGCGCAAGGACGCCCGCACCAACGTGGCCACGCTGGCCAAGAAGCTCGGGGTCTCGCGCGGCACCGTGACCAACCGCATCACCAAGCTCGAAGACACGGGCGTGATCGTGGGCTACACGGTGCGCCTGCGGCCCGACGCCCAGCCCCACCAGATCAGCGCCTGGATGAGCGTGGCGGTGGAAGGCAACGAGACCCGCGCCGTGATCGCCAGCCTGCTGGGCGAGCCGGGCGTGGCCGCGCTGCACGACACCAACGGCCGCTGGGACCTGCTGGCCGAGCTGCGCGCGGCCAACCTTTCAGAGCTGTCCCAGGTGCTGGAGCGCATCCGCCTGGTGCGCGGCATCAGCAGCACCGAAACCAGCATCCACCTGGAAACCTACCGGTTGTCCTGAGCCACCGTTCAGCGCCCACCTTTCCCACCAGACCCATGCCCCGCTTCGCCGCCAACCTCACCATGCTCTACAACGAGCACGCCTTCCTCGACCGTTTTGTCGCCGCTGCGGCCGACGGTTTCCAGGGCGTCGAGTACCTGTTTCCCTACGCCTTCGCGGCCAAGGACATCGCCCAGCGCCTGGCCGACCACGGCCTGCAGCAGGTGCTGTTCAACGCCCCGCCCGGCGACTGGGACGCGGGCGAACGCGGCCTGGCCTGCCTGCCCGGGCGCGAGGCCGAGTTCCGCGCCGGGTTTGCCCAAGCGCTGGAGTACGCGCAGACGCTGAACTGCCCGCGCATCCACGTGATGGCCGGCCTCGCGCCCGCCGGGGCCGAGCGCACTGCGTTGCAGGCCACGTATGAAAACAACCTGGCCTGGGCCGCCGGGCAGGCCGCGAGCGCGGGCTGCGACGTGCTGATCGAACCCATCAACCCGCGCGACATCCCGGGCTTCTTCCTGAACCGGCAGGACGAGGCGCACCGCATCGTGACGGCCATCGGCGCGCCCAACCTCAAGGTGCAGTTCGACCTGTACCACTGCCAGATCGTCGAAGGCGACGTGGCCATGAAGATCCGCCAGTACCTGCCCACCGGCCGCGTGGGCCACTTCCAGATCGCCGGCGTGCCCATGCGCCACGAGCCCGACCTGGGCGAGTTGAATCACCCCTACCTGTTCAGTGTGATCGACGAGGTGGCCGCGGCCTGCGGCTGGAGCGGCTGGGTGGGCTGCGAGTACCGCCCGGCACGCGGCGCGGTGCCCGGCGGCACGTCCGCCGGGCTGGGCTGGCTGCGCGCTGCCGGGCTTCCTGCGTAAACTGGCCGCGCCTTCCACGACGCGGTGCCCCAGCCATGCAAGACCCTTCTCCGACCCCAACCCGCTGCCTGTTGGTGGACGACGACCCCGAGATCCGCAGCTTGCTGGTGGATTTCCTCGCGCCCTTCGGCATGGTGGTGGACACGGTGGCCGATGGCGCGGGCCTGCGCCAGCGCCTGCCGCGCGGCGGCATCGACGTCTTGCTGCTCGACCTGATGCTGCCCGATGAAAACGGCCTGACGCTGTGCCAGTGGGTGCGGCAGACGCAGCCGGCGCTGCCGGTGATCATGCTCACCGCGCAGGGCGACGCGCTCTCGCGCGTGCTCGGGCTGGAGCTGGGTGCCGACGATTACCTGCCCAAACCCTTCGAGCCGCGCGAACTGGTGGCGCGCATCAAGGCCGTGCTGCGCCGGGGCGGGGCGGGCGCGGCGGCACCCGCGGCCACCGTGCTGCGCTTCGAGGGCTGGACCTTCGACCGCGTGCAGCGCCAGCTCAGCGAGGCCGACGGCCTGGTGGTGCCGCTGTCGGCGGCGGAATACCGTTTGTTGTGCGCCTTCGTGGACCACCCCGGCCAGGCGCTGAGCCGCGAGCGCCTGCTCGACCTCACCCGCGCACCCGGGGTCGAGGTCAGCGAGCGCAGCATCGATCTGGCGGTCTCGCGCTTGCGCGGCAAGTTGCGCGACACCGGCCACGCGCCCAGCCTGATCCGCACCCTGCGCGGTGCGGGCTACCTGTTCACCGCGAAAGTCCAGCCATGAAGTGGCCGCGCTTCAACACCCTGTTCTGGCGCCTGTTCGTGCTGATGTGGGTGACGCTGATCCTGAGCCACTTCACGGCCTTCGTGCTCTCGATCCCGCTGACCACCGGGGGCGGCAGCCCGGTCGAACGCATGAGCGGCGCCAACCTGGCCACCCTGCCGTCGCTGCCCCCGGGCAACCCGCTCACGGCGCGCAGCGATGCGGGGCCACCGGCTGCGCCGACCGCCCCGATGGGGCCCCGGCCGGACGGAATGGCGCCGCCCGGCCCGCCACCGACAGGGCGCCCCGGCAGCGAGACCGGCGCCCCGCCCGCGCTGCCGGCCCAGACCCTGTGGTTCGACTACGCGCTGCGCGCGCTGCTCATCGGCCTGGGCGCCTTGCTTGGCGCGCGCTGGCTGGCCGCGCCCATGCAGCGCCTGTCGCGCGCGGCGGCCGAGCTCGCGCAGGGTCTGAGCCAGGGGCGCCGCCCGCCCGCGCTCGACGAAGACCGTGGCACGGTGGAGGTGCGCGAGACCGCGCGCGTGTTCAACCACATGACGCAGCGGCTGCAGGAGCAGTTCGACCAGCGCAGCCTGCACATGGCCGCGCTTTCGCACGACCTGCGCACGCCGCTGACGCGGCTGCGGCTGCGCATCGAGCGCCTGCCCGAGGCCGTGGCCCAGGCCGCCATCGCCGACATCCGCGAAATGGACGAAATGATCGACGCCTCGCTGGCCGTGATGCGCGAGCAGTCAAACGGGGCCGAGCCCCGCGTGGTGGACCTGGGCGCGATGCTGCAGTCGTTGGTGGACGACCTGTGCGAGCAAGGCCAGGCGGTCGAACTCGCCGAGCCGCCCGCGGCGCGCGTGCGGGTGCACCCCGCCTCGCTGCGCCGCATCCTGGGCAACCTGGTGGGCAACGCGCTGCGCTACGGCCAGCGCGCCCGCCTGAGCCTGGAGCCCGCAGCGGCGGGCGTGGCGGTGCACGTGGACGACGACGGGCCGGGCATACCACCCGACCAGCTGGAGCGCGTGTTCCAGCCCTGGGTGCGCCTGCCCGGCGAGCAGCGCCCCAGCGGCAGCGGGCTGGGCCTGGCCATCGCCCGCGACCTGGCGCAGCGCGAAGGCGGCACGCTGGCCCTGGGCAATCGGCCCACGGGCGGGCTGCGCGCGACCCTGGTGTTGCCGGTGGCTTGAGGCGCCTGCGGCGCCATGGCGCCGCGAGGCCACGACAGCGCGCCGCGTTTGTGTCAGGCCCGACACAAATCGCCCACGCAGCGTTCACAGGCCCTCCACAGAATCGTGGACATGCTTCAAACGCTTGCTCCCTCCGATGCCATCACACCCGCTGTCGCCTGCGATGACGCGGTGCCGTCGCGGACCCTGCTGCGTGTGCAGCCCACGCAGCGGCCGTACCCGCTGCTGGAGTTTTTGCAGCGCTCGCCGCTGCTGCGGCGCGACATTGCGCGGGGCAGCCCCGGCCTGTCGCTGACGCTGAACATGCGGATCGTGGACGCGCGGGGCCGTCCCATCGAGCACGCGGCGGTCTACATCTGGCACTACGACGCGCGCTGCTGGACCATCGACTTCCAGGGCGACGAGCTCGACGCGATCACCTGCATGCGCGGCGTGCAGATCAGCGATGCCGACGGCGCGGTCGGCTTCCACACCGTCTACCCACGCAAGTACCGGGACAACACCGTGCCGGTCTACCTGCAGATCTATTTCAACAACGGTCGGCAGGTCACGGCGCGCTCCGACGTCTGCCTGCTCCTGCCCGAGGAGGCCGACGGCCCCCTGAAAGGCGTGCCGCTGGCCGACCCGCTGCCGGCGCGCACCACGCGGCCGCGCTTCAGCGACGACGGCGACTCGGTGCTGCTGACGCTGGACCGGCTGTCGGTCGATCTGGACACCGGCGGACTGCGCGGTGACGTGCGGATCGGCATCGATCTCTGACGGCGCGGCGCTTGGCGCCCGAACCCCTTCCCACTCCCCCACTGAAAGGACATTGCCTTGACCCCACACCACCCGCATGGTCTGAACCACGACCTCGACACCCTGGCCCGCCAGATCCGCGAACGCCGCAGCGCCCTGCGCTGGCTCGCCGCGGGCGCCTGCGCCTCGCTCGCGCCGCTCTCGCTGGTGGCCTGTGGCGGTGGCGGCGATGACGAGAGCGAAGACGCCGTGAGCGCCGCCTCGGGCGGCAGCTGCAGCACCATCCCGCGCGAGACGGCGGGCCCGTACCCGGCCGACGGCACCACGGCGTCGAACCAGCGCCTGAACGCGCTGACGCTCTCGGGCATCGTGCGCAGCGACATCCGCAGCAGCGTCGGGGGCGCCAGCGGCACGGCCCCGGGCGTGCCGCTGACGGTGACGCTCAACCTCGTCAACACCTCCGACAGCTGCAACAGCCTGGAGGGCTACGCGGTCTATCTGTGGCACTGCACGCGCGACGGCGGGTATTCGATGTATTCGAGCGGCTACACGGGCGAGAACTTCCTGCGCGGTGTGCAGGTGAGCGACGCCAACGGGCAGGTCAGTTTCAGCACCATCTTTCCCGGTTGCTACAGCGGGCGCTGGCCCCACATCCACTTCGAGATCTACCCCAGCCTGAGCGCGGCCACCGGCAGCGACAGCGTGGGCGACCACCTCACGGTGTCGCAGCTGGCCCTGCCCGCGAGCGTGTGCAACCAGGTCTATGGCGTGGCCTCCGGCTACAGCAGCAGCGTGCGCAATTTCGCCAACATCTCGCTGGCGAGCGACGGCGTGTTCGGCAACGACAGCGCGGCGCAGCAGCTGGCCAGCGTGAGCGGCAGCGTGACGCAGGGTTTTGTGGCCACGCTGGAGGTGGGGGTGGCGGCTTGAGCGAAGCCCCGCGCTCAGGCCCGGGGCGCCGTGGCGCCTGAACGGCTTCCCATGCTCTTTCCCCTTTTTCGTTGTTTCACATCAGGAGTTCGTCATGACGTCGTTCGTGTTTCGCGCCGCCAGCGCCTGCGTGCTGGCCAGCACCCTGGGGGCTTGCCAAGCCCAGTCCGCCCCCGGCGGCAAACCCCCCGGACCACCGCCCGAAGCGGTGCAGGCCTGTCAGGGCAAGACCGCTGGCGCCCAGGCCAGCTTCACCGGGCGCGACGGGCGCAGCTTTACCGGGGTCTGCGAAAACGTGGACGGCGTGCTGGCGCTGCGGCCGTCCCATGGCAACGGTGGACCGCCACCGCGCTGAGTGCCATGCCTCAGCGGATGCCGCCCACGTAGCGTGGGCCCGGCTCGTCGCCCTCGTGTTTGCGCGGGGTGCCGAAGACCGAGTTGAGCGTGGACTCCAGAAAGCCGCTGGGTTGCGCCGAGTCTGAAAAGCCGCTGCGGCGCCCCGGCGCGGCGCCGGTGGCTCTGGCGGGGGGCTGGCCGGCCTTGAGCCGTTCGCTGGCGACCACCAGCAAGGGCTTGCGCACCACCGCGCCCAGCTGCGGAATCAGGGCTTCGAGCTTCTCGGCCCAGGGCAGCAGCTCGGTGTGGCCTTCGGTGGCCGCCTGTTCGCGTGCGTAGCGCACGATCTCGTGCGCGTAGTCGGCGTTGGTGGCCATCCACTCGGTGTCGGTCACGCGCCCGGTCTTGCGGCGCAGCAACACATGCAGGTGGGCGGCGGTGGCAAAGCTTTCGGTGGAGGTCATGGCTGCGTCCTTCCTATGGCTTGGGGCCTGTTCAGCCTATTCGGCCTGGAAAAATAGTGTGCGGGCCCTGGGTTGTCGATGACGCCGGAGCTCGATCCACAACGAGCGAAGTGGTGCAAACCCCAGGGCACCGCCGGGCCGGCTTTGCCGGACGGCCAGTGCCGCCCCCTTGGGGGTTGCGCGCAGCGCGGCGGGGGTGTTCCATTTCAGTGTCCCAACTGCTCGTTGTGCAGCGCCAGGTCCAGCCCGGCGCGCTCGTCGCTCTCGCGCACACGCAGCCGTGCAAAGCACGAGGTGATCCACAGCACCACCGCCGTCATCAGCACGCTGTAGGCCAGCACCGCCACGCAGGCGATCAGCTGCTTGAGCAGGCTGCCTTCGACCCCCGAGATCGCCGGGTCGGCCAGCACGCCGGTGAGCAGCGCGCCCACCAGGCCACCTACGCCGTGCACGCCGAACACATCGAGCGAGTCGTCGGCGCGCAGCCGGCGCTTCAGGCCGGTGGCGCCCCAGTAGCAGGCCACACCCGCCACCAGGCCGATGATCAGCGCCGAGCGCGGTGTGACGAAGCCCGCGGCCGGCGTGATGGCCACCAGGCCCGCCACCACGCCTGAGCACAGGCCCAGCAGCGACGCGCGTTTGCGCGCCAGCCACTCCGCGCCCATCCAGGCCACCGCGCCCGCGGCGGCGGCGATATGGGTCACGGCCAGCGCCAGCCCGGCGCGGCCGTCGGCGGCGAGCGCCGAGCCGGCGTTGAAGCCGAACCAGCCCACCCAGAGCAGGCCGGTGCCGGCCATGGTCAGGCCCAGGTTGAAGGGGATGAAGGGCTCGCGCCCGTAACCCTGGCGCGGGCCCAGCGCGTAGGCGCAGACCAGGGCGGCCGCACCGGCGTTGATGTGCACCACCGCGCCGCCGGCGAAGTCCAGCGCACCGAGCCGGGCCAGCCAGCCGCCCGGCTCCCAGACCCAGTGCGCGACGGGCGCGTACACCAGCAGCAGCCACAGGCCGGCGAACAGCAGCAGGGCGCCAAAGCGCATGCGCTCGACCAGCGCGCCCACCACCAGGGCGCAGGTGATGATGGCGAAGGTCAGCTGGAACATGGCGAACACCGACTCAGGCACGTGCGGCGCGATGTGGCTCACCGCCACCTGGCCGCTGGCGCCCAGGTAGTCCAGCCCCGCAAAGCCCATGCGCTGCAGGCCGCCGACCCAGCCCGCCAGCGCACCGTTACCGGGGGTGAACGCCATCGAATACGCCAGCGCGAACCACAACACGCTGACCACGGCGGCGATGCCAACCACGCTGGCCATGGTGTTGATCACGTTGTGGCGGCGCACCATGCCGCCATAGAAGAGAGCGATGCCCGGCAGCGTCATGAGCAGCACCAGGGCGGTGCTCACCATGAGCCAGGCGGTGTCGGCGTTGTGGATGTTGCTCACGGCCACCAGGGCGGGCGCGGTGAGCGGCTCGGGCGTGGCCTGTGCCCAGAGCAGGGAAGGGGTGGCGAGCGTCAGACCGCAGGTCAGAGCCGCGAACAATCTACGGTTTTGGTGCATCTTGTTACCTTTTCCAACGACCCACGGCCCAGAGCATTTCCTGTGCCAGTGGGCCCCGGAACCAAGGGAAAGCCCGTATGCACGACAACGGTGCGAGCGGCTACAGTGCTGTCACTCGCTCACAGCGGCCTTGCCGCTGTCGACCGCGGGGGACCGAGGAGACAACCCAGTCCAACCAGAAAATGGTTTTTCAGCGTCCCCAGAGATGCACCCAGATCACAAGCCGACCTCACGAGGGTCGGCTTTTTTTTGCCCGTTTGGGCCACCGATTTTTCAAAACGAAACGGAATTTGATTGTCCGGTTTGTCTGATCAAGTGGAACTCTGTTTTCCAGTTCTGAAATGACCGAAGTGAAGCGAGGTCTCTGAAGTCAAAAAAACTTGATGAAAATCAAGTGCTTACGGAGCATTCTCGGTGTTTTCCCGGGGATGGCTTGTGATGGCCTGCGGCTTGCGAACGGTAGATCACCTGCCTGCACGAGCGGCGGGACCAGGGGGACCCACCGGTGAGAGCCGGCCCGACCCACACAAGCCAACGGAGACAACCCATGATGGAAACCTTTTACGAGGTGATGCGCCGCAAGGGCATTTCGCGCCGCAGCTTTCTCAAGTACTGCTCGCTCACCGCCACCTCGCTGGGGCTGGCCCCCTCGTTCGTGCCGCAGATCGCGCACGCCATGGAAACCAAGCCGCGCACCCCGGTGCTCTGGCTGCACGGCCTGGAATGCACCTGCTGCACCGAGTCCTTCATCCGCTCGGCGCACCCGCTGGCCAAGGACGTGGTGCTCTCCATGATCAGCCTGGACTACGACGACACCCTGATGGCCGCCGCCGGCCACCAGGCCGAGGCCATCCTCGAAGAGATCATGACCAAGTACAAGGGCCAGTACATCCTGGCGGTGGAAGGCAACCCGCCGCTGAACGAAGACGGCATGTTCTGCATCCAGTCGGGCAAGCCCTTCATCGACAAGCTCAAGCACGTGGCCAAGGATGCCAAGGCCATCATCGCCTGGGGTTCGTGTGCTTCGTGGGGCTGCGTGCAGGCCGCCAAGCCCAACCCGACGCAGGCCACGCCGATCCACAAGGTGATCACCGACAAGCCCATCATCAAGGTGCCGGGCTGCCCGCCCATCCCCGAGGTGATGACGGGCGTGATCACCTACATGCTGACCTTCGACAAGATCCCCGAGCTGGACCGCCAGGGCCGGCCGAAGATGTTCTACAGCCAGCGCATCCACGACAAGTGCTACCGCCGCCCGCACTTCGACGCCGGCCAGTTCGTCGAGACCTGGGACGACGAGTCCGCGCGCAAGGGCTACTGCCTTTACAAGGTCGGCTGCAAGGGCCCGACCACCTACAACGCCTGCTCCACCGTGATGTGGAACGAGGGCACCAGCTTCCCGATCAAGGCCGGCCACGGCTGCATCGGCTGCAGTGAAGACGGCTTCTGGGACAAGGGTTCGTTCTACGACCGCCTGACCGACATCCACGCCTTCGGCATCGAGGCCAACGCCGACGAGATCGGCGGCACGGCGGCCGGTGTGGTGGGGGCCGCGGTCGCGGCGCACGCCGCCATCTCGGTGGCCAAGCGCTCGCGTGACAAGGCCGCGGAGAAAAAAGCGGCGTCCACCAACAGCTGATCCAGACACACGAGGAAGAACACCATGGGTGCTTACGAAACACAGGGCTTCAAGATGGACAACACCGGCCGGCGCATCGTCGTCGACCCGGTCACGCGCATCGAGGGCCACATGCGCTGCGAGGTCAACCTCGACAGCAACAACGTCATCCGCAACGCGGTCTCCACCGGCACCATGTGGCGCGGTCTGGAAGTGATCCTGAAAGGCCGCGACCCGCGCGACGCCTGGGCCTTTGTGGAACGCATCTGCGGCGTGTGCACCGGCTGCCACGCGCTCACCAGCGTGCGCGCGGTGGAAGATGCGCTGGGCATCCGCATCCCGCTGAACGCCCACCTGATCCGCGAGATGATGGCCAAGACGCTGCAGGTGCACGACCACGCGGTGCACTTCTACCACCTGCACGCGCTCGACTGGGTCGATGTCGTGTCCTGCCTGCAGGCCGACCCGAAGAAGACCAGCGAGCTGCAGCAACTGGTGTCGCCCGCGCACCCGCTGAGCTCGCCCGGCTACTTCCGCGACGTGCAGAACCGCCTGAAGAAGTTCGTCGAGAGCGGCCAGCTCGGCCCCTTCGCCAACGGCTATTGGGGCAGCAAGGCCTATGTGCTGCCGCCCGAGGCCAACCTGATGGCCGTGACGCACTACCTCGAAGCGCTGGACCTGCAGAAAGAGTGGGTCAAGGTGCACACCATCTTCGGTGGCAAGAACCCGCACCCCAACTACCTGGTGGGCGGCGTGCCCTGCGCCATCAACCTCGACGGCAACGGCGCCGCCGGCGCCCCGATCAACATGGAGCGGCTGAACTTCGTGCAGGCCCGCATCCAGGAAATGATCGACTTCAACAACAACGTCTACATCCCGGACGTGCTGGCCATCGGCACCATCTACAAGAACGCCGGCTGGCTGTACGGCGGCGGCTTGAGCGCCACCAACGTGGCCGACTACGGCACCTACGAGAAGGTGCCCTATGACGCCACAACGCAGCAACTGCCCGGCGGCGTGATCCTCGACGGCAACTGGGACAAGATCCACGCCATCGACCCGCGCGACCCCGAGCAGGTGCAGGAATTCGTGAGCCACAGCTGGTACAAGTACGGCGACGAAACCAAGGGCCTGCACCCCTGGGACGGCGTCACCGAAGCCAACTACCACCCCGAAGGCCCCAACTTCAAGGGCACGCGCACCCAGATCGAGAACCTGGACGAGTCCGCCAAGTACTCGTGGATCAAGAGCCCGCGCTGGCGCGGCCACGCGGTCGAGGTCGGCCCGCTGTCGCGCTACATCCTGGGCTATGCCCACGCGATGCAGGGCAACAAACATTGCCAACGTGTGAAGGAGCAGGTGGACGGCGCGGCGGTGGCGATCAACAGCGCGATCCCCAAAGCCCTCGGCCTGCCGGAAACCAACTTCACGCTCAAGCAGCTGCTGCCCACCACCATCGGCCGCACCCTGGCGCGCGCGCTGGAAGGCCAGTACTGCGGCGAGATGATGATGGACGACTTCAAGCAATTGATCGGCAACATCAAGGCCGGCGACACCAGCACCGTCAACGCCGACAAATGGGACCCGTCCACCTGGCCCAAGGAGGCCAAGGGCGTGGGCACGGTCGCCGCACCGCGCGGCATGCTGGGCCACTGGATCAAGATCAAGGACGGCAAGATCGAGAACTACCAGTGCGTGGTGCCCACCACCTGGAACGGTTCGCCGCGCGACACCAAGGGCCAGATCGGCGCCTTCGAGGCCTCGCTCATGAACACGCCCATGGTCAACCCCGAGCAGCCGCTGGAGATCCTGCGCACGCTGCACAGCTTCGACCCCTGTCTGGCTTGCTCCACCCACGTGATGAGCGAAGACGGGCAGGAGATGAGCAGAGTCACTGTGCGCTGAACCCCACAACGAGGAGAAACACATGCAATCGAAATACATCCGCCGTTTGACTACCGCCGCGCTGCTGACCGGTCTGGCCGGTGTGGCCCAGGCCCACCCGGGCCACGGCGCCACCAGCCTCATGGAAGGCCTGGCTCACCCCTTCGGCCTGGACCACCTGCTGGCCATGGTGGCCGTGGGCGTGTGGTCGGTCTGTGCCCTGCCGAAAGGCAAGGCCTGGCAAGGCCCGGCCACGTTTTTGCTGGCGCTGGTCATCAGCGCATCGTTGGGCGCAGCCGGCGTGAGCCTGCCGTTCCTGGAGCAGGGCGTGGCGCTGTCGGTGCTGCTGTTCGGCGCCATGCTGGTGCTGGCCCGCCAGCCGATGCCGGCCGCCCTCGGCCTGGGGCTGGTGGCCGCGGCGGCTTCGCTGCACGGCCTGGCCCACGGCGCTGAAACACCGGCCACGGGCTTCGCGGGCTACGCCGCGGGCTTTTTGCTGACCACGGCCGCGCTGCACATCGGCGGCGTGTTCGCGGGCCTCGGCATCCGCCGAGCGCTGGCCGAGCGCAGCGGCTGGGCACTGGGTGGCCTGGGCGCGGTGCTGGGCGCATCCGGCCTGGTGCTCTTCGGTCAGTTGACGGCCTGACGGCCACCCCGATCAACGGCAACCGTTATTTGGAGGCCACCATGTCCACCACGTCCCCCGAACGCCTCGCCGATGTCACCGGCATCGACGAGAGCGCCGTCTCACACGGCCAGGCCACCCGATCGGTCTATGTGTACGAAGCGCCCGTGCGCCTCTGGCACTGGATCAACGCGGCGTCCATCACCGTGCTGGCCCTCACCGGCTATTTCATCGGTCAGCCGCTGCCCACCATGCCGGGCGAGGCCAGCGCGCACTACCTCATGGGCTACATCCGCTTCGCGCACTTCACGGCGGGCTACCTGCTGGCCGTGGGCCTGATCGGTCGCGCTTACTGGGCGCTGGTGGGCAACCACCACGCGCGCGAAATCTTCTGGGTGCCGATCTTCCAGAAGGCCTACTGGAAAGAGGTGCTCACCATGTTCAAGTGGTACGCCTTCCTGATCCCGCGGCCGGGCCGTTACGTGGGCCACAACCCGCTGGCGCGTCTGGCCATGTTCGCGGGCTTCCTGATGCTCTCGATCTTCATGGTGATCACCGGCTTTGCGCTGTATGGCGAAGGCTCGCAGATGGGCTCGTGGCAGGAACGGATGTTTGGCTGGGTGATCCCGCTGTTCGGCCAGAGCCAGGACGTGCACACCTGGCACCGCATGGGCATGTGGGCGCTGATCATGTTCATCACGCTGCACATCTACGCCGCGATCCGCGAAGACATCATGGGCCGCCAGTCGATCGTGTCGACCATGATCTCCGGCCGTAGAACGTTCAAGGACTGAGCACCATGAAGCCGGTCGCCGCCAGCTGGACCATCCCCCCGCGGGGCGTGCCGGTGCGCACGCCCATGCACCCGGGGCGGCTGCTGGCGCACACCTGCCTGGCGCCGCTGGGGCTGAGCCAAAGCGAGGCGGCGCGGGTGCTGGGCCTCTCGCGCCGACGCTTGCACGAGCTGGTGCATGGCCAGCGGGCCATGTCGCCCGACACCGCCATCCGTTGCGCGCGCCAGTTCGGCATCGACGCCGGTTTCTGGCTCGCGCACCAGGCCGCCTGGGACAGCTTCCACGCCTGGAAGCGCTTCTGTTCCAGCTCGGTCACCCCTTCTTCCCTTTGAGTTTTTCGGGACCACCCACCATGAGCGCCCATCCGTCCGAATCCACCTGTCACCCCGGTGGTGACACCCCCGCCCGGCCGCAGACCATCGTGGTGCTCGGCATCGGCAACCTGCTCTGGGCCGACGAAGGTTTTGGCGTGCGCTGCATCGAAGCGCTGCAACGCCGCTTCGAGTTCGCCGAACACGTGTCGCTCATCGACGGCGGCACCCAGGGTCTGTACCTGATCCAGCATGTGCAGGCGGCCGACGCGCTGCTGATCTTCGACGCCATCGACTACGGCCTCGAACCCGGCACCCTGAAACAGGTGCGCGACGATGCCGTGCCGCGCTTCATGGGCGCCAAGAAGATGAGCCTGCACCAGACCGGTTTCCAGGAAGTGCTCTCGCTCGCGCAGCTCACGGGCAAGTACCCGGCCCATGTGCTGCTGATCGGCTGCCAGCCGCAGGAGCTGGAGGACTACGGCGGCAGCCTGCGCCCGGTGGTGAAGGCCGCGATGGAAGAGGCACTGGCGCTGGGCGTGGACCAGATTGCGCGCTGGGGCGGTGAGCCCGCACCGCGCCGCACGCCGCTGGGCGAGCGCGAGGCGGTGACCATGGATGAGCTCGCGCTGACCGCCTATGAAACGCAGCGCCCGGCCCCTGAGCAAGCCTGCCGCGAAGGCGACGAACGCTTTTTCCCCAAGGACCTTTGATATGTGCATTGGCATGCCCATGCAAGTCACCGCCACTGAGCCCGGCCACGCCTGGTGCGAAGGCCGTGGCGAGCGCCGCCGCGTCAGCACCGCGCTGGTCGGCCCGCTGGAGGCTGGCGACTGGTTGCTGGTGTTCCTGGGCGATGCGCGCGAACGCATCACGGCCGACCGAGCGACGGAAGTCAACAGCGCACTGGACCTCGTGCTCGGCGCCATGCAGGGCTTTGATGCCAGCGGCGACGCGGGCTTTGTGCTGCCCTCACAGATGACCGCCGAGCAGCTGAAGCAGCTCTCTGGACAGCACTGACATTCAACCGGACAAACACACAGGAGACCCCATGAACACCGCCACAGAAACCCCCAGCCGCGCCTTTGCGCTGCCCGTGCCCGACACCAACCCCGCGCCACCGCTGGTGATGCGCCTGGCGCGCGACTTCGGTGCCGCCTGGGTGGATGAAACCACCGTGGCCGCGTGGAGCGCGGGCGGCGGCGACCGCGTCGTGTTGCTGGCCGGCGACCCGGTGCGTTTCCCCGAAGGCCAGGACGTCGCGGCCGTGTTGCCCGAGCTGATGAAAAGTTTCCCGAACCGCTTCCAGATCGCGGTGGTGCCGCGCGACCACGAGGACGCGGTGGCGCGACGCTACGGCTCGCAACGCTGGCCCACGCTGCTGTTCTTCCGCGACGGCCAGTACGTCACCGCCATCGCCGGCATGCAGGACTGGGACGTGTACCTGAACGGCGTCGCCGCCGCGCTCGCCATGCCACCCTCGCGCCCGCCCACCATCGGCATCCCCGTGGTGAGCCAGGGTGCCACGGCCAGCGACAGCGGCTGCCATTGAACCGCCAGACCACCAAGGACACCCCATGAAAGACTTCCCCATTCCCCTCGTCGCCCTCGGCCCGGGCACCCAGTCCGAAGACGAGTCGCTGGACTACCTGCCCATGCCCAAAGACATGGACACCTACCGCCCGCCGGTGCTGCCCGAGCCCGAAGAGCTGGCCGGCCGCGACGCCGCCCGCGCGGTGCTGGGCCAGGTGCTGGCGCTGCTGGACCGGACGGCCGAGCGTGGCCCCGGCGGCCAGGTGTCGCTGACCGCGCTGCCCGCCGCCGACCTGCGCCTGGTCAACCAGATCATGGGTGAGGGCGAGGCCAGCGCTCTGGTGCGCGAGGAAGACGGTGCGCTCGAAGTGCGCATCCAGGAGTCGGTGCTCGCGGGCGTGTGGCGCCTCATCACCTTCCGCACCGTGGACGGCGAGCGCACGCTGATCGACGACGTGATCGAGGTCGGCCCGGTGCCGGCGCTGCTGCGCGCCATCGCGGTCGACGACGTGTGGCCCCAGGGTGCCATGCCGCATTGGGCCGGTCCGCTGCCGCCCAACGTGCAGAACGCGCCCCTGCTGGTGGAAGAGATCCGCGACCAGGTCGCCGGATGGAAACCCGGCCAGGTGTCGCACGTGGTCAACCTCACGCTGCTGCCGGTCACGCCCGAAGACATCGGCTTCCTCGACCACCACCTGGGCACCGGCCGCGTGCTCATGCTCTCGCGCGGCTATGGCAACTGCCGCATCTCCAACACGCGCTTGCCGAACTGCTGGCGCGTGGTGTATTACAACTCGATGGACAAGGTGATCCTCAACACGGTCGAGGTGGTGGACATGCCCGAGGTGGCCATGGCCGCGCCCGAAGACCTGCGCGATTCGCACGAGCGCCTGCTCGACGTGATGACCTATCTCGAACAAGCATGAGCCCCCACGCTCCACCGCTGCGCGGGTCGCTGCCCCCCGAGGGGGCTGATCCGGCTTGGGGCGGCCCGGCGCCGGATCGGGTGAGCGCCGGTCGCCCCAAAGGTTCCGAGGGCTTTGAAGGCTCGTACCTGGGCAACCGGGACGTGCTCAAACCCGGCTCGCGCCTCGAATGCAAGATCTGCTGGTGGGTCTACGACCCGGCGCTCGGCGACCCGCAGTGGCAGATCGCCCCCGGCACCCCCTTCGCCGATCTGCCCGCGCACTGGCGCTGTCCGAACTGCGACGGCGATGCCGAGCAGTTCCTGATGCTGGAATGATGGACATGGCTCACACCCTGCGCCGTTGCGGTCAACGGCCCTCACCCCAACCCTCTCCCGCGAGCGGGAGAGGGGGCTTCACTCCCTCGCCCCTCTGGGGAGAGGGCTGGGGTGAGGGGCCCGCCAACCCAGCGGCCGGTGTCACCCATCGCGCACCGCACGAGGGACAACAGCCATGAGCCCGCTCGCCCACATGGACACCACCACATCCAACCCGCTGGCCGCGCGCGTGCAAACCCTGGTGGACTTCTACCGCCACGTGCAGACCGAGCGCATGCAGGGCATCCCCTTGCTCAACCCAGCGCTGCATGTCGAAGCCGTGGGCTTCGAGTGGACCGAAGGAGAAGAGGGTGCCGAACCCGTGGCCGAAGGCGTGCTCATCACCCCCTGGTTCATGAGCCTGTTGCGCCTGCCTGCGGTGAACGGGCCCCACGGCAACCGCGTGGGGCGCAAGGCGGTGCGCGATTTCGGCAGCGAGCGCTTCGATTTCATCGGCGCGCACGACCCCGCCATCGGCTACCACGAGACCTGCGCGCTGTTTTCACCCATGAACGGTTTCACCAGCCAGGACCTGGCGCGCGAAACCGCGCTGGCGTCGCTGGCGCTGGTCCGTCCCCGGCCCGAAGCCGAGGCGGTGGCGCCCATCGCGACCGAGCCGCTGCCCGCGCGTCGCGCCTTCTTCATGGCGCGCCGGCCAGACGCGGGAGCGGCGGCATGAGCACCCGCACGACCGTTCCGACGGGGGCCCGCACCGCAACCCGTGGGGTGGAGCCAATGACCACCTCGCTGGCCGGCTGCCTGCGCGTGGCGCCGGGCGCGCCGCTGCCGCTGGCCCTGCACAGCAGCCGCCCCGACTGGGCGCCGCGCCTGGCCCGCGGTCAGGCGGTGAGCGCCTTGCCCGGCCTGATGGCCAGCCTGTTCAACCTCTGCGGCCACGCGCACCGCCTGTGTTCGATGCTCGCCATCGACGCCGCCGCGCCCGGCCTGATGCCCGCGCCGCAGCAGGTGGCGCAGCGACTGCGCACCGAGACCGCGCAGGAACACATCCGCCGCATCGGCCTGGACTGGCCGCGCCTGCTGGCCGCCGACGCGCAGGGGCCGTGGGCCGCCCAGGCACAGGCCGCGCTGAAATCCTGCCCGCTGCTCGCGCCCGCTGCCACCGCCGTGGCCGACCCTTGGCCCGACACGCTGACCTGGCTGCAAGATCAGCTGCTGCAGATGCCGGCCGCCACCTGGCTTCGCGCCTGGCAGGCCTGTGGCGCCGACTGGTTGCACGACTGGAGCCGCCGCCACGCGGGCTGGCTGCCCGCGCTGCTGCGCGCCGCGCGAGAGGCCGACAGCGCGGGACCGCTGAGACCCGCCAACGCGCTGCGTGTCCACGCCGGGGCTTCGGATGTCCGCACCCTGTCCGCCGCCATGGCGGAAGAGGCCGGCTTCTGTCTGCAACCGCATTGGCAGGGCGCCAGCGCGCACACCGGCAGCTGGACACGCCTGAACGACCAACCCGTTGGCCTGCCGCTCACGCCCTGGGCGCTGCTGGGCGGCCGCATCGCCGAGCTGGTGCGCCTGTGCCAACCCGACGCACCGGGCCAGAGCGGCGCGGGCTGGTTGTCGTTTGGGGCGCTGACCACCGGTGAGCGCCAAGGTCTGGCGTGGGTGGAAATGGCGCGTGGCCTGCTGGTGCACCAGGTGGAGATCGATGCGCCCGTGGGCGATGCGCCGGCACGTGTGGCCGCCTGCCGTGTGCTCGCGCCCACCGAATGGAATTTCCATCCGCAGGGTGAGGTGGCGCAGCGCATCGCCGCGCTGGATGCGGGTCGGCCCGCCGAAGACGCCGCGCGCCGCGTGCGCCTGCTCATGGCCGCGTTCGACCCCTGCGTGCCGTTTGACGTGACGCACACGTTGCCCGCTGTTCAGGAGGTGCACCATGCATGAAGCCAGCCTCGCCGGCGGTGTGTTGCAACTGGTCGAAGACACGGCCGTGCGCGAAGGTTTTTCGCGTCTGCTGTCGCTGCGGCTCGAAGCCGGCCAGCTCGCGGGCGTGGACGTGCGCGCGCTGCGTTTCGCGCTGGAGAGTCTCGCGCCCGGGACCGTGCTTGAAGGTGCAGAGATTCAGATCGAAGAACCGCCCGGCCAGGCCTGGTGCATGGGTTGCGCCCAGACCGTGGCCATCGCCCAGCGCGGCGATACTTGCCCGGCCTGCGGCGGCTACCAACTGCAGCCGACCGGTGGTCAGGAGCTTCGGGTGATTGACATGCAAGTCAGTGATGATTGAGTGAACCAGGAGACAGACCATGTGTGTCGTTTGCGGATGCAGTGACAACAGCCCGGCCCATGCCCGGCATGTACAAACCCATGCGGGCGAGGCCGGCGTGGTGCAGGTGAACCCCGGCAACGGCGACTTGCACTTCGGTGCCGGCGCGGCCCGCGTCTCGGTGCCCGGCATGAGCCAGGCGCGCGCCATCAAGCTGGAGACCGACATCCTCGGCGCCAACAACCGCGTGGCGTTGCAGAACCGGGCCCACTTTGAAGCGCACGGCGTGACCGCGCTCAACCTCGTGTCCAGCCCGGGCTCGGGCAAGACCACGCTGCTGTGCGCGACCATCGAGGCGCTGAAAAAACATGCGCCCGATCTGCATGTGGCGGTGATCGAGGGCGACCAGCAGACCAGCTTCGACGCCGACCGCATCCGCGCCACCGGTGCGCCCGCGATCCAGGTCAACACCGGCAAGGGTTGCCACCTCGACGCGCCCATGGTGAGCGAGGCCTTCGCGCAACTGCACAGCCACGACCACCACAGCCACGATCACCATCACGGCCACCACGACGACGGGCACAGCCTGCTGTTCATCGAGAACGTGGGCAACCTCGTCTGCCCCGCCGTGTGGGATCTGGGCGAAGCCGCCAAGGTCGCCATCCTCTCGGTCACCGAGGGCGAAGACAAGCCGCTCAAATACCCCGACATGTTCGCGGCCTCGCAGCTCATGGTCCTGAACAAGATCGACCTGCTGCCGCACGTGAAGTTCGACGTGGCGCGCTGCATAGCGCTCGCGCGGCGTGTGAACCCAACGATCGAGATCCTGCAGCTCTCGGCCACCACGGGCGAGGGCATGGACGCCTGGTTGCACTGGCTCGATCACGCGATGGGTGCACATCATCACCACCACGATGAACCGGTGTCCGAGGAGGCCGCGCTGCGCCAGCGTGTGCAGCAGCTCGAAGCCGAGCTGGCGCAGGCGCAAGCCGCGCTGACGACCGGATCGGCCGCCTGACGGAACCGACGCCATGTCCACCACCGTGCTCGCCGTCGGCGCCTGGCTCAAGAACGCGGCCTGCCTCGTGCTGGATGGGCGCGCGCACTGGTCGCCGGTGCACGGCGACCTCAGCGACCCGGCGGCCTGTGAGGCGCTGGAGCGATCGGTGCAGGCGCTGCTGGCCCAGGCCGACGCAGCCGGTGCGCCGGTGCAGGCCATCGCGCACGACCTGCACCCCGACTTCTTCAGCACCCAGCTCGCGGTGCAACTCGCCGCCTCGCTCGGTGTGCCCGCCATCGGCGTGCAGCACCACCACGCGCACATCGCTGCCGTCGTGGCCGAGTACCGCATCGAAGGCCCCGTCATCGGCCTCGCGCTCGACGGCGTGGGCCTGGGCACAGACGGGCAGGCCTGGGGCGGCGAACTGCTCTGGGTGGACGGCGCACAGTGGCAGCGCCTGGGCCACCTGACGCCACTCGCTTTGCCCGGCGGCGACCGCGCCGCGCGCGAACCCTGGCGCATGGCGGCGAGCGCCTTGCACGCGCTCGGCCGGGGCGATGAGATCACCACCCGTTTCGCGCCGCAGGTCAGCGAGGCCGTGGCGACGGGTGTGCAGCAGATGCTGGTAAAAAACCTGAACTGCCCAACCACCAGCAGCACCGGCCGCTGGTTCGACGCGGCCGCCGGCGCGCTGGGTCTGAGCGTGCGCCAGACCGACGAGGCCGAGGCCGCCATCGCGCTCGAAGCCGCTGCTGCGCGCTGGCTCGCCCAGCACCCCGAGACCGCCCCGCTGCCCGGCGCGCGCATCGACGCCCAGAACCGACTCGACCTGCGCGGCCTCATGCCCGCGCTGTTCGACGCCCGCGCCGATGGCGTGGACGCCGCCGCCACGGGCTTCCACCTTGCGCTGGCCGACGCACTGGCCGACTGGGCCACGCAGGCCGCACGCGAGCGCGGCAGCCGCGACGTCTGCCTCGGCGGCGGCTGCTTTTTCAACCGCATCCTGCGCGAGCGTGTGACCGAGCGCCTGCAGGCCGCGAGCCTGCGCGTGCACCGACCCATCGACAAAGGCTGCGGCGACGCCGGCCTCGCGCTCGGCCAGGCCTGGGTCGCGGCCCAGCAGCTGGCCGTGACTGCCCCACAAGAACAGACCACAAAGGAAACCGAACCATGTGTCTAGCCATTCCCGCACTCCTGGTGGAGTTGCGCCCCAACGACCAGGCTGTGGTGAACCTCGGCGGCATCCGCAAGGAAATTTCCATCGCCCTGGTGGCCGACGTGCAGGTGGGCGACTACGTGATCGTGCACGTGGGCCACGCCATCGGCGTCATCGACCCGGAGGAAGCTGAGAAGACCCTGGCCTTGTTTGCCGAGATGCAGGCGCTTGAAGGCGCGGAGGTTCAGCCATGAAATACATCGACGAATTCCGCGACGGTGACCTCGCCCGCCAGATCGGCGCGCGCATCGCCGCCGAAGCGCACCCGGACCGCAACTACAGTTTCATGGAGTTCTGCGGCGGCCACACGCACGCCATCAGCCGCTACGGCGTGCTGGAGCTGCTGCCGCCCAACGTGCGCATGATCCACGGCCCGGGCTGCCCGGTCTGCGTGCTGCCCATCGGCCGCATCGACCTCGCGATCCGCCTCGCGCTGGAGCGTGGCGCCATCGTCTGCACCTACGGCGACACCATGCGTGTGCCCGCCAGCGACAGCCTGTCGCTCATCAAGGCCAAGGCACGCGGCGGCGACATCCGCATGGTCTATTCCGCGGCCGACGCCATGGCCATCGCGCGCGCCAACCCGCAGCGCGAGGTGGTGTTTTTCGCCATCGGTTTCGAGACCACCACGCCGCCCACGGCGCTCGCCATCCGCGACGCGGCGCGCGAGGGCCTGGCCAACTTCAGCGTGCTGTGCTGCCACGTGCTCACGCCCTCGGCCATCACCCACATCCTCGAATCGCCCGAGGTGCGCCAGCTCGGCACCGTGCCCATCGACGGCTTCATCGGCCCGGCGCACGTGAGCATCGTGATCGGCTCCGCGCCCTACGACCACTTCGCCGAGGAGTACCGCAAGCCGGTGGTGATCGCCGGCTTCGAGCCGCTGGACGTGATGCAGGCCATCCTGATGCTCGTGCGCCAGGTCAATCAAGGCCGCGCCCATGTGGAAAACGAGTTCACCCGCGCCGTCACGCCCGAGGGCAACCTCAAGGCCCAGGCCCTGGTGTCCGAGGTGTTCGAGCTGCGACCGAGCTTCGAGTGGCGCGGCCTGGGCGAGGTGCCCTACAGCGCGCTCAAGATCCGCGAGGCCTTTGCCGCCTTCGACGCCGAGCGCCGCTTCGACCTGAGCTACACGCCCGTGGCCGACAACAAGGCCTGCGAGTGCGGCGCCATCCTGCGTGGCGTGAAAAAGCCGACCGACTGCAAGATCTTCGGCACCGTCTGTACGCCGGAAAACCCGGTCGGCTCCTGCATGGTGTCGAGCGAAGGCGCCTGCGCCGCGCACTACACCTACGGGCGCTTCCGCGACATCCCCATCGTCGCCACCTCCGCCAACACCGAAGAGGTCAGCCCATGAGAACCGAACACGACCAGGCCGGTGCCGGCGAGGCGCCCGCCTCCAAGCCCGTGAAGAAAAACTACATCCGCCCGCTCGACATCAAACACGGCCGCATCGACATGGGCCACGGCGCGGGCGGCAAGGCCGCGGCGCAGCTGATCGAGGAGCTGTTCCTCGCGGCCTTCGACAACCCATTCCTGCGTCAGGGCGACGACGGCGCCGTGCTGGCGCTGCCGGCCTTCGACCCCGCCGAGGGGCGGCTGGTGATGGCGACCGACGGCCACGTGATCTCGCCGCTGTTCTTTCCCGGCGGGGACATCGGTTGCCTCTCGGTACACGGCACGGTCAACGACGTGGCCATGAGCGGCGCGAAGCCGCTGTACCTGAGCGCGAGCTTCATCATCGAAGAAGGTTTCCCGCTGATCGACCTGCAGCGCATCGTGCAGTCCATGGCTGCTGCCTCGCGCGAGGCCGGTGTTCCCGTGGTCACCGGCGACACCAAGGTGGTGGAAAAAGGCAAGGGCGACGGCGTGTTCATCAGCACCACCGGCGTCGGCGTGCTGGCGCCGGGCGTGTCCATCAGCGGCCGCAACGCACGGCCGGGCGACGTGGTGCTGCTTTCTGGAACCATCGGCGACCACGGCGTGGCCGTGCTGTCGCAGCGCGAGTCGCTGGCCTTCGAGACCACGATAGAGAGCGACACCGCCGCACTGCACACCCTGGTCGCCGCCATGCTCGCGGCCGCCCCGGGCGCGGTGCGTGTGCTGCGCGACCCCACGCGCGGCGGCCTCGCCACTACGCTCAACGAGGTCGCGCGCCAGTCGAGCGTGGGCCTGCTGCTGCAGGAGGCCGCGATTCCCGTGAAGCCGCAGGTGGACGCGGCCTGCGAGCTGCTGGGCCTGGACCCGCTCTACGTGGCCAACGAAGGCAAGCTGATCGCGGTGGTGGCGGCCGAAGCGGCCGAGACGGTGCTGGCCGCGATGCGCGCGCACCCGCTGGGGCAGGACGCGGCGCGCATCGGCGAAGTGACGGCCGACCCGCACCACTTCGTGCAGATGGCCACGCGCTTCGGCGGGCGGCGGGTGGTGGACTGGCTCAGCGGAGAACAATTGCCAAGGATCTGTTGATCCCCGCGCCGCCTGCGGCGTCACCCCCCAGGGGGCGACACCAGCCGTCCGGCAAAGCCGGCCCGGCGGTGTCCTGGGTGGGGCGCTGCACGCGCTTCGGAGAGGGCATGTTGGACGAGTGATTGTTTTCGCGGGGCCATAAAAAAAGAGACGAGGAGACAGGGCATGTCGAGTCAGGTGTTTCGAAAGACCGAAAGCGGCAAGGCCGAGATCGCCCGGCGTCAGGCGGGGCTGTCGCCCGCCACGCGCACCGTGCTGATCATGGTCAATGGCAGTGATGCTGTGTCGGCCCTGATGGCGCGTGGTCTGTCGCAGCTGCAGGGGCATCTGGATGCGTTGCTGGCGCTGGGGCTGATCGAGCCGGTGGTGGCGCGTGCTGCGCCTGCGGCCTTGTCTTCACCACCGCCGACCGTCGCGTTGTCGCCCGTGGCACCACACGCGAGCGAGGCGCCGCTGGCCGCGCCGACACCGGCCGCTGCGCCCGCGCAAGTGGCGCCCGCCAGCCTGAACCTCGACGCCCTGCGCCGCAAAGCCCTGGCCCATCTGGGCAACCACTTCGGACCCGACACGCCGTTGGTCGCCCAGGCCCTGTTGGCCGCGCGCAGCGTGGGCGAGTTCAATGCGGCACTGGACGGCATCGAGTCCAAACTCGCCATCTACATGGGGCGCAAGCAGGCCGCGCGCGAGCTGCTGGCGCTGCGCCCCGCCCTCTGAAAACCCGATGAACCCTTTGCGCATCCTCCTGCTCTGCCACAGCTTCAACAGCCTCACCCAGCGGCTGTTCGCCGAGCTGCGCGCGGCGGGCCACACCCTGAGCGTGGAGCTCGACATCGCCGACAGCGTGACCGAAGAGGCCGTGGCCCTGTTCCGGCCCGACCTGGTGCTGGCGCCGTTCCTCAAGCGTCGCATCCCGGCCACGGTGTGGCAGCGCGTGACCTGCCTCGTGGTGCACCCCGGCCCGCCGGGCGACCAGGGGCCGTCGGCGCTGGACTGGGCGGTCCGGCGCGGCGAGCCGCACTGGGGCGTCACGGTGCTGCAGGCCAATGGCGATTTCGACGCCGGCCCGGTCTGGGCGCACGCGGTATTTCCCATGCGCGGGGCCGCCAAGGGCAGCCTGTACCGGCGCGAAGTCACGCAGGCCGCGCTGCAGGCCACGCTGGAGGCCGTGCAGCGCTTCGCCGGTGGCGAGCGCGAAGCCCTGGCGTGGACCGACGGGGCGCCGGTGATCCGCTGGCAGCCGCTGCTGCGCCAGAGCGAACGCGCGATCGATTGGGCCGAGGACAACACCGCCACCGTGCTCGCCAAGATTCGCAGCGGCGACGGTCAGCCCGGCGTGCTCGACGCGCTCTGGGGCCAGCCCTGTTACCTGGGCGACGCCCACCCGGCCAGTGCCGCGAGCATGGCCGAGTTCAGCGATGCCGACCCCGGCGCCCTGCTGGCCGTGCGCGACGGCGCGCTGCTGCGCCGCACCGTGGGCGGCGGCGTCTGGATCGGCCAGGCCCGCCGTGCCGACCCGCCCGGCACACCGCCCGTGCAGGGCAGCTTCAAGCAGGTGGCGGCCGAGCTGTTCGCCGACGAAGCGGCGGGCTTGCCGCAGCGCCCCGTGCCGCTGGAGCGTTCGCCCGACGAATGGGGCGAGCTGCGCTACACCGAACACGGCCCCGAGGGCGCGCGCGTGGGCTGCCTGAGCTTCGACTTCTACAACGGCGCCATGTCCACCGCGCGCTGCGAGCGCCTGCGCGCCGCGCTGCAACAGGTGCGCGAGCGCGACACGCAGGTGTTGCTGCTGATGGGCGGTGAAGGCTTCTTCAGCAACGGCATCGACCTCAACAGCATCGAGGCCGCCGCGCACCGTCCGGGCGACAGCGCGGCCGATGCCTCGTGGCGCAACATCCAGGCCATGAACGACGTGGCGCTCGGTGTGCTGCAGACCACCGACCGGCTCACGGTCAGCGTGCTGCGCGGCAACGCGGGCGCGGGCGGTGCGTTTCTCGCGCTCGCGGCCGATCAGGTGTGGGCGCACGGCAGCGTGGTGCTCAACCCGCACTACAAGAACATGGGCAACCTCTACGGCTCCGAGTACTGGACCTACCTGCTGCCGCGCCGCCTGGGCGAGGCCGGCGCGAAGGCGCTGATGGCGCAGCGCCTGCCGCTGCTGGCGGCCGAAGCGCTGCAGATCGGCCTGATCGACCACAACGATGCGGGGCCGCGCGAGGGCTTCGAAACACGGTGTCTGGAACGCGCGCTGGCCCTGGCCGGCTCCTACAATCGATCCGAGCAGCTGGCGGCCAAACAGGCCCGGCGCGAGCAGGACGAAGCCCGCCGACCGCTGGCCCATTACCGCGAACAGGAACTGGCGCGCATGCACCGCAACTTCTACGGTTTCGATCCCAGCTACCACGTGGCGCGCCACCACTTTGTGCACAAGCAGCCGCACGCGTGGACCCCGAGGCACCTCGCGGTGCACCGGCCGTGACACCTCCCCTCCTTCCCGAAGCCCTGCCCACCGTGCTCGTGGTGGACGACGAGGTGCGTTCGCTGGACGCGCTGCGCCGCACGCTGGACGAGGATTTCACGGTGTTCACCGCCAGCAGCGCCGAGGAGGCGCGCGGCCTGCTGCAGCGCCAGCCGGTGAGCGTGATCCTGTGCGACCAGCGCATGCCCGGCATGACCGGTGTGGCCTTTCTGAAAGAGGTGCGCGAGCAGTGGCCGGAGACCGTGCGCATCGTGATCTCGGGCTACACCGATTCCGAAGACATCATCGCTGGCATCAACGAGGCCGGCATCTACCAGTACATCCTCAAACCCTGGGCGCCCGACCACCTGCTGGACTCGGTGCGCAACGCGGTGGAGGCCCAGGCCCTGCAGCGCCAGACCAGCCGGCTCGACCTGGAGCTGCGCACCAGCACCCGCGTGCTGCGCCAGCGCACCGCCACACAGATGGCGCAGGCGCGCAGCAGCTTCGGGTTTGACCGCATCGTGCGCGCGCCGGGCAGTCCGTTGGACCTTGTCTGCGCCATGGCCGAACGCACCGCGCGCTACGACATCCCGGTGCTGGTGCTAGGCGAGTCGGGCACCGGCAAGGAGCTGCTGGCGCGCGCCATCCACTACGCCTCGCCGCGCCTGACCGGCCCCTTCGTGGTGGAGAACTGCGCCGCCATCCCCGACTCGCTGCTCGAATCCGAACTCTTCGGCCACAAGCGCGGCGCCTTCACCGGCGCCTATGAAGACCACCCCGGCCTGTTCCAACGCGCCAATGGCGGCACGGTGTTTCTGGACGAGATCGGCGAGACCTCGCCGGCGTTCCAGGTGAAGTTGCTGCGCGTGTTGCAGGAGGGTGAGGTGCGGCCCGTGGGCGGCGCGCGCCCGGTGCCGGTGGACGTGCGCGTGATCGCCGCCACCCACCGCCAGCTGGAACAGCGCGTGCGCGACGGCCTGTTCCGCGAAGACCTGTACTACCGCATTGCCGGCATCACCATCACCGTGCCGCCCCTGCGCGAGCGCGTGGCCGACATCCCGCCCATCGCGCACCAGCTGGTTCTGGACGTGGCCGCCGAACTGGGGCACCCGGGCTCGACCCTGCCCGATGAAGCCATGGCCTGCCTCGTGGCCTACCCCTGGCCGGGCAACATCCGCGAGCTGCGCAACGAGATCGCGCGCGCGCTCGCGCTGCACGACGGTACCCGGCTGGACGCCGCGGCCTTCTCCAGCCGCGTGCTGCAGGGCCGCGCCGCGGGCTCGGCCGACGACCTCACCGCCGCCATCCCGCAGAGCGGCACGCTGGGCGAACGGCTGGACGTGATCGAGGCCATGCTGTTGCGCGAAACCCTGCTGCGCCACCGCTGGAACAAGACCCGCGCGGCGCAGGAACTCGGACTCTCGCGAGTGGGTCTCAGGTCCAAGATGCAACGCTTCGGACTGGACAAGCCATGAGCACAGATCACCAGGCGTTCGCTGACGAGACGTTGGCCCGCTGGGGCCACGACCCACACGCGCTGGTGCAGGTGTTGCGCGAAACGCAGGCGTTGACCCACTGGTTGCCGCGCGCCTTGTTGACCCACATCGCGCAAGCCTTGCACCTGCCGCTGGCTCAGGTCGAGGGGGTGGCCACGTTCTACCGCTTCTTCCACACCCGGCCCGTGGGTCGCCTGCGGGTGCTGTTCTCCGACAACATCACCGACCGTTTGCTCGGCAGCGAAGCCCTGTTGTCCCGGCTCTGCGAGCGCCTGGGCGTGGCGCCGGGCCAGCCCGATGTCCAGGGCCGGTTCAGCGTGGACCGTTGCTCGTGCACCGGTCTGTGCGACCAGGGCCCGGCGCTGCTGATCAACCACCACCAGGTCATCACCCGGCTCGATACCGCGCGGGTGGACGCGCTCGCCGCGCTCATGCTGTCCGAGGTGCCGGCGGACCAGTGGCCCGCCGACTGGTTTCATGTGGACAACAAGGTGCTCCGCGCCGATGTGCTGCTGAGCGGGCTGTCGGCGGACGCGCCGACCTTGCCCGAAGTGCTCGCGCGTGAACCGCAGGCGCTGATTGACGAATTGGCCCGCGCCGGCCTGCGCGGGCGCGGCGGCGCTGGCTTTCCGACCGCACGCAAATGGCAGGCTTGCCGAGACGCCGACACCAGCACTAGTGGCCCGCTGCGCTGCGTGGTCTGCAACGCCGACGAAGGCGAGCCCGGAACCTTCAAGGACCGCGCGCTGCTCAGCGAGCACGCCGACGCCGTGTTCGACGGCATGACCATCGCGGCGCGCGCCATCGGCGCACAGCAGGGCTGGCTCTACCTGCGCGGCGAATACCGTTACCTGCTGCCGCATCTGCAGACCGTGCTGGAGCGCCGCCGCGCCAGCGGGTTGCTCGGCGCCAACGCCGCCGGCCTGGCCGGGTTTGATTTCGACATTCGCATCCACCTCGGCGCCGGGGCCTACGTCTGCGGCGAGGAGTCGGCCCTGATCGAGTCGCTCGAAGGCAGACGCGGCACGCCGCGCATCCGCCCGCCGTTCCCGGTGGAGCGCGGCTACCTCGGTCGCCCCACCGTGGTCAACAACGTCGAGACCTTCTGTGCCGTGGCCCACATCGCGCGGCGCGGCGGCGCCTGGTGGGCCGGCATCGGCACCGCGTCGTCCACCGGCACCAAGATCCACTCGGTGTCGGGCGACTGCGAGCGACCGGGTCTCTACGAATACCCGCTGGGCACGCCGATCGCACAGATCCTGGCCGACTGCGGCGCCATGGACGCCCAGGCGGTGCAGGTGGGCGGCCCCTCGGGCGCCTGCGTGCCCGTCTCGGGGTTCCACCGGCGCATCGCCTTCGACGACGTGCCCAGCGCCGGCGCCTTCATGGTGTTCAACCCATCGCGCGACCTGTTCGAGGTGGCGCGCCACTTCGCCCGCTTCTTCGCGCACGAGAGCTGCGGACTCTGCACGCCCTGCCGCGTGGGCACCGAGCTGGTGGTGCGGCGGCTGGACAAACTCGCCCTGGTACGTGGCGCCGGTCGCGGTTCGGCCTTCGACCTGCAACGCCTGCACGAGCTCGACGCCCTGCTGCACAGTGGCACGCACTGCGGCCTGGGCAGCTCGGCCTGCAACCCGCTGCGCGACACGCTGGCCCACTTCGGAGAGGTCTACGCGTCGCGCACGGCCACGCCGCAGTTCGAGCCCGAGTTCGATCTCGACGCCGAGCTTTCGGCGGCCCGGCGCGTGACCGGCCGCACCGACGCCGGTGCCCACCTGCACACGGAGCACAAGCCATGAGCAGTTTCAGCTTCGACGGCCAGCCCGTTCCCCTGCAGCCCGGCGACACCATCCTGCAGGCCGCGCAGCGCGCCGGCCACGAGGTGCCCCACCTGTGCTGGCACCCCGAGGTGTCGTCCAGCGCATCGTGCCGGGTCTGCACGGTGCGGGTCGATGGCCGGCCCGCGGCCGCCTGCACCACGGCCGCTGCCGCGGGGCAGCGCGTGGAATGCCACACCGCCGACCTGCGCGCGCAGCGGCTGCACCTGCTGCAGATGCTCTTCGTCGAGGGCAATCACTTCTGCCCCGGTTGCGAAAAAAGCGGCCACTGCCTGCTGCAGCACCAGGCCGAACGCGCCGGCATGACCGACCTGCACTACGAGACCCTCAACCCCGAACGCCCGGTCGATGCCAGCCACCCCGACGTGCTGTTCGAGCCCAACCGCTGCATCCTCTGCCAGCTCTGCGTGCGCGCCAGCGACGAACTCGATGGCAAACAGGTCTTCGCCATTGGCGGCCACGGCATAGCCACGCATCTGCTGATCAACAGCGCCAGCGGCCGGCTGGGCGACAGCGCGCTGGCTGTGACCGACCGCGCCGCCCACATCTGCCCGGTCGGTGCGCTGCTGCCCAAGCGGGTCGGCTTTGCGGTGCCCATCGGTCAGCGGACCTTCGACGACGCGGAGACACGAGGATGAGCGCCGCCCGGCCGTTCCGAAGGCGCTCAGTCCCGCAGTGCGCAGCACGGAGGGTTGTTCAGTGAGCACCGCGAACCCCGCCCCCGCCAAGCTGCGCGTGGCCACCGTCTCGCTGGCCGGCTGTTTCGGCTGCCACATGTCGTTCCTCGACATCGACGAGCGCCTGTTCGAGCTCATCGAACACATTCAGTTCGACCGCTCGCCGCTGACCGACATCAAGACCGTGGGGCCGTGCGACATCGGCCTGATCGAAGGCGGGCTCTGCAACGCCGAGAACGTCGAGGTGCTGCGCGCCTTCCGCGCCAACTGCCGCGTGCTGGTGGCGGTGGGCGCCTGCGCCATCACGGGCGGCCTGCCGGCGCTGCGCAACCACCTCGACGTCGGGGACATGCTGCAGGCCGTGTACGGAACCGTGCCCGACGACCCCGAACTCCCGCTGCCGCTCAACAAGGTGCACCCCATCCACGAAGTGGTGCGCATCGACCACTCGCTGCCCGGCTGCCCGCCGTCGGCCGATGCCTTCTGGCATCTGCTGCAGGACCTCATCGCCGGGCGCGAACCCGCGCACGGCCTGATCCGCTACGACTGAGACCATGACCACCCCTTCTCTCGAAACCGCCGCCGACCCGCAGGGCCTGCGCCGCATCGTGATCGACCCGGTCTCGCGCGTGGAAGGCCATGGCAAGGTCACGCTGCTGCTGGGCGACGACAACCGCATCCAGCAGGTGCGCCTGCACATCGTCGAGTTCCGCGGCTTCGAGCGGTTCATCGTCGGCCGGCCCTACTGGGAGGTGCCGGTGATGGTGCAGCGCCTGTGCGGCATCTGCCCGGTCTCGCACCACCTGGCCGCCACCAAGGCGCTGGACCGCGTGGTCGGCGGCTGGCCCGTGCCCGAGGCCGCCGACAAGATTCGCCGGCTCATGCACCACGGCCAGATCGTGCAGAGCCACGCGCTGCATTTCTTCCACCTGTCGTCGCCCGACCTGCTGTTCGGCTTCGACGCCGCCGTCGCGCAGCGCAACATCGTCGGCGTGGCGATGGCGCACCCTGAGGCCGCGCGCCAGGGCGTGATGCTGCGCAAGTTCGGCCAGGAGGTGATCCGCATCACGGCGGGCAAGCGGGTGCACGGCACGGGCTCGGTGCCCGGCGGCACGAACCGCGCGGTGGACCCGACCGAGCGCGACACCCTGCGCGCGCAGCTGCCCCAGGTGCTGGCCTGGGCCGAGGCGGCGGTGGATCTGGCTGAGCGCCTGCACACCGGCTTGCCAGAGCACCTGGTCGGCTTCGCCGACACCCCAGCGGCCATGATGTCGCTGGTCGGTCCCGGTGGCGCGCTGGAGTTCTACGACGGCACGCTGCGTGTGCGCGAGGCCGACGGCCGCGTGGCGGTGGATTGCTTCGAGGACCAGCGTTACCGCGAGCTGATCGGCGAGGGCGTCAAGCCCTGGACCTACATGAAGTTTCCCTACCGCCTGGCCCTGGGGCCCGACGCCGGCTGGTACCGCGTCGGCCCGCTGGCGCGGCTGCAGAACTGCGACTTCATCCCCACGCCGCGCGCCGAAGCGCGGCGCCAGGCCTTTGTGGCGGCGCACGGCGGCCGGCCGGTGCACGCGGTGCTGGCCACCCACTGGGCGCGCATGATTGAGCTGCTGCACGGCGTGGAAGTGGTGGCCGATCTGCTGGACGACCCGGCCATCCTCGGTGGACCGCTGCTGGCCACCGGTGAGCACCAGCGCGGCGGCGTGGGCATCATCGAGGCGCCGCGCGGCACGCTGATCCACGAGTACGAAGTGGGCGACGACGACCTCGTCACGCGCTGCAACCTGATCGTCTCGACCACCCACAACAACCAGGCCATGAACGAGGCGGTGCGCTCGGTGGCGCTGCGGTACCTCGACGGTCAGACCATCACCGAACCCCTGCTCAACCACATCGAGGTCGCCATCCGCGCCTACGACCCCTGCCTGTCCTGCGCCACCCACGCGCTGGGCCAGATGCCGCTGGCGGTGACGCTGCGCAACGCCCGCGGCGAGGTGCTCGACCACGTGCACCGCTCGTCCCGCGGCGACACCGTGCGCGGCACCCGGCCGCATTCGGCGGAGGCGGCGCAATGAGTTCCCAGGTGGCGCCGCTGCTGGTGTTCGGCTGGGGCAACCCTAGCCGGGGCGACGACGCGCTGGGCCCGTTGCTGGTCGAACAGCTGGCCGGGCTGGGGCAGATGTCGTCGGGCCGGCTCGAATGCCTGACCGACTTCCAGCTGCAGGTCGAACACGCGCTCGATCTCGTCGGCCGCGAACGGGTGCTGTTCGTGGACGCCGCCATCGGCCTGCAGACCCCGTTCGCAGTGAGTACCGTGAGGCCCGCACCGAATGCTGGCTTCACCACCCACGCACTCCCGCCCGAGGCGCTGCTGCAGGTTTACCGCGACCTCGAACGTGCCGAGCTGCCGCCTTGCACGCTGCTCGCCATCCGCGCCCAGCGCTTCGAGCTCGGCGAGGCGCCAGGCGAACAGGCGCTGGCCGATCTGGCCCTGGCCCTGGCCTGGGCAACCGAGTGGGCACAGCTGCCCGAGGAGATCCCCGCATGAACGTGCTCTGGCTTCAAAGCGGCGGCTGCGGCGGTTGCAGCATGTCGCTGCTGTGCGCCGATACCACCGATTTCCAGGGCCACCTGCGCGACGGTGGCGTGCACCTGCTGTGGCACCCCTCGCTGTCGATGGCGAGCGGTGAAGAGGTGATCGCGCTGCTGCACTCGGTGCTGGACGGTGGCACCCGGCTCGACGCACTGTGCGTCGAGGGCTCGCTGCTGCGCGGCCCCCACGGCACGGGGCGTTTCCACATGCTCGCGGGCACCGGCCTGCCCATGATCCATTGGGTGCGCGAACTCGCGGCGAAGGCGCACCACGTGCTGGCCGTGGGCAGTTGCGCGGCCTGGGGCGGCATCACCGCGGGCGGCGACAACCCCACCGACGCCTGTGGCCTGCAGTACGAGGACGACCGCCTCGGGGGCCTGCTCGGCGCGGACTTTCGCTCAACCAGCGGCCTGCCAGTGATCAACATTGCGGGCTGCCCGACACACCCGAGCTGGGTGATCGACACCATCATGGCGCTGGCCGCCGACGGCTTCGCGGCCGACGACCTCGACCCGCTGAACCGCCCGCGTTTCTACGCCGACCAGCTGGTGCACCACGGCTGCACGCGCAACGAGTACTACGAGTTCAAGGCTAGCGCCGAGAAGCCGTCCGACCTCGGCTGCATGATGGAACACATGGGCTGCAAGGGCACGCAGGTGCACGCCGACTGCAACACCCGCCTGTGGAACGGCGAGGGCAGCTGCACGCGCGGCGGCTACGCCTGCATCGCCTGCACCGAACCGGGTTTCCAGGAGCCCGGCCACCCGTTCCACGAAACGCCCAAACTCGCCGGCATCCCCATCGGCCTGCCGACCGACATGCCCAAGGCCTGGTTTGTGGCATTGGCATCACTCTCCAAGAGCGCCACGCCCAAGCGGGTGAAGAACAATGCGGTGGCGGACCATCTCGTTGTGAAGCCCGCCGTACGGAAGACACGTTTGAAATGAGCCGTTCATGAGCCGCTTGCTGGTCGGACCCTTCAACCGCGTCGAAGGCGATCTTGAAGTCTCGCTCGACATCGCCGACGGCCGCGTGACCTCGGCCCAGGTCAACGCGACCATGTACCGCGGTTTCGAGCAGATCCTGCAGGGCAAGGCGCCGCACGACGCGCTGGTCTATGTGCCGCGCATCTGCGGCATCTGCTCGGTGTCGCAGTCGGTGGCCTCGGCGCGTGCGCTGGCCGATCTGGGCGGTATCAGCATGCCGGCCAACGGACAGCACGCGACCAACTTGATCCTGGCGACCGAAAACCTGGCCGACCACCTGACGCACTTCTATTTGTTCTTCATGCCGGACTTCGCCCGCCCGGTCTACGCCGCCCACCCCTGGCACGCCGAAGCGGTGCGCCGCTTCGCGCCCGACCATGGTGAACAGGTGCGCGCGGCCACCGCGGCGCGCCAGCGCTGGCTCACGCTGCTGGGCACGCTGGGCGGCAAGTGGCCGCACACGCAATCGGTCGAACCGGGGGGCTCCACCCGCGCCATTGATGCGGCCGAGCGCGTGCGCCTGCTGGCCAAGGTGCGCGAGTTCCGCGGCTTCCTGGAGCGCCAGCTGTTCGCGGCGCCGCTCGAAACGGTGGCCGCGCTGGAGACCGAGGCCGCGCTCTGGGACTGGCACGCGCAAGACCCGCTGGGCGGCGACCTGCGCTTCTTCCTCACGCTCGTGCGCGACCTGCAGCTCGACACGCTGGGCCCTGGCCCGGGCCGCTACCTGAGCTACGGCGCCTACGCCCAGCCCGGGGGTGGCTGGGCCTTGCCCGGCGGTGTGTGGCGCACGCAGACCGGCGAGGTCGAAGTGCTGAACCCGCGCGTCATCACCGAAGACGCCACCCACACCTGGCTGGCCCACGCGCGCGAGCCGCTGCACCCGCTGCACGGCATCACCCGCCCCGAACCCGACAAGCCCGGCGCCTACACCTGGAACAAGGCGCCGCGGCTGGGTGGCGAAGTGGTCGAGACCGGCGCCATCGCGCGCCAGCTCACCAGCGGCATGCTCTTGGTGCGCGACGCGGTGGCGCGCCACGGTGGCACGGTTTACACGCGCGTGCTGGCGCGGCTGATCGAGCTCGCGCGTGTGGTTCCGCTGATGGAAGACTGGCTGCAGGCGATCCGGCCGACCGAGGCCTTCTGCGTGCCGACGGCGCTGCCCGACGAGGGCAACGGTGTGGGCCTGAGCGAGGCCGCGCGCGGCAGCCTGGGCCACTGGCTGGTGGTGCGGCGCGGGCGCATCGCCAACTACCAGATCGTCGCGCCCACGAGCTGGAATTTCTCCCCGCGCGACGCCGCCGGCATCCCCGGTGCGTTGGAGCAGGCGCTGGTGGATGCGCCGGTGCGCGACGGCGAACAGACACCGGTCGCGGTGCAGCACATCGTGCGCTCCTTCGACCCCTGCATGGTCTGCACGGTGCACTGACATGAGCAAGCCCCGTTCTCCCAGTCCTTTGCCCACCGTCCCCATGGAAGGCGTGGACGAGTCCACCTGGCTGGACGTGATCCAGAAGATGGACGAGGTCTATACCCGGTTGATCGACGACGAGGTGGAGCTGGAGAAGAAGAACACCGAGCTGGAACAGTCACAGCAGTTCATCTTCAGCGTGCTCACCTCCATGTCGGACGTGCTGGTGGTGTGCGACGAGGGCGGTCTGATCGAGCAGGCCAACGCCGCGCTGTGTGAGCTGGTGGGCCGCTCCGAGGAGCAGTTGCGCGGCACGCGGCTCTACGAGCTGCTGGCCGATGACGCCAGCGTGGGCGCGGCGCGCGCGGCGATGGAGAAAGCCGACGCGCCGCGCGCGGGCGAGGCGATCGAGCTCAACCTGCTCGATCAGCAGGGCCAGGCGATCTCGGTGGACGCGAACTGCACGCCGCGCATCGGCGGCAACGGCCGGCGCGTGGGCACCGTGTGGGTGGGCCGGCCCACGGCCGAGCTCAAGCGCGCGTACCACGAGATGCGCGCCGCGCACGAGGCCCTGAAGCGCACCCAGCAGCAGCTGCTGCATTCGGAAAAAATGGCCTCGCTCGGCCAGCTGGTGGCCGGCGTGGCGCACGAGCTCAACAACCCGATCAGCTTCGTGCTCGGCAACGTGCACGCGCTGCGCAAGTACTGCGACCGTCTGCAGACTTACATGGCCGCGCTGCACGCGCACGAGCCCGAGCCGGTGCTGCAGGCGCTGCGGCAGAAGCTGCGCATCGAACACCTGATGAGCGACTTGCCCTCGCTGATCGAAGGCACGCTCGAGGGCGCGCAGCGCACCGCCGACATCGTGCACGGCCTCAAGCGTTTTTCGGCGATGGACTCGGAAGAACGTGTGCCGGTGAACCTGGTCGAGGTGATCGAGCGCGCCATCCACTGGGTGCAGAAGGGCCGGCCGACGCCGGTGGACGTGCGCTGGCAGGCGGGCGCGCCCTGTACCGTGATGGGCAGCGCGGGCCAGTTGCAGCAGGTGATGATGAACCTGCTGCAGAACGCGTTCGACGCCGTGAGCGCCCCCGGGGTGGTGTCGCCCTGCGTCTGGGTGAGCCTGGTCGGTGGCGCGGACCCGGTGCGGGTGAGCGTGCGCGACAACGGACCGGGCATTCCGCCCGAACACTTGCTGCGCATCTTCGATCCCTTCTTCACCACCAAACCGGTCGGCAAGGGCACGGGCCTGGGCCTGTCCATCAGCTACGGCATCGTCGAGCAACACGGCGGGCGACTGAGCGCGCGCAACGCCGAGGGCGGTGGGGCCGAGTTCGTGCTGGAGCTGCCCCAGGCGCAGTGACGCTGAACGCCGTACGGCAGCAGCCAACCCTTCACCGGAGCACGTGTCCGAACCCAGCACACGCCGAAGATCCGGCTCCGCCGGTCCAAGGGCGTGGTCCCCCTGGGGGGAAGCCGCGCAGCGGCGCAGGGGGGTGACAATCCTTGCATGGAATTGCTGCTCGTTTCTATTGCTTCGCTGTTCGCCGGTTTTGTTGACTCGATCGTCGGCGGCGGTGGCCTGATCCTCGTCCCGGCGCTGTTCGCGGTGTTTCCCAACACCCATCCGGCCACGCTGTTCGGCGTCAACAAAGGCGCGTCGATCTGGGGCACGGGGGTGGCCACGGTCCAGTACGCGCAGCGGGTGCAGATGCCCTGGCGCGCGCTGTGGCCCGCCGCGCTGGTGTGTTTCGCGGGCTCCATGCTGGGCGCCTGGACCGTCACGGTGATCTCGCCCGACTTCCTGCGCCGGGCGCTGCCGCTGGTGCTGCTGGGTGTGCTGGCCTACACCCTGGCGCGCAAGGACCTGGGCCGCCACCACACGCCGCACTTCACCGGCCGCCAGGAGGCTTTTGCCGCGGCCACGCTGGGCGCGACCATCGGTTTCTACGATGGCTTCTTCGGCCCCGGCACCGGCAGCTTTTTCGTGTTCCTGTTCGTGCGCTGGCTGGGCTACGACTTCCTGCACGCCAGCGCCAGCGCCAAGCTGCTCAACACCACTTCCAACCTGGCGGCCCTGATCCTGTTCGCGGCCAAGGGCCACGTCTGGTGGCATTTCGCGCTGGTGATGGCCGTGGCCAACGTGGTCGGCAGCCTGCTCGGCACGCGGCTGGCGCTCAAGCACGGCAGCGGTTTCGTGCGCGCGGCCTTCATCGTGGTGGTCACCGCGCTGATCCTGAAGACCGGCTACGACGCCTGGATGAGGTAGGCCGCGCGAAGCGGTGGGGGCTTCAGACCTGCTGGCAGAGCATGTGGGGCTGCTCCCAGCCCGAACCGTAGCGCGGCCAGTCGACCAGCACGCCTTCATCGGTCTGGGCCATGACGCGGCCGTCCAGGCGGTCGATGCTGCCTTTGTTGAAGCGGTTGACGCGGGCTCCGGTGGTAAACCGGGGCGTTTTGGTGTCGAACAGGGATTTGAGGAAGTTCAGCATGGCATTTCTCGCTCAGTAAGCACCAGAACTGTTGTGCCCACAGTGGGCTTGGTCCCAACGGCGCTGCATGTCTTCCAGCTGGGTGAGGCTGGTTGCCGTGCTGAGGTAAGTCTCCAACTCGTCGGACGTGCCGGCGGTGGCGCGGTTGAAAAAGTCGCGGATGGTGCGGGTCACGCGGGACCACAGGGATTCGGTGTTGGTGTTCATGATGCTTCTTTCTGTATTGGACTAGGGTTTACCCTAATCATAAAGATCTTCACCATGAAAGCCAATGTCATAAGTCATGCTAATTGAGCATCGGGTGCCACTCCCCAAGGCATGAAAGGGGACGAGGGCTGCGTGGCCACCGGCGTCGTTTTAAGCAGGCCTTCCCGGGTGCCGTTCCTGAACACAGGTAGACTGAGTTCAAAAGTTCTCAAAGGAGGCCCCTTGTTGTTCAAACACCGACTGCCACTCGCCCTGTGCCTGAGCCTGACGCTGTGGGCCACGGGCTGCCAACCCCAACCCACCACGGAGCCAACGATGACACCGGCTGTCCCAGCGAGTCCCGGCGCAGGCAAGAACGACAAGTCCGCGCAACAACACCTCTACCGCCTCAACCCCACGCCCAAACAGGGCTACGAGATCGTGCTGACCATCCAGGACGCGCCGGGGCCGTTCAAGAAGATGGGCTGGAGCGCGCTGTACCAGGCCAAGGGCTGCAATTACGTCGTCAACGACTTCGCCGGTGTGCGGGGGGAGCCGGAACACACGGTGGTCCTGCCCTTCACCGAGCGGCCCGACGGCAGCTATGCCGCCACGGTCTACCTCGACGCCATGCTCGACGAGGACTACTACGGCAATGGGGTGTGCCAGTGGCAGATGGTCGGGGTGGGGGCGGGGGTCATGGCAACGGGAACTCTTGCCGAGTCCTCATTCAGAGCCAGTTTGCAACCGGATCAGGTTGTGGCTGAGCAACCGGTGCAGTTGTTTTACTGGAAGGGCTACTACCCTCGAAGCAAGACCGATGGATTCAGGACGTGGGGCAACAACACGCGGGAGAAGTTTGCATTGGAGGCCCGCGATAACCTCTTCTCCATGACGCTGACGCCTAAAAAGGTGCAGCCATGAGCATGAGCAGTCAAGACTATGCCGATCTTGCGAAAGATGCATACAACAGCCGCAAGGTGAGCGACCGCGATGACCCCGTGCCCATCGGGCGACATCAATATAAAGTCCTCGAGCACCACGACAACCCGCGCACCGGCTATCAGGGCAGCATCTACCAACGGGTGGACACCAACGAAATCATCGTCGCCCACCGGGGCACCGAGTTCGACCGCGAAGCCCTGAAAGACGGACTGCTGGCCGACGGCGGCATGGTGCTCAACCGCTCCAATTTGCAGGCTTCCGATGCAATCGCGCTGACCCGTAAAGCGCTGCAGCTTGCGCAAGAAAAAGCAGTCGGAGGAGGTGGCTCCGCGCCCCCCGTCACCGTCACCGGCCACTCCCTGGGCGGCACGCTGGCCCAGGTGACAGCCCACCACTTCGACCTGCGCGGAGAGACCTTCAACGCCTACGGCGCCACCAGCCTGGGCCTGCGCATCCCGGCCGGGGGCCACTCGGTCACCAACCACGTCATGGCCGGCGATCTGGTCAGCGCCGCCAGCGCCCACTACGGCCAGGTCAAGGTTCACGCCACGCCCCAGGAGATCCAGACCCTGGACGCCCATGGCTACGACAACAAGACCCACTGGAGCGACCCCCTGCGTGGCCGCGGTCCCATCCAGTTGGCCACCGGATTCACCCCGCCCACCACCACGGCCGCCGCCATTGCCATGGCCGACAGCCACAAGATGCACCACTTCGCCAGCGTGGATGCCCAAGGCCGGCCCGACCGCTCTGTGCTGGAAGACCCGGCCACCGTGCAGCGCGCGCAGGACAACGCCACGCGCATCGGCGAGTACCGGCGCGATGTGCAGGGCATGCGCGGCGTCATCACCGCCGTCGGTCGAGGGCCCGTGGGCAACGCCCTGGATGCCGTGGACGCCCTGCGTGGCCCACTGCCTCCCGGTGAGCCCGCCCGGCGCGAGCGCGAAACCGATGCGCCGTCGGCCCAGCCATCGCCCTCTGTGACCCGCCCCCGGGCTGCGGGCCCGGTGGACCAGGGTCCGGCGTTGGAAGGCCAAGCCGCGGCCGGTGTCCCCGAGCAGCGGACCCTGGCCGCCGGGCCGGAGCTCTCACGGGTTTCCCAGGCCCTGCTGAGCGACAGTCAGCGCGAAGTGCGCCGGTTGGCCACCACCCACCACCTGCCCTGGGACCGGGGCCTGGATAACACCGTGTGCTCGCTGGCCTGCTGCGCGCGGGAAAACGGCCTGAGCGGCATCAACCTGCTGCGGGTGAACAACGGCCAGATCCGGTTTGGCCAGCACGAGCACGGCCTGCTCAAGGACGGCGTGCTCGACGCCCGGCAAGCGGCCAACACGCCGGCCACCGAATCGCTGTCGCGGCTGGCCGTGCTGGACCAGCAGGCCAGCCTGGAGCCCCGCAACGGGATGCAAGCGGGTTGGGCGCAGACGCCTGTTCACGAACCGCAGTTGCGCGCGATGTGAGCCTGCCCAAACGCGGGCAAGGGCCTGAGGGGCCCTTGCATCGTGTGGGGCCGCAGGAGGCGCTGCGTCAGGGTCGGCGCACCGTCCCCACGTTCGGCGCGTGGCGGATGTTCGGTCGCTGCGGCGACGCCTGATTCGCGTTCCGGGCCAGGGTCGCTGGCGTGGCATGCACGGGCGTCGTGGATGCTGGACCGCTGGCCGTTGACGGATGGCCCACAGGGGCTGCCGCAGTCGCCGTGGACCCCGCCGGTGCCTGGGCCGGGGCCCTCGCACCACCGGCTCCTCCGTGCACGCCCAGATGCCCGCCGCTGCCGAGCGCCGGATCGCGGATCACCGCATCTTCAATGCTGTCCGCCGACGAAACCCGGCTGGACTCGCTCCGGCCGCCGGATGCGCCGCCGCGGAATTCGTTCGTGCTTTGCCGTTGATGCAGCCCCGCCAGCGTCGTGTGGTCCGAGGGCTGGTTCGCCAGACCCCGCAAGCCCTGGCCCAACATCGCCCCCGAACGGGCACCACCGCCGGCCTCGGCGTCGGGCCCCGCCAGGCTTCTGGAGCGCGCAAGCAGTTCCTGGTTGTTGAGGGCGGCAAAGTTGCCCTGGCCCGCGGTCTCGTTGTGGTCGCCACGGCTTCCTGGGGTGCCATTCCCCAGGGCCGGTTGCCCGCCCGGCATGCCACCGAGCGCGCCCATCAGCCCCGCGCCTTGTGAGGTCTGCGCCGCCATGGCGCTGCCGCCGCCCATGGCACCCGCCATCGCGCCGGCCGCGAACGACGCCCCCGAGTTGAAGAACTGCATGATCAGCGGCGGGATCAGCATCACCAGCATGCTGGACAACACGCCCATGGCGCTCATGCGCAAGGCGCTGTTCGCCATATCGATCGACCCCGCGTCACCCAGGGCGCCGTTGATGTAGAAGGCCGCCAGCACCGACCCGCCGTAGAACATCGTCATCTTCAGCAGCACGCCCGAGAGCAGGGCCAGCACCGCCAGCGACACCATCGTGCCCAGCAGGAACTTCGCCCACGACCAGAACATGCTGGCCGTCTGCTGAAACAGCAGGAAGAAGATGAACAGCGGCGACAGCATCACGGCCAGCGTGATCGAGATCTCCGCCATCATCGCCAGCACCGAGACCAGCATGGCCGGCCCGCTCTGGCCGATCATCCCGGACAAGGAGGTCAGCACATTGCCATTCGCCCCCACCTGCTGGCCGCCCACCAGGCTGTTCACCAGCACGTTGAACACCTGCGCCAGGGCCAGGTTGAAGTCGATGATCTGGTAGACGTCGTTCCCTTCGCCCACGATGGCCGCCGTGATCAACCCCTGGATATCGAGCACGGTGTCGGCGATCACGGGCGATTTGGTGGCCAACAGGGTCACCAGCGACAGGATGAACACCATCTTGCCCGTCTTGAACGCCAGTGCCAGGACGGGCTGGCGATTCGTGCCGGAAATCAGCGTGAACCCCTGGACCATCACCCAGACCGTCATGATGGCCGTTGACAGATACGCCAGGGCCGTTCCCAGCCGGGACGCGACCAGCTCGCGGTAGGTGCCGATCAACATGTCGTCGATCAGGTACTCGCGGATGCTGCACATGAACACCGCGTCGTCGATCATCTTGACGTACTTGGGGTCCAGCAGGCCCAGCGCCGCCAGCAAAAAACCCGGAACAGCGGCATCGCCACAAGTCATGGAATCACCTCACCTGATGTTGTTGTGTATGAGAATCTGGTGGAAGCGGCCGGGCCGTACCCTCACCAGCTTTTGGGGGGCTTGACGAAGGGGACCGCGCCGAAACTGACCGCGGCATTGGGCGGGCGGGTATCGGTGGCCCGACGCGCCTCGGCCATCTGCATCTCGTACATCTTCTCGCGCTGCTGGTAGCCGTCGCGCAGGGCCTCGAGCTGCATGGCGTCGTTCTGCATGTGGGCCTGCAGGCCCTGCAGTTCGAACTCGTAGCGCTGGAGACGACCCGCTTCGCTCTCTGCTTCCTTCGATGCGGAGATCAGGTTCTTGATCTCGGTGCGCCGTGCGTCGATCTTGACGAGGATGGCCTCGGTCTGTTCCAGGGTCTTGAGGCGCAGGTTGCGCAGGCCCAGGCAGGCGTTGTGGTGGTTGGCGTTGAGCTTCGGGTCGCCGCAGTCGGCGACGGTGCCGATGTACTTGGTGGGGTCGGTGGGTGCCTTGGTCTCGAACTTTTCGCTCAGAATCGCCTGTTTGTCGAACTCGGAAAGCTTCTTGTCACCGATGGATGCGACCTTGTTGATTTTGATGAGCTCTTTCTTGACCGCATCGTCATAGACGGCCCACTGTGCCGATGCCGATGAAGTCACCACCAGCGCCAAAAGGGGCAGCAGAGTTTTCAACATGAGATTCCCCTTCAAACAAAGAGCCGCGTCTCTGAACTGGCGCGGTTGTCCCAATATGCGGAAGTGATGACGGCAACCGTGTCACCTTGCTGTACGTCAAAGCTAACGTCGAGCAACTCCGAGCCGGCTTGCCAGCGCAAGACACCGCCGCTGGAGTCGGTGTTTCCGCTATATGGCGCAAACCCCACCAACGCGATCACGTCTTCCTTCAGCATGCCCGGCTCCAGCTTGTCAAAGGCCTCGCGCAGGTTGCTCGAAGACCCCCCGTCGTCTCCGCCACTGCCTCCGCCACAAGCGCTCAGCGCCAGTGCCGCTGCGCCGGCGAGCGCCAGGCGCGCCCATTGCCGCCGGTGGATGGGATGGTGGTGGGGTGTCCGGGTGGTTGGGTGATCCATGGTGAGTCCTCCTGATGTTGTGTGGATGGGTGGTGTTGTTCGAAAGAGCAGGGTGCCGACGCGCGCCATCACCGGCGTGCGCATCTGGGTTTCTGGACGGGTATGGGCGGGGAGGGCGCCATGTGCTGAAGATCAGCGCCAAGGGGCGCTGTGGGGCGATCCGCGTCGCCCGCTGTCCGTGCGACGGGGCGGCCGCAGCCCCATGGGCCCGCAGCGTGCGCCACTGGGCCGAGCGCCCGCAGACACGCGCCCATGCTTGGTCGTTTCATCGTTTTCCTCCCTGCAACCCTGCATCGAAACCGTCGTGCAGCGGCTGTGCGACGTCATGGCGACGCCGGGCAGGATCGTATCCCAGCCGATGGTGAGATCGGCGAAGAGAATACTTTTTGTTGCTATTTTGAGCCGGAAGCGGGCACCGGGCCGCCACCCACACCCCGCTCGCCCGGGCCTGGCGAGAGGGCCGCTATGGGGCCGTGGCGGGTGACGCCAATGGCGCAGGCGGCCACGGCATCGCGCTGGCCTTGAGCGGCGTGCCGATGGGGGCGCTGGCCTCGCCGCGTTGCACCGCCGCCAGGTCCTGCGGGTTGGGGTACTGGTCGAGCAGCAGGTAGTCGAACACGCGCCGCGCGATGGGGGCGGCGTGGGCGGCGCCGAAACCGGCGTTTTCCACCACCGCGGCGATCGCCACGCGGGGGTTGTCGACCGGGGCGAAGGCGATGTAGAGCGCGTGGTCGCGCTGGTGTTCTTCGAGCTTGCGCGCGTCGTAGCGGTCTTTCTGCCCGATGGTCACGGCCTGGGCGGTGCCGGTCTTGCCGCCGCTGGCGTAGCCGGCGCCGGCGAACACGCGCGTGGAGGTGCCTTCGATGGTCACGCCCTGCATGGCGCGCAGCACGGTGCGCACGTTCTCGGGCTTGTAACCCAGGTTGACGGTCTCCTGGGCCGGCAGCAGGCTGCGCTCGCGCGTCAACACGTTTTCGATCGCCAGCGCCACGTGGGGCGTGTGCTTGGTGCCGCCGTTGGCCAGGGTGGCCATGGCGTGGGCGAGCTGCAGCATGGTGAAGTTGTTGTAGCCCTGGCCGATGCCCAGCGAGATGGTTTCGCCCGCGTACCAGCGCTGGTGTTCGGGCCGCTTGTAGGTGCTGCGTTTCCAGGCCTGGCTGGGCAGCACGCCGCGCACTTCGCCGCGCAGGTCCAGCCCGGTGATCTGGCCAAAGCCGAGCGGCTCCATGAAGTCGTGCATGGCGTCCACACCCATCTCGTTGGCCAGCGAGTAGTAGTAGACGTTGCTGGACTTCACGATGCTGCGGTACATGTCCACCGCGCCCAGGCCGCCGTCGCCGTGGCTGCGGAAGCGGTGGTTGCCGAACATCCAGTAGCCCGGGTCGTTGATCACGGTTTCGGCGCTGCGCTTGCCGGTTTCCAGCGCGGCCAGCGCCATGAAGGGCTTGTAGGTCGAGCCCGGCGGGTAGGTGCCGCGCAGCGCGCGGTTGAGCAGGGGTTTTTCCAGCGACTCGTTGAGCAGCTTCCAGTTGTCGGTGTCGATGCCTTCGACGAACAGGTTGGGGTCGAAAGTGGGTTTGCTCACGAAGGCGAGCACCTCGCCATTGCGCGGATCGATCGCCACCAGCGCGCCCCGGCGCTCGCCGAACATGTCCTCGACCAGTTTCTGCAGCTGGATGTCGATCGACAGCACCAGGGTGTTGCCCGGGGTGGCGGGGATGTTGGCCAGTGAGCGCACGGCGCGCCCCCCCGCCGAGGTTTCCACGCGCTCGAAGCCCGTGACGCCGTGCAGCTCGCGCTCGTAGCTCTGCTCGGCGCCCAGCTTGCCGATGTGTTCGGTGCCGCGGTAGTTGGCCTGCTCGTCCTCGGGCCAGTCCTCGATGGACTCCTTTTCCCGCTGGTTGATGCGCCCGATGTAGCCGATCACGTGGCTGGCCACCTCGCCGTTCGGGTACTGGCGCAGCAGCCGCGCACGCACCTCCACGCCGGGGAAGCGGTAGCGCTGCACCGTGAAACGGGCCACCTCCTCGTCGCTCAGCCGGGTGCGGATGGGCAGCGAGTCGAACTGTCTCGACTCTTCCAGCAGCTTGCGAAAGCGCCGCTTGTCGCGCGGCTGGATTTCCACCAACCCGGACAAGGCCTCGATGGTGGCGTCCAGATCGTCCACCAGGGAAGGGGTGATCTCCAGGGTGTAGGCCGAGTAGTTGGTGGCCAGCACGCGGCCATGGCGGTCCAGGATCTGGCCCCGGTTGGGCACCACCGGCAGCACCGCCGTGCGGTTGCTCTCGGCCTGGGCCAGCAGATCGTCGTGGCGCGTCACCTGCAGGTAGACCATGCGCGCGGCCACCAGCCCGAAGGCGAACACCACCGCCAATCCCGCCACCAGCACCCGGGTGCGGAACTGCGCCAGGTCGGCCTCGACGTTGCGGATCTCGGTCATGCCGTTTGCCCGGCCCGGCCACGGGCGCAGGATGGACGGTCCGGCGCGGGATGTCTTGCCCTGGATGCGGTGGAACCGCCCTTCGACAGGCTCAGGACGGGCCACTCGCATCGCCCCCCCGCCAGGGGGGTGACGCCGAAGGCGGCGCGGGGGGTGTTCATAGAGGTCGGTTGTCGTCGGGGTTCGGCGCGCGCCGCTGCGGCGCGAGCAACAGCACGCTGGCCACGGGCCAGAGCGCGGCTTCGATGAACGGGGCCAGGAAAACCGGCCAGCCCGGAAACGTGCCACCCGAAGCCATGCGCACCAGCAGCACCAGCACTTGCGCACAAAGGAACAGCGGCAGCACCTGCACCGCCTGCGTCGGCACCCCGAACCACAGCAGGCGCCGGTGCATGAAGATGGCGAAATAGCCCATCACGGTGTAGGCCAGCGCGTGCTGGCCGAGCAGGGCGCCCTGGTGCACATCCATGGCCAGGCCAAAGGCAAACGCCACGCCCACTCCGATGCGCAGGGGCTGGTGCACGCTCCAGAACACCAGGGCCACGACCAGCAGATCGGGCGTCCAGGCCGCGCGCCCCCACAGGCCGATGTTCATCAGCATGTTGAGCATCAGGGCGCCGAGCAGGCTGAACCAGATGAAAGCCGGGTTGGCGGGCAGCAGCAACTGCTGACCAGGGCGCATGATCATGGCGCTGCGCTCCTGCCGCCGGGCGAGTCGAGCGGCCCGCCACGGCGCGGCCGGCCGGCCGGCTCCTGCGGAGGTGGCGCGGGAGGCAGCGTGTGCGCCAGCGGCGACAGCACCAGCACATGCAGCGTGCCTTGCGTGCGGGCCAGCGGCGTGCACACGACCCGGGCGAAGGACGACTCGGCGCGCTTTTCCACCCGCGCCACCCGCGCCACCGGCAGGCCCGGCGGGTACACCCCGTCCACGCCACTGGTGGTCAGCAGGTCGCCCGCCTCGATGTCGGCGCTGGCCAGGGTGTAGCGCAGCTCCAGGCCATCGCCGTCGGACGAGGGCTGGCCGAACGCCACGTCACGCACGCTGGTGCGCGTGTTGAGCACCGGGATGGCCTGGTCCCGGTCGGTCAGCAGCGTGACCTCGGACAGCAGCGGGTAGACGCGCGTGACCTGGCCCAGCACGCCGCTTTCGTCGATCACCGGCGAGCCGGCCTCGATGCCATGGGTCTGGCCACGGTCGATCACGACCTTGCGCGAGTACGGGTCGGCCGCGTCGTACAGCACCTGGGCGCCGATGGCCTGCGCGCTGAGGCGTTCGCGCATGGCCAGCAGCTCGCGCAGGCGCTGGTTTTCCAGCTGGAGCTGCTCCAGCTGCAACGCGTTGCCGGCCTGGGCCGCCAGCCGCTGGAGTGCTTCGCTTTCGTTTTGTTGCGCCCGGTGCAGGGACGTGAGATACCCCCCGGCCGTGCCCACCGCCTGCACCGGTTGCAGCACCAGCCACTGCACCGGGTAGAGGGCGGTCGCCATGGCCGCGCGCACCGGCGCCGCGAGCCGGAAGCGCACGTCGGCCACCATCAGGAACAGCGCGACCGCGCTGAACACCATGAGCTTGGACATGGCCGACGGCCCCTGCTTGAAAAAGGGGGGCGGTGTGCGGTCCAGGGTGCCCAGTGGCATGTCGGGGAAGGCTCGCGGGTGGGGTGGTCAGGCCGGAAGCCGGCGCGGGGGCTTATTCGCTGGTGAAGATGGTGCCCAGGCGCTCCATGCGCTCCAGGGCCATGCCGCAGCCGCGCACCACGCAGGTCAGCGGCTCTTCGGCCACCAGCACCGGCAGGCCGGTTTCTTCGGCCAGCAGGCGGTCCAGGTCGCGCAGCAGCGCGCCGCCGCCAGTGAGCATCATGCCGCGCTCGGCGATGTCGGCGCCCAGCTCGGGCGGCGTGTGTTCCAGCGCCATCTTGACGGCCGAAACGATGTTGTTCAGCGGGTCGGTCAGGGCTTCGAGGATCTCGTTGCTGGAAATGGTGAAGCTGCGCGGCACGCCCTCGGAGAGGTTGCGGCCTTTGACTTCCATTTCCTTGACTTCGGAGCCGGGGAAGGCCGAGCCGATGTTCTTCTTGATCGCTTCGGCGGTGGGCTCGCCGATCAGCATGCCGTAGTTGCGGCGGATGTAGGCAATGATGGCGTCGTCGAAACGGTCACCGCCCACGCGCACGCTGCCCTTGTAGACCATACCGCCCAGGCTGATGACGCCGACTTCGGTCGTGCCGCCGCCGATGTCCACCACCATGGAGCCCGAAGCATCGGACACCGGCAGGCCGGCACCGATGGCCGCGGCCATGGGTTCTTCGATCAGGTAGACCTCAGAAGCGCCCGCGCCCAGGGCCGACTCGCGGATGGCGCGGCGCTCGACCTGGGTCGAGCCGCAGGGCACACAGATGATGATGCGCGGGCTTGGCTTGAACATCGAGCGCGGGTGCACCATCTTGATGAACTGCTTGAGCATCTGCTCGGTGACGGTGAAGTCGGCGATCACGCCGTCCTTCATCGGGCGGATGGCCTCGATATTGCCGGGCACCTTGCCCAGCATGGCCTTGGCTTCGTGGCCGACCGCCTGGATGGTTTTTTTGCCCTGGGGCCCGCCTTCGTGGCGGATCGAAACCACCGACGGCTCGTCGAGCACGATGCCTTTGCCACGGACATAAATCAGGGTGTTGGCGGTGCCGAGGTCAATGGCGAGGTCGGTCGAAAACTGCCGACGAAAGGCTTCAAACATGGTGCAAAAATCCTGTGGGGCATGGCAGCAGCTTCGTGCGGCCATCGCCTGGTGTCTAAACGGGGAGGTCGGGTGTTAAGTCTTTGATTCAGCGACAAAAACCGTTTCGGAGCAGGAATTGCCGTTAAACCTTGGATAATACCGCATCCCCTGTGCATAACTGCGCGCATCCAGGGGGCAAATCTTCACTTTACACCCCGTTTCGGCGCCCTTTGGGCACGGTTGAGCGGGCTTCTTTTTTCTTTCACCGGAACCGAGTCCAGCCATGTCCCTGACCCTGTCCGACATCGGGCGCATCGCCAACCTGGCGCGCCTGGAGCTGTCCGACCCGCAGAGCGAGCGCATGCTCAGCCAGCTCAACGGCTTTTTCGACATCGTCGAACAGATGAACGCGGTCGACACCACCGGCGTGGAGCCGTTGGCCCATCCCACGGCTGTGATCGACCACGTGAGCCTGCGCCTGCGCCCCGACGTGGCCAGCGAACCCAACAACCGCGAAGCCAACCAGAAGAGCGCACCCGCCGTCGAGCGCGGTCTGTTCCTCGTGCCCAAGGTGATCGAATGAGCCAGCCCGATATCCATCAGATGGGCATGGCCGAACTGGCCGACGCTATTCGCCACAAGAAGACCTCCAGCGTCGAAGCCGCCCAGCACCTGCTGGCGCGTGCACAGCAGCACGCCGGCCTGGGCGCCTACCTCGCCTTCAACGAAGACCTGACGCTCGCGCAGGCCAGTGCCGCCGACGCCCGCGTGGCCGCTGGCGAACGCGGCCCGCTGCTGGGCGTGCCGCTGGCGCACAAGGACATCTTCGTCACCCAGGGCTTTCCCACCACCGCCGGCTCCAGGATGCTGGCCGGTTACCAGAGCCCGTTCGACGCCACCGTGGTCGCCAACCTGGCCACCGCCGGTGCCGTGACCCTGGGCAAGCTCAACTGCGACGAGTTCGCCATGGGTTCGGGCAACGACAACTCGGCCTACGCGCCGGTGCACAACCCCTGGGACACGGCCCGCGTGCCCGGTGGCTCCTCCGGCGGCTCGGCCGCCGCCGTGGCTGCGCGCCTGGTGCCCGCCGCCACCGGCACCGACACCGGCGGCTCGATCCGCCAGCCCGCCAGTTTCACCGGCATCACCGGCATCAAGCCCACCTACGGCCGCTGCTCGCGCTACGGCATGGTGGCCTTCGCCTCCAGCCTCGACCAGGCCGGCCCGATGGCGCGCAGCGCCGCCGACTGCGCCACGCTGCTGACGGCCATGGCCGGCCCCGACATCGACCGCGACTCCACCAGCCTGGACCACCCGGCCGAGGACTACACGCGCCTGCTGGGGGCGCCGCGAGAGGGCGCTTCGGCTGCGATGCCGCTCAAGGGTTTGCGCATCGGCCTGCCCAAGGAGTTCTTTGGCGAAGGCTGCGCGCCCGACGTGCTGGCCGCCGTGCGCGCCGCGTTGGCCGAGTATGAAAAGCTGGGTGCCACGCTGGTGGACATTTCGCTACCGCGCACCGAGCTCTCCATCCCTGTCTACTACATCATTGCGCCGGCCGAGGCCAGTTCCAACCTCAGCCGATTCGACGGCGTGAAGTTCGGGCACCGCGCCGCACAGTACGGCGACCTGACCGACATGTACAAGAAGTCGCGCAGCGAAGGCTTCGGGCCCGAGGTGCAGCGCCGCATCATGATCGGCACCTACGTGCTGAGCCACGGCTACTACGACGCCTACTACCTGAAGGCGCAGCAGATCCGCCGCCTGATCGCGCAGGACTTCCAGCAGGCCTTCACCCAGTGCGACGTGATCGCCGGCCCCGTGGCACCCACCGTGGCCTGGAAGATCGGCGAGAAGAGCGACGACCCGGTCGCCAACTACCTGGCCGACATCTACACCCTGTCCACCTCGCTGGCCGGCCTGCCCGGCATGAGCGTGCCGGCCGGCTTCGGCGCGGCCAACCTGCCGGTGGGGCTGCAACTGGTGGGCAACTATTTCAAGGAAGGCGAGTTGCTGCAAGCCGCCGATGCATTCCAGCGCGCGACGGACTGGCACACCAAGACGCCGGAGGGCTTCTGAACATGAGCGACAAAAAGCAAGCTTCCCTGCTGGTGCAGGGCTACGAGGTCGTGATCGGCTTCGAGACCCACGCCCAGCTGGCCACGAACAGCAAGATCTTCAGCCGCGCGCCCACGGCGTTTGGTGCCGAACCCAACACGCAGGCCTGCGCGGTGGACCTGGCCTTGCCGGGCACGCTGCCGGTGATGAACCGCGGCGCGGTGGAACACGCCATCCGCCTGGGCCTGGCGCTGGGTTCGCACATCGCCGAGCAGAGCGTGTTCGCACGCAAGAACTACTTCTACCCCGACCTACCCAAGGGCTACCAGATCAGCCAGTTCGAGATCCCGGTGGTGCAGGGCGGCGAGGTGAGCTTCTTTCTCGGCGACGAGAAGAAGACCGTGCGCCTGGTGCGCGCGCACCTGGAAGAAGACGCCGGCAAGAGCCTGCACGAAGAGTTCCACGGCATGAGCGGCATCGACCTGAACCGCGCCGGCACGCCGCTGCTGGAGATCGTGACCGAGCCCGACATGCGTTCCTGCGCCGAGGCCGTGGCCTACGCGAAAGAGCTGCACAAGATCGTGACCTGGATCGGCATCTGCGACGGCAACATGCAGGAAGGCAGCTTCCGCTGCGACGCCAACGTCTCGGTGCGCAAGCCGGGCGCGCCGCTGGGCACGCGCCGCGAGATCAAGAACCTGAACAGCTTCAAGTTCATGCAGCAGGCGATCGACTACGAGATCCGCTGGCAGATCGAGCAGATCGAGGACGGCCATGCGATCCAGCAGGCCACCGTGCTGTTCGACCCGGACACCGGCGAGACCCGTGCCATGCGCACCAAGGAAGATGCGGCCGACTACCGCTACTTCCCCGACCCGGACCTGCCGCCGCTGGTGATCGCGCGCGACTGGGTGGAACAGGTGAAGGCCGGGATGCCCGAGTTGCCGCGCGCCATGGCCGAACGCCTGGTGGCCGAATACGGCCTGCCCGAGTACGACGCCACCACGCTGACGCAGAGCCCGGCCATGGCCGCCTACTTCGAGACCGCGGCCAAGGCCTGTGGTCAGGCCAAGCTGGTGAGCAACTGGATCATGGGTGAGGTGTCGCGCCGGCTCAATGCCGAAGAGCGCGACATGGCCGAGGTGCCGGTGAACGCCAAGCAGCTGGCCGCGCTGATCGGCCGCATCGCCGACGGCACGGTGTCGAACAACGCCGCCAAGCAGGTGATGGACGCGCTGTGGAGCGGCGAGGGCAGCGACATCGACGCTGTCATCGAGGCCAAAGGCCTCAAACAGATGAACGACTCCGGCGCGCTGGAAAAAATCATCGACGAGGTGATGGCCGCCAACGCCGACAACGTGGCCCAGTTCCGCGCCGGCAAGGACAAGGCGTTCAACGCGCTGGTCGGGCAGGTCATGAAAGCCAGCAAGGGCAAGGCCAACCCGCAGCAGGTCAACGACCTGCTGCGTCAGAAGCTGCAATAAACCCGCGGCGCTGGCGCGCGCTGCGTCAGCGCTGTGGCACGGTGGCGTTGCTGGCCGCGGCGTTGCCGCCCCAGAGCTGGCGCAGTTTGGCCAGCTCTTCGTCGAAACGCGCGTTGATGCGCTTCTTCTCCTGGGTCTGTTCTTCCAGGAAACGTTTCTGCACCTGCATCTGCTGCGCGTTGTCTTCGACCTTGCGCTGCAGCGCGAGGGGCGCCTTGCTCGGATCGCTCTGGTAGAACTCCAGCTCGGCGCGGATGTCTTTGCGCTGTTGTTCCAGCGCCTGTTCGCGTTTGTGCACCGCGTCCACGACCTCGTCGATCTGGGCCAGTGCCTCGGCGCGCGCCTTGTCGTGCAGGGCCTGGTTGGGAAAGCGGATCACCAGGGCGCGGTCGCGGCGTCTTTCTTCGGCCACGCGCGCGCGCTGTTCGTCTTCGGCCTTGCGTTGGGCTGCCATCTGGGCCCGTTCTTCGGCGGTGTAGCTCGGTGGCACCACGCGCCGCACCAGGCCGGTGCCGTCCAGCTCACGCTGTTCGCGGTCCAGGCACTCGACGATGGGGCGGTCCGAGGTGATGCGCCGGCCCTTGCCGTCGACACAGGTGTAGATCTCGCTGGGCCGGGTCTGCTGCGCCAGGGCACCCATCGACACCACCACGCCGGCCAGCATGGGCAGACCGGTGCGGATCAGGCGTTGGCGGTGGAAAGGGGAGCCGGGTAGGGAAAGCACGTCGTCCTCAAGCCACACCGTAGCGCTGGCGGTAGGCCAGCACGCGCTCGTGATGAGCCCCAAGCCCCCCACCGGTGTGTGTGGCCAGATACTGCAGCAAATCGGCCAGCCTCGCAATGGCGCAGACCTGCAGGCCGAGCTGCTGTTGCACGTATTGCACCGCACTGTGGTCCACGTCACGCACGGTGCCGTCCGGGCCGGCTTCGGTGGCTTTTTCCTGGCGGTCCAGCGCGATCACCACCGCGTGGGGCGTGGCCCCGGCCGCCTGGATCAGCGCGATCGACTCGCGCGCGGCGGTGCCGGCGCTCATCACGTCGTCCACGATCAGCACCCGGCCCCGAAGCGGCGCACCCACCAGCGAACCCCCTTCGCCATGGTCTTTGGCTTCCTTGCGGTTGTAGGCGAAGGGCACGTTGCGCCCGAGCCGCGCGAGCTCGATGGCGACCGCCGCGCCCAGGGGAATGCCTTTGTAGGCCGGGCCGAAAATCATGTCGAATTCGATGCCGCTGTCGAGCAGGGCTTTTGCATAGAATTGCGCGAGCCGACCGAGCTTGGCGCCGTCGTCGAACAGGCCGGCGTTGAAGAAGTAGGGCGAGAGCCGTCCGGCTTTGGTCTTGAACTCGCCAAAGCGCAACACGCCCGAGTCCACGCAGAACTGCACGAAGTCCTGCGCCAGCGCGCTGCTTTCGACACCGGCCGCCGCCGGGCCCGTTTCCAACACCATGGGGAATTCCTTGTTCAAACTGACCAGCCTCAACCTCAACGGCATCCGCTCCGCCAGCACCAAGGGGCTGGAGGCCTGGCTCGCCGGGCACTCACCCGATTGTATTTGTGTGCAGGAAGTCAAGGCCCAGGCGCTCGATGTGAGCGGGCGCTTCGAAGCGATCGCGGGCCTCAAGGGGCATTTCCATTTCGCCGAGAAAAAGGGCTATTCCGGCGTGGCGGTGTACACCCGCCACGAACCGAGCGACGTGGTGATCGGGTTCGATCGCGGCGAGTTCGATGCCGAAGGCCGCTATGTGGAGCTGCGTTTCGACACCCCCCGTGTCAAGCGTTCCATCATCAGCGTGTACTTTCCCAGCGGTTCCTCCGGCCCGGAGCGGCAGGAAGCCAAATACCGCTTTCTGGACCTGATCTACCCGCACCTGATGGCGCTCAAGGGCCAGCGCGACTTCATCGTCTGCAGCGACGTGAACATCGCCCACCAGAACGCCGACCTCAAGAACTGGCGCAGCAACCAGAAGAACAGCGGCTTCCTGCCCGAAGAGCGCGCCTGGATGACCCGGCTGCTGAACGACGGCGGCATCGTCGACGTGTACCGCCGCCTGCAGCCCGACACCACCGACACCTGCTACACGTGGTGGAGCAACCGGGGCCAGGCCTACGCCAACAACGTGGGGTGGCGGCTGGACTACCACCTCGCCACCCCGGCGCTGGCGGCACTGGCACGCTCGGAGGCGATCTACAAGGGCGAGAAGTTCAGCGACCACGCCCCCATCACCATCGAGTACGACCTCGACCTGTGAGAAGGGTGCGCAGCCAGAGCGGGCTTCTCCGTGGCTGCGCCCAACGCGACCTGCAACGCATGAAGTGACCCAGCCCAAGGGCACCGCCGGGCCGGCTTTGCCGGACGGCTGGTGCCGCCCCCTTGAGGGGGTCGCGCGCAGCGCGACGGGGGTGGTTCTCCTAAACCAGCGCCGACTCCGGCAGCAGCTTGGCCAGCCGTTCGCTGATGGCGTCGGCCCGCTCGGTCCCCGCCATTCGCTCGATGTCGAGCAGCATGCGCCGGCTGACCGCCAGCATGGTGTCCACGTCTTTCGCTTCCCGCAGCGCATCGCGGTGGCGCAGCGCCAGCTGGGGGTCGCGTGGGGCGAACATGCGCTCGCTCAGGTCGAACAGGAACATGCGGGCGCTGGCCAGGGAGCGTGGCCCGGAAAAGCTGTCGGCCGAGACCTTGCGCTCGGGCGGCGCGGCGCCCGCCGTCGTGCGCACCTCGGTGATGTAGCCCTGGGCCAGCAGCTGCGCCACGATGGCGCGGCCCAGCCCGCCAAACAGCTGGTGCAGTTCGCTGGTGGGGCGCTGGCCATCGGTCATCAGCAGCACGGCGCGTTCGCGCTGGCCCAGCGTGCGTGCGCCGGGCTGCACTTCAGCCCGGCCTTTGTCGGTTTTGTTCAGCATGGCCATCCTCGGCGTTTCCAGGGACAGCTTGCATGATCGGGCGCTTGTGTGACGCCACGATGAAACGACGGCCGGTCTGGCGCCCGCCTCAGCCTTGGTCCGCCGCCAGCACCGCGTCCACCAACGCCTGCGCTTCCGCCAGCAGGCGCTGCAGGTGTTGCGGGCCGGCGAAGCTTTCGGCGCAGAGGCGGTAGATGTCTTCGGTGCCGGACGGGCGGGCCACGAACCAGCCGCTGGCGGTGTTCACCTTAATGCCGCCGATGGCCGCGCGGTTGCCCGGGGCGTGGGTGGTGATGCGCTCGATGCGTTCGCCCGCGAGCATCTGGACTTTCACGTCCTGCGCCGACAGGCCGGCCAGCCGGGCCTTCTGCGCGGCCGTGGCCGGCACCTGCAACCGCTCGCTCAGGGGCTGTCCCAGCTCGTTCGCCAGCGCGGGGTAGCGGGCGCCCGGGTCCTGCCCGGTGCGTGCGGTGATCTCGGCGGCGAGCAGGGCGGCGGTGATGCCGTCCTTGTCGGTGGTCCACACGCTGCCGTCGCCGCGCAGGAAGCTCGCGCCCCCGCTGTCTTCCCCGGCAAAGCCGAGCGTGCCCTCCAGCAGGCCCGGCGCGTACCACTTGAACCCCACCGGCACCTCGTAGAGCGGGCGGTGCAGCCGGGCGGCCAGGCGGTCGATCAGCTGCGTGCTGACGACGGTCTTGCCGATGCCGGTGTGCTGGCCCCAGCGCGGGCGCAGCCGGAACAGGTAGTCGATCGCCACCGGCTGGTAGTGGCTGGCCGGCAGCAGACCCGAGCCGGGCGTGACGATGCCGTGGCGGTCGTGGTCGGCGTCGCAGGCGAAGGCGATGTCGAAGCGCTGGCGCATGTCGATGAGGCGGCGCAGGGTCCAGGGCGACGAGGGGTCCATGCGGATGCGGCCGTCCGCGTCGAGCGGCACGAAGCCGAAGGTGGGGTCCACCGCGTCGCTGATCACGTGCAGGTCGAGTCCGTGGCGTTCGGCGATGGCGGCCCAGTAGTGCACGCCCGCGCCGCCCAGCGGGTCCACCCCGATGCGGACCCGGGCCTCGCGGATGGCCTCCATGTCGATCACGCTGGCCAGGCCGTTGACGTAGGCGTGCAGGAAGTCGTGGCGGTGGGTGGTGGGCGCGCGCAGCGCCTGGGCATGGCTCATGCGGTGCACGCCACCGAGCTCGCGTTCGAGCAGGCGGTTGGCCGTGTCTTCGATGCGCGCCGTGATCGCCGGCCCGGCCGGGCCGCCGTGGGGCGGGTTGTACTTCAGCCCGCCATGGCGCGGCGAGTTGTGCGATGGCGTGATGACGATGCCGTCGGCCAGGGCTTCGCCCGGCGGGCCCTGGCGCTGGCGGTTGTGCGCCAGGATCGCGTGTGACACGGCGGGCGTGGGGGTGGGCTCGTCGTGCGTGGCCAGCAGGGTGTGCACCCCGTTGCCCGCCAGCACCTCCAGCGCGCTGGCGCAGGCCGGCGCCGACAGGGCGTGGGTATCGATGCCCAGGTACAGCGGCCCGGTGACGCCGTGTGCCCGGCGCTCCTGGCAAATGGCCTGCGTGATGGCCAGCACGTGCCATTCGTTGAAGCTGCCGTCCAGCGCCGAACCACGGTGCCCCGAGGTGCCGAAGACCACGCGCTGCGCGGGCTCCGAGGGGTGCGGCCGCAGCTCGAAGTAGGCCGCGGTGAGCGCGGCCACGTCGATCAGCGTGTCGACGCCAGCGAGCTGCCCCGCCAGGGGGTTGAGCCGTGCGGACATGTTCAGCCCCGCTGCGCCGCTTTCGCGGCCGGCGTGCGCGGCCCGCGCCGCGGGGTGGGGCGCGGGGTGGTCCGGTGTGGGGTGGTGGATGTCATGGCGGAAAGATGGGTGCAAGCGTGGTTCGCGGGGCGAAAAACGTCTGTGCGATGACGCACAGTCGTGCGCTGCCCGACGCGCCAAGATGGGGCGCTGCCCGGGATTCCCCCCAAGGTTGCCCCCATTCACCCAGGAGCATGGCCAGTGGACTCAAGCCAACACCGGCGCAGGGGCCTTCCGTTGGCCCCACGCACTTCCCGCGCTGTGCCCGTCGTGCGGCTGAAAGCATGAGCGTCCTGCCGCCGTCGCGGTTCTTGCGCGTGTTGACCGTCAACATCCACAAGGGCTACAGCGCCTTCAACCGCCGCTCCGTGCTGCACGGCCTGCGCGAAGCGGTGCGCGCGGTGGGCAGCGACCTGGTGTTCCTGCAGGAGGTCGAAGGCGGCTCCAGGGCCGTGAGTGCGCAGTACGAATTCCTGGCCGACCAGATCTGGTCCGACCACGCCTACGGGCGCAACGCGGTGGCCGAGGGCCTGGACCACGGCAACGCGGTGCTCTCCCGCTTCCCGGTGCTGCACAGCGCCAACCACGACATGTCGCTGCCCGGCGTGGAGCCGCGCGGCCTGTTGCACTGCGTGCTGGCCATGCCCGACGGTCTGCCCGATCTGCAGGTGATGTGCGTGCACCTGGGGCTGAGGGAGTCGCACCGGCGCCACCAACTGGCGCGCCTGTGCGAGACGGTGCGGCGCGAGGTGCCCGCCGACGCGCCGCTGCTCGTCGCCGGCGACTTCAACGACTGGCGTTCCCGCGCCGATGCCAGTCTGGGCTCCTGCGGGCTTACCGAGGTGTTCCGCCACAGCCTGGGGGCGCACGCGCGCAGCTTCCCGGCGGGCTGGCCGCTGCTGCGGCTCGACCGCATCTATGTGCGCGGCGTGGCGGCGGCCCGGCCGCTGCCGCTGCCGCTGCGGCCCTGGTCCCGGTTGTCCGACCACGCGCCGCTGGCCGCCGGCATCGATCTGCAGGAGGCGCCATGAACTCGCACTGGGTGCCCGGCAACCGCATCACGCTGCTGGAGAACGGCGAGGCCTACTTCCCGCGTGTGTTCGAGGCCATCGCCGCGGCCGAGCACGAGGTGCTGCTCGAAACCTTCATCCTGTTCGACGACAAGGTCGGGCGCGAACTGCAGCAGGCGCTGCTGCGCGCGGCCGGGCGCGGTGCCGTGGTGCATGTGCTGGTCGACGGCTGGGGTTCGCCCGACCTGCCGCCGTCGTTCACGCAGCCGCTGCTCGACGCGGGCGTGCGGCTGCGCAGCTTCGAGCCGGCCCGGCGCCTGCTGGGCGCGCGCATCAACATGCTGCGGCGCATGCACCACAAACTGGTGGTGGTCGACGGCCGGCGGGCCTTCGTCGGCGGCATCAACTACGCGCTGGACCACCTGGCCGAGTTCGGGCCGCTGGCCAAGCAGGACTACGCGGTCGAGGTCGAGGGCCCGCTGGTGGGCCAGATCCAGGCCTTCTGCCGCGCCAACCTGGACGCGCCACAACCCGCGCGCCAGCTGTGGCTGCAGCGCTGGCGCGCGATCCGTACCTGGAGCGGCGCGCTGGATGACGACGGTGACGGCGACGGTGCGGTGGCCGCCTTCGTCACGCGCGACAACCGCGGCCACCGCACCGACATCGAACGCCACTACCGCGCCGCGGTGCGCAGCGCGCGCGATCGCGTGCTGATCGCCAACGCCTACTTCTTCCCCGGCTACCGGTTCCTGCGCGACCTGCGCCACGCGGCGCACCGCGGCGTGCGGGTCGACCTGATCCTGCAGGGCTGGCCCGACCAGCCCTGGGTGCAGAAGGCCTCGGCGCTGCTCTATGGCCACCTGATGCGCGCCGGGGTGAACGTCTACGAGTACGGCGAGCGGCCGCTGCACGCCAAGGTGGCGGTGGTCGATGGCCTGTGGGCCACCGTCGGATCGAGCAACCTCGACCCGACCAGCCTCAGCCTGAACCTGGAGGCCAACGTGGTGGTGCGCGACGGCGCGTTCGCCCGGCACCTGAGTCGGCGCCTCGAACACCTGATGCGGCACGGCTGCCAGCGCGTGCGGCAGCCCACGCCGGGACCGCTGCGCTCGGCCTGGATCGCGCTGCGCAGCCTGGTGGTGTTCCACGTCCTGCGCCGCTACCCGACCTGGGCGCGGCTCACGCCCGTGCGCGCGCCCAAGGTCGTTCCCTTGCGGACCGATCCGAGATGAGGCCCTGGGTCCGCAGCGCCTGGTCGTGGTTCAAGCGCGTGGCCCCGTGGGCGCTGGCGGTGCTGGTGCTCGTGTTGGTGGTGCGCCAGGCCCGCACGGTGGACTGGCCCGCGGTCGGGCAGGCGCTGCAGCAGATGCCGCCCGAGAGGCTGGCGGCGGCGGCCGGCCTGGCGCTGCTCAGCCATGGCCTGTACGCCAGCTTCGACCTGATCGGGCGCCGGCTCAGCGGCCACCGGCTGTCGGTGCCGCGCACGCTGGGCACCGCCGCCATCAGCTACGCGTTCAACCTCAACGCCGGCTCGCTGGTGGGCGGCTTCGCCCTGCGGCTGCGCCTGTACACGCGCTGGGGTCTGTCGGTGGCGCAGGTGGCCCAGGTCATCGCGCACAGCATGGCGACCAACTGGCTGGGCTACCTGTGGGTGGGCGGTGCGGTGCTGCTGTGGTCGCCGCCCCGCCTGAGCGACGGCTGGGCGCTGCCGGACCCGGCCCTGCGCGCCCTCGGGCTGGCGATGCTGCTGGCGGCGCTGGCCTACCCGGTGCTGTGCCGCTTCGTGCGCCCGCGCCGGCTGGTCTGGCGCGGCCAGTCGCTGACGTTGGCCAGCGCCCCCCTGGCGGTGTGGCAGTTGGTGGCGGGTGGCGCGAGCTGGCTGCTGATCGGCGCCACCGTCTGGAGCCTGTTCGGGGGCCGCATCGATTACCCGACCGTGCTCGGTGCCCTGCTGCTGGCGGCGGTGGCCGGCGTGCTGACGCACGTGCCGGCGGGGCTGGGCGTGCTGGAGGCGGTATTCGTGGCCACGCTCGGTGGCCGGCTGCCGGGGGTCGAGGTGTTGGCCACGGTGCTGGCCTACCGCGCCACCTACTACCTGTTGCCGCTGGCGCTGGCCCTGCCCGCCTACGCGCTGAGTGAGGCGGCCGCGCGGCACCGCAACGGCGCGGCCGAGGCGTCGGCCCAACGATAATCCGGGCCACCCTCCGCCGGCCCAAGCCCATGTTGAAGTACCTCACCGTTCCCGTCACCGCGTTCGCGCAAAACTGCTCCATCGTCTGGTGCGACGAGACCCTGGACGCCGCCGTCATCGACCCCGGTGGCGACCTGGACCGCATCGAAGCCGAAGCCCGGCGCCTGGGCGTCACGCTCAAGGCGATCTGGCTCACCCACGCCCACATCGACCACGCTGGCGGCACGGCCGAACTGGCCCGGCGCCTGGCGCTGCCCGTCATCGGCCCGCACCCAGGCGACCAGTTCTGGATCGACGGCCTGCCGCAACAAAGCCAGATGTTTGGCTTCCCGCCCGCCGGCCCCTTCACGCCCACGCGCTGGCTCGCTGACGGCGACACGGTGCAGATCGGCAACAGCAGCCTCGACGTGCGCCACTGCCCGGGCCACACGCCGGGGCACGTGGTGTTTCATTCGCCCGAGGCCAAGCGCGCGTTCGTCGGCGACGTGCTGTTCGCCGGCAGCATCGGGCGCACCGACTTCCCGCAGGGCAACCATGCCCAGCTGATCAGCAGCATCCAGCAGCGCCTCTGGCCCATGGGCGACGACACCGTGTTCATCCCCGGGCACGGCCCCGAAAGCACGTTCGGCGAAGAGCGGCGGTTCAACCCCTACGTGCGCTGAATGGAATCACCCCCGCCGCGCTGCGCGCGACCCCCTCGGGGGGCAGCGACCCGCGCAACGGCGGAGCTCTTTACCCTTACCCCTTGCGCGCCTGCTCGTACAGCCCCTGCACCTTCGGCACATTCGCCTCCAGGTCGCGGATGCGGTTCGGGCCGGTGGGGTGGGTCGATAGAAAGCCGATGCCCGGGCCCCCCGTTTTGGCGGCCATCTTCTGCCACAGGCTCACGCTGGCCCGGGGCTGGTAGGCGCCGCGCGCCGCGAGTTCCAGGCCCACCAGATCGGCCTCGGACTCGTCCTCGCGGCTGAACCGCAGCGTGAGCAGCTGCGAGCCCAGCCCGGCGGCCACGTTGCCCAGATCGCCCAGCCCCAGCAGCTGGGCGCCCAGCCGCAGGCCGATGTCGGTGGCGCTGCTCTTGGCCAGGCGTTCGCGCGCGTGTTCGCGCAGCGCATGGGCCATCTCGTGGCCCATGATCATGGCGGTCTCATCGTCGCTGAGCGCCAGTTGGTCCAGGATGCCGGTGTAGAAGCCGATCTTGCCGCCGGGCATGCAAAAGGCGTTGATCTCCGGGCTCTGGATCAGGTTGACCTGCCATTTCCATTCGCGTGCGCGCGGGTTCCAGGCCGCGGTGTGCGGAATGATGCGCCGCGCGATGGCGTGCAGCCGTTTGACCTGCGGATGGCCGGCGGGCAGCAGCACCTGTTTGCCCTGGGCCTCGCGCATCATCTGCACGTACTGCTGCGTGGCCGCGCCTTCGATCTCATCGGCCGGCACCAGCTTGCGCAGTGAAGACGGTTTGCCCACATCGACCTGCGCCGCCGCGGGCAGGGTGGTGCTGGCCGCGGAGGCCGCGGCGGCCAGGACAAAGGCGCGCCGGGACGACCAGACGTGGCCGGGGCGCGGTGCGGACGCGGAGGGCTGGGGGGACTTGAGATCGCAGAGAAGACACATGCCGCCATGATAGGGGGACGGTCGGCGCATGGGCACAATGGGGGCATGGCCCAACCCACACCCAGCGCTGTCGCGAACGCTTCCCCCAACGCCCCTGAGGCCGGTCAGGGGGGGCCGCCCGCCCGCCCGCCGTGGCGCGACACCTTGCGCTCCCTGTGGGACCGGCGTGTGTTGACCATGCTGTTCCTGGGTTTTGCCGCCGGCCTGCCTTACTTGCTGGTCTTTTCCTCGCTCTCGCTGTGGCTGGTGGAGGCCGGGGTGGAGCGCGCGGCGGTCACGTTTTTCAGCTGGGCGGCGCTGGGCTATTCGTTCAAGTTCATCTGGGCGCCGCTGGTGGACCGCCTACCGCTGCCGCTGCTCACGCGCTGGCTGGGCCGGCGCCGCGCCTACCTGTTGCTCGCGCAGCTGGGCGTGATCGCTGCCATCGTCGGCATGGGCAGCACGGATCCGGCCAGCGGCCCCACCAGCCTGACCGCTATGGCGCTGTTCGCGGTGATGCTGGGCTTCATGTCGGCCACGCAGGACATCGTGATCGATGCCTACCGCATCGAGATCGCATCACCCGAGTTGCAAGGCGTGTTGTCGTCGGCCTACATCGCGGGCTACCGGATCGGCATGATCGTTGCAGGAGCGGGGGCGCTGCTGCTGGCTGAACACTTGGGATCGGCGCGCGAGGTCTATGTGTACGCCGCCTGGCAGCAGACCTATCTGGTGATGGCCCTGGCCATGGGCGTGGGGGTGCTGACCACGCTGCTGATCCGCGAGCCGGTGGTTGCCGAGCGCGAACCCCAGCCTTCGGGGGCGCACGCGCGCCTGCTGGCGGTGTTTCTCTGCGCGGTGCTGGGCTTTGTGGGGGTGTTCTGGTCCTGGGGACAATGGCTGTCGCCGGCCGAGCCCGGCCCCTTGTTGGGCCTGCTGGTGGAGGCCTTGCGCATGGGCACCGCGCTGGCGGCGGCTTTCGGGATCGGCGCTCTTCTGGTGTACGCGGGCCTAGCCAGCCGGGATCGGGCGCGCGAGACCTGGGTGTTGCCGGTGCTGGATTTCTTTCGCCGCTACGGCACACGCACCGCCTGGCTGCTGCTGGCGCTGATTGGCCTGTACCGCATTTCGGACATGGTGCTGGGGACAATCTCCAACGTGTTCTACCAGAACATGGGCTTTTCCAAGACCGAGATCGCCTACGCGGTCAAGACCTTTGGTGTGGTGGTGGCCATTGCCGGCGGTTTTGTGGGGGGCTTGTTGACCACGCGCATTGGCGTGATGCGTTCGCTGTTCTGGGGCGCGGTGCTGGCCGCACTGACCAACATGGCCTTTGTATTGCTGGCCTTCGCCGGGCATGACGTACAGCTGATGTACGCCGTGGTCGCGGCCGACAACCTGGCCGCCGGTTTCGCCAGCGCCGCGTTCGTGGCCTTCCTCTCCAGCCTGACCAGCGTGTCCTTCACCGCCGTGCAGTACGCCATCTTCAGCTCGCTCATGTCGCTGCTGCCCAAGACGCTGGGCGGCTATTCGGGCGGCATGGTGGACGCGCTGGGTTACCCCGGGTTCTTCATGCTGACCAGCTTGATGGGCCTGCCTGTTCTGGTGCTGGTGCTCATGGCCAAGCGCCTGTTGCCGGTCGGTCGCTGATCTGGCAGGCCACGCGGCTGGCGCCTGCGCAGGCCAAGACCTGAAACCGGGCCGCAGGCTGGTGGTTCAGTCCGGGTGCAGGGTGTCGAGCACGGCCCTGAGCGCCGGTTTCTGCACCTTGCCCAGGGCGGTTTTGGGCAGGGTGTTCATCCGGTGCCAGCGGCGCGGCCATTTGTAGCGCGCCAGCCGCCCGTCCAGAAAATCCAGCAGGGGCTGTGTCCAGTCGTCGCCGCTGGGGGCGCCCTCGCGCAGCACCAGCACGGCCGCGGCCACCTCGCCCCAGCGCGCGTCCGGCTGGCCGACCACCGCGCACTCGGCTACCAGGGGGTGCTGCACCAGCAGGTTCTCGATCTCGGCCGGGTAGATGTTTTCGCCGCCGGAAATGATCATGTCCTTGGCACGGTCCACCACGGTGTAGCTGCCATCGGGCGCCTGCCTTGCCAGGTCGCCGGTGTGGAAAAAGGCCTCGTCGTCGCAGGCGGGCCAGAGCGGCCAGTAGTGGCGCACCACGTTGGGCGCGCGTATCCAGAGTTCACCCACCTCGCCCTGGGGCATCGCTTGCCCCCGGGCATCGCGCAGTTCGACGCCGACCCCGGGCGCGGGCCAGCCGCACGAACCCAGGTGGCTGCGCGCGCAGTCGGGCGGCAGGGCGATGGAAAACGGCCCGGTTTCGGTGCTGCCGTACACATTGCACACCGGCACGCCGCGCGCGTGGAAGGCCTGCAGCGGCCCTGGTGGCAGCAGGCTGGAGCCGGCCCAGACCGCGCGCAGGCTGGACAGATCGGTGCCGGCCCAGCGCGGGTGCGCGGTCAGCGCCTGCAACGTGGCGGGCACCTGCAGCGTGAGCGTGGGGCGGTCGGTCTCGATGCAGGTGAGCATGGCGTCGGCGTCAAAGCGCGTGAACAGCAGCACCTGCGCGCCGACCGACAGCGCCGGCAGGGTCTGGATGCACAGCCCGCCGACGTGGAACAGCGGCAGCGCCGTGGCCACCACGTCGCGTTCGCTCAGGCCCTGCACCTGGGCCGCGATGGCCATGTTGGCCAGCAGGTTGCCCTGGGTGTGGACCGCCCCCTTGGGCTGGCCGGTGGTGCCCGAGGTGTAGACCAGCAGCAGCGGTCGCTGCAGCGGGTCGTCGGTGAGGGGTGGCGGCGCTTCGCTGGCGGGCGCCGCACCCGGTGTCGGCGAGGAGGGTGCCAGCGCGTGCACGGGCCACAGCGCCGGCGCCGGGTGGGCGCGCCGCACCAGGTCTTGCGCGGCGGTGGCCAGGGTGTCGTCGTGCACCAGCAGCGTGGGCGTGCAGTCGAGCAGCACCGACGCCCATTCGGCGGGCGAGAGCCGGTGGTTCAGCGGCACCAGCAGCGCCCCCAGCCGCGCCAGGGCGAACAGCAGCACGATCTGCGCCGGGTGGTTCAGGCCCAGCCAGGCGACGCGTTCGCCGGGTTGAAGCCCCTGGTGGTGCAGCCATTGCGCGACGCCATCCACCCGCTGGCGCAGCGCCGCCGCGTCGAGCATGGCCCAGTCGGCACCGGTGCTGGCGGCGGCCGGGTCCCGCCAGCTCAGCAGCGGCTGCGCGGGCCGTTGCGTGGCCAGCCGGTCCAGCAGGGCATCGAACGAGCCGGCCGGCAGGGCAGGGGGTGTGACCGTGACCGGCCAGGGCGGAGGTGGCGACATTCACCTTACTTTACGCGAGCCACCCCACCCGGTTTACAGGGCTTGGGCACCATGGTGTGCTCTGGTGGACACCGCTACACTGAAAACCATGACATCTCCATTGCTGATGATTGAAGACGACGGCCGCCTCGCCCAGATGGTGGCGGAGTATCTTGGCCAGTCGGGTTTCGAGGTCACCCACGCCGCCGACGGTGAAAAGGGCCTGGAGCAGCTGCAGCTGGCGTTGCCCGAGCTGGTGATCCTGGATCTGATGATGCCGGGCATCGACGGGCTCGAAGTTTGCCGTCGCATCCGTGCCCTGCCGGGCGAGGCCGCGCGCGTGCCGGTGATCATGCTCACCGCCAAGGGCGACCCGATGGACCGCATCATCGGTCTGGAGATGGGGGCCGACGATTACCTGCCCAAACCTTTCGAACCGCGCGAGCTGCTCGCGCGCATCCGCGCCGTGTTGCGCCGCCGCTCGGAAAACGGCGGGGGCACCTCCACCACGCGCAGCACGCCGGTGCTGCGCTTCGGCTCGCTGGAGATCGACCGCGACGCCCGCTCGGTGCAGGTGGCGGGCGTGGCGTGTGAGCTGACCTCGTACCAGTTCGACCTGCTGGTGGCGCTGGCCGAGCGCGCCGGGCGCGTGCTCACCCGCGACCAGATCATGGAGGCCGTGCGCGGGCGCGAGCTCGAAGCCTTTGACCGCTCCATCGACGTGCACATCGGCCGCATCCGCAACGCCATCGAAGCCGACAGCAAAGACCCCAAGCGCATCCTCACGGTGCGTGGCGTGGGCTATGTGTTCGCGAAGCTGCAGGAATGAAACGCCTGCTTGGGCAGCGCCTGTACCTGCGCATCTGGCTGGCCGTGGTGGCTGCGGTGGCGGTGTTGACCCTGGTGGTCGGCTGGCTGTGGCAGATGGCGCTCGACCGCGACCGGCAGGAGCGCGACGCCCGCATGGCGCGCGAGATCGTGCTGCGCAACAGCGCGGGCGAGGTGGTGGGCCAGTCGCCGGCCAAGGCCGTGCGTGTGCCCGGCCAGGGGCTGGAATTCCAGGTCACCATGAAGGACGGGCAGACCCTGTACGTCCAGCTGCCACGCCCCAACCGGACCCCCGGCAGCGTGGTGTCGTCGCGCCGCGCGCCCCTGGGGCTGGAAGCGCCGTTTGGTTTTGCCTGGCTGCTGGGCATGGTGGCGCTGGCCGTGGCCTTGGGCGCGTACCCGATCGTGCGCCGCCTGACCAAGCGGCTCGAAGCGCTGCAAAAGGGGGTTGAGCGCTGGGGCCAGGGGGACTTGTCCACGCGGCTGCCGGTGCATGGGCAGGACGAGGTGGCCTTCCTGGCCGCGCGCTTCAACGCCGCCGCCGAGCGCGTGCAGACCCTGCTGATGTCGCACAAGGCGCTGCTGGCCAATGCCTCGCACGAACTGCGCTCACCGCTGGCGCGCATCCGCATGGGGCTGGAGCTGTTGGGACGCGACAACGCCACCACCGGCCAGCGCGCCGAGATCGCGCGCAGCATCGAAGAACTCGACCAGCTCATCGACGAAATCCTGCTCGCCAGCCGGCTCGACGTGCGCGATGCCAACGACAGCTCGGTCCTGGGCCCCACGGAGGAGGTGGATCTGGTGGGCCTGGCGGCCGAAGAATGCGCCCGCACCGGCGCCGAGCTGGAGATCGCCGAGGGCGCCTCGCCCGTGCTGGTCCAGGGCCATGCCCGTCTGTTGCGCCGCCTGCTGCGCAACCTGCTGGAAAACGCGCGGCGCTATGGCGTGCGCGCGTCGCAATCGGGTGAGGCCGGCGACGCCGACGTGCACCTGCGCATCTTCGTGCGGACGGTGGAGTCGGCCCGGCGCTCGCGCGGCGCCATTCCCGCCGCCCCGGCCTCGCGCGCCGTGGTGTGGGTCGAGGACCATGGGCCGGGGGTGCCGCCCGAGCTGCGCGAGCGCATTTTCGAGCCGTTTTACCGCCTGCCCGGCGCCAGCGAGCGTGAGGGTGGGGTCGGCCTGGGACTGGCGCTGGTCAAGACCATTGCCGAGCGCCATGGCGGCAGCGTGCACTGTGAAGGTGGCGAAGGCGGCGGCGCCCGTTTCGTGGTCGAACTGCCGCTGTGAACCGCTTCGGTCCATGACATTTGTGATCTGAATCACAAACATTTCGGGTCATATTCACCTTTGAAATACCACAAATCCCCCAAACGGGGGATAGCGTAAAAGCAGGTGGCGGCGCACAATTTAGACTGTTGCTGTCACAACATCACCAACAGACGGATCCGGCAAACAACACACGTCATGAAACACGTTTGAAACTGGTCTCCCAACGACGTCCTTCCAAGGACCTTCCAAAAGCCACCCTCGGGTGGCTTTTTTTTGTCCTGCCGTGCCGTCGCCCAAAAAAAATGGGCCGACACGCGGTCGGCCCATGCGGCTCACGCCAGCGCTTCGGGATCAGTGCCCGTGCGAAACCGTCTCGCCGGCCTTGAGCCGGTACACCGTGCCGCAGTAGGGGCAGCGCGCCTCGCCCGTTTTGGCGACGTCCAGATACACCTTGGGGTGGGCGTTCCAGAGCTTCATGTCGGCCAGGGGGCTGGGGCAGAAGATGCCGCCTTGGTGGTTGAGGTCTTTGGCGGCCAGTTCGACCGATGCGTTTTTCATGTCAAACCTTCGTCAGCCAGTGGGCGTACTTGTCGTTGCGGCCATTGACGATGTCAAAGAACGCGCTCTGGATCTTTTCGGTGATCGGGCCGCGGCTGCCGGCGCCCAGCTCGATGCGGTCGAGTTCGCGGATCGGGGTCACTTCTGCGGCGGTGCCGGTGAAGAAGGCCTCGTCGGCGATGTAGACCTCGTCGCGGGTGATGCGCTTTTGCACGATCTCCAGGCCCAGGTCCTTGGCGATGTGGAACACGGTGTTGCGGGTGATGCCGTTGAGCGCGCCGGCCGACAGGTCGGGTGTGTAGATCACGCCGTTTTTCACCACGAAGATGTTTTCGCCGGCGCCTTCGCTCACGAAGCCCGAGCTGTCCAGCAACAGGGCTTCGTCGTAACCCTCGTCGGTCACTTCCATGTTGGCCAGGATGGAGTTGGTGTAGTTGCTCACCGCCTTGGCCTGCGTCATGGTGATGTTGACGTGGTGGCGGGTGTAGCTGCTGGTCTTGACGCGGATGCCGCGCTGCAGGCCTTCTTCGCCCAGGTAGGCGCCCCAGGCCCAGGCCGCGACCATCAGGTGGATGGTGTTGCCCTTGGGGCTGACGCCCAGCTTCTTGTCGCCGATCCAGGTCAGCGGACGGATGTAGCAGCTCTCCAGCTTGTTTTCGCGCACCACCGCCTTCTGGGCCTCGTTCACCTCTTCCTTGGTGAACGGCAGCTTCATGCGCAGGATCTTGGCGCTGTTGAACAGGCGCTCGGTGTGCTCTTCCAGGCGGAAGATGGCCGTGCCGTTGGCGGTGTTGTAGGCGCGCACACCTTCAAACGCGCCACAGCCGTAGTGCAGGGTGTGGGTCAGCACGTGGATCTTGGCGTCGCGCCAGTCGACCATCTGGCCGTCCATCCAGATCTTGCCGTCGCGATCGGACATCGAGGGAACTACGGGGCTCATGCATTCGTCCTTTGGAGATGAGGGGGTGGCCCTGGGGCAGGCCTGCCAACCGGCGATTTTACGGCGCGGTACCGGGCGCCGGGGCGGGCGCTGTTTCCGTGGTCGGGCCGGCCGCCGGGCGGTTCAAGGCCCAGCTCTGCAGCCGACCGCCCCGGAAGGTGGCGGTCACCGACGAGGCGCTGCCGTCCGTCCAGCGGAACACCTCGGGCTCCTCGCCCTCGGCGGACAAGCGCTCACCGAGCGCGCGCGTCATGGCGATCACGTGCATCAGCGTCACGCCGGTTTTGAGCTTGGCGTTGAGCATGACGGCGCTGTCGACCCAGCCGATCGGCCGGTTCGCGGCCCGTTTCATGACCGTCATCAGCCGCGTGAAGTGCAGCAGCAGCCACATCAGCAGGCCGCCCGAGACGGCGATCACGCCGGGCCAGCCGTAGCGCTGCCAGGCCACATAAACGAGGAACAGGGCGGCCAGTGCCAGGGCTGCGTTTTTCACACGGGTGTTCATGGAAGTTGGGGGGGTGGAAGTGAAGGATTCTGCGCGGCCTGGCCCAAGGGCCCCCTGGGCGCACGCTGGCGCCGGGCCAGCCAGGCCAGGGCCGGTTTTTCCACCCACTCGTGGCTCGCGACGGCCAGCAACAGGGTGATGACCAGACAGAGGCCGAGCGCCCCGGCGCTGCCCTCGACGGTGTTCCATCGCATGGGCAGGAGCTTGGGCAGCCATCGCAGCACCGGGAAATGCCAGAGGTAGATGCCATAGCTCCAGTCCCCAAGGCGAACCAGGACGGTGGAGCCCAGCCACCGTGCGCCTTTTCCAGGCTGGATCAGCGTGGCGATCACCAGTGCGATGGACAGTCCGGCCAGCAGATCCCAGGTGATCAGCAGGAGGCCGCCTGTTTTCAGCACGTCCTTGTTGGCGTCGAGCAGCCACAGCAGCGCGACGTAGATCAGCACCGCAGGCAGCAAGGCGTGGCGCATGGCCTGGTGCGCGGCATCGGCCCAGCGGTTGATCGACAGCCCTGCCACAAACAGGAACAGCATGCCCGGGAAGGCCTTCAGCAGGTACGCATAGCGCTGCAGGTCCTCGCCGGCATGTTGTTGCGCCACGCCGGCGCGCCAGCCCAGGCTGACCAGCAGGGCCATGACCACGATGGGCCACAGCCCCCACCGACGCTGGCACAGCAGCAGGAGCGGCAGCAGCAGATAGAACAGCAGCTCCACCGGCAGCGTCCACCACACCCCGTTGTACATGTCGACCCCGCCGGGCAGCGGCGCCAGCCAGAGCAGGAAGTTGCCCAGCAGTTGTCGCGCTTCGAGGAACTGGAACGAGCCCAGGAAGGCGTAGGTGGCGACGATGGAGATGGCCAGCTGGACCCAGACCGCCGGGTAGATGCGCATGAAGCGCCGTTGCCAGAACTGGACGACGTCGCGTCGGGTCAGCGGCCGGTTCCAGATCGTCGCGGCCAGCAGATAGCCCGACAGCACGAAGAACCAGTGAACGCCGACCCAGCCGTAGTCGATGAAAAAGAAGGGCGCCCATTCCGTGCCCAGGAACGAGACGGTTTTGTGGTGGTTGGCCAGGGCGGGAAAGTTGCTTCTCCAGTGGTAGAGCAGCACGAGCAAGGCGGCCAGGCCCCGCAGGCCGTGCAGGACGGGGTTGAATTTCATGGTTTCTTCAGTCGGCGAGTTGGCGGACCAGGGACATCGCTTCTTCGATGCGCTCCACGGCGTGGATGGTCAGGCCCTCGAAGGCCTTGTCGTTCTTCTTCGGCGCGTTGGCTTTGGGCACCACCGCCACGCTGAAACCCAGCTTGGCGGCCTCTTTCAGCCGTTCCTGGCCGCGTGGCGCGGGCCGCACCTCGCCCGCCAGACCCACTTCGCCAAAGGCGATGAAGCCCTTGGGCAGCGCCTTGCCGCGCAGGCTGGAGGTGATGGCGAGCATCACGGCCAGATCGGCCGCCGGTTCGCTGATGCGCACACCGCCCACGGCGTTGACGAACACGTCCTGGTCCATGCAGGCCACGCCGGCGTGGCGGTGCAGCACGGCCAGCAGCATGGCCAGGCGGTCGCGGTCCAGGCCCACGCTCAGGCGCCGTGGCGACGGGCCGCCGCTGTCCACCAGCGCCTGGATCTCCACCAGCATCGGCCGGGTGCCTTCCAGCGTCACCATCACGCAGCTGCCCGGCACCGGCTCGCTGTGCTGGCTCAGAAAGATCGCGCTGGGGTTGCTCACCCCCTTCAAACCGCGCTCGGTCATGGCGAACACGCCGATTTCGTTCACCGCGCCAAAGCGGTTCTTGATCGCGCGGATCAGGCGGAAGCTGGAATGGGTGTCGCCTTCGAAGTACAGCACGGTGTCTACCATGTGTTCCAGCACGCGCGGGCCGGCGAGAGCGCCTTCCTTGGTCACGTGGCCCACCAGCACGATGGCGGTGCCGCTGGCCTTGGCCGCGCGCGTCAGGTGGGCCGCGCATTCGCGCACCTGCGCCACCGAGCCGGGCGCGCTGGTGAGCTGCTCGGAGTACACGGTCTGGATCGAGTCGATCACAGCGATGGCGGGCTGGGTGTGGGCCAGCGTGGCCAGGATCTTTTCCAGTTGGATCTCGGCCAGCACGCTGACCTGCGAGCCGTCCAGCCCGAGGCGGCGCGAGCGCAGCGCCACCTGGGCGCCGCTCTCTTCGCCGGTGACGTAGAGCGTTTTCTGGCCCGAGCGTTGCAGCGCATCCAGCGCCTGCAGCAGCAGGGTGGACTTGCCGATGCCCGGGTCGCCGCCGATCAGCACCACGCCGCCTTCCACGATGCCGCCGCCCAGCACGCGGTCCAGCTCGTCGTGGCCGGTGGGGGTGCGCTGCACGTCGGTGGCGTCGATGTCGGCCAGGGTCGTGACCTCGGCGGTCTTCGCCAGCGAGGCGAAGCGGTTTTTCGCCGGAGCCGATGGCGATTCGGCCACCGATTCGATCAGCGTGTTCCAGGCGTTGCAGTGCGGGCACTTGCCCAGCCACTTGGGGCTGGTACCGCCGCATTCGTTGCAGGTGTATTGGGTTTTGTCTTTGGCCATGTGGCAGGCAATATAGTCGAGTCCCGCCGGGCCGGCTCCGGCCCCGCCCGCCCCACTGGACCCCTTTTGCCCGACCCCCGCCATCCCACCCCGCCGCCCGCCGCGGCCTTGCGCGCGCTGCCGCCCGACGAGCAGCCGCTCTCGGCGGCTGCGCGGGCCTTCAACCTGCAGCTGACCCGCGTCGACAAGCTCAAGGCCCAGCTCGACGAGCTGGACGCGCTGGGCCAGTCGCACCGGGTGGAGCTGCACCGTTGGGTCGCGCCCTTGCAGCAGCGCCAGCGCCAGCGCATGCGCGAGCTGGCCCTGTGGCTGGCCGAGTGTCTGCGGGGCAAGACGCTCAGCCGCCTGCAGCAGGCAACGGCGACCGCGGCCCTGTGCCGGTTGGCGCAGACCCTGGCCGAGGAGGGCGACAGCGCCATGGCCGCGCTGCACGACCAGCACAGCCCGCAGACGCTGGCGCAGAAGAAGCAGGCCGCTGCCGACGCCCTGCGCGAGCGGCTGGAGCAGGTGCTGGGCGAACCGCTGGCCGATGCGGGGGAAGACGCGTCGATGGAAGCGCTGTTGCGTGCCGGCATGGCGCGGCTGCGCGCGTCGCAGGACGAAGAGCAGGCGCGCCGCCAGGCCAAGGCCAAGGCCCGCAAGGCGCGGCAGAAACCCGGCGCGGAGCAGACCCAGGCCCAGGTGCAGCAGACCGATGCCGACACCCAGCTGCGCACCCTGTTCCGCCAGCTCGCCAGCGCCCTGCACCCCGACCGCGAACCCGACCCGCAGGAGCGCCTGCGCAAGACCGCGCTCATGAGCGAGGCCAACGCCGCCTATGGGCGCAAGGACCTGGTCACGCTGATGCAGATCCAGCTGCGCGCCGAACTGGCAGACCCGGCGGCGGTTTCGCGCCTGGCCGATCACCGGCTGGCCGCGCTGACCCTGCTGCTCAAGCAGCAGGTGGCCGGGCTGGAGCGCGAGCGCGCCGCGCGCCAGCAGCGCCTGGCGGGCGAGTTCGACCTGCCGCCGGGCCAGGTGGCCAACCCGAACACGTTGAAACAGAGCCTGCTGGCGCAGGTGGCGGCGCTGGAGTCCGCCGTGGCGCGGACCGAGCAGGAGCTGGAACAGGTGCAGGAACCGGCCGGCCTCAAGCGCTGGCTGAACCAGCAGCGCGAGCAGCGCAGCCACACGGTCCGTAACGACCGCGACCTCGACGACTATGGCTGATCCGGTGCGGCCGGGTGGCTGTAGCGCCGTTTCACCTCGGCGATCTCCACCGTGTAGCTGGCGTACCAGCGCTCCCGCCCCAGCCGCTGTGCCATCAGGTGGTCGGTGTGCTGTTTCCAGGCGCGAATGCTGGCTTCGTCGGGCCAGTAAGAGAGCGCGATTTCCTGATCGCCCTCGGTGGCGGCGGTGAAATCCAGGCAGCCGAACCGCGTCAGCGCCAGCTCGCGCATCTGCGCGGCCATGGCGCTGTAGTCGGCGTCGAGCGTGCGCGCCTTGGCGCGGAAGATCACGACAAATCCGGATTCAAGCGCCGGGCCGCCCCCAGCTGGAATCGCGGCCCCCTCGGGGGGCAGCGACCCGCGCAAGCGGTGGAGCGTGGGGGCCATGGACTCAAAACCCCGGGTGAGCTGGTGGGTGATCTCGGCCGCCGGCAGCGACCGGCAGCCGCTGGCGTTCTGGCCCGACCACAGCGGCGAAAAGTCGCTGCTGCCCAGCGCCTCGAAGTGCGCGCGCAGCGGCGCCATGGCGGCGGTGGCGAGCGGGAAGGCCGGCGCGGCCGGGCTCAGGGGGCCGAGCTCGCGCATCACGCGGTTGACGATGCCGCGCGCCGGCCGGCCGGTGAACACGTTGGTGAGCGCGGTGTGGCGCGCGGCCTCGCTCTGCAGGGCGGCGCGGTGCAGAGCGCTGGTGGTGGCTTCAGCGCTGCACAGGTAGGCCGTGCCCACCTGCACGCCCGCCGCGCCCAGCGCCATCGCCGCAGCCACCCCCGCCGCATCGGCGATGCCGCCGGCGGCGATCACCGGCACGTCCACCGCCGCCACGATCTGCGGCAGCAGCGCGAAGGTGCCGACTTGCGTGGTGATGTCATCCGTCAAAAACATGCCCCGGTGGCCGCCCGCCTCCAGGCCCTGGGCGATCACCGCGTCGGCGCCGTGGGCCACGAGCCAGCGCGCCTCGTCCACCGTGGTGGCGCTCGACAGCAGCACGCTGCCCCAGCTTTTCACGCGGGCCACCAGCTCCGGCGCCGGCAGGCCGAAGTGGAAGCTCACCACCGGCGGGCGGAAGGATTCCAGGATGTCGGCCGACGCGGCGCTGAACGGCACGCGGCCGGCGCCGGCCGGCACCGCGGTGAGGTCCAGCCCGGCCTCGGCATAGAAGGGGGCGAGTGCTGCGCGCCAGGTGGCCTCGCGGGCCGCGTCGGGCTCGGGCGGGGTGTGGCAGAAGAAGTTGACGTTCCAGGGGCGCTGCGTGCCGGCGCTCAGGGTCGTCAGCTCGCGCTGCAGGGCCTCGGGCGTGAGCATGGCGCCGGGCAGCGAGCCCAGGCCGCCGGCGTTGCTCACCGCAATGGCCAGGGCCGCGCCCTGCACGCCGGCCATCGGGGCCTGGATCAACGGAAATTCGGTGTGCAGCAGCTCGGTCAGGGTTTTCATGCGCGGATTGTCGGTGCGCCGGACCCCGGTGACCAGCGCCCCGGTATGGGTCACCCCGGAGCTCAGGGTAAACCCGGAAACAGGGTGGTGGTAAATCATTTAACATATTAAATAAATGAGCGCCGAAACCCCTTTTGTCCACCGCAACCTGCCCCGCCTGCTGCTCGAAGCGCGCGAGGCCGTGATGCAGCACACCCGGCCCAGCCTGCGCGAGCACGGCCTGTCGGACCAGCAGTGGCGCGTGCTGCGCGTGCTGGGTGAACACGCGGCCGACCCGGCGGGCGTCGAAACCGGCCGCGTGGCCCGCGAGGCCCTGCTGCTCGGCCCCAGCCTCACCGGCGTGCTCACGCGCATGGAGCGCGACGGCCTGATCAGCCGCGCGCGCTGCCCGCAGGACGCGCGCCGCACCGTGGTGCGCGCCACGCCGGCTGGCCTGAAGCTGGTGGCCACGCTGTCGCAGACCATCGAGGCGCACTACGCCTGGATGGAGTCGCAGCTGGGAAAGGCGCGGCTGGCGCAGCTCTACGCCCTGCTCGACGGCGTGATCGCGCTGGAAGTGCCCGATGCCGAAGCGGGCGAGGGCGAGGCCGAAGAAGACGCCGCATGAAGGAGCACCCATGAACACCCCCTGGACCCCGCCGTACCTGCCGCAGGGCACGGTCTACGGCACCCTGCTGAACTTCCGGCGCGAGCACGCGCTGTGGGCGCCGCGCATGAACGAGGCGCCGTACCAGGCGCCGCCCCAGGCGCCGGTGCTCTACATCAAGACCGCCAACACCTTCACGCCGTCGGGCCATGCCATCCCCTTGCCCCACCAGCTTGCCGAGGTCGAGGTGAGCGCGTCGCTCGGTCTGGTCGCGGGCGAGGGCGGCTGGGTCGCCGGCGCCGTGCTGTTCAACGACGTGGCGGTCCCGCACGAGAGCTACTACCGTCCGCCGGTGAAGTTCCGCTGCGTGGACGGCTTCCTGGGGGTGGGGCGCGACCTGCTGCCTTTCGACGCCCTCGGGGGTTTTGAGGGGCTGGCCAGGCTGAGCCTGGAGCTGCGCGTGCACGGGGTGCTGAAGCAGACCGTGGCGCTGGCCGATCTGGTGCGCGACGCGGCCACGCTCTGGGCCGACGTGAACGCCTTCCAGACCCTGCGGCCGGGCGACGTGCTGATGCTCGGCACCGACTGCCTGAGCGACGGCTCGCGACCACGCGCACATGCGGGCGAAGCGGTCGAAATCACCGCCGTCGGCTTCCATCCGCTGGTCAACCATTTCACCGAGGAGCTGGCATGAAGCGCGCCCGCATCGCCTGGGCCGGCGCGGTCCACGACGCCATCGAAGCCGATGGTCAGCTGGAGTTGCTCACGCCCGCTTTCAAAGGCCACCGCGTGGCTTTCGACGAGGTGGTCTGGCTGCCGCCGCTGGCTCCGGTGCCCCGTCCCCGCACTGTGCTCGCACTGGGCCTGAACTACGCCGACCACGCGAAAGAACTCGCCTTCAAGGCGCCCGAGGAACCGCTGGCCTTCGTCAAAGGCGAGGCCTCGCTCATCGGCCACCGCGCGTTCACCGTGCGGCCCGAGGGCGTGCGGTTCATGCACTACGAATGTGAGCTGGCGGTGGTCATCGGAAAGCCCGCGAAGCGCGTGAAGAAGGCCGATGCATTGCAGTACGTGGCCGGCTACACCGTGGCCAACGACTACGCGATCCGCGACTACCTGGAGAACTGGTACCGCCCCAACCTCAAGGTCAAGAACCGCGACACCTGCACGCCCATCGGCCCCTGGCTGGTGGACGCGGCCGATGTGGCCGATCCCCAGGCGCTGGCGCTGCGCACCACGGTGAACGGCCAGCTCACGCAGCAGGGCAGCACGAAAGACATGATCTTCGACGTGCCCACGCTGATTCAGTACTTCAGCGGTTTCATGACGCTCATGCCCGGCGACCTGATCCTTACCGGCACGCCCGACGGCGTGGTCGACTGCCAGCCGGGCGACGTGGTCGTTACCGAAATCGAGGGCATCGGCTCACTGACCAACACCATCACCGCTGAGCAAAAGGGGTCAGATCCTGATTCAGGACAGTGACCTCGCCGGATCAAAACCACGTTGAACGAAATCAGGCTCTGACCCTTTTGCGGTCTGGCCGGCGAAAGACCCTTATGAAAATCGATCACCTCATCAACGGCAAGACCGTCGCTGGCAGCGACTATTTCGAATCCATCAACCCCGCCACGCAGGGCGTGCTGGCCGAAGTGGCATCGGGCACCGAGGCCGACGTGAACGCCGCGGTGCAGGCCGCCAAAGACGCCTTCCCGGCCTGGGCCGGCCTGCCCGCCACCGAGCGCGCCAAGAAGATCCGCGCGCTGGGTGAGCTGATTGCGAAGCACGTGCCGGAAATCGCCCAGACCGAAACCCAGGACACCGGCCAGGTGATCGCGCAGACCGGCAAACAGCTGATCCCGCGCGCGGCCGACAACTTCACTTACTTCGCCGAGATGTGCACCCGCGTGGACGGCCACACCTACCCCACGCCCACGCACCTGAACTACACGCTGTTCCACCCGGTGGGGGTGTGCGCGCTGATCTCGCCGTGGAACGTGCCCTTCATGACCGCCACCTGGAAGGTGGCGCCGTGTCTGGCCTTCGGCAACACGGCGGTGCTGAAGATGAGCGAGTTGTCGCCCATGACCGCCGCGCGCCTGGGCGAGCTGGCGCTGGAAGCCGGCATCCCGGCTGGCGTGCTGAACGTGGTGCATGGCTTCGGCAAGGAAGCGGGCGAGCCGCTGTGTGCCCACCCGGACGTGCGCGCGATCAGCTTCACCGGGTCCACCGCCACCGGCAACCGCATCGTGAAGACCGCGGGCCTGAAGAAGTTCAGCATGGAGCTGGGCGGCAAGAGCCCGTTCGTGGTCTTCGACGACGCCGATCTGGACCGCGCGCTCGACGCCGCACTCTTCATGATCTTCAGCAATAACGGCGAGCGCTGTACCGCCGGCAGCCGCATCCTGGTGCAGCAGAGCATCTACGCCGACTTCGCGGCGAGGTTCGCCGAGCGCGCGAAGAAGATCGTGGTCGGCGACCCGCTGGATGAGAAGACCACCATCGGCCCGATGATCAGCCAGGGCCATCTGGCCAAGGTGCGCAGCTACATTGAATTGGGACCGAAGGAGGGCGCGACGATGTTGTGCGGCGGCATCGACCGTCCCAGCTATGCGACCGAATTGCCGGCGCATGTGCGGGCCGGCAACTACGTGTGGCCCACGGTGTTCGCCGACGTGGACAACCGCATGCGCATCGCGCAAGAAGAGATCTTCGGCCCGGTGGCCTGCCTGATCCCGTTCCGCGACGAAGCGCACGCCATCGAGTTGGCGAACGACATCGCCTACGGCCTCTCCAGCTATGTGTGGACCGAGAACATCGGCAAGGCGCACCGGGTGGCGGCTTCGATTGAAGCGGGCATGTGTTTCGTGAATTCGCAGAACGTGCGGGACCTGCGGCAGCCGTTTGGTGGCACCAAGGCGTCGGGCACGGGGCGTGAGGGTGGCACTTGGAGTTACGAGGTGTTCCTGGAGCCGAAGAACGTGGCTGTTTCTCTGGGGTCGCACCACATTCCCCATTGGGGAGTTTGAGTTGCTCTCTGCTGTTTCACACAACCACCTGGGCGGGAAGGGAGCGCCGTGGCGCTCTGTTCCGCTCATGTCCCCCGAAACGGGCTATGCCCGTTTCTCCTCCTTTACTTCGCTACACAGAACGCCACGTCACTCCCTTCCTGAAACGATGTTGGCGCTCAACGTTCAAATGCCGATGCGCAGCGAGAAGGCGGTGATGGGTGTGTGCCGCAGCGAAGTAAAGGAGGAGGGCTGCGCGCAGCGCAGACCGGGGGACATGAGCGGAGGTGGGCGCCCGACGTGGTCGGCCCACGGAGCGCACGAAACAAATCCCATCCACTGACAGGAGACAAACCCCATGGGCAAAGTAGCACTGGTCGGCAAGATCACCCACGTCCCCTCCATGTACCTCAGCGAGCTGGACGGCCCGCGCAAAGGCACCCGGCAGGACGCCATCGACGGCCACAAGGAAATCGCGCGCCGCTGCAAAGAACTCGGCGTCGACACCATCGTCGTCTTCGACACCCACTGGCTCGTCAACGCCAGCTACCACCTCAACTGCGCCCCGCAGTGGCAAGGCACCTACACCAGCAACGAGCTGCCGCACTTCATCAGCAACATGCCCTTCGCCATCCCCGGCAACCCCGAGCTCGGGCAACTGCTGGCCAAGGTGGCCAATGAACACGGCGTCGAAACCCTGGCCCACCACGCCACCACGCTCGACCCCGAGTACGGCACCCTCGTGCCCATGCGCTACATGAACGCCGACCAGCACTTCAAGGCCATCTCGGTCTCCGCGCTGTGCACCGTGCACTACCTCAACGACAGCGCACGCCTGGGCTGGGCCATGCGCAAGGCGGTCGAAGACCACTACGACGGCACCGTCGCCTTCCTAGCCAGCGGCTCGCTCAGCCACCGCTTCGCACAGAACGGCCTCGCGCCCGAGTTCGCCTTCAAGGTCTGGAGCCCCTTCCTCGAAACGCTGGACCACCGCGTGGTGCAGATGTGGGAGAACGGCGAGTGGGCCGACTTCTGCGGCATGCTGCCCGAGTACGCGGCCAAGGGCCACGGCGAAGGCTTCATGCACGACACCGCCATGATGCTGGGCGTGCTGGGCTGGAGCGAGTACGACGGCCAAGCCGAGGTCATCACGCCGTATTTCGGTGCGAGCGGCACCGGCCAGATCAACGCCGTGTTTCCCGTCACCCCCGTCACCGGCAAGGCCATCCCCAAGGCGCAGGCCTCGGCCGCCGATGGCTTCAGCCTGGTCAGCACAAGGCTCTGAACATGCCCCACCTCGTGATCCTCTACACCCCCAACCTCGACAAGCCCGCGGCCGAAGGCGGCGTCGACATGGGCGGCCTGTGCCGCGCCCTGTGCGACACCATGCTCGCCGTGCGCGACGAGCAGGACCGCCAGGTTTTCCCCACCGGCGGCACGCGCGTGCTGGCCTACCCCGCCGCGCACAGCGCCGTGTCCGATGGCGGTGCGGCCGGCATCGCGGCCGGTCTGGGCGGCGACTACGCCTTCGTCTACATGAACGTGCGCATGGCCAAGGGCCGCAGCGCGCTCGTGCACCAGCGCGTGGGCGAGGCGCTGAACGCCTGCGTGAAAGAGCGCTTCGCCGAACAGCTGGCCCGCCGCCCCATCGGCATCACCGTGCAGGTGGACGAAGGCCACGAGGTCTTCGATGCCAAGAACAGCTCGCTGCACCCGCTCTTTGCGCCCAAGAAAGCCTGACCGCACCATGTTCAGCCCCGAACTCATCGCCCAGCTCGCCGCCGAGCTGCAGCGCTCGCAACAGACCCGCACCCAGGTCGAGCATTTCTCCAAACGCCACCCCGGCATGACCGTCGAGGACGGCTACCGCATCGGCCGCGCCTGGGTGGAGCTGCAGAAGGCTGAAGGCAAACAAGTGATTGGTCACAAGATCGGCCTCACCAGCCGCGCCATGCAGATCAGCAGCCAGATCGACGAACCCGACTACGGCACCCTGCTCGACGACATGCTCTACGTCGCGAAGGTCGGTGAGGTGCTGGAGATTCCGGTCAGGAATTTCATCGCACCCCGCGTCGAGGTCGAACTGGCCTTCGTGCTCAAGGCGCCGCTGGCCGGCCCCAACGTGACCGTCGACGACGTGCTGGCCGCCACCGCCTACATCACCCCGGCCATCGAGATCATCGACGCGCGCATCGAGCAGTTCGACCGCCACACCAAGGTGATGCGCAAGGTCTACGACACCATCAGCGACAACGCGGCCAACGCCGGCATCGTGATCGGTGCTGGCGACCCTGCCTTCCAGGCCGACCCGCGCAGCACCAACCGCCCCTGGTGCGGCGCCATCCTGCGGCAGAACGGTGCGGTCGAAGAAACGGGCCTGGCCGCCGGCGTGCAAGGCGACCCGGCCATCGGCATCGCCTGGCTGGCCAACAAGCTGGCGCCCTGGGGCGAATCGCTGCAGGCTGGCGAAATCGTGCTGGCCGGCAGCTTCACGCGGCCGGTCGCGGCCAAGGCGGGCGACCTGTTCGAGGCCGATTACGGGCCGCTGGGCTGCCTGCGTTTCCGGTTCGTCTGAACGCACACATATATATATATAGAAGGAGACCCCCATGGCCGACGCCTTCCTCAAACCCGCCCGCTTCAGCGACGCCGAGTGGCACGCCCGCGTGCAGCTCGCCGCCTGCTACCGCATCTTTGCCCACCTGGGCTGGGCCGAGCTGATCTACAACCACATCTCGCTGCGCGTGCCGGGGCAGAAACAGTCCCCCCTGCCCGGTGCTTCGCACCGTTCTCCCCCTGAGGGGGACGGTTCGTCTTGGGAGCGGCCCGGCGACGAACCTGACCACTTCCTCATCAACCCCTTCGGCCTGCACTACACCGAGGTCACGGCGTCCAACCTGGTCAAGGTCGATGTCGACGGCAACATCATCGGCAACGACGACTGGCCGATCAACCCGGCCGGTTTCACCTTCCACGGCGCCATCCACGCCACGCTGCCCGACGCGCACTGCGTGATGCACGTGCACACCACGCCGACCATGGCCGTGTGCTGCAGCGAAGAGGGGTTGAGCTACACCAACTTCTATGCCGCCCAGCTCTATGGCCAGGTGGCGTACCACGACTTCGAGGGCATCACGGTGCACCGCGACGAAGGCGCGCGCATCCTCGCCAGTGCGGGCGGCAAGCGCGTGCTGCTGCTGCGCAACCACGGGCCGGTGATCATCGGTCACACCCTCGCGCAGGCCTTCAGCCTGATGTGGCTGGTGCAGCGCGCCTGCGAGATCCAGGTCGCCTCGGCCCCGCTCGGAAAGCTGCGGCACATTCCCGTGCCGGTGCTCGAAGGCTGCGTGCGCGACTCGCTGAACTTCAACCCCAAATTCGGCGCCGGTGAGGATTCGTTCGCCGCCATGCAGCGCCTGATCGACCGCATCGACCCGGGGTACCGCGCATGAGTGCAAACACCTTTCAGAAAGTGGCGGTGGTCGGCGTCGGCGCCATCGGCGGGCTGTTCGCAGGCTGGCTGGGTTCGCGTCTGCCCGCGGGTCAGGTTCAACTCTCTGCGGTGGCTCGTGGCGAAACCCTGCGCACGCTGCGCGGGCAGGGCCTGACCTGGGTGGATGCCGATGGGGCCGAGCACCGCGTCGCGGTGAACGCCAGCGACGACCCGGCGAGTCTGGGCGTGCAGGACCTGGTGATCGTCTCGGTCAAGGGCCCGGCCATGCCGCAGGTCGCGCCGGCCGTGCGCGCACTCATGGGGCCGCACACGGTGGTGCTGGTCGCGATGAACGGCGTGCCCTGGTGGTTCTTCGACGGCCTGCCCGGCGAAGCCGCCGGCTTGCAGTTGAACGCGGTGGACCCCGGCGGCGCGACGGCCGCGCAGATCCCCACGTCGCAGGTCATCGGCTGCGTGGTGCACGCCAGCGCCGCTTCGCCGTCCCCGGCGCGCATCGAGCGCATCAAGAACAACCAGCTCATCATCGGCGAGCCGGCCGGCGGCGCGACGCCGCGCGTGCAGGCCGTGGCCGATCTGCTGAGCGCGGCGGGTTTTGGCGTCACCGTGTCCGAACGCATCCAGCGCGACATCTGGTTCAAGCTCTGGGGCAACATGACCATGAACCCGGTCTCGGCCATCACCGGCGCGCCCTGCGACCGCATCCTCGACGACGACCTCGTGCGCGGCTTCTGCAGCGCCGTCATGCGCGAGGCGCAGGCCATCGGCGCGCGCATCGGCATCCCGATTGACCAGCAGCCCGAAGACCGCCACGCCGTCACACGCAAGCTCGGTTCCTTCAAGACCTCGATGCTGCAGGACGTGGAAGCCGGCCGCCCCATCGAACTCGACGCCCTGGTGGGCGCGGTGCGCGAGATCGGCCAGCACCTGGGCGTGGCCACGCCGAACATGGACGCGCTCATGGGCCTCACCAGGCTCATGGGCCAGATGCGAGACTTGTACCCCCCTGCGCCGCTTCGCGTCTTCCCCCCAGGGGGACGGCACTAGCCGTCTGGCAAAGCCAGCCCGGCGGTGCTTCTGGGCGAAGGCACGACTTCCTCAATTTTTTAGGCATTTCGACATGAAGATCCCCCAGAACACCTTCCGCGATGCCCTCAAAGCCGGCCAACCGCAGATCGGCTGCTGGGTCGGCTTTGCTTCGCCCGACGTGGCCGAGGCCCTGGCCGGCTGCGGTTTCGACTGGCTGCTGCTCGACGGCGAACACGCGCCCAACGACCCGCGCAGCGTGCTGCAACAGTTGCGCGCCGTCGCGCCCTACACGACCACGCACTCGGTGGTGCGCGCCGTCGAGGCGAACGTGGCCCTGGTCAAGCAGTACCTCGACGTGGGCGCGCAGACCCTGCTGATCCCGATGGTGGACACGGCCGAGCAGGCGGCGTTGATGGTGAAGGCCATGCGCTACGCCCCCGACGGCATCCGCGGCATGGGTGCCGCGCTCGCCCGCGCCTCGCGCTGGAACCAGGTCGACGACTACCTCAACCAGGCCAACGGCCAGATGTGTCTGCTGGTGCAGGCCGAGACGGTGGAGGCGGTGAAGAACCTGAAAGCCATCGCCGAGACCGACGGCGTGGACGGTGTGTTCTTCGGCCCGGCCGACCTCTCGGCCAGCATGGGTTACCGGGGCCAACCCGGCCACCCCGAGGTGCAGAAAGTGATCCTGGAAGGCATCGCCACGGTCAGGGCCGCCGGCAAGGCCGCCGGCATCCTGGCCACCGACCCGGTGCTGGCGCAGCAGTACCTGGACGCCGGCGCGCTGTTCGTGGCCGTGGGGCTGGACACCAGCCTGCTGGTCAAGGCCGCGACCGATCTGGCGCGCCGGTTCTCCGGCGCCCGCGCGGCGGCGGCTGGCGCATCGGGCGGTTACTGAAATCGGGCGCGTGTCACGCGCCCAGCGCAGGGAACAGCTTGACCAGCCCGGCGGCCATCACCTCCACCGACAGCGCGGCCAGGATCAGGCCCATCAGCCGGGTCATGACGTTGATGCCGGTCTGGCCCATCAGGCGCGCGATCGGCTTGGCCAGCGAGAAACACAGCGCGGTGGCGACCGCGACCACCACGCCGTAGCCCACCAGCGCCGCGTGCTGGAAAAAGGTCTTGGCCTGGTCGGCGTAGATCACCACCGTGGACATGGTGGCTGGGCCGGTGAGCAGCGGGATGGTGAGCGGCACCACGGCAATCGAGGCGCGCGCCGAGGCGTCGTCCACCTCGCCCTGGGTGGTCTTGGCCTCGGCCGGTTGCGCGTTCAGCATCGACAGCGCCGAGGTCAGCAGCAGCATGCCGCCACCCACCTGGAAGCTCGCCAGCGAGATGCTGAAAAATTCCAGGATCTGCAGGCCGATGATGGCGCAGGTGGCGATCACGGCGAACGCGCTGATCGACGAGATCAGGATCGTGCGCCGACGCTGCGCCGAGCTGAAGCCCTGCGTGTAGTGAATGAAGAACGGAACGATCGCCAGCGGGTTGACGATGGCGAGCAGGGTGATGAGGGGCTTGAAATCCATGGCCGGCATTGTGGGGCAGGAAGGGCCCACCCGCGCTGCATCAGCGGAAATCAGGCGGCATTCACGCCGGGTTTGGCGTCCCAGGCTCCCGTCGCCGAAACATGCCATACCCCTCCATGTGCAGCACCTTGTCGCCGTGCTGGTTGAACATCTCCCACACCGTGCGCACCAGGCCCACGTCGGGCCGCTTGCTCATGGCGCGCTTTTCGGTGATGGTGTGCTGCAGCCGCAGCACGTCGCCGGGGTAGACCGGCTTGGTCCACTTCAGGCTCTCCAGCCCGGGCGAACCGAGGCTCGATGTTTCATGCAGGAAATTCGTGACCATCAGCCGCATGGCCATGGCGCAGGTGTGCCAGCCGCTGGCGCTCAAGGCTCCGAACACCGAGGCCTGGCCGGCTTCTTCGCTCAGGTGAAAGGGTTGCGGGTCGAACTGGCTGGCGAAGGCGATGATTTCTTCCTTCGTCGGCGAGACGCTGCCCAGGTCGCGCACCTGGCCGATCTCCAGGTCTTCCCACCAGATCTTGATGTGCGGGCTTTGTTCGGGGGTGGTGGCGGTCATTCAGCGTCCTCCAGAAACGTCGAGCAGGCTCATGGTGGTGTAACTCGCGGCATCCGACAGCAGCCAGACGATGGCCTGCGCCACCTCGTCGGCCGTGCCGCCGCGCTGCATGGGCACCTGGTGCTTGAGCTCGTTGACGCGGTTGGGCAATCCGCCCGAGGCGTGGATGCCGGTCTCGATCAGGCCCGGGCGCACGGCGTTCACGCGCACGCCTTCGGCCGCCACCTCCTTGGCCAGGCCGATGGTGAAGGTGTCGACCGCGCCCTTGGCCGCCGCGTAGTCCACGTACTGCCCGGGCGAACCCAGGCGAGACGCCGCGCTGGACACGTTGACGATGGCGCCGCCCTCGCCCCCATGCCGCGTGCTCATGCGCCGCACCGCTTCGCGCGCGCAGAGCATGCTGCCGATCACGTTGATGTCGAACATGCGGCGCCAGCGCGCCACGCTCATCTGATCCAGCCGCGCGGTCACGTCCACCACGCCCGCGTTGTTCACCAGCCCGGTGAGCCGCCCGAGCTTGGCGTCCACCTTCTCGAACATCTTGAGCACCTGTGCCTCGTCGGCCACATCGGCCTGCACCGTGATCGCCGTGCCGCCGCCCGCGCGGATCGCGCGCACCACCTCGTCGGCCGCGAGCGAGTTCGCGGTGTGGTTCACCGCCACGGCCCAGCCCTGGCGCGCGGCGAGCAGGGCGGTGGCCGCGCCGATGCCGCGACTGCCACCCGTTACCAGCAACACCTTCGGATACCTTGCGTTGTCGTCCTGTCCCATAACCTCTCTCCTGCAAAAGCAGCCGGCATCGCTTACAACACCGGCTCGACCGCCCTTCATTACAACAGCGTCAGGAAACCACCATGCGTCGCACAGTCGACTACTACTTCGCCCCCCAGAGCCCCTGGATGTACCTCGGCCACGAGCGTTTTGCCAAGCTGCTGCAGCGCAGCGGCGCCCAGGTGCGGGTGCTGCCGGTGGACTTCGGCAAAGTGTTTCCCGCGTCGGGCGGTTTGCCGCTGCCGCAGCGGGCGCCCCAGCGCCAGGCCTACCGGCTGGTGGAACTGCGCCGTTTCAGCGAGGCGCTGGGCATCCCCCTCAACCCGCAGCCACGCTGCTTCCCGGTGGCGGGCGATCCCGCAGGCTGGCTGATCACGACGGTGGCCGGGCAGGACGGCGAGGCCGCCGCGATGCGGTTGACCGGCGCGGTGGGCCGGGCGGTGTGGGCGCAGGAGCGCGACATCGCCGACGCCACCGTGCTGGCCGATCTGCTGGCCGAATGCGGGCTGGACCCGCAGCGCCTGGCGCAGTCGCAGCAGGACGGTGCGAAGGCGCTGTACGCGACCCACACCGCGCAGGCGATTGACGCCGGGGTATTCGGTGCGCCAAGCTACGTCATCGACGGTGAAATTTTCTGGGGTCAGGACCGGCTCGATTTTGTCGAGCGCCGGCTGCTCGCCTGACCCCTTTGTTTGACAACGCACAGGAGCTTTCCATGGGGACTTTCACCAATCTCACCGCCGCCGATGGCTTCACGTTTCCGGCCTACGTGGCCCAGCCCACCGGAAAACCCCGGGGCGGCCTCGTCGTGTTGCAGGAGATCTTTGGCGTCAACGCCCACATCCGCGCCGTGGCCGATGGCTACGCAGCCGACGGCTATTTCGTCGTCGCGCCCTCGACCTTCCACCGCGTGAAGGCCGGCGTGGAGATGGGCTACGCCGAAGCCGACATGCAGGCCGGCATGGCGCTCAAGGCCGCGGTGGAGGCGTTGCCGGCGCCGGGCGTGATGCCCGACATCCAGGCCGCCATTGACCACGCGGCGCAGGCGGGCAAGGTCGGGATCCTGGGTTACTGCTGGGGCGGCCTGCTGACCTGGCGCGCGGCCAGTGCGCTCAGTGGCCTGTCCGCCGCCGTGCCCTACTACGGCGGCGGCATGACCACCGAGGCCGAAGCGGCTCGCCAGCCGAAAGTGCCGGTGATGGCCCACTTCGGCGAACAGGACCGCTGGATTCCCATGGACAGCGTGCGCGCCTTCGAAAAGGCCCAGCCGGGCGTGGCGGTGCACGTCTACGCCGCGAACCACGGCTTCAACTGCGACCACCGTGGCTCCTGGAACGCCCCGGCTGCGAAACTCGCGCGGGAGCGCACGTTGGCCTTCCTGGCCCAGCACCTCGGCTGACACCGTGCGCGCCGCCGAGTTGACGCGGCGCATCGCCTGGGACAATGCTGCCCACCTGTTGGGTGTATCCACCCCGAAGAACCGACCATGATCCAACTGCACCATTCCCCCAGCAGCGCCAGCATGGTGCCGCACATCCTGCTCGAAGAGCTGGGCCTGCCCTACGAACGGGTGTTGGTGGACCGCACGCAGAACGCGCAGAAGACCACCGCTTTTCTCAAGCTCAACCCCAACGGCCTGATTCCCGTGCTGACCGACGGCGACCTGGTGCTCTACGAGACCGCCGCGATCTGCCTGCACCTGTGCGACACCCACCCCGAGGCCGGCCTGGCGCCCGGTCTGGGCACGGCCGAGCGCGCCCATTTCTACAAGTGGCTGATGTGGCTGACCAATACGCTGCAGAGCACGCTCATGGTGTATTTCCACCCGGACCGCTGGGTCAACGCCGGCAATGCCTCGGGCATGGCCCAGGTCAAGATCCATGCCGAGGCCCGCACCCGCATCCTGCTGGACCAGCTCGACACCGAACTGGCGCGCCACGCCGGTCCCTGGTTCATGGGGGCCTCGTACACCGCGCTGGACCCGTATGTGTTCACCCTGTGCCGCTGGACGCGGCACTTCGCCAGCACACCGGCGCGCGACCGGCCGCACCTGGGGCCCTACCTGCAGCGCGTGCTGGAGCGGCCGGCGGTGCAACGCGCCCTGGCCAACGAAGGCCTGAGCCCTCCGTTTGTTTGAGTCCGTCCTTCGTGTGCGTGCCCCAGCGTGTCCGGCGCGAGGCACCCAGCCCAGAATGCGGTGGAACCGGCTTCGCCGGGCCACTCGCATGGCCCCTTGAGGGGCCGCGCGCAGCGCGGCAGGGTTGGGCCTATCTCCCCGTGCGCGCCAGGTAGCGCTTGCGCCAGAACAGCACACCCAGCAGCACCGCCGTCAGCGCCATGGTGCCCATGGCCCACCAGAAGCCCGACTTCTGGTGCAGCAGCGGGATGAACTCGAAGTTCATCCCGAAGATGCCCGCGATCAGGTTCAGCGGCAGGAAGATGGCTGTCAGCGCGGTCAGCGTGCGCATGATGTCGTTGGTGCGGTTGCTCTGCGCCGAAAAATGCATCTGCACCGCGATTTCCGCGTTTTGTTCCAGCCGGCGCACGTGGTGCACCACGCGTTCGATGTGCTCCAGCACGTCGCGGCTGCGCACCCTGAGCAACTCCAGGCCGCGCTGCCCGCCGATGGTCTCGCTGGCTTCCCAGCCGGCCAGGGCCTCGATCCAGTCCTGGATCGAGGCGCGCTGGTCTTCGCAGATCTCGTCGAGGTGGTGCAGCGACTTGCGCGCGTCCAGCAGCGAGCCCCAGTTGTTGAAGTGCGTGCCTGGGCGTAGCAGCTCGGTCTGCCAGTGGTCGAGCTGGCGCGTGAGCTCGCGCCGCAGCTCCAGAAAACCATCGACCATGAGGTTGACCACGCGCAGCATCAGGTCGGCCGGGCTGGTCGGCCACTGGTTGCCGATGGCGCGCTGCGCCCCGTTGGCCGGCGAGAGCAGGCGCGCCGCGTAGGTCTCGAGCACGCCACAGCCGGCCGGGTGCACGGTCAACACCACCTTGTCGAACACCGCGAAACACACCGGGCTGGTGTCGATGCGGCGCAGCACCGGCGGACCACTCTGTTTCTGGCGCTGGGTCAGCGGCTGGCCCGGGTGGTCGAGGTCGGTTTCGCTGTGGCCCGCTGCGAGGCGGCGAAAGGCGAGGATGTCGTACAGCGAGGTGTAGTCGTAGTGTGAGGGCAACTGGTTGTTGAGCAGGTCAGAGACGTGCAGGTCGACCAGGGTCATGCCGCATGTCGCTTGCAGGCAGGCCTGCACCGCGCCCAGTTCGACCTCAAGCTCGCGCCGGCTGCAGGCGATCCAGACATAGCCCTGGGGCGGCGCCTGGACGGGCAGGGCGGCGATCTCGGCGACCGCGTGGGGCTGGATGTGAAAGATGCGCATGCGTGGCCACGCTTGGACGTTGAGCGTGCGGACTTCAGGCGCGCAGCAGGCGCGCCGCGTCGCGCGCGAAGTAGGTCAACACGCCGTCGGCGCCCGCGCGCTTGAAGGCCAGCAGGCTTTCCATCATCACCGCGTCGTGGTCCAGCCAGCCGTTCTGCGCGGCGGCCTTGAGCATGGCGTATTCGCCGCTGACCTGGTAGGCGAAGGTGGGCACGTGGAACTCGTCCTTGACCCGGCGCACGATGTCCAGGTAGGGCATGCCGGGTTTGACCATCACCATGTCGGCGCCTTCGGCGATGTCCAGCGCCACTTCGCGCAGGGCCTCGTCGCTGTTGCCCGGGTCCATCTGGTAGACCTTCTTGTCGGCCTTGCCCAGGTTGGCCGCCGAGCCCACGGCATCGCGGAACGGACCGTAGAAGGCGCTGGCGTACTTGGCGCTGTAGGCCATGATGCGCGTGTGCACCAGGCCGCGTGCTTCGAGTTCGCGGCGGATGGCGCCGATGCGGCCGTCCATCATGTCGCTGGGCGCGACCATGTCCACGCCCGCCTCGGCCTGCGTGAGGGCCTGTTGCACCAGGATCTCGACCGTGGGGTCGTTCAGGATGTAGTTGTGTTCGTCCAGCACGCCGTCCTGCCCGTGGCTGGTGAACGGGTCGAGCGCCACGTCGGTCATCACGCCCAGTTGGGGGAATTGCTTCTTGAGTTCACGCACCACGCGCGGCACCAGACCATTGGGGTTCAGCGCTTCCCGGCCGTCGGGGGTCTTGAGCGACGGGTCGATCACCGGGAACAGCGCCATCACCGGGATGCCCAGTTGCACGCAGTCTTCCGCCACCGGCAGCAGCAGGTCCAGGCTCAGGCGCTCCACGCCCGGCATGGAGCCCACCGCTTCGCGCCGGCCGTGCCCGTCGAGCACGAAGACCGGGTAGATCAGGTCCGACACCGTGAGGCGGTGTTCGCGCACCAGATCCCGGGTGAAAGGGTCGCGACGCAGGCGGCGCGGGCGGGCGAGGGGGTAGGGGGCGGGTAGATGCATGGGGGGTATTGTGGCAAAGCCGCGCCGGCGCGGGGCGGAGCTCAGCGGGGACGGTCTGGTGCGAGGCAAGGTCAATCTGAATGTGTCGAATCGTAAAAACAGCAAGAGGATTGAAAAACCTGGGGGTTTGTGTTGAACTCCACAGTAAGAAGAAAATACTGCAGTCGCATCCGTACCGTGTTCGGGGAGGCGGTGGTACTTTCATGTCAACCCCTACCCTCGAATGGCTTGCTGGGCCGTTCGATCATGTGGTGGACCGGCGTGTGTGGTGCTGGTGTGCTCAGGTGGGGGATCCCGCACTTACTTCACGAGTCCTCACCATGTTGCAAACCAAGAAAAGCCATTCCAACCCAACGACCGCCGGCAAGGCGGGCGGCGCCGATGCCGGCGCCTGGTCGCTGGAGGAGCACTGGCCCGAACTGGTCACCGGCCTGGCCGACCAGATCACCGAAGGCGTGAGCGCGCTGCAGCAGCACCTTGACAACCTGCTGGCCCACGGCCGGATCAACAAGCTGGAGCACCGCGCGCTGAGCGTTCCGGCCGAGCGGATCAAGCTCGCCGGTGTGAGTGCCCAGCAGATCCACCGGTTCTACGGCGGGCGCATCCGCCAATCGCATGAAAAAGTGGACATGTCGGTGCTGGTCGAGGGCGTGCTGCAGGAGCGCAAGAAGGAACTGGCCATCCTGGGGATTGCATTGCGGCGCAAGCTCAAGCCGGTCGAGGTCTTGATCGACCCCACGGTGGCGCACACCTTCGTGAACGCCGTGCTCGACTGGGGGATGCCGTTTGGCAACCGGGTGGACGTGCGCATGGACCTCAACGCCTGGCCCCAGCACGCCCGGTTGCAGATGCGGGTGTCCAACGATGGGGTGCCGCCCTCCAGCGTCACTTCGTCCGACAACCTGAGCTGGATGTTGATCCGGCAGATCGCGCTGGGCGCCGGCGGGATCGAGATTTCGCGGGAGGTGACCGACGAAGGCGTGAACTTCACGGCGCTGTTCAACCGCACCGTGCAGGCGATCGATGGCATTTCCGCGGTCGACCTGTCCGATGAGCACTCCTCCATGTTCAAGTCGCTCTCGGGCACCTATGTGCTGACCATTTCTCCCAGCCTGCAGATCCGCGCCGACGTGCGCGACGCTTTGCGGGAAATCGGCATCGTCTCCGACAGCGTGGTGGACTTCAATCAGGCCCGCGATGCCGTCAAGGCGCGCATGCCCAACCTGATCGTGGTCGACTCGGAGATCAAGAACGACGCGTTCGAGAGTTTCCGCCGCGACCTGCTGCGGGAGGTGTTCGAGTTCCCGTTCGTCGAGATTTCGCCCGACGACAGTTCGTTTGACATGTCCGGGTTCGGCGAGTTTTCCATGGCCAAGGTCGGGCGCGGCAATATCCGCGAGGCCCTGGGCACCGCCGTGATGTTCGAACTTGCAAAAATGATGTAAATGTCACACTTTGTGGCGTGTGAAGGCCATGGAATTGTCAAAATTGACAGGGTGTTTTTTGGAGGAAATGTTTTTTTGGTGTAGCATAGAGCCGGGCGAGCCGAAAGGTGAGCCTCCCGCTTTTCCTCCCTGAGCGGGTGCCTTAGTGTGTGACAGCAAAAAGGCTTCCCAACCCGGCCCACGGCCGGGTTCTTTTTTGCCCGCTCCTTTTTCGAGGCTTCGGCCCGAGGGCTACACTGACCCCATGCTTTGGGTCAAATCCTTTCACATCGTTTTTGTGACCAGCTGGTTTGCCGGCCTGTTCTACCTTCCCCGCATCTTCGTGAACCTTGCCATGGTGCCGCCCGAGAGCGTGGCGGAGCGCGAGCGCCTGCTGCTCATGGCTCGCAAACTGATGCGTTTCACCACCATGCTGGCGGTTCCCGCCTTGGGTCTGGGGCTGTGGCTCTGGTTGGGCTACGGCATCGGGCGGGGTGAGGGCAACGGGTGGCTGCACGCCAAGCTGGCGGTGGTGTTGCTGATCCTGGGCTATCACCATGCCTGTGGCGTCGTGCTGCGCCAGTTCCTGCGGGGAACCAATCGGCGCGATCATCGCTGGTTCCGCTGGTTCAACGAGGCGCCCGTCGTCATGCTGGTGATCGTGGTCCTGCTGGTGGTGGTCAAACCCTTTTGACGTCCGTTCCGCGGACTTGAATCCGCTTTGAAACCGTACTCTTCCGCCTGGCCGCTGGCGTTGCTGTTTGGCGCGCTGGTGGTCTACGCCAGTCTCTATCCCTTTTCGGGCTGGCGGGTGCAGGGCGTCCTGCCCATGGCGTTCCTCCAGGCGCCCTTGCCGCAATACTGGACCGGTTTCGACGTGATCGCCAACCTGCTCGGTTATGCGCCCCTGGGTTTTCTGCTGGCGCTGGCCATGCTGCGTTCGGGTTGGGGTCACTGGTCCTGGCCGATGGCGGTCGGTCTGCCTGTCCTCCTGTCATTGGCGGTGGAAACGCTGCAGAACTACCTTCCCATGCGGGTTCCGTCCAATGTGGATCTCGCGCTGAACACGGCCGGTGCCGCGCTGGGGGCGAGCACTGCCTGGGTGCTCGAGCGGCTGGGGGGATTGAGGCGCTGGACCCAGTTTCGTGCCGACTGGTTTGAACCCAGCGCCCGTGGCGGGCTGGTGCTGCTGGCCCTGTGGCCAATGGCGCTGCTCTATCCGGTGTCCGTGCCTTTTGGTCTTGGGCAAGTGTGGGATCGGCTGGAGACGGGGTTGACCACCCTGCTGGAAGACACCCCGTTTCTGGACTGGCTGCCCCTGTGGGGAGCGGCGTCGGTTCCTCTGGGGCCGCTGGCCGAGGTGCTGTGTGTGGTCCTGGGCCTGTTGGCGCCTCTGCTGATGGGGTACGCCGACATGCGTTCCATTCCCCGTCGGGCAGGGTTCATGGTGATGCTGCTGCTGTGCGCCACGGCGTCGGCGAGCATATCGTCAGCACTCACTTACGGCCCGGAGCATGTCTGGTCCTGGATCAGTCCTCAGGCAATTCTGGGCATGGGGCTGGCGTTGCTGACAGGGTTGGCGTTGCTGACCCTGCCCCGACGGCTCTGCAACGTGGGCATGTTGCTGAGCCTGGCGGTGTCGTTGAGCCTGTTGAACCGCGCGCCGGCCAGCCCATACTTTGCCCAGTCGCTCGAAGTCTGGGAGCAGGGCCGGTTCATCCGGTTTCATGGCCTGTCCCAGTGGTTGGGCTGGCTCTGGCCGTTCGCCGCGCTGATCCATGGGGTGATGGCCGTGGCCCGGCCGGCAGCACCACCCCGTCCCCACTAAAATCCCACAATGCCTGAAAACAAGTCTTATTACGAGCGGCACATCTTCTTCTGCCTCAACCAGCGCGAAGGCGGGGAGGCCTGCTGTGCCCAGCACAAAGCCCAGGCCGCGTTTGACCGCTGCAAGTCCCAGGCGAAAAGTCTCGGCCTGCTGGGTGCGGGCAAAGTCCGGGTGAACAAGGCGGGTTGCCTGGACCGTTGTGCAGGGGGGCCGATTGCGGTCGTATACCCGGAAGCGGTCTGGTACAGCTATGTCGACGAGAGCGACATCGACGAGATCGTGCAGTCTCACCTGCGCGATGGCGTGGTGGTGCAGCGCCTCCTGACGCCCCCCGACGTGGGGCGCTGAGCCATGGTCGTCGCACCGGTGTGTCCTGCGCTGGGGCCAGGCGCGCGCCCAGTCCGGGGAGTCTGCCCATGAATGCGCAGACCGAATACCTGCTGCAGACGGGTCCGACCGGTCTGCTGGAGGTGGCGATCGACCGGCCCGAGGGAGTGTCTTTGGGCGCGGCTGTGCTGGCGCACCCCCACCCGCTGCACGGCGGGACGCTGACCAACAAGGTGGTGCAGACCCTGGCGCGTGCTTGTGTGCTGGCGGGCTGGACCGCTGTGCGTTTCAACTTCCGGGGTGTGGGGCGCAGCGAGGGCACCTACGACGAAGGCCGGGGCGAACTGGCCGATCTGCTGTCGGTTGTGGAGGCCCAGGCGCCGCAGGGCGCGCTGTGTCTGGCCGGGTTCTCGTTCGGCGCCTTTGTCACCAGCCATGCGGTGGCAGCCTTGCACCCCCGGCGTGAGATGCATCGGGTGGTTCTGGTGGGTACCGCCGCCAGCCGATTTGAGGTCGCGAGCGTTCCTGCGGAACTCCATCTGCGCACCTTGGTCATCCATGGCGAGCGCGACGACACCGTGCCACTTTCGGCCGCGATGGATTGGGCGCGGCCCCAGTCCCTGCCGGTACTGGTGGTTCCCGGTGGCGGGCACTTCTTTCATGGCCAGCTGCCGTTGCTCCGGGAGCTGGTTTTGCGCCACCTGCGCGCCTGAGCTGGCGGCGGGCTGGTTTTTCTCTCTTTCTTTTCTATTTCTCAAGGACCGGATTTGTTGCGTCGATTGTTTGCCCGTGTTGTATCTGTGTTGGCCGCCACGGTGGCCCTTTCGGCGGCGGCCCAGTCGCCCCAGCCACCCGAGGTCGCGGCGAAGGCCTACCTGTTGCTGGATGTGACCTCCGGGCAGGTGTTGGCGGCCCGGGAGGCCGACCAGCCGGTGGAACCCGCTTCGCTGACCAAGCTGATGACGGCCTACCTGGTGTTTGATGCTCTCAAGTCGGGCAAGCTCAGCCTGACGCAAACCCTTTCGGTGAGCGAGCGGGCCTGGAAGATGCCGGGGTCGCGCATGTTCATCGATCCCAAGATGCAGGTGCCGGTTGAAGACCTGATCAAGGGCATGATCGTGCAATCGGGCAACGATGCGACCATGGCGTTGGCCGAGGGCGTTGGGGGAACCGAAGAGCGTTTCGTCCAGATGATGAACGATCAGGCCAGGGCGCTGGGCATGAAGGCCAGCAGCTTCAAGAACCCAGAGGGCCTGACGGTGGCGGGCCACACCACCACCGCCCGGGATCTGGCCACCCTGGCCACCCGTCTCATGCGGGATTTCCCGGAGTACGTGCCTTATTACGCGATCCAGCGCTACCGCTACCCGGGCACGCCCGCCTCCAACGACACCAATCGCAACCTGTTGCTGTTTCGCGATCCCAGCGTCGATGGCCTGAAAACGGGGCACACCAATACGGCGGGCTATTGCCTGGTGGCCACGGCGCGGCGCCAAGTGCCAGGCCTCGGTGAGGGCGCTCAGGGTCAGCGCCGCCTCCTCAGTGTGGTGCTGGGCGCCGCCAGTGAAAACGCGCGGGCCGCGGAGAGCCAGAAACTGCTCAACTGGGGGTACACGGCCTACGAGGCCGTGCGGCTGTCCCAGGCGGGAGCGCCGCTGGCCACGCCGCGCGTCTGGAAAGGCACGGCCTCCCAGGTGAAACTGGGGCGGCCCGAGGGAGTGGTGGTTTCCGTGCCGACCGGCGAAGGGGCGCGCCTGAAGACCGATATCGTGCGACCCGAACCATTGGTGGCTCCCCTGAGGCGTGGACAACCCGTCGGCACGCTGCGCGTGACCCTGGCCAGTGGCGCACCCGTGGCCGAAGTGCCACTGACGGTGCTCGAAACGGTGGATGAAAGCGGTATTTTTGGCCGCGCTTGGGATGCCCTGCGTCTTTGGATTCAGTGATTCGGCCCGCGCGCAGGAGCTGCGTGCGGCGCTCCTGCCCGGTGCGGGCGGAGGAATTGCCTCCAACGGTTTGGCAGAAAACCAGGCCCGTGCTACAGTAGAGGGCTTTTCGGAATTTTCCGAGAGGTTTTCGTTTTCGCTTTTCTTTAAACGTTTAGGGACGTTTCATGCCAACCATCAATCAACTCGTGCGCCACGGCCGGGAGGTCGAAAAGACCAAATCCAAGAGCCCGGCCATGGAAAACTCTCCGCAGCGTCGCGGTGTGTGCACCCGTGTGTACACCACGACCCCCAAGAAGCCCAACTCCGCTCTGCGCAAGGTTGCCAAAGTGCGCCTGACCAACGGCTTTGAGGTCATCTCCTACATCGGCGGCGAAGGCCACAACCTGCAGGAACACAGCGTCGTGCTGGTTCGCGGCGGTCGTGTCAAGGACTTGCCCGGTGTGCGTTACCACATCGTGCGCGGTTCGCTCGACTTGCAAGGCGTGAAAGACCGCAAGCAGTCGCGCTCCAAGTACGGCGCCAAGCGCCCCAAGAAGGCCTGATTCTTTGGAAATTGCGGTGCCGCTTCCGCCTGGCTGGTGGATCGAGCGCCAAGGCCCACAACACGGAATCGTCCGTGCGGGTCGAGTAAGTGAGAGTTCAGGATGGCTCTCGCGGTGCCTGAAAAGGTGCCAACTGAACAAATATGAGGTGAAAAAATGCCACGTCGTCGCGAAGTCCCTAAACGTGAAATCCTGCCGGATCCCAAGTTCGGCAATGTCGAGCTCTCCAAGTTCATGAACGTGATCATGGAAGGCGGCAAGAAAGCCGTCGCTGAGCGCATCATCTACGGTGCTCTGGAGCAGATCGAGAAAAAGACGGGCAAAGACCCGGTCGAAGCTTTCTCCATCGCCATCAACAACGTCAAGCCCATGGTGGAGGTCAAGTCCCGCCGTGTCGGCGGTGCGAACTACCAGGTGCCCGTTGAAGTGCGCCCGGTGCGTCGTCTGGCGCTGTCGATGCGCTGGATCAAGGAAGCTGCGCGCAAGCGCAGTGAGAAGTCCATGGCCATGCGCCTGGCGAACGAGCTGATCGAGGCCACCGAAGGTCGCGGAGGCGCCATGAAAAAGCGTGACGAAGTGCACCGCATGGCCGAAGCCAACAAGGCTTTCAGCCACTTCCGCTTCTGAAGCTCGCGGGTTCCATTCGAGCCCGCCATCCTTGTCAGAAGCGAGCCCGCTGGCCTCATGAGGGCAGCGGGCTCTGGTACTTAATTTTGGAGAATTTTCATGGCACGCAATACGCCCCTTGAGCGTTACCGCAACATCGGTATCTCGGCGCACATCGACGCTGGCAAGACCACCACCACCGAGCGCATCCTGTTCTACACGGGTGTGAACCACAAAATCGGTGAAGTGCACGACGGTGCCGCCACCATGGACTGGATGGAGCAGGAGCAGGAGCGTGGCATCACGATCACGTCCGCTGCCACCACCTGCTTCTGGAAAGGCATGGACAACTCCTTCCCGGAGCACCGTTTCAACATCATCGACACCCCCGGCCACGTGGACTTCACCATCGAGGTGGAGCGTTCCATGCGCGTGCTCGACGGCGCCTGCATGGTGTACTGCGCCGTGGGTGGCGTGCAGCCCCAGTCGGAAACCGTCTGGCGCCAGGCCAACAAGTACAAGGTGCCGCGTCTGGCCTTCGTGAACAAGATGGACCGCACCGGTGCCAACTTCTTCAAGGTCGTTGACCAGATGAAGCTGCGCCTCAAAGCAAACCCGGTGCCCATCGTGATCCCGATCGGCGCCGAGGAGAAATTCACCGGCGTGGTCGACCTGCGCAAGATGAAAGCCATCATCTGGGACGAGGCCTCCCAGGGCATGAAGTTCACCTTCGAGGAAATTCCGGCCAGCCTGCTGGAGCAGGCCAAGGAGTGGCGCGAAAAGATGGTGGAAGCCGCTGCTGAAGCCACCGAAGAGCTGATGAACAAGTACCTCGAAGAAGGGGATCTCAGCGAGGCGGAAATCACCGCCGGTCTGCGTGCGCGTACCCTGGCTTGTGAAATCCAGCCCATGCTGTGCGGCACCGCCTTCAAGAACAAGGGTGTGCAGCGCATGCTCGACGCCGTGGTCGAACTGCTGCCCTCGCCGGTGGACATTCCTCCCGTGACCGGTACCGACGAAGACGAAGCGCCGACGTCCCGCAAGGCGGACGACGAAGAAAAGCTGTCTGCGCTGGCGTTCAAGCTGATGACCGACCCGTTCGTGGGTCAGCTGACCTTCGTGCGTGTGTACTCCGGCGTGCTCAAGAAGGGCGACACCGTGTACAACGCGGTCAAGGGCAAGAAAGAGCGCATCGGCCGTATCGTGCAGATGCACGCCAACAACCGCCAGGAAGTGGAAGAGATCCGCGCTGGCGACATCGCTGCCTGCGTGGGCCTGAAGGACGTGACCACGGGTGAAACCCTGTGCGACCCGTCCGCCATCATCACGCTGGAACGCATGGTGTTCCCGGAGCCGGTGATTGCCCAGGCCGTCGAGCCCAAGACCAAGACCGACCAGGAAAAGATGGGCATCGCCCTCAGCCGCCTGGCCGCCGAAGATCCGTCGTTCCGCGTGCGCACCGACGAAGAATCCGGTCAGACCATCATCGCCGGCATGGGCGAGCTGCACCTGGAAATCATCGTCGATCGCATGAAGCGCGAGTTTGGCGTGGAAGCCAACGTCGGCAAGCCGCAGGTGGCCTACCGCGAAACCATTCGCGGCACCGTCGAAGAAGCCGAAGGCAAGTTCGTTCGCCAGTCGGGTGGTAAGGGCCAGTACGGCCACGTCGTGCTCAAGATCGAGCCGCAGGAAGCCGGCAAGGGCTTTGAGTTTGTCGACGCCATCAAGGGCGGCGTGGTGCCGCGCGAGTACATTCCCGCGGTCGAAAAGGGTGTGATCGAAGCCCTGGGTCAGGGTGTGCTGGCCGGTTACCCGGTGGTGGACGTCAAGGTCACGCTGCACTTCGGTTCGTACCACGACGTGGACTCGAACGAACTGGCGTTCAAGATGGCCGCGATCTTTGGCTTCAAGGAAGGCTGCCGCAAGGCCCAGCCGGTCATTCTGGAACCCATGATGGCCGTAGAAGTGGAAACGCCGGAAGACTACGCCGGTACCGTGATGGGCGACCTCTCCAGCCGCCGTGGCATGGTGCAGGGCATGGAAGACATGGTGGGTGGCGGCAAGGCCATCAAGGCCGAAGTGCCGCTGTCTGAAATGTTCGGCTATTCGACCTCGCTGCGCTCCGCCACCCAAGGCCGTGCCACCTACACGATGGAATTCAAGCACTACTCCGAGGCACCGCGCAACGTTGCCGAGGCCATCGTCGCTGCACGCTCCAAGTAATTTCAGCCGGTCTGCGATCTCACGCCGCCCTGTCCCCGTGCGGGGCGAATCAGCAGTGGGATGCAGACCTAAAACCGTGACACGGGTTTGTTCTTTCTAGGAATTGAAAAATGGCAAAAGAGAAATTTGAGCGGACCAAGCCGCACGTGAACGTGGGCACCATTGGTCACGTTGACCACGG
>NZ_JBWKZP010000011.1:0-148426 GCF_059424585.1 Hydrogenophaga sp. GW101-3F08
CCGCCGCACCGCCGGCCGGCGGGCGCGCTTGAGGCGCGGCGGGCAGCGCGGCGACCGGGCCCGGCTCGGGCGCCGGCCTGGACAGCCAGACGCCGGCCAGAAACGCCAGCAGCAGCAGACCCAGCCCACCTCCGACGAGCACACCCTTGTTCATCAGTTGCCTTTGGCCCGCGAAGGAAAGGCGCCCAGCACGCGCAGGCGCTCCAGCGGGACGGCAACCTCCATGTCTTCGCCACCGGCGGAGAACGTGACCGTCTCCATGCGGATGGACTTGACCACGAGGCCGCCCGCCACCTGGTCACCCACGCCCACCAGATAGCCGTCGACCACGGCCTTGCCTTCGCTGCCGGCGCGCAGCACCACGCTGACCCGCGGCAGGGCCACGGCCGAGCGCGCGACCCGCTCGGGCCGTGGGCTCCCCTTCACCGCCTTCGTGGCCACCACCTCCGGCGGCAGGGCGAAGATGCTGCCGTAATCGGCCTGGGCCTGCACGCCCTGGTCCACCGGCACGGCCGGGGCCCGGCCGACCTGGGCCAGCCCGTGCGGACGGCCGACGGCCGCGCCGCGCAGCACCACCAGGGCGTCCTTCACCTCGTCCTGCTCGCGCATCTGCTGCGCGCTCAAGGGGCTGAGCGTGACCTGCAGCGGCGGCATCGGCCGGGCATTGACGCCGATCTGCTGGGCAATGCCCGCCATCGCCAGTACCAGCAGCGCCGTGGCGGCGGTGGTGAGAGTCAGGGCTACGTATTTCATGGGCTGTGTCGCTGGATGCTGTTCTCGGAAAAAGCCACCGGACCGGGGACCCGCCAAGCGACGGGCCACCCGCTCACGGGCCGGGGGCGCCTTGGGCGCTCAGACGCTCTTGCCCGGCGCGGCCGGTTTCAACAGGTAGGCGAACGCCCCGGGCGAACCGTCGTTGGGAGACACCGACTCGGCCTGCCAGCCCTGGGCCAGCAGCTCGGCCAGAAAGCGGCGCAACTCCTGGTTGGCCTGGCCGTCCACCACGCCGTCCACACGGAAGCGGGGCTTGGCCTGGCTGTCGGTCTTGACCAGTTGCACACGCTGCACCCGCACGCCGGGGCGCGCCGCCTGGCGCACCGTGGCCAGCATCCGGATGGGGTCGTGGACCGCGGCGAAGCCGAGCTGGCGCACGAAGGTGGCCGCCTCGGGATCGAGGGCCGCGGCGTTGGCCTGGCCGACCTGGCTCACGCGCTGGCGCAACTGTTCGGTTTCGCTCTGCAGCGCCTGCAGGGCGGTCCGCTCCTGCGCGATCAGGTGGTTGGAGAAAAAGGCGAAAGCGCCCAGCCCCACCGTCATCACCGCGATCAACGCGGCCAGCGGCACCACATAGCTTTCGCTGAGCCAGGCCATGCGGCCCAGCCAGGGCGCCTGGATCGCCTGGGCATCCATGGCGTCGAGCAGCTGCGGCAGCGCGCTGGCGCAGGCCGCGTCGCCGATGCGGAACGACCCGTGCGGCATCAGGCGCACGTCGTTCAGACCGGCTTCGGCCAGCTTGCCGAGCAGGCCGCGCTCCACGTCCAGATCGTCGGCCAGCACGCCGCCCCAGCGCACGCCCTTGGGCGCGCCGGTCCAGCCGCCGGCCTTGAGCTGCATCACCACGGTGCGCAAGGGAGCGTGCAGGTCGGCGGGGTCGCTGCCGATGGCGGTCGCGCCGGCGTAGTGCATCTTGCCGCCCGCCGCGCTGAAGGCATGCAGCTGCGAGCCGATGCGCAACACCTGCAACTGGTCGTCCGCGGCCTTGCCCAGGAACAGGCCCGCCAGTGGCACGATCAGGCAATGGTCGGGCTGGTGCCGCGACCAGGTCTGGAACTGCTGCCACACGTCCAGCGGAATGGCGGTGTAGAGCACCGTGCTGCTGTCGTTGTGGCGGATCTGCCGGTGCACGAACACCTGCAGCGGGCCGTCCACCGCGCCCTCGGCGCGCACCGCTTTTTCGATGATGGCCGCGGCGTACTCGGCCTTGCCCTTGCAGGACTGCACGCCGACCTGCGACTGGGCGAACTCCACCACCACGAGCGCGGAGCCCTTGACGTCGGCCCAGGGTTGCAGTTCCCGGCAGCGCCCCTCGGCGAGCTGGAACCAGCCCTGCGCGCAGACAAGAATGATCTGGTCAGGTTTCATGGGGCACCCAAGGGAAAGTAGACCACCCCGGAGAGCTCCAGGCTGAAGCCCCGGTCATCGGGCTGCGCCGGCGTGAACAGGCCCGCCGTGGGGCTGACCACCGCCACGTCGAAACGGTCGGCGGCGAACCACTGGAGGGCGCCGCCACCGAGCTGCTGGCTCAGCAGGCGCTCGGCCTCCAGGCGCGACACCGCCGAAGGCGCGCGCTGGACACGGCGGCTGCTCCAGCGGGCCGGGTCGATGCCCTCGCGCTCGGCCAGCGCGCGGATCTCGGCGTCCTGGCGCGCGTAGCGCTCGCGCTGCTCCACCACGGGCATCAGGCCACGCAGCTGGGCCAGCTCGGCGCGGGTGGCGGCCACCTGTGCGCGGGCCTGGTTCAGCTGCGAGACCTGGCTCATGCCCAGCCAGGCCGCCACCGCCAGGGCGACGGTCACGGCAGCGAGGACGACCAGACGTCCATGGCGGGACATGGCCATTTACTGATCCATCATCCAGTGGGCGGTCAGCAGCGTGACGCGGTCTTCGTCGTACTGCCGGCCGGTGGCGGTCGCGGCGCCCGGGTTGTCCGGCCCCACCGCGACGGGGTCGTTGCCGGTCTGGTTGTTGCCGCCGATGCCGCTGGCGATGGTGTTGTTGGCTTCCCAGGACGTGCCCGGGGCATTGGCGTCGGTGGTCTGGGTGTGGGCCGCACGGTCCTGGATGCGGAAGCGGCCTTCACGCGAGTCGGGCTTGCCGTCGACCAGCTGGTCCATGTAGCGGGCCAGGTCGGGCGTGAGCCCGCGCACCACCATGACGTTGCCGGCACCGCTGGCGGTGCCCGCCGGGTTCCACTGGAAGCACACCTGCACCTCGGCGGAGTTGCCATTGGTGTCCTGGTAGACGTAGCGGTCTTCGTGCCCTTCACCGCGGCCCGGCGGCAGACGCACGCCGTGGCGGGTCATGAGCGTTCGCAGCGTCTGCACCGCCAGCGCGGTATCGCCCGCGCCAGCCTGGTTGTTGGCGTAGCCCTGGCCCTCGCAGACCTTGGCGCCGGTGCCGCCGAAGTTCTCGGGAATGCCGGCCACGGCCTGGCCGCCGGTGCGCTGGCAGGCGCCCGTGCCACCGATGGTGGTCTCCGAACCGTTGATCATGTAGGTGGGTGCCTGCTGGCAGTCACCGACCACGGTCCCGGTGCGCTGGTAGTACTGGTCGTACGCCATCTTCCACTGCTCCAGGAATTTGTTGGAGACCTTGGTGTATTCGGCGTTGCGCTGCACGTCCTTGCCGATGGCGATGGCGCCGATGATCAGGCCGATCACCGCCAGCACAAGGGTCAACTCGATCAGCGTGAAGCCCGACTGGGCGCCACGGCGGGCTTTGGAAGAAGGGGTCATGGCGTGGTTCCCGAAGAGTGAGGAGTGAGGGCTGGGGGTCACTGGTTCATCTTGTAGACAGCGACCACGGTCACCACCTGACTCTCGTCGCGCTGGAGGTTGTCGCCCGCGGCACCGGCGCCGCTGGCCACCGTGTCGTCGTTGGTGCGGTTCCACTGCACGCCGGGCGCGTTGGGTGTGCCGTTGGCCACCGCCTGCAGGCGGAAACGGCCTTCCTGGGCATCGGGCTTGCCGTCCACCATCTGGTCGAGCATGCGCGCCAGCTCGGGCGTGAGGCCCGAGACGATCATCACGTTGCCCGCGCCCTCGGGGGCGCTGGGGTTGTTCCACTGGAAACAGACCTGCACCTCCTGCGGGTTGCCGTTGCTGTCGAGGTAGACGTAGCGGTCTTCAAAACCCTCGGCCCGGCCGGGCGGCATGCGGATGCCGGCCTGCGTCATCTGTGTGCGCAGGGTGATGGCCGCGGCGGCGGCGCGCGCGGTCATGGCCGCGTTCTCGGCCTTGTCGCAGACCCGGGGCGGGGCCACGACGGCGGTCATGTTGCCCCCCGAGATCGGGAGCACGCCGCCGGCCACATAGGCCGCGCCGTTGACCATCAGGCGCGGTGCCACCTGGTTGTCGCCCACGACCACGCCGGTGCGCTGGTAATACTGGTTGTAGGACTGCTCCCACTGGTCGATGAACTTGTTCTTGACCTTGGTGAACTCCGCATTGCGCTGGACATCCTTGCCAATGGCCATGGCGCCGATGATCAGGCCGATGACGGCCAGCACCACCGACAGCTCCACCAAGGTGAAACCGCCTTGACGTTGCTTTATAGCAACACCACCAAATCGCTCAAATTCACGCTTCATTAAGACTCTCCAGTGATATTTTTGTAACCACGGTGAGTCTATGGACTGCATTTTTTCTGAATCTGTCACAACCTGTCACAAGTCGACAGAAACCTTGATAAAAGGCCTTGCGCCTCGGCCAAAGCTGTTCTAGGCGTGATTTATTGCACGCATCACGGCAGCGCGGGGCGTGCCGTTCGGGCGACCCGTCCGGCGGTCCGGCGCCAGCGGTGGCGGGCCGCGCCTATTCGATCCGCAGCGGGCAGCCCAGCCGGTAGCCCCGGCCCCGCACGACGTTGAGCGCGTCCGCGGGAAAGCCCATGCCATCGAGCTTTCGGCGCAAGCGACGGACCAGGGAGAACAGGGCGTTGTTGAAGTCGACCTCGCCCTCTTCCTGCCCGGACCACAGCAGACGCCTCAGGGTTTCGCTTTCCACCACGCTGCCGTGCGACAGCGCCAGCGCGTGCAGCAGCATGCCTTCGCGGGCGGTGAGCTGGCAGGCTTCGCCACTGGGGCACACCAGTTGGGCCTTGGCGACCTGCAGCACCGGCACGGACTCGGCGGTCTCGGGCCCCACGGCGGCGGGCTGGCCGCGTTTCACCAGGGCCGTGAGCGCCAGCTCCACCTCTTCCATTTCAGCGGGCTTGAGCAGGTACACGTCGGCCCCGCAGCGCCAGCCGGCCAGGCGATCGGCCGGCGAAGTGCGCCCGGACAACATGGCGATGCCCAGCCCCGGGTGCGCCGCCTTGACCCAGCGCGCCACCTCGATACCGCTTTCCTGGGGCAACCCCACGTCGAGCAGCAGCACGTCGGGCACGCGCTCGGCCAGCGCCTGGCGCACGCCCTGGCCATCGCTCACGGCGCGCACCCGCCAGACGCCGCTGTCGATGAGGTAGTCCACCAGGGCCTCGCGCAAATTGGTGAAGTCTTCGCAGACCAGCACATCCCACATCCGTCACACCTTGTCCCCGCCGGGCGGCGGAAAAGTCGAACCCCGGTCGCCGACCGCCAGGATGGGCAGCACCAGCGTGAACGTCACCTCGCTGCCCTGCACATGGCAGCTCACGTCGCCCCCAAGCATCTGCGCCAGGCCCCGGACCCAGTACAGCCCCAACCCCGAGCCGGAGTACTGGTGGGCATTGGGGCCCCGGTAGTACTTCTCGAACAGCCGCTGCGGGTCGGGCATGCCCACCGCGCCCACCTGGTTGCGCACCGCCAGGGCGCACTGCGAGTTCCAGTCCCCGCTCATGGGACGCACCGCCAGGTCCAGCACCACCATCGAACCGGGCACGGAGTACTTGATCGCGTTGTCCACCAGGTTGCGGATCATCATCAGCACCCGCTCCAGCCCCCCGGCCACCACCCAGCGCTCGCCCTGCTCGAAGGACGCCAGTTGCAGGGTGTCGACGGACGCATGCCGCACGTGCTCGGCCAACAGGCGGTGGAGCAACGCGGCCATCCCGCAGGTCCCCAGCGCCGCCTTGGCCGAGAGCCCCTCGTCGGCGTTCATGCGGTGCTCCAGTTCGCTCGTGGCCTGCACCTGCTGCAACACCTCGCGCATCTGCTGCACCGACGCCTCGATGCGCTGCAGATCGCGCGCCGCCGAGCCGCGCGTGGCGTGGCCGATCTGGGGCAGTTTGCGCTCCAGCGCCGCGCGGGCCAGCGCCACGACGGACAAGGGAGAGCGGATCTCGTGCAGCAGCATGCTCAGAAAGCGCCCGTCTTCCTCGCGCTGCCGGCGCTCGATGTGCATCTGCTGCTGCATCAGCGCGAACTCGCGCTGGTCCAGCTGTTGCTGGCGGCTCAGCAGGAAGTTGCGGCGCAGCAGCACCAGGTGGAGGATCACGGCGGTCAGCAGGTTGATGAAGACGCCCGGGTAGAGCTGCATGAAGCTGGAACTCAGCCAGCCCAGGTGGGTGGCGTACAGCAGCCCCAGAAACACCAGGGTGATCACCATGTTGACCCGCAGGAGGTTGAGCAGGAACACGTCGTGGTACCTCAGCGCCAGCACCATGCTCACGCCCAGCACGATGGCCACCGGCAGGATGACATTGCTCAGCTGCAGGGCCAGATCGACCCGACCCAGCACGATCAGCACCAGCTGCACCGGAAACACCAGCAGCATGGGCGACCACAGGCGCACCAGCCAATCGGGCGCCCCGTACTGCCGGTACAGCAGCCGGTACAGCAGCGCGCCGCAGAAAAAATGCAGGAAACCACTGAGCACCGACGCCTGGTCGGCGACCTGGGGGTGGCCAGAAAACAGGAACTGGTTGCCCAGCCCGAAATAGAAAAACAGGGTGGCCAGCGTGGCCAGCTGAAACAGGGCATTGGCGGCCCAGAAGCGGTCGCGGTACAGCACCGAAGACAGCGCCGAGGCCAGGGCCAGGATCAGCACCGTGCCGCAGTACAGGCCCACGCCCGCGAGCGTGAAGGCGTTCTCCCGGTCCGCCGCCTGCGGGCTGAGCAGGCGCACGCGGATGTTGTGCGCGTTGCGGGTAGCCACCCGCACGAACGCCCGCTGCCCCTGGTCCAGCCGCATCTCGGCGGTGAACGCCAGGTCTTTGCGCACGCGCTGGTCAAAGGCGACCCGATCGCCTTGCTGGTGGACCTGCCAGCCCGACGCCGTGCCAGGGTCCGGGACGTAGATGCGCACGTCGTCCAGGTAGCTGGGCTGCACCACCACCACGGCGGCGTTCCCCGGCGTCGCCGCCGAGGCCTGCACCTGAAACCAGCGCGCCGCGCCGGAGTAACCGAGCGCCACCACCGGGGGCACCGGTTCGAACGCGGTGGGCGGCAGCGCCGAGACCGCCTCGATGTCCATCAGCCCCTGCGGGTCGGTGGCCAGCGCCACCACCGCCGAGCCCGGGTCGCCCTCGATCAGGCTGGTCAGCCCGATGTAGGCCCACACCGTGCACAAGGCCACCAGCACACTCACCAGATGGCCATGGGCACCGGAGAAGGACACCCGCTCCAGCAGCGACGCGCCGGCCTGGCGCCACCACCCGCCGCTGGGCTTGGGCGTGGCGTCGGCGTTCAGCATCCGCGGGGCACAGCGGCTGAGCCAGGTGTCACGGCAACCCGGGCGCGGCCCATGTCAGGCGACGCCCGCGGTGATCTGACGCAGCGCCTGCTCGAACACCTCGGCCGGCTGGCCACCCGAGATCAGGTGCCGGTCGTTGACGATGACCGCGGGCACCGAGTGGATGCCCTGGCTGTTGTAGAACTGTTCGCGCTCGCGCACGTCCTGCGCGAAGGCATCGCTGGCCAGCACCTCGCGGGCGCGGGCTTCGTCCAGATCCACTTCGACCACCGCGGCCAGCAGCACGGCGTGATCGGCCGGGCTCTCGGCGCGGCCGTGGTAGGCGCTCAGCAGCGCTTTTTTCAGCGCGTGCTGCTGGCCGGGCGCGCCCTCCTGGTCGGCCCAGGCGAGCAGGCGGTGCGCGTCAAAGGTGTTCCAGATGCGGCCCCGGCCTTCGGCCTTGAAGGCAAAGCTGGCCTCGGCCCCGCGCTGGCGGATGGTGGCGCGGATCTGCGCCTGCTGCTCGGCCGTGCTGCCGTATTTCTGGGTCAGGTGTTCGGTCACGTCTTGGCCTTCGGGGCCCATCTGCGGGTTGAGCTCGAAGGGCTGGAAGTGCATCTCGGCGGTGACGTCGCCCTGCACGGCGGCCAGGGCCTGCTCCAGAGCGGCGAGGCCGATGGCGCACCAGGGGCAGGAGACGTCGGACACAAAGTCGATCTTGAGGTTCGTGGTCATGGGTTTGCTTTCGCCCTGCGGGCTGCGGTGCGGGCTTGCTGGGGAACGGCCCGGCGCTGCGTTCATGCGGCGATGGTAGCGACAGCCGCCCGCGCCTGCAGTCTCCGGCCCGACCCGCCCCGGTGCCGCACATGGGCTTGCGCGACAATCTCGCCTCCCACCCACCGCGCCCCCGAGCACCATGACCGACCGTTACGCCGTCATCGGCCACCCCATTTCGCACAGCAAGTCGCCCCTGATCCACGGCCTGTTCGCCCGGGCGACCGGCCAGGACATCGAATACACCGCCATCGAAGCCCCGCTCGACGGCTTCCAGGCCACGGTGGAGGCCTTTCGCGCCAGCGGCGGGCGCGGCCTGAACGTGACCCTGCCCTTCAAGCTGCAGGCCTTCGAGATCGCTACCGACCCGATGGAGTCGGCCCGCCTGGCCGGCGCGGTCAACGCGCTCAAGTTCGAGGGCGAGCGCATTTTTGCGCAGAACTTCGACGGCCTGGGCCTGGTGAACGACATCCAGCACAACCTGGGCGTGTCGCTCGCGGGCAAGCGCGTGCTGATCTGCGGCGCGGGCGGCGCCACGCGCGGCGCCATCCTGCCCATCGCCGCGCAGAAGCCCTCCCTCATCGCCATCGCCAACCGCAGCGCCGACAAGGCCCACGGTCTGAAGGCCGACTTCGCCACCCACGCCGCGCTGCAGACCGGCGGCTACGAAGAGCTGGCCGGCGAATCGTTTGACGTGGTGCTCAACGCCACCTCCACCGGCCTGTCACAGGCCGAGCTGCCGCTGCCCGCGGGCGTGTTCGCGCCCGGCGCGCTGGCCTACGAACTGGTCTACGGCAAAGGCCTCACGCCCTTCCTGCGCCAGGCCCAGGCCGCGGGCGTTGCGCAGGTCGCCGACGGCGTGGGCATGCTGGTCGAGCAGGCGGCCGAAGCCTTCGAGTGGTGGCGCGGCGTGCGCCCCGCCACCCGGCCGGTGATCGACCAGCTCACCGTGCCGCTGGTATGAGCCCCCACGCTCCGCCGCTGCGCGGGTCGCTGCCCCCCGTGGGGGCTGCCCCGCCTTGGGGCGGCCCGGCGGCGGGTCATCTGTGCCCCCACGCTCCGCCGCTGCGCGGGTCGCTGCCCCCCGTGGGGGTTGCCCCGCCTTGGGGCGGCCCGGCGGCGGGTCATCTGTGCCCCCACGCTCCGCCGCTGCGCGGGTCACTGCCCCCCGTGGGGGCTGCCCCGCCTTGGGGCGGCCCGGCGGCGGGTCGTCTGAGCCCGCTTTGACTTCTTCCCGCTGGGCGCAAGCCCTGCCCCTGCTTGCCGTGCTTGGCTCGGTCGTCGCGCTGGGCATCGGCACCTCGTTCGCCAAGCAGCTGTTTCCGCAGGTCGGCTCGCTGGGCACCACGGCCCTGCGCGTGGGCTTTTCCGCGCTGTTGCTGCTGCTGATCTGGCGGCCCTGGCGCTGGCCACTGTCGAAGGCCGACGCCAAGAGCCTGCTGCGCTACGGCGTGGCGCTGGGCTGCATGAACCTGATGTTCTACCAGTCGCTGCAGAGCATTCCGTTCGGTGTCGCCGTGGCCATCGAGTTCAGCGGCCCGCTGGCCGTGGCCTTCTTCACCTCGCGCCAGCGCATCGACACCCTCTGGATCGCGCTGGCCGCGGCCGGCCTGGGCCTGCTGCTGCCGCTGGGGCACGACGTCACCTCGCTGGACCCGGTGGGTGTGGGCTTTGCGCTGGGCGCCGCCGTCTGCTGGGCGACCTACATCCTGTTCGGCAAGAAAGTCGGCCACCTGCACGCCGGCCACTCGGTCGCCCTGGGCCTGACCATGGCGGCCATCACCGTCGTGCCCTTCGGCATCTGGCACGCGGGCAGCGCGCTGCTGCAACCCCATGTCCTGCTCTATGGCCTGGGCGTGGCGGCCGTGTCCAGCGCCATCCCGATCTCGCTGGAAATGGTCGCGCTCAAGCGCCTGACCCCCGCCGCCTTCGGCGTGATGACCAGCATGGAGCCCGCCGTGGCCGCCCTGCTGGGCCTGCTGGTGCTGGGCGAACAGCTCACTGGCCTGCAATGGCTGGCGGTCATGCTGGTGATGGGCGCGGCGGCGGGCAGCGCGGCGACCGCCAAACCCGACGCGCACCGCGGCCCGGCGGACGAGATCGTGCAGTGAGGAAGAGCACAACTGGACGGGGCAGGTGCGACCCGCAGGGATTCCATTCATAGCACCAAGTGCTATACAATCCTCCACTCAGGAGGATGGGCATGAACGTCTACAAAACGCGGTGGTTCGACCGCTGGGCGCGCAAAGAAGGATTGGCCTCGTCCAGCCTCTGCGCCGCGGTGCACGAAATGATGCAAGGCCTTGTGGATGCCGACCTCGGTGGTGGCCTGGTCAAAAAGCGGATTGGACGGCCTGGACAGGGCAAGAGCGGCGGCTATCGAACGCTGGTCGCCACCAACAAGGGGGACCGTTGGATGTTTGTGTTTGGCTTTCCGAAAAACGAGCGAAGCAACATCGACAAGGACGAATCCGAGGCTTTGAAAAAGTTGGCAACGCATCTGCTGTCACTGACGACGCAGGCGCTCGACACGGCACAACGTGCCGGTGAACTGATAAAGGTGGAATGCCATGCGAAAAACGAAATCCCCCATCCTTGAAGCCGTGCATGACACGGCCAAGGGGCTGCACAAGGCGGGTGTGATGAATCAAGTCACGCTGCGCGAATTCGATCAGCTGTGCCTGCCGCCCATCGAACCCCTGCAGCCCGAGCAGATCAAGCAGATCCGCGAAACCACGCGGGTTAGTCAGGCCGTCTTTGCGCGACTGTTGAACACCAGCCTCTCGACGGTACAGAAGTGGGAGATTGGTCAGAAGAAGCCCACGGGCACCGCCCTCAAGCTGCTGCACCTGGTGCAAAAGCGCGGCCTCGAGGTCGTCGCCTAGACACACCGCGGCGACGGCTGACGCGCCCGGTGCCGCAATACCGGGCGCATGCGCCCCAAAGACACCCTAGGGTTCACCCTGATTCATCTAGTCCTATAGAGGACTAAAGTTCAGGACATGAACCCACCGCTTCGCCTCGTGCCCACCGAACCCGGCCTCAGCCGTTACGCGTCGCTCGCCCAGGCCCTGCGGGCCCGCGTGGTGGCGGGGGAATGGCCACCGGGCTCGGCCCTGCCGGCCGAGAGCCAGTTGGCCAGCGAGCACAGCGTGGCCCTGGGCACCATGCGCCGCGCCCTGGAGCTGCTGGTGGAGCAGGGCTTCATCGAGCGCATCCACGGCAAGGGCACTTTCGTCCGCCAGGGGCTGGCGGGCGCGTCCATGCTGCGTTTCTTCCGCTTCGACGGTGGCACGGGCGAGGTGCCGGTTTCGCGCATCCTGCAGCGCAGCCGTGTGCGTGCGCCGGCCGCGGTGTCGCGGGCACTGGGCATCGGCGCCGGGGAGCCGGTTCTTCGCCTGCACCGCCTGCGCCTCATGGGCGGCCAGCCCCGCCTGTTTGAAGAACTCTGGCTTCCGCTGGACCTGTTTGAGCCGCTGGCCGAGGACGACCTCGCCACTTGGGACGACCTGCTCTACCCCATGTTCGCGCGCCGGGTGCAGGTCCACGTGCACCGTGCGCGGGACGACATCGGCTTCGCCCAGCTCAGTGCCACGCAGGCCCGCCACCTGGACCTGCCCGCCGGCCACCCCTGCGCGCAGGTGCAGCGCTCGGCCTACGACCTCACCGGGCGCTGCGTCGAGCTGCGCATCACGCGCGGCGACGCCCATGCCTTTCATTACACCGTCACCATCACCTGAAGGAGCCCCCATGACAAGCCTGAATTCCCCCGCCCATGGCTGGACGCCTTCGCGCCGCGGCCTGATGGTCGCTGCCGGCGCCGGCCTGGCCGCACCCTGGGTCGGCGCGCACGCGCAGGGCAAGATCGCCGGTGGCAAGCCGATCACGCTGGTGGTCTCCTACCCGCCCGGTGGCGGCGCCGACCTCATGGCCCGCACCATCGCTCCCAGACTGGAAGCCGCGCTGGGCCAGACCGTCGTGGTGGAGAACAAGGCCGGTGCCAGCGGCCAGCTGGCGGCCGGGCATGTGGCGCGCGCGGCCGCCGACGGCAGCGTTCTGCTGCTGGACGCATCGTCCTTTGCGGTCACCCCATCGCTCTTTCCCAAGCTGCCGTACAACGCCGCCACCGCATTCACCCCGCTGGCGGTGCTGGCCACGTTCCCCAACGTGCTGGTGTGCACGCCGAGCTTCGAAGCGAAGAGCGTGAAAGACGTGATCCGCTTGGCCAAGGCCGGTCCGCTGAACTACGCGTCGTCCGGAAATGGTTCGGCCCAGCACCTGGCCGGCGCCTTGTTCGAACAGCGCGCGGGCGTGACCCTCACCCATGTGGCCTACAGAGGCGGCGGCCCGGCCATGAACGACGTGATGGGCGGCCAGGTGCCGCTGTTCTTCGCCAACGTGGCCTCGTCGCTGGGCCACATCAAGGCCGGCAAGCTGCGCGCCCTGGCCGTCACCAGCACGCTGCGCGCCCGCTCCCTGCCCGACGTGCCTACCATGGCCGAGGCCGGCGTCAGCGGCTACGAGGTGCTGGAGTGGAACCCCATCCTGGCGCCCGCCGGCCTGCCGGCCGACGTGAAGGCCACGCTCGTGGCCGCCATCCGCAAGGCCCTGGAAGACGCCGAGGTGCTCGGCCGCATCCGCCAGCTCGGCGGCGACGTGTTTGCCGACGCCAGCCAGCAGAGCGCGGGCAAGTTCATCGCCGCGCAGCAGGCACTGTGGGCCAAGGTCATCAAAGAGCGCGGCATCACCATCGGATGACCCGGACTCCAGAAGCCATCCAGCCTGGCTGGGACTGCCATGTGCACGTGTTCGACCCCACGCACCCGGCACAGGCAGGCCACTACCAGCCGGTGCTGCGCGACCTGCCCGAGATCGAGCAAACCGCCACGGTGCTGGGCGTGGGCCATCTCGTGCTGGTGCAGCCCAGCGTCTATGGCACCGACAACGACCTGATCCTGCGGGCGCTGACCCGCGAGCCGGGCCGTCACCGGGGCGTCGTGGTGCTGGACACCACCGTCTCCGACGCCGAACTCGACACCATGCACAGCCTGGGCGTGCGCGGTGTGCGCTTCAACCTGGTCTCGCCGGTGGGCAATGGCCCCGAGGCGTTTCGCGCGCTCGCGCCGAGGCTGAAAGCGCGGGGCTGGCATGTGCAGTGGTACGCCAGGGCCGACCAGCTCTCAGCCATCGCCGAAATGCACGAGGGCAGCGGCCTGACCGCCGTGCTCGACCACCTCGCCGGCCTGCACCCGGGCATCGGTACCGACGATCCCGCCTGGGTCGCCCTGCAGCGCCTGGCGGCGCAGGGCGCGTGGGTCAAGCTCTCGGGCTGGTACCGGCTGCAAGCCAGCGCGCCCTATGACGCGCTGCATGCCCACATCCAGCGTGTGGCGCAGACGATGGACGAACACCTGGTCTGGGGTTCCGACTGGCCGCACACCGCCTTTCACCACGACGCCCTGCCCCCCTACGAGAGCGTCTGGCAGCCGGTGGTGCAGGCGCTCGGCGAGGCCCGCGCCGCCGCCGTGCGCACCGCCGGCACCTTGCTCTACACCTGAACACCGGGGAGACTCGCGCCATGCGCATCCTGCTCGCCGAAGACGAAACCGAACTGGGCACCTGGCTGGTCAAGGCGCTCGCGCAGAACGACTTCCAGGTCGACTGGGTCAACGACGGCCGGCTGGTGCGCCGCAGCCTCAAGGCCACGAAGTACGACGCGCTGATCCTCGACCTGGGCCTGCCCGGCCTGGGCGGGCACGACGTGTTGTCCGACCTGCGCGAGGCCGATGAGCGACTGCCCGTGCTCATCCTCACCGCGCGCGATTCGCTCATGGAGCGCGTGAGCTGCCTGCACGGCGGCGCCGACGACTTCCTGGCCAAACCCTTCGACGTGGCCGAGCTGGAGGCGCGGCTGATCGCGCTGATCCGCCGCTCGCGCGGGCAGGAGCACCCGCGCTTTGCCTGCGGGCCGCTCAGCTACGACAGCGCGGCCAAACAGTTCCGCCTGCAGCACGAGGTGCTCAGCCTCACGCCGCGCGAACACGCGGTGCTGCGCGCGCTGATCCAGCACCCGGGCGAACCGTTGTCGAAGCGTGAACTGCTCGAACGCGTGTTCTCCGACGAGCAGGACGTGAACCCCGAGGCCATCGAGGTGCTGATCCACCGCCTGCGCAAGCGGCTCGAAGCCTCGCCGGTGCGCATCGCCACGCTGCGCGGCCTGGGCTACCAGCTCGAAAGCGCCGCGTGACACCGCTGTCGTGGTCGCGCGCGAGCATCCGCCGCTTTCTGCTGGTGCTGCTGCTGCCGGGCCTGGGCGCTGTCATCGCCGGTGAACTCTGGCTGGGCTGGCGCACCGCCAGCGACGCCGCCGACGCAGCCTACGACCGCTCCCTGCTGGGCGCGGTCAAGTCCATCGATTCGAGCATCTCCACCGCCAGCGGCGGCATCGGCGTGGAACTGCCCTACCGCATGCTCGAATTCTTCGAGCTGACCGCGCAGGGTCAGGTGTTCTACCGCGTCGCCACCGAAGACGGGCTGGTGGAAATCGGCAGCGCCGATCTGCCCGCGCCACCCCGGCCGCTGCAGACCGGCCAGCCGCAGTTCCACGAGGGTGAGTATCTGGGGCGTGCGGTGCGCGTGGGCAGCTACGCGCGCGAGCTGAACCCGCCGCTGGCCGGGCAGAGCGGGCCGCAGCGTGTGGTGATCCAGGTGGCGGAAACGCTGGAGGCGCGCAATCACTTCCGACGCGGGCTGGTGCTGCAGTCGCTGGCGCGCGACGTGTTGCTGATGGTGGCGGCCACCGGCCTGCTGGCGCTGGCCATCGCCTGGGCCATGCGCCCGCTGGACCGGCTGCGCCAGGAGGTGGACGCGCGCGACCCGCAGGACCTGACGCCGGTGGACGACACCGGCGCGCCGGCCGAGGTGCGGCCGCTGGTGCAGGCCATCAACCACCACATCGAACGCAACCGCGAACAAGCCGAAGCGCGCCGCCGCTTCATCGACGACGCCTCGCACCAGCTGCGCACCCCACTGACCACGCTGGCCACGCAGGTGGCCTACGCGCAGCGCGAGGCCGACCCGTCGGCGCAGCGTCAGGTGCTGGACAAGATCCGCGCGCAGCTGGACGAGACCATCCGCCAGACCAACCAGATGCTCTCGCTGGCCCGGGCCGACAGCGCGCCGCCACAGCGCCAGCCTTTCAACGCGGTGGCCCTGGCCGAAGCCCTGGTGCGCCAGTGGTGGGGGCCAGCGCGCGAGCAAGGCGTGGACCTGGGGCTGGACGCGCCGGACCACCCGCTGCCGCTGAGCGGCGAACCCGACCTGCTGCGCGAGGCGCTGGCCAACCTGCTGCACAACGCCATCCGCCACGGCGGCGCGGGCTGCCACGTGACGCTGACGGTGCGCGGCGGAGCGGAGGGTGAGGTGCAGATGGCGGTGATGGACGACGGCCCGGGCCTGCCGCCCGACGAGCTGGCGCGGGCGGGCGAACGCTTCTTCCGTGGCCGTGGCGGTGCCCTGCCCGGCTCCGGTCTGGGCCTGGCCATCGTGCGCACCGTGGCCCAGCGGCACGGTGGACAGATGCGGGTGGCCGCCGGTCCCGAGGGCCGGGGACTGGCCGTCACGCTCACCTTGCCGGCAACGCCGGCACCCGGATCGGCTCCGGGTTAACCCTCGGCTTTTGGCCGGATGTCTGAAAGCGCGTTGAAAGTACCCAGTTTCTACAGTGCCCTCATCGCAGCACATTCCGCTGCGAGGATTCCACCCCATTGAGGAGACACCTTCATGAGCATCGCTTCCAAGTTCATCGCCGCCGCCGTTTCGGCCGCCGCGCTCACCGCCACCGCCAACCCGCTGGACAAGACCGAGTGCATCGCCCCCGCCAAGCCCGGCGGCGGTTTCGACCTCACCTGCAAACTCGTGCAGAGCGCGCTGCAGGAGGGCAAGTTCATCGCCGACCCGATGCGCGTGACCTACATGCCCGGTGGCATCGGCGCCGTGGCCTACAACACCGTGATCGCGCAGAAGCCCGACGCGGCCAACGCCATCGTCGCCTTTTCGGGCGGCTCGTTGCTGAACCTGGCGCAGGGCAAGTTCGGCCGCTACACCGAAAACGACGTGCGCTGGCTCGCCGCCATCGGCACCGACTACGGCGCCGTGGTGGTGGCCGAGAACTCGCCCTTCAAGAGCCTGAAGGACGTGATGGCCGCGATGAAGGCCGACCCGACCAAGGTGGTGCTGGGCGCGGGCGGCACCGTGGGCAGCCAGGACTGGATGAAGGCCGCGCTGACCGCGCGCGCCGGCGGCGTGAACCCCAAGACCATGCGCTACGTGGCCTTCGAGGGCGGCGGCGAAGCGCTCACCGCGCTGCAGGGCGGCCACATCCACGTGTTCACCGGCGACGCGGCCGAAGCCCAGCAGCAGCAAAAGGCCGGTGCCAAGATCCGCATCCTCGCGGTGATGCACGACAAGCGCCTGACCGGCGACATGGCCAACATCCCCACCGCCGCCGAACAGGGCTACGACGTGGAATGGCCCATCGTGCGCGGCTTCTACGTCGGCCCCAAGGTCAGCGACGCCGACTACAAGGTCTGGGCCGACACCTTCACCAAGCTGATGGCCACCCCCGCCTACGACAAGCTGCGCAATGAACGCGGCCTGTTCCCCATGGCCCTGACCGGCGCGCCGCTGGACGCCTACGTCAAGAAGCAGGTGGCCGGCTACCGCAAGCTGGCCGAAGAGTTCGGCCTGAACGTCGTGCCGGCCAAGTGATCCCCGCGGGGCGTCGGCCCCGCTTCACGGCGCCACCCTCTGCGGTGGCCCGCTCGTCCCCCCTCTCTCACTGGAGTTTCACCATGAGTGACCGCGTCCTCGGCGCGGTGTGTGTTGTCGCGTCCGCCGCCATGGCCTGGGCCGCGCAAGACTACGCCGCCGCCATCTCTTACGAACCCGTCGGTCCGCGTGCCTTCCCGCTGCTGTTGGCCACCGGCCTGGGCCTCTGTGGCCTGTGGCTGGTGCTGCGCCCCACGGCCGGAGCTGAAGCGTTTCGCGGCGTGCCCTGGAAAACCACGGCCCTGTGCGCGGCCGCCGTGCTGGCCTACGCGCTGCTGTTCCAGTGGCTGGGCTTTGCACTGGCCACGGCGCTGATGGCGCTGCCGGTGGGCATGGCGTTCGGCGGCGGCTGGAAGCAGTCGCTCGCCGGCGGCGCTTCACTCGGTCTGGTGCTGTTCCTGCTGTTCGACAAGCTGCTGGACGTGGTGCTGCCCGCCGGCCCGCTGGCCGCTTTGCTCGGAGGAGGCTGACATGGACATCCTGCAACACCTGGTCGCGGGCTTCGGCGTCGCGCTGAGCCCGACCAACCTGCTGATCGCCGCCATCGGCTGCTTCATCGGCACCGTCGTCGGCCTGCTACCGGGTCTGGGCCCCATCAACGGCGTGGCCATCCTCATGCCGCTGGCCTTTGCCATGAAGCTGCCACCGGAAACCTCACTGATCCTGCTGGCGGCCGTCTACATCGGCTGCGAATATGGCGGGCGCATCTCGTCCATCCTGCTCAACGTGCCGGGCGACGCGGGCGCGATCATGACCGCGCTCGACGGCTACCCCATGGCGCGCCAAGGCCTGGGCGGCGTGGCGCTGTCCATCTCGGCCTGGAGCTCGTTCGTGGGCTCACTGGTGGCCACGGTTGGCATCGTGCTGTTCGCGCCGTTGCTGGCCAGCTGGGCGCTGTCCTTCGGGCCGGCCGAGTACTTCGCGCTCATGTGCTTCGCCTTCGCCTGCATCGCGGGGCTGATGGGCGACGCGCCGGTCAAGGCCGGGCTGGCGGCCATCATCGGCCTGTCCATGTCCTGCGTCGGGCTCGATTCGAACTCGGGTGTCTACCGGTTCACCGGTGGCGACATCCACCTCTCCGACGGCATCCAGTTCGTGGTGGTCGTGATCGGCGTGTTCTCCATCAGCGAATTGCTGTTGATGCTGCAGGAGCACCACAGCAACGCCGGCCTGGTGACGCAGACCGGACGCATGCTCTTCAACTGGAAGGAACTCAAAGCCACCTGGTGGGGCACGCTGCGCTCCAGCGTGGTGGGCTTCGGCGTGGGCGTGCTGCCCGGTGCGGGCGCCACCATCGCCAGCGCCATGACCTATTCGATGGAGAAAAGCCTGACCGACACCGAAGGCACGTTCGGCAAGGGCGACATCCGCGGCGTGGCCGCGCCCGAAGCGGCCAACAACTCGGCCGCCACCGGCTCCTTCGTGCCCATGCTCACGCTGGGCGTGCCCGGCTCGGGCACCACGGCGGTGATGGTGGGCGCGCTCTCGCTCTACAACATCACGCCCGGCCCGGCGCTGTTCACCCAACAGCCCGACCTGGTGTGGGGCCTGATCGCCTCGCTGTTCCTGGCCAACGTGATCCTGCTGGTGATGAACATCCCGCTGGTGGGCGTGTTCACCAAGGTGCTGAGCGTGCCCAACTGGCTGCTGGTGCCCGGCATCGTGGCCGTCAGCAGCGTCGGCGTGTACGCGGTGCACGCCACCACGTTCGACCTCATGCTCATGACCGCGCTGGGCTTCGTGGCCTACCTGCTGCGCAAGCAGGGCATCCCGATGGCGCCGCTGATCCTGGGCTTTGTGCTGGGCGACATGATGGAACAGAACCTGCGCCGCGCGCTGTCCATCAGCAACGGCGACGCGGCCATCCTCGTGGGCAGCCCCATCACCATCGGCCTGTGGGTGGCGGCGGCGCTGATGCTGGTGGTGCCCATTGGGATGCGTTTGCTGGCGGGTCGGCGCGCTACAACGGCCGCGGCGGCCTGACCTCCTGCACCAGGCGCGAACTCAGGTCTTCGCCGCCTCGCCGTGCAACCACGACAGGAACGCCTCGACCGCCGGGCGCTTGGCATGGCGCTCGGGGTAGACGGCAAAGTGCGCCTTCACGCGGATGGCCTGGGCTGTGCCGAACGGCGCCTTGAGCCTGCCATCGGCGAGGTGGCCGCCCGCATTCACCGCACTCTCCAGCGCCACGCCCAAACCTTGGGTTGCCGCGTCGAGCGACATCTGGGCCCGGTCGAAGCGCAGCGAAAAACGGTCGGGCGCGCGCAGTTTCGCAAAGCGGCCGAACCAGTCCGACCATTGCACGATGCTCACATTGCTCTGAATCAGCGGCACCTCCAGCAACTGCTCGATCCGCTTGAGCTTGTGCGCCTTGATGAAGGCCGGACTGGCCAGGGGCACGATGGCTTCTTCGAACAAGGGCTCCACCACCAGATCGCCCCATTGCGGGATGCCGTAACGGATGTCGATGTCGGCCTGGCCGAGCGCGAAGTCGCTGGGGGTGTGGGCGGCGGAGAGGTTCAGCGAAATGTCGGGGTAGGCCTGCGCGAAGCGGTGCAGGCGCGGCATGAGCCAGAGGCTGGCGATGCTGGGCGCCGAATGCACGTACAGGCTATTGCGGATGCCCTGGCGCAGATCGTCGGTCGCCGACGAAATGGCCGACAGCGCCGCGCCCACGTGCAGCAGGTAATGCTCGCCCGCCGGGCTCAGGCGCACGCCGTGCGCACTGCGCTCGAACAGGCGGATGTCCAGTTGCGCCTCCAGCCGCGAAACCTGGTGGCTGATCGCCGATGCCGTGAGGTGCAGCTCGGCCGCGGCCAGCGCAAAACTGCGGCGGCGCGCCACGGCTTCGAAGGCTTGCAGGTTGGCGATGGGGGGCAAGGCGGACATGGGGTGAACCCTGTGGTTGGGTGACGATTTGTCATCTTACGCTGACATTTAATCGCTTGTCATCAACTTGAGCGGCTTCCAGAATCCGCTCCCAGAACAGGAGACAAGGCGCCCCCAGCCACACCACAAACGCCCCGTCCAGGGCGGTGCGTCTCCTGCCTTTGTTCCACCACAGGAGACTCGACACATGCTGCTCAAAGACCAGGTTGCCATCATCACCGGCGGGGCCGGCCTCAATGGCTTGGGGTTCGCCACCGCCCGACTGATGGCCGCGCAAGGGGCCAAGGTCGCCATCCTCGATCTGGAACGCGCCGAACCGGCCGCCGCCGCCGCGCAGATCGGCCAGGGCGCCATCGGCTTGGTGGCCGACGTGACGGACAAGGCATCGTGCGACGCCGCCGTGGCCGCGGTACTGCAGGCCTTCGGCCGCATCGACACCCTGGTCAACAACGCCGGCATCACGCAGCCGGTGAAAACACTGGAAATCACCGGCGCCGACTACGACCGCATCCTGGACGTGAGCCTGCGCGGCACGCTCTACATGTCGCAGGCCGTGCTGCCCACGCTGCGCGCGCAGCAGAGCGGCTCCATCGTCTGCATCTCGTCGGTATCGGCGCAGCGTGGCGGCGGCATCCTGGGCGGCCCGCACTACTCGGCCGCCAAGGCCGGCGTGCTGGGCCTGGCCCGTGCCATGGCGCGCGAGTTCGGCCCGGAGAACATCCGCGTCAACTGCATCACGCCCGGCCTGATCGGCACCGACATCATCAAAGGCAAGCTGACCGAAGAGAAGAAGGCCGAGATCGCCGAGACCATCCCGCTGGCCCGCCTGGGCCGGGCCGGCGACATCGCCGGCGCCTGCGTGTTCCTGGCCAGCCCGCTCTCGACCTACTGCACCGGCATCACGCTCGACGTGAACGGCGGCATGCTGATTCATTGACCCCCCCCGCGCCGCCTTCGGCGTCACCCCCCAGGGGGCGATGCCAGCCGACTGGCCAAGCCAGATCGGCGGCATCCCCAGCTGGTTCGCATCGCGCGGCGCACTGAGACCCTTTACCTTCACCCATAACCACTGGAGACAAACACCATGCAACGCAAGACCTTCACCCGCTCCCTGCTCGCCGTGGCTGCGCTGGCCGCCGCCCTGCCCCTGGCCGCGCAGGCCCAGGCCACCAAGCTGACCCTGGGCCACGGCGCCGCGCCGGGCAACCCGCGCCATGAGGCCGCGGTCAAGTTTGCCGAGGTGCTCAAGGCCAAATCGGCCGGCCGCATCGAGGTGCAGGTCGCTCCCTCGGCCCAGCTGGGCGACGACGCCGCCATGGTCACGGCCGTGCGCACCGGCGCGCTGGACATGACCGCCAACTCGCAGGGCGCGGTGTCGGTGGCCGTGCCCGAGTACGCGGCCTACGGCATGCCCTTCATGTTCTCCACGCCGGCCCAGGCCTTCAAGCTGCTGGACGGCCCGCTGGGCCAGGAGCTGGCGCAGAAATCGGCCGACAAGGGCATGGTGGTGCTGGGCTACTGGGACAACGGCATCCGCCACATGACCAACAGCAAACGCCCGATCGGCAAGGTCGAGGACATGAAGGGCCTGAAGATGCGCACCCCGCCCGACGCGGTGCTGGTGGACATCATGCAGGCCCTGGGCGCCGAGGCGCAGCAGATCAAGTTCGCCGAGCTGTACGTGGCGCTGCAGCAGGGTGTGGTGGACGGCCAGGAGAACCCGCTGGTCAACATCCACGCCAGCAAGCTGTACGAAGTGCAGAAGCACCTGGCGCTGACCAGCCACATGTTCCAGATGACGCCCTTCCTGATGAGCAAGCGCACCTGGGACCGCCTGAGCGACGCCGACAGGAAGGCCGTGCAGGACGCCGCCGCCGAAGCCACCGCACTGCAGCGCAAGCTCTCGGCTGACGCCGACGCCAAGCTGCTGGACGACCTGAAAGCCAAGGGCGTGCAGGTGACCACGGTGGACAAGGCCGCCTTCGCCAAGGCCACCGCCGCGGTGGACGACAAGTGGCTGGCCACGCCCATCGGCCCGTACCTGAAGAAGGTGATCGCGGCCGCCCGCTGATCGACCCAGGAGCTGTGTGATGAACCTCATCGAACGCGCCGTTGTCGGCCTGTGCCGTGTGCTGCTGTGGATCAGCACGGCCGTCATCTTCGTGATCCTGGTGGCCAACACCGTGCTGCGCTACGCCACCGGCAGCAGCCTGCAGTGGGCCAACGAAGTGCCCGAACTGCTGTTCCCCTGGCTGGTCATGTCGGGGGTGGTGCTGGCCGCGGCGCACGGGGCGCACATCACCACCAGCTTCCTGATGGACGCGGTGCCCGCCGCGCTGCGCCGCTGGACGGCCATCGGCACCTGGCTGGTGGTGGCCGCGCTCTACGGCACGCTGGCGGGGTCCACCTACCAGATGCTGGAGATCGTGCACGACGAGAAGTCGCCCATCCTGCAGGTGCCCGGTTCGCTGACCTACGGCTGCGTCATGGGCGGGCTGCTGATGCTGGGTCTGCTGGCGTTGAAGTCGGCCTGGAACGCCTGGACCGCGCCGCCGGTGGAACACCCGGCCGGTGAAGAACACGCCGTGCCCGAAGCGCACTGGTAAGCCCTCGCAAGACCCGCCAAGGAGCCCACCATGAGCGCCCTCATCCTGTTCGTCTTTCTCGGGGCGGCCGTGCTGGCCATGCCCATCGCCCACGCGCTGCTGGTCGCTGCCATGGCCGCCGCAGCGACCTCCGACCGCGTGCCGCTGGATCTGCTGGTGCAGCAGATGGTGGCGCAGGTGCAGAGCTTCCCGCTGATCGCCATTCCCTTCTTCATGCTCACCGGCTCGCTGATGATGGGCGGGCGCCTGGGCGCCGCCCTGGTCGGCGTGCTGTCCACGCTGATCGGCCGCTTCCACGGCGGCCCGGCGCAGGTGGGCGTGCTCTCGTCCACGCTGTTCGGTGGCGTCTCGGGCTCGGCGGTGGCCGACGCATCGGCCATTGGCTCGCTGCTGATCCCCTGGCACAAGCGCCTGGGCTACCCGCCGGCCTTCTCGGCCGCCACGCTGGCGGCGGCAGCGACCATCGACATCCTGATCCCGCCCTCGATCCCGATGATCCTGTTCGCGCTGACGGCCAACGCCTCCATCGCGGCGCTGTTCGTCGCCGGCATCCTGCCGGGCCTGCTGATGTGCGGCGGCTTCATGTTCATGTGCTGGTGGGTGGGACGGCGCCGCAACTTCCCGCGCGACACCACGCCCATCGACTGGAGCGTGTTCCGCACCCACCTGCTCTACGCCTCGCCGGCGCTGCTGCTGCCGGTGCTGATCGTGGTGTTCCTGCGCTTCGGCATCGCCACCCCGACCGAGGTGGCCGTGCTGTCCACGCTGTACGCGGCGGTCGTGTCGGTGGTGGTCTACCGCGACCTGTCGCTCAAGCGCCTGAACGACGCCGTGGTGTCCGCCGGCCTGGCCACAGGCGTGGTGCTGCTGGTGATCATGGCCTCGGCCGCCATCGGCTGGCTGCTCACCTACGACCAGATGCCCAGCGGCGTGGCGAACTGGGTGACGCAGAACGTGAGCCAGGACTGGATCGTGATCCTGATCATGAACGTGTTGATGCTGTTTCTCGGCATGTTCATCGACCTGCCCGCCGCCATCCTGCTGCTGACCCCCGTGTTCCTGCCGCTGGCCCAGAGCATCGGCATGGACCCGGTGCAGCTGGGCATCATGATGGTGGTGAACCTGGCCGTCGGCCTCTACACCCCGCCGGTGGGTACCACGCTGTTCATCACCTCGGCACTGGCCAAGGTCAAGGTGGGCCAGACGGTGCGCGAGCTCGGGCCGTTCTACCTCGTGGCCTTCCTGGTTCTGGCACTGGTCTCTTACGTACCGGCAGCCATCTTGCGCTGACCGCTTTCCTTCCGCTTTCACACAGGAGATTTCCATGACTTCCGCCGCAGACAAACTGCCGGCGCTGGCCCGGTGCGCCCATCGCATCCGCCGCTACGCCGTCCGCATGGGTGAGGTTCAGGGCCAGGGCTACATCGGCCAGGCCCTGGGCTGGGCCGACGTGCTGGCCGTGGCTTATGGCCACGCGCTGAACCTGCAACCGCAGAACCCCGAATGGGAAGGCCGCGACCGCTTCCTGCTCTCGCACGGCCACTACGCCATCGCCCACTACGCGGCCCTCATCGAGGCCGGCGTCATTCCGCAGGAGGAACTGGAAACCTACGGCAGCGACGACAGCCGCCTGCCCATGAGCGGCATGGCCAGCTACACGCCGGGCATGGAAATCTCCGGCGGCTCGCTGGGCCAGGGCCTGATCATCGGCGTGGGCATGGCGCTGGGCCTCAAGCAGAGGAAAAATCAGGCCTTCGTCTACAACTCCATGAGCGACGGCGAGCTGGACGAGGGCTCGACCTGGGAAGCCGCCATGTCGGCCGCCCACCACCGGCTGGACAACCTGATCTGCCTGGTGGACATCAACAACCAGCAGGCCGATGGCCCCAGCAGCCAGGTGCTGGGCTTCGAGCCGCTGGCCGACAAGTGGCTGGCCTTTGGCTGGCACGTGCAGCGCATCGACGGCAACGACCTGGCCGCGGTGCTGGCCGCCTTCGACACGGCGCGCCAGCTGAAAGAAGCCAAGCCCCGCGTGATCCTGTTCAACACGCTCATGGGCAAGGGCGTGCCCTTCCTGGAGACGCGCGACAAGAACCACTTCATCCGTGTCGATCCGCCCGAGTGGCAGCAGGCCCTCGCCATCCTCGACCAGACCGCCCCCGAAGGAGCCGCCGCATGAACACCGTCGCTGAAAAGAAACCGCGCCTGACCACCTCCGCCATGATCGCCTCCATCGCGGGCGAGGGGCAGCGCGTGAAGGCCGCGCCGTTCGGCAAGGCCCTGGTGGAACTGGCCGCGAACCGCCCCGAGATTGTGGGCATGACCGCCGACCTGGCCAAGTACACCGACCTGCACCTGTTCGCCCAGGCCTACCCTGAGCGCTTCTACCAGATGGGCATGGCCGAGCAGTTGCTCATGGGCGCGGCCGGCGGCATGGCCAAGGAAGGCCTGATCCCCTTCGCCACCACCTACGCCGTGTTCGGCACGCGTCGCGCCTACGACTTCATCCACCAGGTGATCGCCGAAGAAAACCTGAACGTGAAGATGTGCTGCGCCCTGCCCGGCCTGACCACCGGCTACGGCCCCAGCCACCAGGCCACCGAAGACGTGGCCATGATGCGCGGCATCCCCGGCCTGACCATCATCGACCCCTGCGACGCGCTCGACATCGAACAGGCCGTGCCGCAGATGGCCGCGCACAACGGCCCCGTCTACATGCGCCTGCTGCGCGGCAACGTGCCGCTGGTGCTGGACGAGTACGACTACCAGTTTGAACTCGGCAAGGCCAAGCGCCTGCTGGACGGCGACGAGGTGCTGATCATCTCCAGCGGCTTCATGACCATGCGCGCGCTGGAAGTGGCCAAGGCGCTGCAGGCCGACAACATCGGCGTGGCCGTGCTGCACTGCCCGACCATCAAGCCGCTGGACGAGGTGACCATCCTGGCCGAAGTGCTGCGCAAGCCACGCCTGGTGGTGGTGGCCGAGAACCACTCGGTGGTCGGCGGCCTGGGCGAAGCGGTGGCCAGCAGCCTGCTGCAAAACGGCGTGGCGCCCGCCAAATTCCGCCTGGCCGGCCTGCCCGATGCCTACCTCGACGCCGGCGCCCTGCCCACGCTGCACGACCGCTACGGCATCAGTACCGAGGCGCTGGCTGGCCGCGTGAAGGCCTGGCTGAGCTGACGGACATTCGGCGCGCCGCACGAGGCACCCCAACACGCCGCCACGTGGCCGACACCGCGTTCAGCTCTTCCCCAGAATCCGCGGCGCGATCTGCTGCACGTAGTACTTCACCGCGGGCAACGACAGGTGCCCGTAGTCGTAGCTCAGGGGCTCGGTGGAGCCGGATTCCATGCGCGACAGGCAGCCGTCGCGGTTGCAGAAAGAGTCCATCCCCGAGATGAATTCGATGCCCATGGCGGCGGCGCGTTGGCGCATCTCGGCGGTCGCGGCCTTCACGTGCGGGTCCAGGAACTCGTCACCCAGCCGCAGCGGCAGGCGCTGCCTGGCTTTCCACTCCTTCAGCAGCAGCTTGGGCAGATCTTCGCGCCAGTACGGCACCGCGCCGAGCAGCACGATGCGCTTGACGCCGGCCTTCTTGAGCTCGGCCACGGTCGGCTCCAGGCCGGAGGTGTCTTTGTAGCGGCCCTTGACCTTGCCCTCGTGCCACCAGGCGTAGAGCACGACGACGTCGGGTTTGGTCTCGCGAATGACCCGGATGGTGTCGTCGTTCAGGCTCCTGCAACGCGGGCGCGGCTCGATGCCCAGGATGGGCGGGCAGATCGCGGCCGTGCGCTCACCCAGGCCGAAACTGTATTGGCCGCTGTCCTGCAGCGCCTTGAACCCCGGGTAGAGCGAGCCGGCGTGCGAGTCGCCCCAGAGGAAGACCAGCGGGCGCTTCTTCTCGACGCAGAACGGCTTGTATTGGCTGGGCAGCGCCTTGAAATCCAGCATGCAGTCGCCGTCGCGCCAGCCCTCGGTGACGGCGGACCGCCCCCCTTTGGACGAGAGCGTGGCCAGCAGCGCCTGGGTCTGCTCGGGCGTGCCGTCGCTGGACGCCCGGTTGGCCGCCAGCATCTGCAGGCGCTCGGGCTGCCCTTCCTGCTGGTAGATGGTGAAGCCGGTCAGGCCAGAGAGTGCCACCCCGGCGCCCAGGGCCACCGTGGTGAAGCGCCACTGGCGCCAATGGCCAAAGCGGATCGGGCGCTCGACCAGCCGGTAGGTCAGCCAGGCCAGCAGCACGGCCAGCAACACCCAGCCAATCTGATGCAGCGCGCGCGGCGCCTCGCCCAATTCAATGTGTGGATAGGCCAGCAGCGGCCAGTGCCACAGATACAGGGGGTAGCTGATCAGCCCGATCCAGACCACGGGTTTGCTCGACAGCACGTACCGGTTGAACCACCCGCGCGGGCCGGCGGCGATCAGCAGGCAGGTGGCCAGGGTGCCCACGAAAGCCCAGCCCCCGGGGAACCGCCGCTCCGGGTGGAGCTTGAACATGACCAGGGCCAGCAGCGCGATGCCCAGGGTCGACAACCACTGCGCCCTGGCGCCGGAGCCCGGCTCCGCGGCCCCCGGGGCCGGGCGGCTGGCGGCCAGATAGGCCCCCATCATCATTTCCCAGAAGCGGCCCATCGGGTTGTAGAACGCCGCCGTCAAGTCCCGCCGCACCAGCCACAGGTTGACCGCCAGCGAGAGCAGCAGCAGGGCCAGGATCCAGACCTTCTTGGGCTGGTGGCTGCGGTGCAGCGCCAACAGGGTCAGCGGCCAGAAGATGTAGAACTGCTCCTCGATCGCCAGCGACCACAGGTGCAGCAGCGGCTTTTCAACCGCCGACGCATCGAAGTAACCCGCCTCCTGCCAGAAAGCAAAGTTGGACAGAAAGAAACTGCCCGCGAGCGCGTGTTTGCCCACCGCCTTGTATTCCAGCGGCGAGAGCACGAACCAGCCATAGACCAGCGTGAACGCCAGCACCAGAAACAGCGCCGGAAAGATCCGCTTGACGCGGCGGGCATAGAAGTCCGCGAAGCTGAGCCGGTTGCGCGCCAGGTTGTCCAGGATGATCGAACTGATCAGGTAGCCCGAGATCACGAAGAAGATGTCCACCCCGATGAAGCCGCCCGGAAAAAACTGGGGAAAGGCGTGGTGGATGACGACCGCAGAGACGGCAACGGCCCGCAGGCCGTCGATGTCTGGGCGGTAGTTGTCGGTGTGTGGCGGGTGCGACATGAGGCTGGGGTGAGGGGCAAAAAGGCAACTTCGCATCCTAACAAAGGCCTTGAAACGCCGTGACCGGCGGGTCGCGGCGGCTTCTGAGCCCTGCCCCACTGGACGGCGGCACCACTTGCGCCTACGCTCCCGCTCAGCACAAGGAGGGACTGACCATGGCCCATCGATTCGTGGCGCTGCGCGCAGACGGCAAACCCTCGTACCTGTACGAGAGCAACCGCAAGACCAAGGCCCGGCAAGTCCTCTGGGGCGACTACCTCAACATCCGCCAGGAACTGGGCGACGGCTGGCTGGAGGTGGACTGGGCGCCACGCTCGCCCACCGCCCGCCGCACGCTCTACATCCCCGAGCAGGACGTGGTGACCCAGCGCCCGCTGGAGATCATCTTTGTCGACGTCGGCCAGGGCGACGGCGCCGTCGTCGTCTCGCCCGAACGCGGCGCGCACGAACGCATCATGGTGATCGACGCGGGCGAGGCCGGCAACATGAACGCCTTTCTCAAAGCGCGCTTCCAGACCTACGCCGGCTTCAACTTCCACGCCGCCGTGCTCACCCACCCCGACCAGGACCACTACCAGGGCTTCCTGCAGCTGTTCCAGAACCCGCAGGTCGGCTTCAAGACCGTCTACCACAACGGCCTGGTGGAGCGCCCCGTGCCCGGCACCTGGGACAAGATCGGCCAGCCCGTGGTCGACGGCGCCACCGGCCGCGCCTACATCCACGCCCTGGCGGTGGACCGCCCGGCCATCGAGGCGGCGTTTGGCGGCGTCACCGACGACACACGCTACCTGTTCCCACGCGTCATGAAAGCCGCGCTGGACAACCCCAAGATTGGCGACATCCGCATGCTCTCCACCACCCACGCCCAGCAAGAGCAGGGCCTCGCGTGGATGCCCGGCTTCGGCCCCTCGGACCAGCGGGGCTACACCATCCAGGTGCTGGGCCCGGTGGTGGAGCCCGATGCGCAGCAGGCGCCGCGGCTGCGCCGCTTCAACTCGTACGGCGAAACCAAGAACGGGCATTCGGTGTTGCTCAAGCTCAGCCTCGGCCGGTTCAGCGTGCTCTTCGGCGGCGACCTCAACCTGCCGGCCGAAAAATTTCTGCTGACGCACTACGCCGGCCTGGACGCCTGGCCCCGCGAAGGCAGCGCCGCCTACCAGCAGATGATCGACACCGCGCGCGCCACCCTGAGCGCCGAGGTCATGAAGTCGTGCCACCACGGTTCAAGCCAGGTGACCGACGCCTTCCTGCAGGCGGTGCACCCCGCGGCTTTCGTGATCTCTTCGGGCGACGCGGAAGGCCACGTGCACCCCCGGCCCGACCTGCTGGGCCGCCTGGGCGCCGCCGGCCGCGGCGCGGCGCCGGTGATCCTGTCCACCGAGCTGCAGCGCTCCACGCGCGCGCAGGAAAACCGCAAGACGGTGGACGCCCTGCTGGCCCGCGTGGACGCCCTGAGCGCTGGCATCACCCCGGCGCAACTGGAGCGCATCAAACAAGACATACGCCAGCTGGGCAGCAGCAACGTGGAGGTGTACGGCGCCATCTACCTCAAGACCGACGGCGAACGGCTGATGACCGCGTTCCGCATCGAAAGCGGCTCGGACACCAAGAAGTGGTTCTACTTTCTTTACGCCTTCAACGCGGCGGGGGAGTTGGAGCTGAGTTGAGCAAGCCACCACTTCCATCGACACCCTGCATGTACGTCCCCACCACGGGCCCACCTGGAACTACCAGGTCGTGCACGCCCACGGCCGCCAGCGCGTGCGCGACGAAGAAGCCTATCTGCGTGGCGTGCTCGCGCGACTCACCCGCGAAAACGAACAGCACTCCCAACAGGCCAGGCCCTGGAAGATGGGCGATGCACCGGCGGACTACATCAACGAACGGTTGAAAGACATCGTCGGCATCGAGATTCAAATCACCCACCTGGCGGGCAAGTCCAAGCTGAGCCAGAACCGCGAAGCGCGCGACCGCCTGGGAGCCGCCGAGGGAGTGGCGGGATTGGGAAATTCGGAGACGGCGGAGGCCATGCGCGGGGCTGGGGAGGCGTGAAGAAGGGGAGCTGTTTTCGGCCAGCTCCGATCATCCGATCAGCCAGAAAACGCCCTCGCCACCGATGGTTTCCGCCGATTGAGCCCATGCCCCGGAATGGCGGTTTCTGCGGCGAGCCAGATACCACTTTGAAGCTGCGAGGGCTCAGGATCCGGGCTGTGTCACCGCGACCAACCTGAGGCCCTTGCCGCGACTGAAGAAGTACTCACCTTGCGGACTGATGACGACGGCGCGTTCCGCCGCAGGGTCCGAGAAGTAACGCCACCCGTCACCAGGTTGGCCCGCGCCGGCAGTGGTGGGCACGGCCTGCATCCCGTGGTCGACCCAGTCATCCGGACGCGTGCGCTTGGTCTTTTCGCGGTTGCGACGGTTGTCGCTTACTTCATACCGGTCCGCATGCTCGTCGCGTTTGCGAGAGTCCCATGCCAATCGAATATCTTCTTTGCCATGGCCGGACAGAAGCCCCACGCCAAGGTCCGCGCGGTATTCGCGGGCATCGGCCAGCGACAAGGTACTGGTGGCTACGGCCAACATGCCTAGCGATGCAAGAAGTATGGTCTTGTTCATGATGAAGTCCTCTGCGTGCAATCCCAGTCGACATTGACTGTGGGTTCAGTCTGCACATGCCGTGATGTATAGACGCTGAAGAACTCGTTCACCAGTCGTTCAGCTGGCCCTCCCCCGTCGCTTGCGCGCCAATGGAGCACGCTGGCCACAAAGGGTGGGCGTCGACAAGCCTCGTGGACGCCCGCCCTGGTGAATGTCCGCAGAGCCGAGCTTGACCCGTTGGAGCGGTCCGGCACCGGAAACGTCGTCAGCGTGCAGCCATTGACCGAGCGCCCGGTCATAGAGAGCGTGATCGATGCACGTTGCCAGGACCGGTCGGCAAGCGTTCAGCTTGAAACGAAATGGGGCGCGTACCATGCATCCGACGCCAACGCACACATGCCGCCTCACTCCAGCGAAGGGCGACGAAACAGCACAAGACCATGGGCCTGCGTTTTGCCTTTCAGATGATGAACAGCGAATGAATGCGCCATTCAGCGTGCATACACGGTGGTTTTTCCACAATGCCATTCAGTAAGAAGGCGCAAACCTCATTCGGATCAAAGTTGAAGCAGGAATTGGGCTGACGGGCACCAGCTTTTGCATGGGCGGCCGTCGCGCCGCCCGACTGCTACGAAGGCTGGTCCACACGCTGCGATTCATGGCGGGTTGGGTCGAATCCTCACGCCGCCATGCGGAGCCTGCACCGCGAACCGCTTGCCATGTACCCCCCCTTTTAAAGGAGTCTCCCATGAAACACCAACCCTCTTTGCGGCACGGCTTGCTGGTTCTGTCACTGGGCTTGACCACCCTTCCCGTATGGGCCGGTGACGATTGCGATGCGCCGCTGAATCGTTGGCAGACGCGTGAGTCTGTGCGGCAAATGGCAGCCGCACAGGGCTGGCAGATCCAACGGCTGAAGATCGATGACGGCTGCTATGAAATTCGCGGCACGGATGCCCAAGGACGCAGCTTCAAAGCCAAGATCGACCCGGAGACCCTGACGGTATTGAAGATGAAGCAAGACGACCGCCAGCGTGCACGGGAACGCGATCGCGATGAAAAGGGCTCTGCGCAGCAGGAACGACCACCGCAACCAGACGGCGCCACCGCGCCACCGCCTTTATTGAACCCTGGCACCGCGCCGCGCGGCCAGATCGAGTAACCCCTTCCCACAGGAGCATCACCATGTCCAAACCTCTCATGACCATTCTGGCCACCGCCTGCGCGCTGGCCCTTCCCGCCCTGGCACACAGCCGCCCGCTCACGCTGACAGCCCAGCTCAAGAACTACGGCGGCGACGGCGCCTACCTGGCGGCGTACCTGACCGATGCAAAAGGCGCCTATGTGCGCACGCTGTGGGTGGCAGGTGGCAAGGCCAAGTACCACAAGCACTTGTCTGACTGGAGCCGCCTCTCGGCGGGTGACGCCAAGCGCCTGGATGGCGTGACCGGCGCCAGTGTGGGCGCAGGGCGCACGCTCAAGGTCACAGCCGATCTGGCGGACGCACTGATTGACGCGGGCTATGAAATCCGCATCGACGCCGCTGTGGAAGACATGCGGGACAGCCCGTCGGAGGTCCGCGTCCCGCTTTCCAAAGCGAACGTCGGCAAGCCGCAGGCCGGCAAGCAGTACATCCAGTCGGTGACCTTCCAACTTCAGTAAAGGGACTCGCATGAGCTGGAAAGTCATCCACCGCTGGCTGGGCCTGACCGTGGGAACCCTGGCTGTGGTGCTGGGCATCACCGGCTCTGTTTTGGCGATCGACCCGGTACAGCAGGCGTGGCAGGCGCCCGCCGCACCGGGCGATTTGCCCGTGGCCACGCTGGTGGAGCGCGTGACGCGCACCGTTCCAGGCGCGGAAGAGATTCGCCACCTGCCCTCGGGTGCCATCGTGGTGTTCAGCTTTGCCGGCGACCAGCCGCAGGCGCAGTACGTGGACCCTGCCGATGGCCGGGTGCTGGGCGCCTGGCAAGCCTCGGCGCTGCCGCGCTGGGTGAAGAACCTGCACCGCTCGCTGCTGCTGGGCGACACCGGGCGCTGGGGCGCAGCGGGCATTGCGCTGGCCATGGGCGTGTTGTGCGTCTCTGCCCTGGTGCTTTTGCTGCGTCGCATGGGCGGCTGGCGGAAGCTGGCGGCGCGGGTGCGTGGCTCGCTGGCGCAGCGCATCCACGTGGTCGCGGGCCGTGTGGTGCTCGCAGTGCTTTGCTTGACATCGCTCACGGCGCTGACCATGAGCGCATCGACACTGGGTCTCGTGGAACTGGACTCCCGGGCCGAGCCTGAGGTGCTCTCGATGCTCACCGGCCAGCCCGACTTGCCCGGCGCGCAGCTGGCCGCGCTGCAAGGCCTTGCTGTGCAGGATTTGCGCAAACTGAACTTTCCCGGCGCCACCGACCCGGAAGACACCTGGAACGTTGCCACTGCCCAGGGTCAGGGCTGGATCGACCGGTACTCGGGCCAGATGCTGGCCTGGCAAGACGCCACCCTGACTCAGCGCGTCTACGACTGGGCCGTGGTGCTGCACACGGGCGAAGCGGCCTGGCCCTGGGCCGTGGTGCTCGGGCTCGTGGGCGCCAGCGTGCTGCTGTTCTGGCTGTCGGGCGTTGTCATCTGGTGGCAAGCGCGCCGCCAGGCGCCACACATCACCGGCAACACCCCGCTGGCACAGGCTGACGTGCTCATCTTCGTGGCCAGCGAAGGCGGCAGCACCTGGGGTTTTGCCCAAACGCTGCAAGACGCGCTGAGCCAGGGCGGCCACCGCGTTCACACCAGCGCGCTGGAGAACTTTCGAACCACGGCCGCCACGCGGCAGGTGTTTGTGCTTGCAGCAACCTATGGCGAAGGCCAGGCCCCGGCCCACGCCAGCAGCGCCCTGGAGCACATCGCCGGGCACAGCGCCAGCGCTGTGCCAGCGACGGTGCTGGGCTTTGGCGACCGGCAGTACCCGACCTTCTGCGCCTTTGCCGTGGCGCTGGATCAGACGCTGCGCGCACAGGGCTGGCCCGCGTTGCTGCCGCTGGAGTGCATCCACCAGCAATCGGGCCAGCAGTTCGCGCGCTGGGGCGATGCCCTGGCGCAGGCGCTCGGCGAACCCCTGGCCCTGGAGCATGTACCGCGCGTACCACCCACCGCGACGCTCACACTCATGGCGCGCCAGGACTATCCCGGGGTCACCGGGCAGGCCACGGCGATCCTGCGCTTTGCGTGGCCTGCAGAGGGACCGGGCGCACGCCTGCGCGGGCACGGTCTGGCGCGGTTTGCAGCAGGCGATCTCGTGGGCATCGTGCCGCCGGGTTCGGCTGTGCCGCGCTACTACTCGCTGGCGTCGGGCTGGAAAGACGGGTTCTTGGAAATCTGCGTGCGTCAGATGCCCGGTGGCCTGTGTTCTACGCACTTGCTGGGCCTGCAACAGGGAGACAGCATTGCGGCCTTCATCCGACCCAACCCTGGCTTCGCACTGCCGCGAACCCGGCGGCCGGTGCTGCTGATCGGGGCGGGCACCGGTGTGGCGCCGCTGGCCGGCTTCATCCGCCGCAACGACAGACGCCGCCCGATGCACCTGTACTTTGGTGGGCGCGACCCGGCGCGGGATTTTTACTTCGGCCCCGACATTCAGCGCTGGCTCGGCGAAGGGCGCCTGGCAACGCTGCAGACGGTTTTCTCCCGTGTACCCGACGGCGGCGGCTATGTGCAGGATGCCCTGCGCCGAGATGCCGAGCGCGTGCGCGGCCTGTTGGCACAGGGCGCCATCGTGCGCGTATGCGGAAGCCGTGCCATGGCGCAGGGCGTGGCCGAAACGCTGGACATGGTGCTGGCGCCACTGCAGTTGAGCGTATCGAAGCTGAAAGCCAAGGAGCGTTATGCCGAAGATGTCTTCTGAGCCCGATGCGCCCTGCCAGCGCACCACCCTACACGGTCCGACCATGGGCACACGCTGGTCTGCCACGGTCGACGCCGACAACACCATGAACCTGGCGGCCTTGCGCCAGGACCTCGCCGCTGCGGTTGAGCAGGTGGACGAGCAGATGTCGCCCTGGAAACCGGACAGCGACCTCATGCGCCTGAACCGCGCGCCCGTGGACGAATGGGTGGACCTGCCCGTTGAAATCCTGGAGGTACTGGACTGTGCACTCGATGTCCACCGCCTGAGCGCGGGTGCATTCGATCCGTGCGTGGGTGCGCTGGTGAATGCCTGGGGGTTTGGCGCGGTGCGCGATGCACCCGACGCGCAAGCGATCCGCGCCGCACGCCAGTCCACATCTTCCGGTGCGCACGAGCGCCTGGAGCTGGACAGGCCCTCTGGCCGCGCCCGCAAGCGTGCGACCTTGCAACTCGACCTGTGCGGCATTGCCAAGGGCTACGCGGTGGACCGCATGGCCACCGTGCTGCAACAGCACGGCGTGCGGCATGCACTGGCAGCGCTGGATGGTGAGCTGCGCGCCGTGGGCGCTCAGGCCAACGGCGTTCCCTGGGCTGTGGCGCTCGAACGCCCAGAGCCTGGACACCGCGCGGTGCACGGCGTCATCGAGCTGGAGAATCTGGCTGTGGCCACCTCGGGCGACTACCGACGCTATCTGGAAGTGGGTGATGCGCGCCTCGCACACACCATGGACCCGCGCCGCTGCGCACCCGTGAACAACGCCGTGGCATCGGTCACCGTGCTGGCGGGCACCTGCATGCACGCGGACGCCTGGGCCTCGGCCCTATTGGTGGCAGGCCCCGACAAGGGTCTGGCCATCGCACAGCGCATGGGGATGGATGTGCTGTTTCTGTTGCGCCGTGCTGAAGGTTTGATGGAACTGGGGCTGGGTCGGTTTGGCAGATCCGCAGATCTGTCAAGCTGACGGCCTTCGACGCACCCACTTGATGCCTTCGAACCACAGCACGCTCAGCACGCCCAGACCGCAGGCGGTGGCCAGCTCGTGTGCCGGCAGGGGCGCGAATCGCAGCACTCCCAAAGCCCAGGGAATGTAGAGCGCAGCCAGCAACAATGCGCTTGCCAAACCCAGCACGCCCCACAGCGTCCAGTTCGGCGTGCGCAGCGTTGCCCACAGCGACCGGGTGGCCGAACGGTTGGAAAGGATCAGGGACAGGTTGCCCACGACCAGAGTGGCAAACGCAAAGGCCCGGGCCTCGGGCTCGGGGATGCGCGTACTGGCCCATGCGAACGCGGCCATGACGACAGCCAGCACACCCAGACCCTGAACCAGCGCCAGAACCAGGGTAGCGCCGCCAAACAGGGGGGCGGTGGCATCACGCGGCGGGTGCCGCATCACGTCGCTTTCCGCAGGCTCGTTTTCGAAGGCAATCGAGCAGGCCGGGTCGATGATGAGCTCGAGCAAGGCAATGTGCATCGGGTACAGCAAGGCCGGCCATCCAAACAGCACCGGCAACATCGCCATGCCAGCGATAGGAACGTGCACCGCCAGGATGTACGACATGGCCTTGCGCAGGTTGTCGAAGATCCTGCGACCCAGGCGTACCGCGGCGACGATGGCCGCGAAGTTGTCGTCGATCAACACCAGCGAAGCCGACTCGCGTGCCACGTCGGTGCCGCGCCTTCCCATGGCCACGCCCACATGCGCCGCGCGCAGCGCCGGTGCGTCGTTCACGCCATCACCCGTCATCGCGACGATGTCGCCTCGGGCCTTCAGCGCCTGGACGATACGCAGCTTCTGCTCCGGTGCGATTCGGGCGCAGACGCTGACGGTGGCCATGCGCTCGCGCAGCTCCTCGTCGCCAAGTCCTGCGATTTCGTCGCCAGTCAGCACGTCACCACCGCACTCGGCCAGCCCAGCCTGTTGTGCGATCGCTCGCGCCGTCGCCGGGTAGTCGCCGGTGATCATGACCACACGAATACCGGCGGCACGGCATTCGGCCACGGCGGCTGGCACTTCTGCGCGCACCGGGTCGGCCAGGCCAAGCAACCCGATGAACTCGAAATCGAAGCCGTGCTCTTCTTCCGGCCAGTCCTGCCCAGCAAACGATCCGCGCGCAACCGCCAGCACGCGCAGTCCCTCGGCCGCCAGCTTGTCAACGGCGCTGCCGACGCGGTACCTCTGCGCATCGTCAAGGTGGCACAGGTCCATCACCGCCTCCGGCGCGCCCTTGGCGGCGACGGTCTGGACGCCGTCACCCGGCGCGGCCCACACGTGCGACATCGCCCGCAATGCCGGACTCAGCGCATAGGTACGCACCAGACGCCAGTCGCGGTGCAGGTGTTCGGTGTCGGCGAGGAAGCGCAAGCCGAGTTGATGGAAGGCTTTCTCCATGGGGTCGAAGGGGTCGACCACGCTGGCCAGGATCGCCAACTCCACCAGGGCATGGAATACCTCGGGCAACTGGCGTTCGGTCGGTGAACCTTCGGTTGACTGGATTTCGGCCCGCGTATCCAGCGCGAGACTCTCGGCCAGATCGACACCTCCGGCGACCAGGACCGTCACGGTCATGCGGTTCTCGGTCAGGGTGCCCGTCTTGTCGCTGCACAGCACCGTGGTGGCGCCCAGCGTCTCAATAGCGTTGATGCGCCGGGTGAGCACGCCCTCCTTGGACAGTCGGCGTGCACCGAGCGCGGGAAAAACCGTCAGCACCACTGGGTATTCCTCGGGCAGCAGAGCCATGGCCAGGGCGATGCCAGCCAGCAGTGCCTGTAGCCAGTCACCCTTGATCAGCCCATGAACCAGTATCAGCAACAGGCTGAGCGCCAGCGCCAGCAACGCCAGGTTGCGCACCAACCGGGTCGTCTGCTTCTGAAGAGGCGAACGCTCGTTCTCCACGGTACCCAACGAGGTACCGATGCGGCCAATCTCGCTTCGCTCACCTGTGGCTGTCACACGCGCCAGCGCGTTGCCCTGCACGATCAGCGTGCCCGCGTAGACCACAGGCAGATCGTCGCCGCCAGGCGCAACGCGCGCGGTGTCTGCAGGCTTCGCCGCAGCAGCCAGTTCTTCGGGCTGCGCCAACCGCTTGCCCACCGGAACAGCCTCGCCCGTCAACAGCGATTCGTCGGCCCGGACTCCATCGGCGGAAACCAGCAGGGCATCGGCCGGAACACGGTCACCCTCGCTCAGCTTGAGCAGGTCGCCGCGCACCACGTCGCGCCCGGCAATGCGTTGGGGTTGGCCGTCTCGGATGACCAGCGCGCGCGGGCTCGTGAGGTCGCGCAGAGCCTCAATGGCCCGCTCTGTCTTGCCCTCCTGGTACAGAGTGAGCCCAAGGGTAACAACCACGAATCCAAAGAGCGTCAGGCCTTCCTGCAGATCGCCGAAGAGGAGGTACAGGGTTCCCGCCGCAATCAGCAAAAGAAACATCGGCTCGCGCACGGTTGCCAAGGCAATCGACAGCAAGGAACGGCGCTGTCCGCCGGGCAGCGCATTGGGGCCGTCTTCGGCCAAGCGCTGGGCAGCCTGGGCCGCGGACAGACCCGATTCGGGTTCGACCGTAGAGGCGGGCACCTCGATTTGGGGTGCCGCGCCAAGTTCAGCCAGATCAGTTTGGGTCTTGGACATGTCAGGGCCGGGTCGTCGACCACCTCCTTGGCTACAAGCTTACAAGCGACCGCGGTGACAGCCTGTTAGGTCGCGAACCCACGAAGCTACTTCTTGTGCCTGAGGCACCGTTCGCACAGGCCGAGAAGACTGGGCTGCGCGACGATGCTGGTCATCGACACATTCTGGCGTGGGCGGCCGATTCGTTTGTCCCATCAGAGAGGCCCTCCGTGATGACGTGGGCATCCCAATCATTGACGGCGTCTGAAACGGGCTCACCAAGGTTCGGCGGGCCGTTCTGCGCCATACACAGAGTACGCCACGATTGATGCTCCCCGCGGTTTCCTCCCCCAAGCCGCCCCGAGAAAGTGTCCCAAGTTGCCCAAGCCCACCCAGCCCCCTCAGAACCAGCCCACTCAGCCCGTCAATCCCGATCCGGCGCGCCCAGCGGAAAGAGCGGTCGGAACGGCCGCGCTTCTTCCACCGCGCGGGCGAACGATGGGCGGGCCAGCAGGCGTGTGCGGTAGGCGCGCAGCACGGGGGTGGTTTCGGGGATCGGGTGCACCCAGTCCGCGTAGAACAGCGAGGGCGCGGCGGCGCAGTCGGCCAGGGTGAAGGCTTCACCCGCGGCCCAGGTCTTGCCGGCCAGATGCCCTTCGAGCCAGGCGTAGGCGCGCTCCAGCCGTTCGCTGGCAATGGCCCGCCCTTCTTCGACGGTCATCGGGTAGCGCTTGAGCGCGCAGTCCACGGCCAGTTGCATGGCGCTCATCACATACAGGTCGAAGAAGCGGTCGAGAAAGCGCACGTCCAGCGCGGCCATCGGGTCGGCGGGCAGCAGGCGCACCGGCCCGGGGTGGGCGAGCTGCAGGTATTCGATGGCGAGGCTGGTCTCCACGATCTGGCGTTCACCGTCCAGCAGCAGCGGGAACCGGGCCATGGGCCAGCGTCGCAGCCACTCGGCGGCGTGTTCGGGCGTGTCGGGCCCGATGCAGCGGAATTCGAAGAGTGTGCCGTTTTCGTACAGCGCGACGAGCGCTTTTTGCGTGTACGAGGAAAAGGGGTGACCGTAGAGCGCGAGCGACATGGTGAGACCTCTCGATTGCCATCGCTGGGAATCTGCCAGCGATGGCACTTTACAGGGCCTCCCGGCGCCCGGCCAGACCGGGCGCCGAGTGCCTGCGTGTGCGGGCCGTGGCGCCGCGGCCGACCAAGGGCGGCCCCGCAGCCTTATGCTTTCCTGATGGCCCCGCCGCTAGGCTTGCCCACCATGAACCCCACCAACCCCCTTGAAGAAGGCCACCCACCCGCGCCGCGCCGGGCGGCCCTGTGGCCCTGGCTGACCTGGCTGACCGGCTGGGCGCTCATGCTGGTGCTCGACCAGCACCTGGACCTGGCCAACCTGGCCATGGTGCTGATGCTCACCTCGGCCATCGCCTCGCTGTGGTGGCCCGGCTGGGCCAGCGCCCTGGCCAGCGCGCTGGCGGTGGTCGGCTTCAACTGGAGCTTCGTGCCACCGCGCTACACCTTCACGGTGGACCTGCACCAACACGCCCTGCTCTTGCTGGCGATGCTGGCGGTCAACTGGATCATCTCGGGTCTGGTGGTGCGCCAGCGGCACCTGGCCGAGGCCGCCAGCCTGGTGGCCAAGCGCGAGGCCCGGCTGCGCACCTGGGGCGACACGCTGCGCGACGCGGTGGACCCGGCCGCCCACGCCAGCGCGCTGCACGCGGCGCTGCAAGAGGCCGCGCGGGTGCCGGTGGCGGTGGCGGTGCTGCGCGGCCTGGGCGCCCAGCCGGAAGACCAGTCCACGCTGCAGGTGGGCGCGGTGACGGACGACCAGCGCGCCGGCCTGGCCTTGTGCATCCGCGACGGCCGGCCCATGGGCGCGGGCACCGGCCGCTACGACGAACTGAGCGACTGGTACCTGCCCCTGCGCGGGCGCGGCGTGACGCTGGGCGCGGCCGTGCTGGGCGGCATGGAGGCGCGCGGCGCCGGCCCCGAGCTGCGGCCCCACCTGCAGGCGCTGTGCGACCAGATGGGGGGCGCCCTGCACCGCTCGCTGATGGGCCAGCAGGAGCAGCGCGCTCGCGAACAGGCCCAGCTGCAGGCCACGCGCAACGCGTTGCTGGCCGCCATTTCGCACGACTACCGCACCCCGTTGGCCACCATCATGGGCGCCGCCTCGGCCCTGCACGACCAGGCCGAGCGGCTCGACCTGGAACAGCGCCGCCGGCTGGCGGGTGGCATCGTGGAAGAGGCCGAGCGCCTGAGCCGCCTGACCGACAACACCCTGCAGCTCGCGCGGCTGGACATGCCTTCGGTGCAGCTGCGCTGCGACTGGGAGTCGGCCGAGGAGATCGTGGGCGCGGTGCTGCGCCGCGCGCGCCGCCGCCCCGAGGGCGCGCGCGTGAAAGCCTGGATCGAGCCCGAGATGCCACTGCTGTGGTGCGACGCGATGCTGGTGTCGCAGTTGCTCGACAACCTGCTGGACAACGCGCTCAAGTACAGCCCCGAAGGCTCGGCGGTGGAACTGCGGGTGCAGCGCCGCGAAGCCCAGGCCTGCCTGAGCGTGTGCGACCGCGGGCCGGGCATCGCGCCGGCCTGGCGCGAGCGGGTGTTCGAGGTGTTTCAGCGCGGCGACGAGGCCAGCCGCGCCGCCTCGGTGGAGGCGAGCCGCCAGGGCGCGGGCGTGGGGCTGGCGGTCTGCCGCGCCATTGCCCGGGCGCACGGCGGTGAACTGCGGCTGAGCCCGCGCCAGCACGGCGGCTGCCGCTTCGACTGCCTGCTGCCCCTGCGCGAGCTGCAAGACCCACCGCCCGGAGACGGAGACAACCCGACATGAGTGAGCGCATCCTGCTGGTGGAAGACGACCGCGAACTGCGCGCCATCCTGCGCGAAGCGCTCTCGGTGGAGGGCTACGCGGTGCAGGCCGCCGCCAGCCTGGCCGACGCGCGCGCCCTGCTCCAGCACGCCGAGCGGGGCGCCGCGCCCGACCTGGTGCTGCTCGACCTGGGCCTGCCCGACGGCGACGGCGAGCCCTTCCTGAACGAGCTGCGGCGCCAGTCCACGGCGCCGGTGATCGTGATCTCGGCGCGCGAGGCCGAGGGCCAGAAAATCCGCCTGCTCGACGGCGGCGCCGACGACTACCTGGTGAAGCCCTTCGGCATCGGCGAGCTGCTGGCGCGCATGCGCGTGGCCCTGCGCCACCGCGGGCGCCACAGCCAGCCGGCGGTGTTGAGCTACCGCCAGGGCGGGCTGGACATCGACCTGGCGAGCCGGCGCGTGCGCCGCGACGGGCACGAGGTGCACCTCACACCCACCGAATTCAAGCTGCTGGCGCGCCTGGTGCGCCAGGCCGGCCAGGTGGTCACGCACCGGCAGTTGCTGGCCGACGTGTGGGGCGCCGAACACACCGAGCAGACGCACTACCTGCGCCTGTACATGGGGCAGCTGCGCGCCAAGCTGGAAGACGACAGCGCCGAGCCCAGGCACCTGCTGACCGAGCCCGGCGTGGGCTACCGCATGGCGGACGCGCAGGCCGACGACTGACCCGAAACGCGCGGCACTTATGCGATCCTGATGCGCGCTGCGCCATCGTCCAGGCTTCTGAACCATGGAAGCCTTCATGACGACATCCCCCGCCTCCCCCATCGGCTCCCCGGCAGCCAGCCCGCAACGGCTCGACGAACCCGCCGAAACCAGCGGCCCCCGCGGTTCCGCCGCCACACGCAAACAGGGCCTGGCCGCGCTCACCCTGGGCGCCATCGGCGTGGTGTACGGCGACATCGGCACCAGCCCGCTCTACACCATCAAGGAAATCTTCGCGCCGCACACCGGCGTGCCGCTGGACGCGCAACACCTGATTGGCGCCGTCTCGGTGATCTTCTGGGCGCTGATGCTGGTGGTCACGCTCAAGTACGTGATCCTGATCCTGCGCGCCGACAACCACGGCGAGGGCGGTGGCCTGGCGCTCACCGCGCTGGCCGCCAAGGCCGTGCAGAGCCGCCCCGCCCTGCGCGGCGGCCTGTTGCTGCTGGGCATGTTTGGCGCCACGCTGTTCTATGGCGACAGCGTGATCACCCCGGCGATCTCGGTGCTGGGCGCCATGGAGGGGCTGGAGCTGGTCACGCCCGCGCTCAAGTCCTACGTGGTGCCCTTCACGCTGGCCATCCTGGTGGGCCTGTTCCTGATCCAGCGCCGGGGCACCGCCTTCGTGGGCCGGTTCTTCGGCCCCATCATCGTGCTGTGGTTCGTGGTGCTGGGCTTCACCGGCGCGCTGCAGATCGCGCAGCAGCCGGCCATCTTGACCGCGCTCAACCCCTTGCACGCCTACACGTTCCTGGCCAGCCGTGGCTGGCACCTGTTCGCCGCCGTGGGCGCCATCGTGCTGGCCATCACCGGCGCCGAAGCGCTGTACGCCGACATGGGGCACTTCGGCCGGCGGCCGATCCAGCTGGCCTGGACCTTCGTGGTCTTCCCCGGCCTGATGCTGAACTACCTGGGCCAGGGCGCGCTGCTGATGAGCGACCCCACGGCCATCCAGAACCCGTTCTACCGCATGTTCCCCGAGGCCTGGGTGCTGCCCGCGCTGGTGCTGGCCACGCTGGCGGCCATCATCGCCTCGCAGGCCGTGATCTCGGGCGCCTACTCCATGACCAAGCAAGCCATCCTGCTGGGCTTTCTGCCGCGCATGACGGTGCGCTACACCTCGGCGCGCGAGGTCGGCCAGATCTACATGCCGGCGGTCAACTGGGTGCTGCTGGCCGGTGTGGTGGCCGTGGTGCTGTTTTTCGGCAGTTCGTCGGCGCTGGCCAGTGCCTACGGCATCGCCGTCACGCTGACCATGATGATCACCACCGTGCTCACCTTCTTCGTGGTGCGCGACGGCTGGCGCCTGCCCGCGCCGCTGGCCATCGGGGCCACCGCCTTCTTTCTGGCGGTTGACGCACTGCTGGTGGCGGGCTGTGCCATCAAGTTCCTGGACGGCGGCTGGTTCCCGCTGGCGCTGGGCCTGCTGATCTTCGTGTTGATGAGCACCTGGCTGCGCGGGCGGGCCTTGCTCATGCAGAGCCTGCGCAGCGACGGCCTGGAGCTGCAGCCCTTCATCGAGGGGCTGGACCCACGCAGCATGAACCGCGCGGAGCGCACCGCGGTCTACGCCGTGGCCGACCCGAGCACCGTGCCGCAGGCCCTGCTGCACAACCTCAAGCACAACCAGGTGCTGCACGAGCGCAACGTGATCCTGACGGTGGTGTTCCACGACGTGCCCTGGGTGCCGATGGAACGCCGGCTGGACATCGCGCCGCTGGGCCACGGTTTCTGGCGCATCACGGTCAATTTCGGCTTCATGAACACGCCCGACGTGCCCAAGGCGCTGGAACTCGCCCAGGCCCAGGGCCTGCCGATCCCGCTGTTCGAGACCACCTATTTCCTGAGCCGGGAAACGGTGGTGCCCGCGCCCGGCGCGGGCATGGCCGGCTGGCGCGAACACCTGTTCGCCACCATGAGCCAGAACGCTGGCGGCGTGGTGGAGTTCTTCCGCCTGCCCGGCAACGCCGTGGTGGAGCTGGGCACGCGGGTGCAGATCTGACGGCCCGCGGTGACAGGCGCCGGGCATGCGCGGCGCCTGTCACCTCTGCGCCGCAGCGGACAGCCGGGCCACGCGAAGCCCCGCACAATAGCCCCAGTGCAAACCCGCCATTTCGCCCAACTCATCGGCCTGTCCGCGCTCTGGGGCGCTTCCTTCCTGTTCCTGCGCATCGCCAGCCCACTGCTCGGGCCGCTGGTGCTTGCGGGCGGGCGCGTGGGGCTCGCAACGCTCACGCTGGCGCTCATCATGCGGTGGCGCAACCACCATTGGCCCTGGCAACACGCGCGCGAGCTGCTGGTGCTCGGCGTGCTCTCGGTGGCGGTGCCCTTCCTGCTCTACGCCTGGGCCGCGCTGCGCCTGCCCGCTGGCTACAGCGCCCTGCTCAACACCACCGCCGTGCTGTTCGGCACGCTGGCCTCGGCCTGGTTCAAGGAAGACACGCTCACAGCGCGCAAGCTGCTGGGCTGCCTGTGTGGTTTCGCGGGCGTGGCGCTGATCGTGCGGCTCGGGCCGGTGCGGCCCGACGCGGCGACCCTGGCCGCGGCGCTGGCCTGCATCACGGCAGCGGCCTGCTATGGCTTCTCCACACCGCTCATGAAACGCGCCACCACGCGCATGCAGCCGCTGGCGATCGCGGCGGGCATCCACCTGGCGTCACTGGTGCTGGTGTTGCCCGGCGCGCTGTGGGCGCTGCCGCAGGCGCGGTTCACGCCCACCGCGCTGGGCGCGATGCTGGTGCTGGGTGTGATCACCTCGGGCCTGGCGTATTGGGTGCACCTGCGCATCATCCGCCACGTGTCGCCGGTGGCGGCCATGAGCCCGGCCTTCCTGATCCCGGTGTTCGGCGTCACCTGGGGCCACCTGTTCCTGGGCGAAGCGGTCTCGCCCGGCATCTTCGCGGGCGGTGCGCTGGTGCTGCTGGCGACCGCGTTGGTGACGGGGTTCAACCCGTTGCGCGGCAAGGTCGTGCCCGCGCCGGAGACACCCGCGCCCTGAGCAGGTGTTCCGATCGCCAGGGGGCCGCCGTGGCCACCGACGGTGTGATGGGTTGCGGGTCAGGGGTCGGGCGGCGACGATGTCGAGGCGGTGGTTCTCCGCCTCCTTGCGCGCTAGCGCCGCGAACGGAGCGTGTCGTAGGCCTCGTTCACGCGCTTGAATGCGTTTTCAGCGAGCTTGTGCACCAGCGGCGGCACATGGCCGAGGCGGTCTGGGTGGTATTGCTGCAGCATCGTGCGCCGGGCGCGCTCCACGGCGTCCCAGGGGCTGTTCTCGTCCAGGCCCAGCACGGCCCAGGGCGATGTTTCGGCCTCGCTGCCCGGCTCCGCCGCCTCGTCGCCATCGTCGCTGGCGCTCTCGGCCTGTGGCGCCTCGATGCGTTGCACCAGGCACACCGAAGCCTGCCAGTGCACCGCGTACTCGGTCTGGCAGGTCGGGCAGCTCACTTCGCCAGGCCCCTCCAGCAGGGGAATGCGCAGGCGCTTGTGGCAGCTCACGCAGCGCAGGATGGGCGGCTGCGGTGCGGTGGCCTGCGGCGTGGCGCTGGCGGCGGCCTGTCCGCCGAGCGTGGCCCGCAGGCGCTCGGTCTTCGACAACGGTCGGCACCCCAGCTCCACGCGCACCGCCTCGCACACCGACGCGTTGCGGCCGTGCTCTTGGTACAGCGCGGCCAGCTCGTCCACGCTCAGAGACTGCAGGGGCCGCATGCGGTTGGGCGGGGGCAGCAGCACCAGCTCGGCCGGCTCGGTGTCCAGCAGCTGGCGCGCATGCCAGAGGTCCTCGCCCGTCAGCGGCATCGAAGCCAGGGCCTCGGCAGGATCGGCCAGCCCCGCCAGCATCTCGATGGTCAAGGGCGGCAGGTCCAGAAACGCGGCGCTGGCCTGCGCCACGTCGTCGTCCAGCGATTCGATGGGCCGAAAGCCGATGCGCAACTGGCTCAGGCTCCAGTAGCTCACGCCCAGGGTGGTGGCCAGCTCGCCCAGCGACAGGTCCTGCTCCGCCGCGGCCTGCATCAGGGCCGCGATCAGCAGGCCCCCGGGGCGCTTGAAGCCGTCCGGGTCGAGCCGCCCGCTCCATCGTTCGGGTGGCGACTCGACGGGCCGTTTTGAGAATGCCGACGCAAAAGCGTGAGCGGTGGCTGAGGGCATGGCATGGGGCCGTCCGGGCAGGACAGCGGGGCAAAGACAAGGGCGGATCGTAAGGGCAAACCCGTATAAACCACGGCAACTCCCTGGTTTTTGAGCCCATCACCGGCTTTGCACGCGCGCCATCCGCAGCCGTTGACCCTATACTGGAAAAATGAACGAACCAGTACATTCTCGCGGGCAGACCGTTCGTGCGAAGCCGCTCGCGGCCAAGGCGCCCACGCGCACCAACGACCCCGAACGCACCATGGCCAACATCCTCGAGGTGGCGATGAATGAGTTCGCCGAGAAGGGTCTGGCGGGCGCGCGGATCGACGAAATCGCCGACGAGACGCACACCTCCAAGCGCATGATCTACTACTACTTCCAGAGCAAGGAAGGTCTGTACCTGGCCGCCCTGGAAGAGGCTTACCGCCGGGTCCGGGCGACCGAGGCCGAACTGAACCTCGACGACCTGGAGCCCGAGGCCGCGCTGCGCCGGCTGGTTGAATTCACTTTCGACCACCACGCGGGCAACGAGCCCTACATCCGCATGGTGGTCTCTGAAAACATCAACCGCGGCCAGTTCCTGGCCCAGAGCAAAAGTATCCAGGCGCTCAACCTCAAGGCCATCTCGGCGATCGAAAAGCTCTACGCGCGCGGCGTCGAACAAGGCATCTTCCGCGCCGGCCTGGACCCGATCGACATCCACGCCTCGATCTCGGCGCTGTCGTTCTTCAACGTCTCCAACCGCCACACCTTCGGCCTGATCTTCAAGCGGGACTTCGCCTCGCCCACCGTGGCCACGCTGCGCCGCGCCTCGATCGTCGACATGGTGGTCCGCTTCGTCAAAAACTGAGCCCCCTGCGCGGCCTCCAGATTAGGGTTTCCACCGATCACCAAAAACTAACCAGTTCGTACATTATTGATTCCAACGATTCAGGAGACAGTTCCTTGGTCCAGAAATACATCAACGGCTATTGCCGCCTGCTGGGCGCTCTCATGGTGCTTTCGCTCGCCGCGATGGTGCTCATGGTGTTCGGCAACGTCGTCATGCGCTACGGCTTCAACTCCGGCATCACCCTCTCCGAAGAACTCTCGCGCTGGCTGTTCGTGTGGATGACCTTCATGGGCGCCGTGATCGCGCTCAACGAACGCGCCCACCTGGGCACCGATTCGCTGATCTCGCGCCTGCCGGTGGCCGGCCAGAAGGCCTGCCTCGGCCTGTCGCTGCTGCTGATGCTGTTCATCTGCTGGCTGATCTTCCAGGGCTCGCTGGAGCAGACCAAGATCAACTGGGGCTCGACCAGTGCCGTGATGGAAACCTCCATGGGCTACTTCTACGCCAGCGGCGTGGTGTTCGCGGTGCTGGGAGCCCCCGTGCTGCTGCTCAACCTGTGGCGCCTGCTCAGCGGCCAGATGGCCGAGAGCGAGCTGATCGGCATCCGCGAATCGGACGACATGCCGCACGGCGACCCCCACCCCTGACCCGAGCCCCCAGAGAACTCCCATGACCATTGCCATCTTCCTGGGCTCGCTCATCGCCGCGATGATGATCGGCGTGCCCATCTCTTTCTCGCTGCTGCTGTGCGGCGCCGCCCTGATGTGGCACCTGAACATGTTCGACGCGCAGATCCTGGCGCAGAACCTGATCGAAGGCTCCAACAGCTTCCCGCTGCTGGCCGTGCCCTTCTTCATGCTGGCCGGCGAGATCATGAACGCTGGCGGCCTGTCCAAGCGCATCGTGGCCTTCGCCATGTCCCTGGTCGGCCATGTGCGCGGCGGCCTGGGTTACGTGGCCATCATGGCCGCCGTCATCATGGCCTCGCTCTCGGGTTCGGCCGTGGCCGACGCCGCCGCCCTGGCCGCCCTGCTGCTGCCCATGATGCACACCGCCGGTCACGACAAGGCGCGCTCGGCCGGCCTGCTGTCCGCCGCCTCCATCATCGCCCCCATCATCCCGCCCTCGATCGGCTTCGTGATCTTCGGCGTCGCCGCCAACGTGTCCATCTCCAAGCTGTTCATGGCGGGCATCGTGCCCGGCATGCTGCTGGGCGTGGCGCTGTGCTTCACCTGGTGGTGGGTGGCGCGCAAGGAGAACGTGACGCCGCCGGCCCGCAAGACCCGCGCCGAAGTGATGCACGCGCTGCGCGACGCGGTCTGGGCCCTGGGCCTGCCGATCATCGTGGTGGTGGGCCTGAAGTTCGGCGTGTTCACGCCGACCGAGGCCGCCGTGGTCGCCGCCGTCTACGCGCTGTTCATCTCGCTGGTGATCTACCGCGAACTCAGGCTCTCGCAGCTCTACGGCCTGTTCCTGGCCGCCGCCAAGACCACCTCGGTGATCATGTTCCTGGTGGCCGGCGCCATGGTCTCGGCCTGGCTGATCACCGTGGCCCAGCTGCCAATGCAACTGGTGGCGCTGCTGCAGCCGCTGCTGGACAGCCCGACCCTGCTGATGTTCGCGATCATGGTGCTGGTGATCATCGTCGGCACCGCGATGGACATGACACCCACCATCCTGATCCTGACCCCGGTGCTGATGCCCATCGTCAAGGCCGCGGGCATCGACCCGGTGTATTTCGGCGTGCTGTTCGTGATGAACAACGCCATCGGCCTGATCACGCCCCCGGTGGGCACGGTGCTCAACACCGTGGCCGGCGTCGGCAAGGTGAGCATGGACGAGGTGACCCGAGGCGTGTGGCCGTTCATGATCGCCCAGTTCGCCCTCATGTTCCTGATGGTGCTGTTCCCTCAGATCGTGCTGGTGCCGCTGGGCTGGTTCTACGGCTGAGACCACATCCGATTTCCACACCCTTGCCCGGAACGGGCACGCCACGGCAAGGGCTTTCTTCCACCGCGTCCCAAACCGAAGAGCTGGAGACATCCCATGAAACGACTGTTCATCAAGACCCTGGTGGCCACGGCAGCGCTGGCTGCCGTCGGCATCGCCGCCGCCCAGGACAAGGTCATCAAGTTCGCCAACCAGAACGCCGCGGGCCACCCCATCGTCCAGGGCATGGAGAAGTTCGCCGAGATCGTGGCGGCCAAGTCGGGCGGCAAGATCAAGGTCAACGTGTTCCCCAGCGGCCAGCTGGGCAGCGACCAAGCCAACGTCTCGGCCCTGCAGGGCGGCACGCTGGAGATGGCGTCGATGAACTCGGGCATCTTCGCCAGCCAGGTCAAGGACTTCGCGGTGTTCGACCTGCCCTTCATGTTCGCCAACGGCAAGGAAGCCGACGCGGTCGTCGACGGCCCCTTCGGCAAGAAGCTGCACGCCAAGCTGGAAGAGAAGGGCCTGGTCGGCCTGGGCTACTACGAGCTGGGCTTTCGCAACATCACCAACAGCAAGCGCGCCATCACCAAGGTGGAGGACATCGCCGGCCTGAAGCTGCGCGTGATCCCCAACCCGATCAACGTGGACTGGGTCAAGGCCCTGGACGCCAACCCCACGCCCCTGCCCTTCCCCGAGCTGTACGCCGCGCTGGAGCAGAAAGCCGTGGACGGCCAGGAGAACCCGGTCGCCACGATCTGGGGCGCCAAGCTGCACGAAGTGCAGAAGTTCATGACCCTGACCAACCACCAGTACAACCCGCAATCGGTGGTGATCAGCAAGAAGTTCTGGGACACGCTGTCGGCCGACGAGAAGAAGATCGTGGGTGAGGCCGTGCTGGAGTCCGCCAAGTTCCAGCGCAGCCAGGCCCGCGCGTCGGTCGCCAGCACGCTGGACAACCTGAAGAAAGCGGGCATGACCGTCTCCGAGCTGCCCGCCGCCGAACAGGTCAAGCTGGTCGAGAAGATGAAACCGGTGATCACCAAACACGCCGCCAGCGTGGGCGAGGCAACGGTCAACGAACTGCTGGCCGAGCTGGCCAAGGCACGCAAGTAAGCCCACCCCTGCGCCGCGCCCTCGGGCGCGTCACCCCCTCAAGGGGCATCACGTGTGGCCCGGCAAAGCCGGTTCCACCGTGATTGCTGGAGGAGACACTTCGTGTGGTCGAATCTTCTTGTTGCCAACCTTGAAATGCCATGAAAAAAATCCTCATCCTCAACGGCCCCAACCTCAACCTGCTGGGCACGCGCGAGCCCGCGCAGTACGGCCACACCACGCTGGCCGATGTGGAGGCCTTCTGCAAGGCCCACGGCACCCAGATCGGCTACGAGGTCGAGTGCTTCCAGAGCAACTGGGAGGGCGCGCTGCTGGACAAGATCCACGAGTACGGCCGGCTCTACAAAGAGGGCAAGGCCCTGGGCGTGGTGATCAACCCCGGTGCGCTGACCCACACCTCCGTTGCGCTGCACGACGCCATCAAGGGCGTGGAGCCGCTGCCCGTGATCGAGTGCCACATCTCCAACGTGCACGCCCGCGAGGCGTTCCGACACCACTCCTGGGTGTCGCCCGCGGCGGCCGGCATCGTGGTCGGTTTCGGGGTGGACGGCTACCTGATCGCCATGGACGGCCTGGTGCGCAAGTTCGTCAACTCGGCGGCCACCCGAAGGCCCTGACCCCCTTCATTCCCCCACCCCACCGCCCGCGCGGCGGGGGTGACTCTCGTCCTCACCATGATCAACGGCCACACCGAACTCATCGCCCACATCGGCTACCCGACCCACACCTTCAAGTCGCCGATGATCTACAACCCGTACTTCGAGCACGCGGGCGTGAACGCCGTGGTCGTGCCCATGGGCTGCCGGTCGGCGGACTACCCGGCGTTCCTGAAGTCGGTGTTCACGCTCACCAACATCCGCGGCGCGCTCATCACCATGCCGCACAAGGTGGTGACGGTGGGCCTGCTCGACGAAGTCACGCCCAACGTGACCGTGGCCGGCGCCTGCAACGCGGTCAAACGCCTGGAAGACGGTCGCCTGCTGGGCGACATGTTCGACGGCGCGGGCTTCGTGCGCGGCGTGGTGCGCAAGGGCCTGGCGCTGGCCGGCGCTCGTGTGCTGGTGGTGGGCAGTGGTGGCGTGGGCTGCGCCATCGCCGCCTCGCTGGCGGGCGCGGGCATCGGCGCCATCACCCTGTTCGACGTGAACACCGCCTCGGCCGAAGCCCTGGGCCAGCGCCTCAAGGCCGCCTACCCGGCCATCGACGTGACCACCGGCCACAACGACCCGGCTGGCTTCGACCTGGTGGTCAACGCCACGCCCATGGGCATGAAAGAAGGCGACCCGCTGCCGCTGGACGTGTCGCGCCTGGACGCGCGCACCTTCGTGGGCGAGGTGGTCATGAAGACCGAGATGACCGCCTTTCTCACTGCGGCCCAGGCGCGCGGCTGCCGCGTGCAGGTCGGGACCGACATGCTGTTCGAACAGATCCCCGCCTACCTGGAATTCTTCGGCCTGCCCACCGCCAGCGCCGATCTGCTGCGCTCGTTGGCGCGCCTGAGCTACTGAACGCGTTCGGGAAACTCGCAGCGCTCGTCGAGCACGCGCGCGGCCATGCGCGGCAGCAACCCGGCGATGAAAACCTCGCCGACCCAGCGCCGCACAGCCGGATCGGCCAGGCTGTCGCCGCCGTGCAGCGTGAGGCTGCTGAACGCGGCGATGCCCACGTCCAGCGCCAGGCTGGCCGGCATGGGCGAGGCGGCGGCCGGGCCTTCGGGCAGGCCCGTGGTTTCGAGCTGCACCGCGCTCAGGAAACGCTCGAAGTAGCCCACCGTGCCCTGGCGCCAGACCTCGGCAAGGTAGAAATTCCAGTCGCCCTGGTCTTCGGTCACGAAGCCCCAGGCGAACTCGTGCACCCGCTCGGGTGGCTGCTCGAACACACCGATCTGCCGCACGTCTTCGCGCGCACCGTACTCGGCGAACATCGGCCCCGGCCCGCTGGCCTGCGCGGCCACGAAGCGCTGCACCTCTTGCGGATCGGGCACGAACAGCGGCTCGGGCTCCGTCCAGGGCCGCTGCACACGGGAAAGCAGGCGTTCGGTGGCGGCGCCGCTCTTCTGGGCCTGGATGCACCGGTCCATGAAGGCACTGCGGCCTTCCTTGGTCGAGATCAGGTTCACGATCTCGTCAAAGGCCGCGTCGTCCGCCAGGGGACCGTCTTCGCGCATGCGCAGCACGATGTCGAGCATGGCGTTGCGGGTGATGTGTTCGATGGTGTAGGCCATGTCCCCGCCTTCGAAGTCGGCCATCGACTGCTTGATCCAGGCCATGGTTTCCAGGTGCGTGAGGCCCTGCGGCGCCCGGGGCATGTCGTTGAACAATGCCCGCAGCACCCGCACCGTGTCCAAATCGCTCGCCATGTGTTCTCCGTTGATGAAATAAAAGCCACGTGCGCCCCTGCGAAACACACCCGAGGCGACGGCCACGTGCAAGCATAGTGCGGATCGGGGACCGCTCCCAGCAGCAGAATTCACGGACAAGCCCTCTTTGCGCGAGACCCCGCGCCGGCCCCGGGCGCCGGCGATATGCTCAAGCACACCCCCACCACCCACTTCACAGGAGAACCCGCCCATGACCCTCGCGCCGCCCTCACCCGCGCTCCGAGGTGGCCTGCTCGCGCTGCTGGCGGCGGCGCTGTTCGGGCTGAGCACCCCGCTGGTGCAACGCTTCGGCGCCGGCATGGGTCCGTTCACCACCGCGGCGCTGCTCTACGCCGGCGCGGCGCTGGTGGCGGGGCTGCTGCGCCGGCCGGCGGCGCGGGAGGCGCAGCTCCAGCGCGGCGACTGGCCCCGGCTGCTGGCCATGGCAGGCATGGGCGCCGTGATCGGGCCCGTGGCCCTGGCCTGGGGCCTGCAGCGCACCAGCGGCTCCAGCGCGTCCCTGATGCTCACGCTGGAAGCCGTGTTCACCGCCATCCTGGCCTGGCGCTGGTACGGCGAAACGCTGGACCGGCGGGTGGCGGCCGCAGTGGCGCTGCTGCTGGCGGGCGGGGTGGCCCTGGTGTTCGAACAGGGGCTGATCGGCCAGGTCCAGCTGCTGGGCCTGCTGGCCGTGACGGCCGCCACGGCGGCCTGGGGCGTTGACAACACGCTCTCGCGCGGGGTGGCTGAGCGCGACCCCGGCCAGGTGGTCCTCGTCAAGGCGGTGCTGGGCAGCGTGGCCACGGCGATCATTGCCATGCTCTGGGGCGAGCCCCGGCCCGGCGGGCTCGCGGCCGCGGCCCTGCTGGCCGTGGGCGCCACCGGCTACGGCCTGAGCCTGCGCTTTTACCTGCTGGCCCAGCGCGCGTTCGGCGCGGCCCGCACCGGTTCGGTCTTTGCGTTTGCGCCCTTCATCGGGGCCCTGGGCGCGTTTGCGCTGGGCGACCGCTCCGCTTCGTGGCTGATGGCGCTGGGTGGTTTCCTGATGGTCTGCGGCGTGGTCCTGCACCTGGCCGAGCGCCACGAACACGGGCACGAGCACGGCGAGCTGGAACACGAACACGCCCACACCCACGACGATGGGCACCACACCCACCGCCACGAGGTGATGCCCGACGGCCCCCACAGCCACTGGCACCACCACAGCCCGATGGGCCACGCGCATCCGCATGTGCCGGATGCACACCATTTACACAGGCATTAACTCCCCCCCCCGCAGCGCTTCGCGCTACCCCCTAGGGGGCTGAGGGCCGCGGCTCCGAGCCTGCCTGCGCAGGCTTGGACGGCCCGAAGAAGCCTCGCCTCTGGCGAGGCTGCGGCCTGCAAGGCACACCAGCCGTCCGGCAAAGCCGGCCCGGCGGTGTCCTTGGCTGGGCCGCTTCGTGCGTTGCGGGTCGTGCTCCGCCTGGGGTGCTTCCCCTGCTACTGTGGCGTTACCAGGGCACGCTGGCGAACCGCGCCACCAGGAAGTCCAGCAGGGCCCGCACCGCGGGCGACAGGTGTTTTCGTGAGGGGTACAGCGCGTGGATGGCCATGTCGGGCGGCTGCCAGTCCGGCAGCACCGCCCGCAGGCGCCCGTCGGCCAGGTAGGGGTTGGCCAGGTAGGTCGGCTGCAGGGCCACGCCGCCGCCCGCCAGGGCCGCCTGAAGCAGGGCGGTGGCCTCGTTGGCGCTGAGCTGGCTGCGCACGCCGACCTGGCAGCGTTCTTCGCCCCGTCGGAGGGTCCAGGTGCTCTTGCCGAAATTGGCAAAACTCAGGCAGCGGTGGGTTTCCAGATCGGCCGGCGCCTGGGGCACGCCGTGCTCGGCCAGGTACGCGGGAGACGCCACCAGCACCGAGGCGCAAGGCGCCAGCACCCGGCCGATCAGCGTGGGGTCGGGCTCCGCGCTGATGCGGATGGCCAGGTCGATGCGCGCCTCCACCAGGTTGAGCGCGCCCTCGCTGGCGTTCAGGTCGATCTTGAGCGCTGGGTGCAGTTTCAGGAAATCGGCCAGCGCGGCCGCCATCTGCGCGTGAGCGAGGGAAACGCTGCAGGTCACGCGCAGTTGCCCACGCAGCGCCGTGTCGTGGCGGCTGGTTTCCTGCTCCACGTCGTCCATCAGCGCCAGCATCTGCTGGCTGCGGCGCAGGCAGTTCTCGCCCGCGTCGGTGAGCGTGACGCTGCGCGTGGTGCGCTGCAGCAGGCGCGCGCCCAGCCAATGTTCCAGCGTGCCCACGTAGCGCGTGACCATGGCGCGCGACATCTCCAGCTGGTCGGCCGTGGCGCTGAAGCTGCCGCTCTCGGCCACCGCCACGAACACGCGCATGGCGGTCAATCGGTCCATGATTTGCTCTGTTTTTGAAACATATATGGCCAGATTATGCGATTTATCTGTTCGGATATTGAAACTACAGTGCATCCCAGCGCTGAAAAGTGCATCCCCTTCAATGACATCCAACAGGAGCCTTCCATGATCCGCACCACCGTCGTCGCCGCCTCGCTGGCCATCGCCTTCACCAGCGCCCAGGCCGCCCAGCCACTGACCGTCAAGGTCTACAACGCCGCCGGCAACAGCTTCAACGTCAACTCGACCCTGGTCTACGGGGAAAAAGAAGCCATGGTGATCGACGCCGGCTTCACCCGCGCCGACGCCCTGCGCATCGCCGCCAACGTGCTCGACAGCGGCAAGCTGCTCACCACCATCTACGTGAGCCAGGCCGATCCGGACTACTACTTCGGCGTCGAAACGCTGAAGGAAATCTTCCCCCAGGCCGACGTGGTGAGCACGCCCGCCGTGCTGGAAAAACTGAACGCCAAGATGGCCGGCAAAGTGGCGTTCTGGGGTCCCAAGATGGGCGCCAACGCACCGCGCAAACCCGTGGCGCCGCGCGCACTCGCCGGCAACAGCCTGACGTTGGAAGGCCAGACCATCGAAATCCGTGGCACCCAGGGCCTGCTGGCCCACCGCCCCTACGCCTGGATCCCGTCGATCAAGGCCGTGGTGGGCAACATCGGCGTCTTCGGCAACATGCACGTGTGGACAGCCGACACGCAAAGCGCCGCCGAGCGCGCCGCCTGGGTGGCCCAGCTGGACGAAATGGCCGCGCTCAAGCCCGAGCTGGTGGTGCCCGGCCACATGAAAGCCGGCACCGCCGTGGACGCCAGCACCATCACCTTCACCAAGGACTACCTGCAGACCTTCGAGAAGAACCTGGCCGCCAGCAAGACCGGCGCCGAGCTGATCGAAGCCATGAAGAAGTCCTACCCCCAGATGACCGACGGCGCCCTGTCGCTGGACATCGGCGCCAAGGTCAACAAGGGCGAGATGAAGTGGTAAGGAGATAGGACCATGAGCGCAGCGCCGGGCCGTTCCCAAGCAAGCTCGCACCGCAGCCCGCAGGGCGAAGGTACGCCAGTGAGCACAGCCATCACCTACCTGTTCGATCCCCTGTGCGGCTGGTGCTATGGCGCTTCGCCCGTGGTTCAGAAGCTGGGGCAACACAGCGCCATCACGCTGGCGCTGGCGCCCACGGGCCTCTTTGCAGGCAACGGGCGCGCCATGGACGCGGACTTTGCCGCCTACGCCTGGTCGAACGACCTGCGCATCGCCAAGCTCACCGGCCAGCGTTTCACCGAGGCCTACCGCCAGAAGGTGCTGGGCCGCCACGGCAGCCCCTTCGACTCGGCCGCGACGACGCTGGCACTCACGGCCGTGGCGCTGACCGAGCCCTCACGCGAGCTGGCAACGCTGAAGGTTTTGCAGGAGGCCCGCTACGTGCAGGGCCTGGACACCTGCGATGCGACCGTGGTGGGCCAACTGCTGCGCGACCAGGGCCTGGCCGATGCGGCCCACCGCCTGGCGGCGGCCGACGCCGAGCTGCTGGCCGCCAACGCGGCGCGCATGCGCCAGGCGCAGGGGCTGATGCAGAGCTTCGGCGTGCAGGGCGTGCCCGCCCTGGTGGTCACGGACGACAACGGTCGCCGGCTGTTGCGCGGCAATGCCCTGTACGGCGACCTTGAGCAACTGCTGAGCGATATTGCGGACGCTTGAGCGTCGCGGTAAAAGGGGGCCGTGCCATGGAACGGTTTCAGGCACGGCCAACCAGAAGGAGCCTTCGATGTCCTCCCCTCTTCATGAAGTCCTGGTTCTGACGCGTTCGGGGCGCTGGGACGAGGCCCACAACCTCGTGCAGAACGAGGATTCTCCGCTGGGCGCCTGGCTGCACGGCATTCTGCACATGCAGGAGGGTGATCTGGAAGACGCCGAGTACTGGTACGGCCAGGCCCATCGGCATTTCCACAGCCGCGGGACCCTGGAGGAAGAGCTCGGGCAATTCGAGGCCGAGCTGCTGAAAACCGCTGGCCCGTCCTGAAACGGGGCCCCGGCGCCTCGCGCTCAGCCCCCCAGGCCGGCAAAGACGTTCTGCACGTCTTCGTTGTCGTCCAGCGCGGCCAGGAAGGCCTCTACCTCTTCCAGCGCCTCGGCGCTCAGGCTGGCCGGGTCGATGGGGTTCTTGGGCCTGTAGCCCAGCTTGCTCGACAGCACGGTGAAGCCTTGCGCGGGCAGCGCGCGGCTCACGAGGTCGAGATCGGTCGGGTCGGTCAGGAAGACGGTCACGCCCTCTTCGTCGGCAGGCTCGAAGTCCTGCGCGCCGGCCTCAATGGCCGCCACCTCGGCATCGGCGCCCGCGACGGCGGGTTCGGCTTCGATGATGCCGACGTGGTCAAAGTCCCAGGACACCGAGCCGCTGGTGCCCAATTGGCCCTTGCGGAACAGCACCCGCATGTCCGACGCGGCACGGTTCACGTTGTCGGTCAGGCACTCCACCATCACCGGCACGCGGTGCGGCGCAAAGCCTTCGTAGATCACATGATCGAAATGCACCGCTTCACCGGTGAGGCCCGCGCCCTTCTTGATGGCGCGGTCCAGCGTGTCCTTGGGCATGGAGACCTTGCGCGCCTGCTCCACCACCAGGCGCAACCGAGCGTTGGCCGCCGGATCGGCACCGTGGCGCGCCGCGATCATGATGTCTTTGGCGAGTTTGCCGAAAAGGCGGCCCTTGGCGTTGGCCGCCAGGTCCTTGTGTTTCGCTTTCCACTGCGCGCCCATGGGAGTTCCTTGTGTTGTGGCTGACGGGGGTGCATGAGTTTAGTGGACGACCCCTGACACGACACCACTGGCGCGACGAACGATCAACCCGCCACCGACTTCAACCGCATCTGGTTGGGCAGCGGCACCGAGCGGCGCAGCACGTCTTCGGCCAGCCACAGGGCCGAGCGGCGGCCGCGTTCGGCCACCATGGGCAGCGGCATCTGCTGGTAGTCGTCGTTGAAGACTTCGAAGCTGTAGTCGCCCGCGTAGCCCAGGCGGTCGAGCTTCTGCACCAGGTCCACCAGTTGTTCGCTGTGCACGCCCTCGCCGGGGAACACGCGGAAGGTGCGCGCGGTGCTCATGCGCTCCTCGAAGGTCTTGATCTCCTGCCACATGAAGTCGGCCAGTTGCACCAGGAAGATCTTGCTCGGGTCGAGGTAGTCGATTTCCTCCAGGGGAGTCTTGGCCGCGAAGATGTGGAACGAGTCCAGGCCCAGGCCCAGGTTGGGGCAATCGGCGCGACAGACCACGTCCCAGGCGGTGGTGAATTCGTTGACGGTGCGGCCCCAGGACAGGCCTTCGTAAGCGATCTTGATCCCCAGGGGCAGCGCCAGCATGGCGAGCTTGCGCAGGTCGCGCGCGAGGTGGTCCAGGTCCTGACTGGCATGGGTGGAGGTGGACGAGCAGGCCAGCAGCACTTGGCAGTCCAGCGCGGCACACATCTCCAGCATGGCCTTGGCGATGTCGATCTTGTAGTGGTGCAGGTGGCCGCTGAGGCCCTCGAAGTCACGCAGCACCTGAAAGCCGGTGCCACGCAGGCCGCTGTCTTTCACGGCCTGCACCGCGGCCTGCATGCCACCGGGGTGGCCGTTGATGTCGTTGGCCTTGAGCATGACCTGCGAGAAGCCGGCCGCCTTCATGGCCGCGAGCTTGGCTTCGAGCGGGCCGGCCAGGGTGATGGTGTCCATGCCGAAGCCGCTGATGGCTTCGACAATGGCGCTGTGTTTCGGTTTCATGGCTGGTCCTCCGTGCGGCGCGCTGCGCTGCTCATGCGATCAGGCTCCGGTGCGCAGTTCGCTGTGCACCAGCTCGAACACCACCGAGCCCAGGTAGGTCTTGGTGATGGCGCCGCGCTGCTCGGTGTGCGCAGCCTGGGTTTCGACGAACTCCACGCCCAGCGCACGCAGCGCCTTCACGGCGGCCAGCACGTCGGGCACGCCCAGGCCGATGCGCTGCAGCCGCTCGTCGGCATCGACCACGTTGATCTCGGGTTCGATCAGCTGCAGCATGAAGCGGCGGGTGGCGTCCAGCGAGGGGGTGCGCAGCAAGGTGCCCTTGGGCATGATGCCGAAGCGCTGTTCGTCGGGGATCAGCTCGGTGCCGAAGAGCTCGTTGTAGAACGCGATCCAGTCGTTGCTGCGCTCGGGGCCGATGTATTGCACGACACCGAAGAAGTGGATGCCGGCGGTGGCCGGCGGGCGCTGGTCCACCGTGGGGATGGGCACGAAATCCACGTCGTAGATGGAGAACTCCTTGTAGCGGTCCACGAAATAGATGCGGCTGCCGCCCGCGCCGTGGATGGCCGGGATGTTGAGTTCCATCACCTCGGCGTGCGTCGGCACCGCCCAGGCACCGCGTTCGAGCACGTAGTGGTAGGCGGCGCGCGCATCGCGCACGCGCAGCGCCATGGCCGAGATCGAAGGCACCTCGCTGCCATGGGTAGCGCCCTGGGCATCGGTGGGGTGGGCGTTGACGACGATGTTGAGATCGCCCTGGCGGTACAGCAGCACCTCGCGCGAGCGGTGGCGCGCCACCGGGCGAAAGCCCATCATCTCCAGCACCTGGCCCAGCGCCTGGGGCTTGGACGTGGCGTATTCGATGAACTCGATGCCGTCCAGGCCCAGCGGGTTGGCGGCATCGCTGAAAGAAGCCTGTAGCGGCTCGCGGCCGTCGGGGGTGTTGAGCAGCAGGTCACTCATGCTTGTGTCTCCATCGGGTGAGCGCCAGGCCGGGCGTCAAAGGGCCAGCGGGCGCGGCATCGGGTGAGGTCACCCGCTACAGCTCTCACTGTAGGTGGGCACATCGGTTTTGACCCGCACGCACCGGATGGTGCCGATCGATAATCGATCATCTTCGTTCGATCATCGATCGATATCAGGGTTTTCACCCATCCGTATCCGCCCTGCGAGCGTCACACCCATGCCCAACCCACCCGTTTCGACAACACCCCGGCTGGAGCCGCGCGACTGGATCGCCGGTCTGGAAAAAGGCCTGTCGGTCATCGAAGCTTTCGACGACCAGCACCCGCGCCTGACCGCGAGCCAGGCGGGCGCCCGCTGTGGCCTCACCCGGACCGCCGCGCGGCGCTACCTGTTGACCCTGGCGCACCTGGGCTATGTGGGCAGCGACGGCAAACTGTTCTGGCTCACGCCGCGCATCCTGCGCCTGGGCCACGCCTACCTGGAGTCGGCGCGGCTGCCGCGGGTGGTGCAGCCCTTTCTGCAGCGCATCGCGGGCGGCACGCAGGAAATCGCCTACCTTGGCGTGCTCGACGGCGACGACGTGGTCTACATCGCGCGCAGCGGCGCGCACCGCCACATGAACACCGGCTACATGCTGGGTTCGCGCATCCAGGCGCAACTGTCGACCGCGGGTGTGGCGATCCTGGCGGCCATGGGCGAAGCAGCGGCCGATGCCTGGCTAGGACCCCGCGAGCTGCATGCTTTCACGCCGTTCACCATGTCCAGCAAGGAGCAACTTAGCAGCGAGTTGCAGCGCTTTCGCCGGCAGGGCTGGGCACTGCTGGAGCAGCAACTGGAGCTGAACGCACGGGGCATCGCGGTGCCGCTGCTGGACCGCAACAACGCGGTGCAAGGCGCGATCAGCATCACCATGCCGATCAACCAGGAAAGCAGCGAGGACGCGATCAAGCGCGTGCTGCCGGTGCTGCAGGAAGCGGCGCGAACGCTCAGGAACCTGATCTAGGTGTGGTGTCTCAGCAGCTTGTTCAGCCGCCCCGACCCAACACGCCGAGCACAGCCGTGAGATCGGCGCCCACGTGGTCGGGCCGAGGCCCGATGGTCTCGAACGGCAGGCCCTGGCGGTTGATCCACAGGGTGGTGAAGCCGAACCAGGCGGCACCCAGCACGTCCCAGGCGTTGCTGGAGACGAACAGCACGTCCGTCTTCTCGGCCGGAATGTGGCGGGCCACCTCGCCATACGCCACCGGCATGGTCTTGAACTGGCGCACGCCGTCGACCGAGATCACGTGGTCCAGCAGGTCGCGCATGCCGGCGCTGTCCACGGCCGACGCCAGCATCTCGGGGTTGCCGTTGGAGAGGATCGCCGTCGTCATGCCCTGCCGGCGCAGGACCTCCAGCACGCCGCGGTTTTCCGGGAAAGCGGTGAGTTGCGCGTACTGCGCCATCAGCGCCTCTTCGTTGGCCTCCGAGAGGGGCAGGCCCAGGCGCTGCAGGGCGTAGCGCAGGGACTGGCGGGTCAGGTCCCAGAACGGCCGGTAGTGGCTGCTGCCCTGTTCGGCATCGGGGTCGCTGAGGGAAATCAGGCGCGTGTATTCGATCTGTTTGTCGCGCCACAGCGCCGACAGCGCGGCCCCCTGGCCGGGGTACAGGCGCTCGGCCAGCACGCCGATGGAATACACGTCGAACAAGGTGCCATAGGCATCAAAAACCACCGCTTGAATCGCCATGGGACGGCCTCCGCCGGATCGGGTTGCACAACGCGCAGCGCCACCGGGTCGGGGCTGCGGTGTTGCATTTTGCGCCGCCGGTGCCTGCGCGCGGCGCCCCGGGCGCAAGGCCTCACCGGCACCGGCGCCATTCGGGAAGCCGTTGTGGGCATGGGGATAAGATGGCCCGCATGAACGTCCACATCCGATTCCTCGGCGCGGCCGGCACCGTGACCGGCTCCAAATACCTCGTCGAACACGACGGCCACAGCTTGCTGGTGGACTGCGGCCTGTTCCAGGGCTACAAGCAGCTGCGCCTGCGCAACCGCGACCCGCTGCCGGTGATGCCCAACCACATCGGCGCCGTGATCCTGACGCACGCCCACCTGGACCACAGCGGCTACCTGCCTCTGTTGGCCAAGGAGGGCTTTCGCGGCAAGGTCTGGACCACGCCCGCCACGCGCGACCTCGCGCAGATCCTGCTGCCCGACAGTGGCCACATCCAGGAAGAAGACGCCAACTTCGCCAACCGGAAGGGCTTCAGCAAACACGCGCCCGCGCTGCCGCTCTACACCGAAAGCGACGCGCTCGACAGCCTCAAGCTGCTGCGCACCGTGCCCATGCACCAGCCCTTTGAGCCGCTGCACGGCTGGAAGGCCAGCTTCACCAGCGCGGGCCACATCCTCGGCGCGGCCAGCCTGCTGCTGGAGGTGGGTGGCAGGCGCATCCTGTTCTCGGGCGACCTGGGCCGGCCCGACGATTCGCTGATGAACCCGCCCGACAAGCCGCCCGCAGCCGACGTGGTGGTGATCGAGTCCACCTACGGCGACCGCGAGCACCCGGACGAAGACGTGCTCGCCGAGCTCGGCCCTGCCCTGCAACGCGTGGCCGCGCGCGGTGGCACGGCCGTGGTGCCGGTGTTCGCCGTGGGCCGTGCGCAGGAGATCCTGCACGCCATCGCCCTGCTCAAGGCCAACGGCGTGCTGCCGCACAGCCTGCCGGTGTACCTCGACAGCCCGATGGCCATCCACACCACCGACCTCTACGACCGCCACCTGGGCGAACACCGCTTGAACGCCGCGCAATGCCGCGACATGGAACACGTGGCCAAGATGACGCGCTCGGCCGACGAGTCCAAGGCGATTGCGCAACAACATGGCCCCAAGATTGTGCTCGCCGCTGCCGGCATGGCCACCGGTGGGCGCGTGCTGCACCACCTGGTGCAGTACCTCGGCCACCACCGCAACATGGTCGTTCTCACCGGTTACCAGGCACCCGGCACGCGCGGCGCCAGCCTGTCGGACGGCGCGACCCAGCTGCGCATCCACGGCCAGGACGTGCCCGTGCGCGCCGAGGTGGTGCAGATGAAGTCGGCCTCGGCCCACGCCGACGCCAGCCAGCTCATGGACTGGCTGCGCGCCCTGCCCGCCGCGCCGCGCCGCGTGTTCGTGACACACGGCGACATGGGCGCCTCCGACGCGCTGCGCCACCGCATCGAGACCGAGCTGCGTTGGCAGGCGCTGGTTCCCGAACATGGCTCGACTTGGGCTGTATGACATGAAACACCTCCTGCGACTGACCGCCTTTGCCATCACCCTGCCCGCCTTCGCCCAGACCGCCCCACCCGAATTCACCCAGTGCATCGACGGCCTGCAAGGCGTTGCCCGCACCGCCGGGGTCTCCGAAACGGCCTACCACCGTTTCACCCAAGGCCTGCAGCCCGACATGAGCGTGATCGAAAAGCTCGACTTCCAGCCCGAGTTCCGCACCCCGATCTGGGACTACCTCGCCGGCCTGGTGGACGACGAGCGCGTGGCCGAAGGGCGTGCGCTGTTGGCCCAGCACGCCGAAACGCTGGAGCGCGCGCAGCAGCGCTACGGCGTGGACCCGGCCACGGTGGTGGCGGTGTGGGGGGTCGAGAGCAACTTCGGCCAGAGCTTCGGCAAATACCCGCTGGTGCAGGCGCTGGGCACGCTGTCGTGTTACGGGCGGCGCCAGACCTATTTCCGCACCGAGCTGTACGCCACGCTGCGCATCCTGCAAGCCGGCCACATCGCGCCCGAGCGCCTGGTCGGCTCCTGGGCCGGCGCCTTTGGCCACACCCAGTTCATGCCCAGCACCTTCGAGCGGCTGGCGGTGGACTTCGACGGCGACGGCCGGGCCGACCTGATGGACAGCACCCCCGATGCGCTGGCCTCGACCGCGAACTTCTTGCAGAAAGCCGGCTGGCAGACCGGCCAGCCCTGGGGCTTTGAGGTGAAGCTCCCCGAGGGCTTCAACACCGGCGGCGAAGGCCGGCGCAGCAAGCGAGCCATCGGCGAGTGGAGCGCGCGCGGCGTGACCCGCGTGGACGGCTCACCCTTGCCCGCCAACCTCGGCAGCGCCGGCCTGATGACACCCGCCGGCCCCGCTGGCCCGGCGTTTCTGGTGTTCAGGAACTTCGATGCGATCTACAGCTACAACGCCGCCGAGAGCTACGGCCTGGCCATCGCCCACCTGGCCGACCGGCTGCGCGGCGGCGGTCCGTTCACCACCCCCTGGCCCACCGACGACCCAGGTCTCTCGCGCGCCGAACGCCGCGAGCTGCAGGGCCTGCTGATCCTGCGCGGCCACGAGATCGGCGAGGTGGACGGCATGCTGGGCGAGAAGAGCCGCGTGGCGATCCGCGCCGAGCAGGAACGGCTGGGGCACGAGGTGAACGGGCGGGGTGGGCAGAAGCTGTTGCAGGCGCTGCGCGGCGGATAGGCCAAATCAGCAGTGCGGATCGGGCAAATCGGTACAGTGCCCACACTCTGCATTGTTGCGGCCTCCCCAAACCGGTTTGCCGCAAGCGGCATAACAAGCCTGTGAGGCTTCGTACGCCTGCTTCTTTTCGGCGCATGTGGCCTGACTCGCGGCCACACCGACGGGCTCTTTCGGCGGCAAAGCGGACTCCGGCGGTGTTTTGTTCACCTCCTGCTTGGGCGCCGGTTTCGCTGCTGGTGGAGGCGCCACGAACCGGTTCATCAGGTTGGGCTTGCGCACCTTCACCTCCTCGACCTTCTCCCGCCCCGCATCTGGCCGGTTGTCGTCGAAGTGGGTACGCCCTTGCGCATCCACCCATTGGTAGATCTCGGCCTGTGAGGCGGCACACACGAGCCCCAGCAGCCATGGCAGCAGCTTTGCGCCGCGAATGATGGATTTCATGGCCCTCACACCCACCCAAACTGCGCCCGCACCTCGCGCGCCGTCACGTTCACCGGCGCGGTGGGGGCCTGGGTGTATTGCCGCAGGTTGGGTGCACGCACGCCACCGCCGTCCTGCCCGAGCACGGCCACGCCCTTGACGCGCCAGCCGAGTTCCCTGAGGGCGGCCACATAGGTCAGCGCGTCCGGGTACTCCACGGTGTCGGTCTTGTTGGCGTTGGGCGAGAGGCAGAACAGCACCGCGTCGCAGCGCGAGCGCGTCACCTCCACCACGAACTGCTCGACCGTGGTCCGGGTGTCCTGCAGGGTGCCCACGCGGGCATAGAAGCGCAGGGGCCGCCGGCCACCCTGGATCAGGATGTCGCGCACACTGCGGTTGAAGCAGCCCGTGAGGCTGCGCACCAGTGAGGCTTTGCGGGTGTTGGGGTTGCCGATGACGATGTAGGCGTCCATGGGAATGCACCGGGCCTCAGCCCAGCTTCACCGCCGTGCCGCTGACAGCGACCATCATCATGCCGTTGGTCTCGCCCATGACTTCGTAGTCGAAATCGATGCCGATCACGCCGTTGGCGCCCAGCTCTTTCGCCGCCTCGATCAGTTCTTCCACCGCGGCATCGCGCGCGCCGGCCAGCGCGCGCTCGTAGCCACCCGCGCGTCCACCCACCACGTCGCGGACCGAAGAGAACATGTCGCGGAAGATGTTGGCGCCGATGATGGCTTCGCCATTGACCACGCCGAGGTACTGCTTCAGTTCGATGCCCGGTGGCGTGGTGGTGCTGAGGAAAAAGCCGTCGGTGGATTTCGAAAACCAGCCCATGTGAACTCCCGGTGGATGTGTGAGTGGGACGCACCCGCAGGTGCCTGCGGATTCATTGTGCCAGTGGCCACGGGCGCCCTCACCAGAGGGCAACCAGCTTCCCGCCCCGCAGCCCCCAGGCGTGTTGCGCCATGGCGCGCGCTTCCTGCTCGTCGTGGGTGACGAGGATGGCGGTCATGCCGGCCTCGGTGATGCGCTCGCGGAACTCGGTGCGCAGTTGCTCGCGCAGCGTGGCGTCGAGCGCGCTGAAGGGCTCGTCGAGCAACAGAGCGCGCGGTTGCGTGATGAGCGCACGCGCCAGCGCCACGCGCTGCTGTTCGCCGCCCGAGAGCGTCCAGACCTTGCCCGTCGCGTGTTCTGCGAGGCCGAAGCGCGCGAGCATGGCGCGGGCCCGCTCCCGCGCCTCGCCGCGGCGCACGCCCTGCTCCACCAGCCCGAAGGCCACGTTGTCCTGCACGTTGAGGTGCGGGAACAGCGCGAAGTCCTGGAACATGAGCGCGAAGCCGCGCCGCTCGGGCGGCAGGGCCGTGATCTCCACGCCGTCGAACCACACGCTGCCCGCCTCCGGCGCCTCCAGCCCGGCGACGATCTTCAGCAGCGTGCTCTTGCCGCTGCCCGAGGCGCCCAGCAGGGCCACGGTTTCACCCGCAGCCACGCGCAGGCCCACGCCGTCCAGCAGCGGACGGTGGTCCCATTGTTTACGGATGTCGCGCAGTTCAAGCATGGGGGGCATTGTCTCTGGGTCGACCTTCGAGCAGCGTGAACGCGGCCAGCGCCAGCCCCATCAGCACGCAGGCGAGCACCAGCGCGGCGTCCAGGTTGGCGGCGCCGGGGCGGCCCAGGTGCTGGTAGATCAGCGTCGTGAGCGTGGTCCATTCGGGCCGCGAGAGAAACAGCGTGACGGCGAACTCGCCCAGCGCGGTGGCGGCGGCGAAGGCCATGCCACGGCGCAGTGCGGGCGCCACCAGCGGCAGCGTGACCCGCAGGAACACGCGCCACGGCCGCGCGCCCAGCGTGGCCGCGGCCTGCGCGTAGCTCGCGGGCAGGCTGTCGAGCGCGGCGGTGAGCGACTTGGCCACGAAGGGATAGGCCAGCAAGGCGTAGGCCGAAACCAGCAGGGCCAGGCTGGCGGTCCAGTCCGGGTAGAGCAGCAGCAGGCCGAAGGCGACCGTGACCGGCGATACCACGAACGGCAGGAAGGCGGCGGCGCGCCAGGCCAGCGCCAGCGCACCGCGCGCTTCGCTGGCGTGGCGCTGCAGGCTGGCCAGGTCCAGCGCGCGCACCGCCAGCGCGTGGGTGAGCCCAAGCGCGGTGGCCAGGGTCAGCGCCATGGCGGTGAAACGCAGCGTGTTCCACAGGGCGGCGCGCGTGTCGGCTTCGAGCAGCACGGCCATGCCCTGCCCACCCAGCAGCGCCTGCGCCGCGTGCCACACGATGGCCAGCAACGGCGCCGCGCACACGACGAACAACACCAGCAGCGCGGCGCCCACCGCCGCCCATTGGCCCAGACCACGCGGACGCTGGCGTGCGATGGGCGATACGCGGCCGGGCGCCGCGAGCCGCTTTTCGATCCAGGCGTAGGCCAGCGCCACGGCGCCGGTCAGCAGCAGCATCCAGACCGCGAGCACGCTGGCCTGGCCCAGCGCCAGCTCGTGCGCCACCAGGGTGTAGATCTCGACCTCGACCGTGGCGTAGCGCTGCCCGCCCAGGATCAGCGCGAGGCCGAAGCCGGCGAAGCAATAGAGGAACACCAGACACAGCGCCGAGGCCAGCCAGGGCGCGATCGCCGGCCACTCCACGCGCCAGAAGGCGCGCCAGGGCGTGGCGCCCAGCGTGCGCGCGGCAGCCACGCGCGGCGCGCTCACCTGCTCCAGCGCGTCCACGCCGGCACGCACCACCACGCAGAGGTTGAAAAACAGGTTGCCGTAGAGCAGCAGCCAGGGCGTGTCCACCAGTTCGATGCCGGCCCCGGCCAGCGGCGCGCCAAGCAGGCCACGCGGCCCCCAGAGCGCCAGCACACCCAGCGCGGCCACCAGCGTGGGCACCACGAAGGGCAGCATCAACAGGCGCAGCACCAGCGAGCGGCCCCGGAATTCCAGCCGCGCCAGCACCCAGGCCACCGGCAGGCCCAGCGCCAGGGCCAGTGCGCAGGTGATCGCCGCCTGGGCCAGGGACCACAACACCCGCCAGCGCAGGAAGTCGTCCTGCCAGACGTCGAGCCAGCGCAGCGGCTCGTCACCCGACCATTCGCCCCCGCCCAGCCCTTCGACCAGCAGCCGCACCACCGGCGCCACCAGCAGCAGCGCCAGAAAGACCAGCGGCAGCGCGGGCAGCAGGTGGCGGGATCTCAATCCATGCATGAATGCACTGAACCCAGGCGCTCGGCCGGAGCACGGGCCCCCACCAGGGGGGAAGCCGCACAGCGGCGCAGGAGGGTCACTTCAAGACCACCTTGGTCCAGCGCTGCAGCCAGGCCTTGCCTTTGCTGTTCATGTCGGTGACACCCGGGTTGTCAAACGCGGTGGGTTCGCTCGCGTGTTGCTTCATCACCTCCACACGCGCGGCCCCAGCTTCGGCCGGGAACATCCACATCGTGGTCTGCAGCGCCTGCTGGGCCGGGGCCGAGCGCAGGAACTCGATGAACTTGCCGGCGGCGTCGCGCGCGGCCGGGTTGCCACCCTTGACCAGCGCCACCCCCTCGACCTGGCGGAACACACCGCCCTTGAAGAACAGGTTGGTGGTGGGTGAAACGCTGAGCTTTTCCTTGGCGTAGAACACCTCGGCCGCCGGGCTGCTGGCGTAGCTGACGACGATGGGCCGCGTGCCGCCGTTGCGCGTGAACTCGGTGTAATAGGCCTCGGTCCAGCCCTTGACCACCTTCACGCCGTTGGCGCGCATCTGGCCCCACCAGGTGAACGCCGCCTCTTCGCCCAGGCCGGCGATGGTGGCGAACACGAAGGCCTGGCCGGGGCTGGAGGTGGCCGGGTTCTGCACCACCAGCAGCTTGGCGTAGGCGGGCTTGGCCAGATCGTCGAGCGAGGTCGGCAGCGCCAGGCCCTTTTGGGCGAACCAGGCCTTGTCGATGTTGAGGTTCACGAAGCCGTAGTCCACCGGCACCACGCCCGAGACCACACCGGTCTGGTCGGCGCCCTCGGCCATGGCCGCGGCCGAGGCGCGCTGGGCGGCGGGGCCGGTGTAGGCGTCGAGCACCTTCGCGGCCACGGCGCGCGGCAGCAAGGTGTTGTCGATGCCGTAGACCACGTCGGCGATGGGCCGGGCCTTGGTGAGGATCAGCTTGTTGACCATCTCGCCGGCGTCACCGGCCTTGACGATCTGCAGCTTCACGCCCGCGTCTTTCTCGAACTGCGCCAGCAGCTCCTTGGGCAGGTCGAACGAGCTGTGGGTGAGCACACGCAGCGGCACCGCCTGCGCCCAGACCGTGGGCGATGCCCCCAGCGCCGCGAGGGAAACCGAAACCAGTACTGCCGAAAAAAAACGCCGTTGCATGGGAAGCCGCCTTGTCAAAAAGAACGCCAGGGAAAGCGTCTGACAGGGACAGCAACGCACACATCGGCGGCCGGCTGCTCACGCTCCCTACGCTGGCACGATCCAGATCAGGTGAGAGGGGTATTTCTCAGCCGTGGCCCGCTGTGCGGTGGGCCCGGCACCCCCGGTGAAGCTGCAAATTGTAGACCCCGCCCTGTGCTTCGCGCAGCCCTGTGTTACCGTGGCCTGGGCCCGCAACCACGGCGCGGCCCACCCGCGAGATTGCCTCCTCGGCCCCGCATGCCCCGTCCCTGGTTCCCATGGAAGCGCTGTGCCCGTTCGATCAGAACCGTTTCACACCGCCCACCCACCATGAAAAGAACACCGCATGCCCGGCTACGAAGTCCGACACCAGACGGTCACCATCGGCGGCCTGGAGTACGCCGTGCGCTCCCTGCTCGACAACCAGCAATACGCTGACCCGCACGGCAGTGCCGAAGACGCGGGCATGGGCGCTTCGGGCTGGCCGCTGTTTGGCCAGGTCTGGCCCTCGGCACGTGTGCTGGCGCTGGCCATGCACAGCCACGCCATCGAGGGCAAACGTATCCTGGAGATTGGCGCCGGCCTGGCGCTGGCCAGCCTGGTGATCCACCGCCGCGCGGGCGACGTGACCGTGACCGACTGGCACCCGCTGACCGAGGCCTTCCTGCACGAAAACCTGCTGGCCAACGGCCTGGGCCCGCTGCCCTACCAGCCGGGTAACTGGGCGCTGGACGATGCCAACGGCGCCAGCGGCCTGGGCCGCTTCGACCTCATCATCGGCAGCGACGTGCTCTACGAACGCCAGCAACCGGCCCAGCTCGCGCGCTTCATCGACCAGCACGCCCGCGCGGGCGCCGAAGTCATCATCGTGGACCCCGACCGCGGCAACCGCAGCGCCTTCTGCCGCGAGATGGCGGTGCTGGGTTACGGGCTGAACATGCAGGCCGCCGGCCGAACGCTGGAAACCGGCGAAGCCTACAAAGGGCGCTTCCTCACGTTCGCGCGCTGAAACCGCGGACAGGTGCCAAGCGCCGGGAGGCTGAGCCACCGGCCCACTGGCGCCCGCCCACAAAAAAGGCCCTGCAAGGGCCTTTTTTGTGGGACCGCCGCGGGGGCGATCGGTACGGGTCAGCCGCCCTTCTTCGAGCGCTTGCCCGGGTTTTTCTTGCTGCGCGTGGCCACGCCACGTTCCAGGCTGACACGTTGGCCACGGCCAGGGGTGGCCAGGGAGACGCCAGCAATGGGCTTGGGACGGGGGGTGGCTTTGCGGTCGGCTTCGGTGACGATTTTGTTGCCCATGTCGGATCCAGACAGAAATTGGTTGAAAACCCCTCTATTAGGCCACAGGCCGCGCGGGCGAGGCCAGCGGCGCCCCGCCCGCGCCAGGGGGCCAACGCCCTGGCGGCCCTCAGCCCGCCACGTCCACCATGTTCCAGGTGAACGCCGAGTCGGTGGACAGGGCCTCGGGGCGGTGCACCGGCATCAGCCAGCCGTTTTGCGGGTTCACCTGGGCCGAGATGTCGATGCGCGGCGCATGCGCCACCACGCCGCCGAAGATGGTGGCGAACGAGGCGTCGGCCGCGTCGCGCCCGGTGCCGATGCGCACGAAGCCCATGGGGATGGCGGTGCCCGAGGGGTCGAACAGGTACCAGCGGTGGCCGAGATAGACCTCGACGTAGGCGTGGAAGTCGGTCGGGCCCAGCGCCGGGTCGGCGCCAAAGTCGATCGCGGTGGTGAAACGCGCGGGAATGTTGAGCGCGCGGCACAGGGTGATCATGAGGTGCGCGAAATCGCGGCACACGCCCTTGTGGTCGTTGAGCGTGTCCAGCGCCGAGGTCATGGAGTTGCTGCTGTTCGACTCGAACCTGACCTGGCTCTGCACCCACTGCTTGATGGCCTCCACGCGGCGGTAGCCCTGCGGCAGCTGGCCAAACAGGTTGTTCGCCATGGCGGTCACGCAGTCCGACTGGCAATAGCGGCTGGGGTAGAGGTAGATCAGCGCCTCGGGGGGCAGCTGGGCTACCGGGGTTTCGAACACCGAGTCGGGCTGTGCCACGTGGTGCGTGATGTCGAGCGTGGCGCGGTAGCGCAGCTGCAGCGGGCCCGGCCCGGCGCTCAGGCGCAGCGTGCGGCTGCGGGTGGCCGGGTCGGTGTGCATGACCAGGGGCACGGGCTGGCTCACCTGGAGCTCTTCCCACACCACTTTCTGCTGGGGCGAATGGGCGGCCTGGACGTTGAAGATGAAATCGGCGGACGGCGGGTGGATCGCGTACTGCAGATCGATGGCGAGGTGGATGCGGACCATGGGGATCACCGTGAAAAAAAGAGGCTGTGGGCCCGGAAGCGGCCGCTGGCGCGCACGCGCCGCAAAACGGTGAATGTCGTCAGAAAAATGGAAAGACCATCTTACGCGCACGCAAGCTTCGGGCCATGTGCGCCAGCACACGCCGGGCACGGAACAAACCACCCCGGCGCAGGCTCAAAACCCGTGCAGCCGGGTTGTTTTCCTGCTGCAGGAGGTACATGCCATGAAACCCCTGAAACACTGGACCGACGCGGTCAACGCCGTCCTCGGCGTCTGGCTGGTGGTATCGCCCTGGCTGATGGGCTACCAGGACAGCTCCGCGGCCATGTGGAACGCGGTCATCGTCGGGATGGCGCTCGTCGCCGCTGCGCTGGGCGCGATCTTCGTGCCACGGGCCTGGGAAGAATGGACCGAGGGTGGTCTGGCGGTGTGGCTGGTCGCATCGCCCTGGCTGCTGGGGTTCGCCACCATGGAAGCCGCCATGCTCACGGCGGTGGTCACGGGCGTGGTGATCTTCGCGCTGGCGCTCTGGACCCTGACGACCGACAGCGAATACAACGACTGGTGGCACAAGGCCACCGGGCACTGAGCACCTGAACGGGGCGACCGGTCCCAAGCCAGCCGCCCCGGCGTGCAAAGCAAACACCCGCCGAGGGAGGGCGGATGGGATGGATTCGCGCATGCGCCAGCGCGCCTTGCCGTAAGCTCAAGGCCCGATGCGCGAACTGCTCACCACCTACTCCTGGCAGGAACTGCGCCACCACCCCTGGCGCAATGCGCTGGCGGTGCTGGCCGTGACGCTGGGCGTGGCGCTGGCCTTCGCGGTGCAGCTCATCAACGCCTCGGCGCTGGCCGAGTTCGCCGGTGCGGTGAGTTCGGTCAACGGCCAGCCCGACCTGAGCCTGCGCGCGCGCCAGGGCATGCTGTCCGACGAGCTGCTGGAGCGTGTGGCCGCACAGCCCGGCGTGGCGCTGGCCAGCCCGGTGCTGGAATTGCCGACGACCGCGCAGGCCCCGGGCGGCGGGCCGGTGGCGGTGAAGCTGGTGGGCGTGGACGCGCTCACGGTGGCCGGGGTGTCGCCCGCGCTGCTGCCCATGCCCCGGAACCCCACCGAAGCGGCCGACGGCGAGGGCAGCGCCCCACCCCGTCGGCTGGACATCTTCGCGCCCGACGCGGTGTTCCTCAACCCGGCCGCGCGCCAGGCCCTGGTGGCCGCGGGCGCGGCGCCCACACAGCTTCGAATCCAGAGCGGGCTGAGCCTGACCACCGTGCGGGTGGCCGGCAGCGTGAACGCGCCCGGCGCGCCCCTGCTGGTGATGGACGTGGCCGCCGCGCAGGCGCTGATGGGCCGGCTGGGCGCGCTCAGCCGCATCGACCTGCGGCTGGAGGCCGGCACCCGGCCCGAGGCCCTGCTGGACGCGCTGGCACTGCCCGCCACGGTGATCGCGCAGCGCCCCGAGCAGACCGGCGAGCGCGCCAGCAACCTCTCGCGCGCCTACCGCGTCAACCTCACGGTGCTGGCGCTGGTGGCGCTGTTCACCGGCGCGTTCCTGGTGTTCTCCGTGCTCTCGCTGTCGGTCGCGCGGCGCCAGCAGCAGTTCGCCCTGCTCGGTGTGCTGGGCCTGTCGGCCAACGAGCGGCTGCGCCTGGTGCTGACCGAATCGGCCCTGCTCGGTCTGCTGGGCAGCGTGCTTGGCGTGGCACTGGGCACGGCCCTGGCCGCGCTGGCGCTGCGCGTGCTCGGTGGTGATCTGGGCGGTGGTTATTTTTCCGGCGTGGCGCCGCCCCTGCAATGGAGCGCGCCGGCCGCCCTGCTCTACGGCGCCCTGGGTGTGGCGGCCGCGCTGGCGGGCGGCTGGTGGCCGGCGCGCGCCATGGCGCGCATGGCCCCGGCGCTCGCGCTCAAGGGGTTGGGCGGTGCCGGCTCGGGCGGCGCCAGACACCACGGCGGGGCGCTGGCCCTGATGGTGCTGGCCGCGGTGCTGGCCTGGGCGCCGCCGGTGGGGGGCGTGCCGCTGGCGGCCTATGTGTCGGTGGGCCTGTTGCTGGTGGGCGGCATCGCCGCGCTGCCGCTGGCCGTGGGCGCGCTGCTGCACCGGCTGGCGCCGCTGGTGGCGCGCCACGCCCTGCCGCTGCTGGCGGTGGAGCGCTCGCGGCGCCTGCGCGAAACCGCGGCCGTGGCCACCAGCGGCGTGGTCGCGAGCCTGGCGCTGTCGGTGGCGCTCACGGTGATGGTGGCGAGCTTTCGCGATTCGGTCACGCAGTGGCTCGACGGCGTGCTGCCCGCGCAGCTCTACGTGCGCGCGGGCAGCAGCAGCGTGGGCGAGGGCAACACCCTGCCGCCCGATTTCGTGCAGGCGGTGGGCGCGCTGCCCGGCGTGGCGCGGGTCGATCCGCTGCGCGCCACCCTGCTTCAGATGGACGCCGCGCGGCCCCCGGTGACGCTGCTGGCGCGCCCCCTGTCCGTGGGCGGCGCGCCCGGCGCGGGGCAGACACTGCCGCTGGTGGGCAACCCGCTGCCCCTGCCCGCGCTGGCTGCGGGCGAGACGGTGGTGCCGGTGTACGTGAGCGAGGCCATGCTCGACCTGCACGGCGCGCGCCCGGGCGGCTGGCTGCCCGCGCTGGCGCTGGCTTTTCCGGCGGAACGCGGCCGGAACACGCGCTTCTTCGTGGCCGGCGTCTGGCGCGACTACGCGCGCCAGCACGGCAGCGTGGTGATCGACCGCGTGCATTTCGTGCGCCTCTCGGGCGATGCGAGCGTGAACGATCTGGCGGTGCATCTGGCACCCGGTGCCGACGAGGAAGCGCTGCGCGAACGCATCCGCGAGCGCGCCGAAGCCCTGGGCGCGGGCGACCTGGTCGAATTCGCCTCGGCCGGCCAGATCCGCGCCGTGTCGCTGCGCATCTTCGACCGCAGCTTCGCCGTTACCTACTGGCTGCAGGCGGTGGCCATCGCCATCGGCCTGTTCGGCGTGGCTGCCAGCTTCAGCGCGCAGGTGCTGGCGCGGCGGCGCGAGTTCGGCCTGCTCGCGCACCTGGGCCTCACACGGGCGCAGATCCTGGGCGTGGTGGCGCTCGAAGGCCTGGCCTGGACGGTGCTGGGCGCGCTCGCCGGCCTCGCGCTGGGCCTGGCGGTGAGCGTGGTGCTGGTGCACGTGGTCAACCCGCAGAGCTTCCACTGGACCATGGACCTCGCCCTGCCCTGGGCGCGGCTGCTCGCGCTGTGCGCCGCCGTGGTGCTGGCCGGCACGGCCACGGCCTGGCTGGCCGGGCGCGCCGCCGCCAGCCGCGACGCGGTGCAGGCGGTGAAGGAAGACTGGTGAACCCCATGCAACGCCCCACCCCTTCACCGGCCGATGGCCCGGCGCGCCGCCGCCTGCTCCTGGCCGGCAGCGGCCTGCTGGCCGCGCCCTGGCTGGGCGACCCGGCGTGGGCCCAGGCCCCGGCGGCGCCACGGATGCTCAGCCCGCGCGCCCTCCGATTCCCGCGCGACCACGGCACGCACAACGACACCCGCACCGAGTGGTGGTACCTCACCGGCCACGCGCAGGACGCCGCCGGGCGCCCCTTCGGCTTTCAGGTCACGTTCTTCCGCAGCCGGGTCGATGCGGCGCAGCCGCTGCAGAGCCGGCTCGCGGCCCGGCAACTGCTGTTTGCCCACGCCGCCATCACCGACGTGCAGGGCGGCCGGCTCTGGCACGACCAGCGCATCGCGCGCTGGAACGGCCATGCCCCTGCCGACCCGGCGCGTGGCGTGTTCGCCCGCGAGCAAGACACCCAGGTGGTGCTGCGCGATTGGTTCATCGCGCGCCAGCCCGACGGCGGCTACGCCACGGCGATCGCGGGTGACGACATCCGCATCGAGCTCACCGCCACGCCCACCCAGGCCATCCTGCTGCAGGGCGATGCGGGCTTTTCGCGCAAAGGCCCGCAGCCCGAACAGGCCAGCTTCTACGTCAGCCACCCACAGCTCTCGGTACGCGGCAGACTGGCCCTGCGCGGGCAAGCGTTCGAGATCGTGCAGGGCCGCGCCTGGCTGGACCACGAGTGGAGCGAAGCCATCCTGCACCCCGAGGCCGTGGGCTGGGACTGGATCGGCATGAACCTGTTCAACGGCGACTGCCTCACCGCCTTCCAGCTGCGCCGCCAGGACGGCAGCCCGCTCTGGGCGGGCGGCTCGGTGCGCAGCGCCGCCAGCGCACACAGCCCGACCGACATCCAGCGCTTTCACCCCGACGATCTCGACTGGGCGCCGCAGCGTTTCTGGACCAGCCCGCGCACCCGCGCGCGCTACCCGATGGAGTGGCGCATCCGCACGCCGGCAGAGGTCTACACCGTCAAGGCCGTGATCGACCCGCAGGAACTCGACAGCCGCCAGGGCACCGGCACGGTGTACTGGGAAGGCCTGTCGGACCTGTTCAACAGCCACGGCCAGCGCGTGGGCCGGGGCTACCTGGAAATGACGGGCTACGCCCAGCGGCTGGTGCTTTGAACCGTTGGCTTCGTTCGCGGCTCCTCGCGGGCCAAGGCGTGCGCGGGCAGGCCGCAGCGCGCCTTGGCAGAAGAGATGTGGATTCGCCACCGGTGGAATACCCAGACACTTCTTTGCTGCGGCAGGCGCTGTCCGGTGGGGGCGATTTCTGGGGCGGCTGTGACCGCCAGCCTGGGGCCGGGCGCGCAAGTGCGCGCTTCGTTTCTGACTCGCGGCCATTGTTTGAGCGGAGAGAGCGCAGCGAACGCAGCGAGTTTGGCCGCGCCGGCCCCAGGCTGGTGGGCGCAGCGGAGTCGGCGCTTCAGCGCCGACCACCCCAGTATGAGCCCCCGCCGGACAGCGCCTGCCGCAGCGCGCGAGGTGCGAACACCTGAGAGAAGGTGCCCGCTCACGCCAGACGGTAGAAAGAAAGGATCAATACCTCACCGGTTGGCCATCCGTGATGATCGTCCCCGGGTACAGCAGCACGGTCTCGCCCTCGCGCAGGCCGTCCTTGACCCAGGCCACCTCGGTGTTGCGGTCGTGGAAGGCCACCGGCCGGGCGCGCGCCTTGCCGGCTTCGACCACGAACACGCGCCACTGATCACCGTCGCGCACCAGCGCCGCGGTGGGCACCAGCAGCACGCCCGCCTGAGACGACACGGTGATGCGCGCATCGACGCGAAAACCGTCGCCCAGGCGCTGCGCCTCGGTGGGCGCGGAGGCCAGGCCCACGACCACGTTCACCCGCTGTTCCTCGATGCCCAGGGCCGACACCTTGGTGAAGGCCACCGGCTCGACGCGGGTAACCCGCCCGGCCAGGGCCGGCGCACCGCTGCCGGTGGACAGCTGCACCGGCGCGCCGGGCTGGATCTGTTGCACTTCGCCCGAGAGCACGTCGATCACCGCCTCCATGGCTGCGGTGTCGCCGATCTCCAGCAGCGACTGGCCCGCGGTCACCGCGACCGCGCTGTCCTGGTGCAGCTTGAGCACCTGCCCGTCGACCGGGCTCTTGAGCGACCACAGGCCCGTCGATTTCGCGCCGGCCGCGGGCTCCGAGCGGCTCAGGGCCGCGCGGGCCTCGGCCGCGGCGAAATCGGCGGCGCTCTGCTCGGCGCGCGCGGCGTTGAGCGCCTGTTGCGCGGCCTGGCGCGCCAGCACGGCCTGGTCGCGCGCCGAGGGGGCGATGAAGTTGTCGCGCGCCAGCTTGTCGGCCCGCTCGGCCTCCAGCGTGGCCTGGGCCAGTGCGGTCTGCAGGCGCTGGGCCTGCGCGGCGGCGGCGCGGCGCGCGGCTTCGGCGCTGCCCACGCGCTGCTGCAGCACGGTGCGCGTGCGCGCGTCGATCATCTGCGGCGCCACCGGCTCCAGCGTGGCCACCACGTCGCCGGCCTTCACCGCGTCGCCCACCTTCAGCGTGGGCCGCAGCAGGGTGGCCGGCGTGGGCGCGGTGATCAGGTAGCGGTTTTTCAGGCGCAGCACGCCGTCTTCCTCGATGGCCTGCTCGAAGGTGCCGGTGGCCACGGTGGCCACTTCCACCGTAAGCGGTCGCGGCCGGTAGGCGGCGTAGACCAGTGCGGCGGCGCCCGCCACGAGCAGCCCGCCCACCACCCAGCGGCGAACCGGTTTCCAGGATTTCTTCTCGTTCATTCGCGTACCTTCAACACAGAAACCAGGTCCAGCCGGTCAATCTGCCGGCGCACCAGCAGCGCGCTGGCGATGCCGGCGGCGAGCACGATCAGCGCCGCCGACGCGTAGGTCGAGGGCTCGATGATCACCGGAAAGTCGATGCTGTCGGACGACATCAGCCGCATCATCAGCGTGGCCAGCCCCCAGCCCGTCAAGGCCCCGATGGGCAGCGCCACCAGCAGCTCGGCGCCGAGCTCGGCCAGCAGCAGCACCGACACCTCGGCCCGCGTCATGCCCAGCACGCGCAGGCTCGCCAGCTCCCAGGCGCGCTCGGAGAGCGAGATGCGCGCCGCGTTGTAGATGATGCCCACGGCCATGGCCACCGCGAACAGCGTGAGGATGCCGCTGAAGACGCCCATGTTGCGCGAGGTGGTCTCGTTGAACGCAGCCATCGAGCCGGCCTTGTCGAACACCGCGTTGATCCCCGGCGCAGCCTTCACCGCGACCCAGAACGCGTCCATGGCCCGCGGGTCCACCTGCAGCGCCGCGTCGGCCACGCCGTCGCCGTCGCGCGCCAGGGTGTTCATCGCCTCCAGGTTCATGTAGAGCAGTTGGCCGAACATGCTCTGCACGATGTCGACCACCTCCACCCGCACCTGGGTGCGGTTCCAGAGCCGGAACTCCATGTCGATGCGGTCGCCCACGCGGGCATCGAGCTCGCGCGCGAGCAACGCCGAGAGCACCACGCCCTGCGCCGGCATCGCCACCGCGCCGCGCCGGTCGTCCACCACGCGCATCAGCCGCGCGTCGCTGCGGTAGCCGGTGAGCGCGGTGTCCACGCTGCGCCCCCGCAGCCGCACGCGCACCGGCTCGGTGCGGTAGGGCTCGGCGTCGATCACGCCGGGCAGGCGTTTGAGGTCGCGCGCCACGCTCACCGGCACCGGGCGGTGGAAATTGACCAACACGTCGCCCTGCTGCACCTGGCGGAACTGCACGTCCACGATGTGCGCGATGGCGTCGATCCAGAACGCGCCCGAAATCTGCAGCGCCACCGCCAGCGCGATGCCGGTCACGGTGAAGGCCGCGCGCAGCGGGCGGCGCTCGAAGTTGCGGATCACCATCATCGCGCCGGTGCTGACAAAACGGCGCAGGCCCAGGCGCTCCACCAGCGTGGGCTGGTAGGCGGGCGGCGCGGGCGGTTGCATGGCCTGCGCGGGCCGCAGCCGCACCACCGCGTGGATCGCCGTCCAGGTGCCCAGCGCGGCCGCGCCGCCGGCCAGCAGCGCCGAGACCCCGACCAGCCAGGGCCGGGTCACATAGGCCAGCCGGTTGAAGCGGAACACCTCGTCGTACAGGCTGAGCATGCCCTGGCCGATCAGCACGCTCAGGCCCAGCCCGGCCAGCACGCCGAGCCCGGCGATGGCGAAAGCGAGCTGGATGTAGTGCCAGGCGATCGCGCCGTCGCTGTAGCCCAGCGCCTTGAGCGCGGCGATCTGGCTGCGCTGCGTGGCCACCTGGCGGCTGAGCACCACGTTGAGGATGAACATGGCCACCATGAGAAAGATCGACGGCAGCACGGTGCCCATCACCTTGAGCTGGGCCAGCTCGTCTTCCACGATCTTGGCCGAGAGCTGCTTGTCGCGGCCCACGGCGCCGATCGCGCCAAAGGGTTCGAGCAGGCGATCCACCTGGGCCAGCACGGGCGCCGCCACCACGCCCGCGTCCAGCCGCAGCGCGGCCTGGTTGAACGCGCCCTGCATGTCGAAGGCCTGGACCATGCGGTCGCCATCGATCCACCAGATGCCGAACGACTGGTCGTCGGGCGCGCCGCCCTGCGAGGCGAACACGTATTCGGGCGAGGCCACCGTGCCCACCAGGTGCACCCGCTCGCGTTTGCCGTTGAGGATGGCGTGCACGGTGTCGCCGGGGTTCAGGCTGCGCGCCACGGCGAAACGGTCGCTCACCAACGCCTCCAGCGCGCCGTCGCGCTCGGGCCAGCGCCCGCGCTTGAGCGTGAGCGCGTTCAAGCCCTGGCGGCCGGCGTGCGCGCGGGCCAGGTCCAACCCGATGAAGCGCCCGGTCACGGGCGGGGCCACGCCGGGCAGGTCGATCTGGGCGTCGAACACCACGTCGAGCTTGACCTCGGCCACGCCGTCGAGCGCGGCCAGCCGCTCGCGCAGGTGCACCGGCGCGCGCTTGACGCTGGCGAACACGTCGGCCAGGCGGTTGTCGCGGTAGAAGGCGTCGCGCGAGCCCTTGAGCGACTCGTGCACCGAGAACATGCCCACGAAACCGGCCACACCGATCGCCACCACCACCGCGATGGTGAACACCTGCGCGCGCAGGCGCTGGAGGTCGCGCCAGAGCTTGATGTGGATGGCCTTCATGGCGCGTTCACCAGCTCAGGCCCGCCGCCGCCACCTTGTGCGTGTTGACGCGGGTCTCGACGATGCGCCCGTCGGCCAGGCGCAGCACGCGGTCGGCCATCTCGGCGATGGGCGCGTTGTGCGTGATCACGATGGTGGTGGTGCCCAGTTCGCGGTTCACGTGTTCGATGGCCTGCAGCACCATCACGCCGGTGGCGCAGTCGAGCGCGCCCGTGGGCTCGTCGCACAGCAGCACCTGGGGGTTCTTGGCGATGGCGCGCGCGATCGCCACGCGTTGCTGCTCGCCGCCCGAGAGCTGCGACACGAAGTGGTTCAAACGCTCGCCCAGGCCCACCAGCGCCAGCGCGTCTTCGGGTTTCATGGGGTCTTCGGCGAGGTCGGTCACCAGCGCCACGTTCTCGCGCGCGGTCAGACTGGGGATCAGGTTGTAGAACTGGAACACGAAGCCCACGTGTTCGCGCCGGTAGCGTGTGAGCTCGGCGTCGTCGGCGCCGATGAGTTCGTGCGTCTCGCCCGCGTGGGTCCATTGGGCCGTGCCGCTGGTGGCCGTGTCCAGGCCACCGAGGATGTTGAGCAGGGTGGACTTGCCGCTGCCCGAGGCGCCCAGCAGCACCACGAATTCGCCGCGCACGATGTCCAGATCGACCCCACGCAGCGCGTGCACCGCGGTCGCGCCCTCGCCATAGACCTTGGTCAGGCCGCGGGCCTGGAACACGGATTCGGTGCGGGCGATGGGAGCATCCATGGGTTCGGGTGTGGCAGCGGTTCCAGGGCCTCGCGGACGCGCGACCCGTGGACAGTATTGCAGCAATGCCGCTTCCGGCCCTGACTTGTATCAAGCGCCCGCCAGACACCACGCACGCACCCCGGGGCCGCGCGGCCCGGGGTGCCCACCACAGCGCTATTCCCAGAGCTGCTTCACACGCGCGTCACGCCCGCAGGACAGGCGGTAGTAGTTGTAGCGCACCGGGTTCTTCTTGTAATAGTCCTGGTGGTAGTCCTCGGCCAGGTAGAACGCGCTGGCCGGCGCCAGCTCGGTGTGGATGGTCTTGAAGCGCCCGCTTTTCAGCAGCGCGTCGCGACTGGCCTGGGCCACCTGGCGCTCGGCCTCGTTGCCCCAGTAGATGCCGCTGCGGTACTGGCTGCCCACGTCGCAGAACTGCCGGTCTTTCACGGTGGGGTCGATGTGGCGCCAGAAGTACTCGACCAGCTGCGCATAGCTCACCTGGGCCGGGTCGTAGACCACGCGCACGGCCTCGGTGTGGCCGGTGCGGCCCGCGCTGACCTGTTCGTAGCTGGGGTTGGCGGTGTTGCCGGCGGTGTAGCCGGACTCGACCTCCACCACCCCGGGCAGCTTTTCAAAGTCCTTCTCGATGCACCAGAAGCAGCCGCCGGCAAAGACCGCCGTGGCGGTGGCCGCCTGGGCCGCGGCCGCGGCGGTGGCCAGCAACGCGGCCAGCGCCAGCAAACGTGGGGTCTTCATCATGGTCAGGTCCTCAGTGGGGGCAAGGCCTGGCCCTGGGGCACGAAGGCCAGGGCCAGGCCGTTGTTGCAATAGCGTTTGCCGGTGGGTGGGGGGCCGTCGCTGAACACGTGGCCCTGATGCCCGCCGCAGCGCGCGCAGTGGTATTCGGTGCGCGGGACGATCAGCTTGAAGTCGGTCTGGGTGCCCACGGCCTCGGGCAGCGGCTGCCAGAAGCTGGGCCAGCCGGTGCCGCTCTCGTATTTGTGGGCGGCGTCGAACAGCGGCAGGTGGCAGGCCGCGCACACATAGGTGCCCGGGCGCTTTTCGGCGTTGAGCGGGCTGCTGCCGGCGCGCTCGGTGCCGTGCTCGAACAGCACGGCGTAGGCCGCGGGCGAGACGAGCTTTTTCCACTCAGCCTCGGTCTTCTTCAGCGCAGCGGGGGGTGCGGCCCGCGCGCTGGCGGGCAGCGCCGCAGCGGCGCACCAGCCGGTCAGGCGCTTCAACAGGTCTCTGCGTTCCATGGCAGTCTCCATTGTTTCGATACCGTGAGTCGGACCTGGCGTAGGAACCTTACAGCGAATGAAAAGGCCCCACCCCGGTCCGGTCCGGTGCGCTGGCGCCGCGCGTTGCACCTCGCGACTGCGGCAGGCGCTGTCCGGCGGGGGCTCATACTGGGGCGGTCGGCGCTTTGCGCCGACTCCGCTGTGCCCACCAGCCTGGGGCCGGCGCGCCCAAACTCGCTGCGTTCGCTGCGCTCTCTACGCTCAGACAATGGCCGCGAGTCAGAAACGAAGCGCGCACCTGCGCGCCCGGCCCCAGGCTGGCGGTCACAGCCGCCCCAGAAATCGCCCCCACCGGACAGCGCCTGCCGCAGCAAAGAAGTGACGTGGCGCTCCAACGGTGGTGAACCCACCCCTTTGTTGCCAAGGCCTGCCCGCCTTGGCCACGAGGTGCTGCGCTCACCGCAGCCGCGAGGTGCCACCCGATAGACAGCGCCCACCAGGCACAGGAAGAAAACGCCCCTGAAAGGCGTGAACCCTAGTGTTTGTGGCCCGTCAGCTCCGTGTGGAGCAGCTTGTCGGCGGCGTAGCAGCTGCAGGCCTGCTCCTCCAGCGCCGCGCGGTTGAGCACCGTCAGTTCGCCCCGGTGGTAGGCGATGAAACCGCTGTGCTGGAACTCGCCGGCGGCCACCGTCACGCCCACGCGTCGCACACCGAGCATCAGGGCCATGAACTCCTGCGTGACGTGAAAGCTGTCGGCCTGGGCGCGGTCCTGGCTCATCAGCAGCCAGCGCGCCAGGCGCGGGCCGATCTCGTGGAACCGCTCGCAGGCCGAGGCCAGCGTCTGCTGGTGCAGCCGCACCAGCAGGCTGGTCTGCAGCACCTGCAGCAGCGCCGGGCTGCTCGCCAGCTCCGCGCGCAGGGCCTCGGCGCCGATGCGCCAGCTGTTGCCCGCGCCCTGCACCAGGGCGCGCCACGGCGTCTTCGCCAGCCCCAGCACCAGCTCCGAACCGAGCATGGCCTCGCGCCCCACCATGCCCACCTCCAGCGCCGGGTAGTGGTCCACGTCGATCACCAGCGAGATGAAGCCTTCCAGCGGAAAGTAGGCGTGGCTCAGCGGCTCGCCGCGCACGCTGAGCTCGGCGGACAACACCAGCTCGAAGGGTTCGCACTGGTCGATCAGATGCCGTCGCGCCGCGTTCGGCAGCTGTTGCAGCAGGAGGTTGTCGGCATGTGCCATGAATGTGGGGTGTCCTTGGTGGTTCGGCGCCAGCCGAAAGGGATGGCGTCATGGAATCCGCCCCGGACAACGTGCCCGCGGTGAACCGAAAAACAGTGTGTGCGCCGCGAACGGGCTTGACTGTCTGCCAGCGCACACAAGGGCTTTTCGGGCCGGCACTGTGGCGATTGCGCACATGTATTCCAGCGCACGGACGCTGTGCACACCACGCCCTAAAAACGGGGGGTGCACTCCGCGCAAATGCGTCTCTGACGCGAGAAAGACCTCCATGAAATCAACGTCCGTCCTCCACCTGCTCGGCCTCGCCGGCATGGCCACCTTCCTGGCATCGTCGGCGTACGCGCAGGACACCAGCCACTTCTACGGCGGTGGCTCGGTGGGCCAGTCGCGCACGGAGCTCGACGCCCCGCGCACCACCGGCATCCTGCTGCCTGGCGTCAACACCTCGGGCACCGCCAGCGACGAGAAGGACACCGCTTTCAAGATCTTTGGCGGCTACCAGTTCAACCGCAACCTCGCCATCGAGGGTGGCTATTTCGACCTGGGCAAGAACCGCTTCACCACCAACACCGCGCCCTTCGGCACGCTGTCCGGTGAAACCCGGGTCCATGGCATGAACCTGGATCTGGTGGGCACCATGCCGCTGACCGAGCGCTTCTCGGCCCTGGCCCGCGTGGGCGCGCAACACGCCTGGTCCGAAGACCGCTTCAGCGGCACCGGTGCGGGCGCGGGCATCTCCTCGCGCAGCAAACACAACGACACCAACTACAAGGTCGGCCTGGGCGTGCAATACGAGATGTCGTCCTCGGTGTGGGTCCGCGGCGAGTTGGAGCGCTACCGCCTGAAGAACGCCACCGGCCACCGCACCAACGCCGACGTCGTCTCGGTCAGCCTGGTGTTCCCGTTCGGCCGTGCGCCCGCTGCTCAGGTGGCCGCGGCCCCGGTCTATGTGGCGCCCGCCCCGATGCCGGCACCGGTGGCGGCGGCCCCCATGCCCGCCCCCGTGGCGGTGGCCCCCGCGCCCCAGCGCGTGAGCTTCTCGGCCGACACGCTGTTCGGCTTTGACAAGGCCACCGTGCGGCCCGAAGGCAAGGCCGAACTGGACAAGTTCAGCAACCAGCTCGGCGGCACCCGCTACCAGTCGATCAGCGTCGAAGGCCACACCGACCGCCTGGGCTCCACCGCCTACAACCAGACCCTGTCCGACGAGCGGGCCGCCTCGGTCAAGAACTACCTCGTGAGCAACGGCAAGGTGGACCCGGCCTTGATCAGCGCCGTGGGCAAGAGCGAGAGCCAGCCCGTGACCGCCGCGGGCGATTGTTCCGACAAACAGTCGCGCGCCCAGTTGATCAACTGCCTGCAGCCCGACCGCCGCGTGGAAGTGGAAGTCAACGGCACCCGTTGAGCCTCTGACCTCCTGAGCGCCTGCCGTGCCCTGTGGGGCAGCAGCAGGCGCAAAGGCCAAAGCCCGCCGCCAGCGATACCGCTGGGGGCGGGCTTTCTCTTGGGCTCTGGCTTTGTGAGGCGCGAGCGGCGAAACGGCTCAGGCGCTGACGCTGACGGGCCTCACGCCAGCGTCAAGCGGCAGTCCACCGGCCAGCCTGGCGCCGGCACCGCGGGGGCCTGCGGCAGGCCGACCAGGGTGAGGTCCTGCTGTTGCTGCGCGCGGCGCCAGCGGGCCATCTGCTCGCCCAGCGCGGCGGTGTCCAACCCCACCACGCGCACCTCCACGAACAGCACCGCCCGGGCCTCTTCGATGCGCGCGAGCACGCAGTCGCCGAGGTCGATCACGGTGCCGTCGTAGGCGGGGTCGGCGGGGTCCATCTCGTCGAGCCGCGCGATCAGGTGGCGCAGCGGGGTGTGGTCCCACAGCGCGGCCTGGGCACGGACATTGCAGCCCAGCACCGGGCGCACCACCGGGTAGAAGATCTCTTCCTCGATCTGCGCGTTCAGGCTCAGCGCGTCGCACAGCCGGTCCACGATCTCGGCCTTGCGCGCGGGGGCACAGCCTTCCACCAGACGCAGGCCGTCGTATTCGCGCAGCAGCTTTCGGATCACCTCGTAGTCCAGCCGCAACTGGTCGAGGGCGTCGCGGGCGCGCAAGCCGGCTTTGGGCCGCATCGGTGGCTCCAGGGCCGCCGCGCTCAAGCGGGCCGCGGGGGCGGCATGCCCGGCGTGGCCGGCGGCGTGTCGGTGGTGGTGGGCGGGTGCACCGGCCGAAGCGGGTGCCCTGTGGGCGGCGTGCCTTCGCCGGTCACGGCGTTGTCCGGTGGCTGGGGCGCGAGCGGTTGGGGCGTGGTGACTTTGTTGGCGAGTTCGATCATGGCAAGTTCCTGGCACTGGAGTTGCGCACAACGCGCCCATCCGTGTGTCTTTGTAAAGGTTGCCACCCGGCAGCGTCTGTGCGACACCGCACGAACCCGGCGCCCCTGCTCACACCGCGATGCGGTGAGGCAGCAGCCGGTCGTACTCGTTCTTGACCACGGCATAACACTCGCAGACGCGTTCTTCGAGCGCGTCGCGGTCAAGCACCGTGATGTGCCCGCGGGCGTAGCGGATCATGCCCAGCTTCTGCAGCTTGAGCGCCGCTTCGGTCACGCCCTCGCGGCGCACGCCGAGCATGTTGGCGATCAGTTCCTGCGTCATCACCAGCTCGTTGCCGCTCAGGCGGTCCAGGCTCAGCAACAGCCAGCGGCACAGCTGCTGGTCCAGCGAGTGGTGGCGGTTGCACACCGCCGTCTGCGCCATCTGGGTGATGAGCGCCTGGGTGTAGCGCAGCAGCAGGTGCAGCACCGGCCCGGAGCGGTTGAACTCGTCCTTGATGTCGGCCGCGCGCAGGCGGTAGCCCTTGCCCGCGCTCTGCACCACGGCGCGGCTGGGTGTGGTCTCGCCACCCATGAAGAGCGCAATGCCCACCAGCCCCTCCCTGCCCACCACCGCGATTTCGGCAGAGGCGCCGTTTTCCATCACGTACAGCAGCGAGACGATGGCGTTGGTGGGGAAGTACACGTGGCTCATCTTGCTGCCCGACTCGTACAGCACCAGGCCCAGCGGCAGGTCCACCGCCTCCAGCAGGGGCGCCACGCGTTGCCACTCGGGCGCGGGCATCGAGGCCAGCAAGTCATTGGCCGACTGGTCCGGTGCAGTGTCCATTGTTCGTAGTCCCCTGGTGTGGTTGTGTTCGTCGCCCACCCGCCCGGCGGGAGAGCCGGGCAGCGTAGTGTGTCCGGTAGCGTACAGACAAACAGGGGCCCTGTCTGTACGCTGACGTACGGTGGCCGCCCTGCGGTGGCCAGGGGCGGGTTGTCCACGTCGCGGCTCAGGCGGCGGGCGGCAGCGGCACGACGCAACAGCTGTTTTTCGGCAGATCGGTCCAGCGCAGGGGCTCGCCCACCCGCAGCAAACGGGCATGCGGTTCGGTGCAGGCGGCCAGGGCCGCCTGCGGGTCGCCGCGCACCAGCACAAAGCGCATGTGGCGACCGTTGCGCACCAGCGTCAGCTCGGCCCGTGCCCAGTGCGTGGGCAGGCAGGGGGTGAAGCACAGGTCCTCGGCGCCGATCTGCAGGCCCAGGATGGACCCCAGCGCGGCCCGGTGCAGCCAGCCCGCAGCACCCGTGTACCAGCTCCAGCCGCCGCGGCCCTCGTAGGGCGGCTGGCTGTAGACGTCGGCCGCCATCACATAGGGCTCCACGCCGTAGCGCGGCCCCCAGTCGGCGTGCGCCGCGCGGTGGGCCGGGCTCAGGTAGGTGAAATAGCGGTAAGGCGTGTCCTGCGCGGCGGCGTTGCCCGGCTCGCGCTGCGCCAGGGTGGCCGCGGCCATCAGCGCCCAGACGCCGGCGTGGGCGTACTGCCCGCCGTTTTCGCGCACGCCCGGCGGGTAGGCCTGGATGTAACCGGCGCTCGGGCTGGCGTATTGCAGCGGCGGGTCGAGCAGGCGGATCAGGCCATGCTCCCGGTCCACCAGTTGAGCCTCCACCGCGTCCATCGCCAGGCGCTGGCGCTCGGGCGAGGTCTGGCCCGAGAGCACGCTCCAGGCCTGCGCGATCAGGTCGATGTGGGCCTCGGCCTGGGTGGCCGAGCCGAGCGGGCTGCCGTCGTCGAAGAAGGCGCGCTTGAACCAGGCGCCGTCCCAGGCTTCGCTGCCCAGCGCGACGCGCCAGCCGGTCAGCGCCGTTTCCCAGGCGCGCGCCCGGTCGCGTTCGCCGCGTGCGCGCGCCAGCGGCAGCCAGTCGGCCACGATGCTGCACAGAAACCAGGCCAGCCAGACCGACTCGCCCCGCCCTTCGCTGCCGACGCGGTTCATGCCGTCGTTCCAGTCGCCGCTGCCCATCAGCGGCAGACCGTGGGCGCCCACCGGCAGGCTGCGGTCGATGGCGCGCGCGCCGTGTTCGTAGACGCTGGCGGTCTCGGCGCTGATGCCGGGCGTGTCGTAACGGTCTTCCGCGCCCTCGGGCAGTGGCGCGCCGTCGAGAAAGGGCGCGGTCTCGTCCAGCAGGGCGGTGTCGCCGGTGGCCTGCAGGTAGTGCGTGGTGGCGTAGGGCAGCCACAGCAGATCGTCTGAAAAGTGCGTGCGCACGCCAGCGCCGCCCGGCGCGTGCCACCAGTGCTGCACGTCGCCTGCCCCGAACTGGCGCGAGGCGCAGAGCACGATCTGCGCGCGCAAGATGGCCGGGTCGGCCCCCACCAGGGCCATCGCGTCCTGCAGCTGGTCGCGGTAGCCGGTGGCGCCGCCGGCCTGGTAGAAACCGGCCTTGGCCCACAGGCGCGAGGACACGGTCTGGTAGAGCAGCCAGTGGTTGACCAGGGTGTCGAACAGCGGGTCGGGCGTGGCCACCTGGGTCGTGCCCAGCAACGCGTCCCAGCGTGCCGAAGTGCGGCGCTCGCGCTCGCGGGCGTTGCTGGCGGTGGCCTGGCGCATGAGGGTGCGCGCCGCCTCGGGGCTGGGAGCGTAGCCGATCAGAAAGACCTGATCGAGCGACGCGCCGGGGCGCAGCGTGACCGGCCGCGACAGCGCCGCACACGGGTCCAGCCCGAAGCCGCTGCGCTGCCCCAGGCGCTGCGGCAGCACCAGCTGGCCCCGGTGGTCGAAGAAGGCGCGGCGGTCGCAGGTCCAGTCCATGCCCTCGGGGTCGTCCACGCCCTCGTGCGACTCGCAGAAGAAGGCGGTCCCCTCGCCGAAACCACCCGCCGCCTCGGTCTGGGTGCAGAACAGCCCGATCAGGCCGGCGCCGGGCGGACTCACGAAATACGGCCTGCAGAGCAGGCTGCCGCGATCGCTGCGCTTCTCGCCCATCATCCACTCCACCAGGCCGGTGATGCGCAGGTGGGCCTTGCCGTTGCCGTGGTTGGCCAGCCGGATGCGCACCTGCTTGACCGCGGTGTCGGGGTCGACACACCAGCTGACCGACACGGCCAGCGCACCACGCCGGTGGCTGATGGTGGTGAGCCCCTGGCCGTGCACCACCTGGTAGCCGATGCCCTCGGCGGCCCAGGCCGACGGCGCCACGCTCCAGACCTCGCGCGTGCGGCGGTCCTGCAGCAGGAAACACTCGGACGGAGGATCGCCGACCGGGTCGTTGGCCCAGGCGGTGAGCTGGTTCAGGCGGCTGTTGCCGGCCCAGGTGTTGCCGCCACCGCTCTCGGAGACCAGCGCGCCGAAGCCGGGGTTGGCCAGCACGTTGCACCAGGGCCTCTGCGGTGTCTGCGTGGAGCTCGCCTCGAAGGCGAAGGCGCCGATGTCATGCGCGAACACGCCCTCGGCCGGTGCGGCCGCGGTCTCGCCCAGGCGCAGCGGCACCGGGTCCGGCACGGCGGGCTCACCGCGCCAGGGGCGCGCCACCGGCGTTTCGTGGCAGTCGCACCAGCCGCGCACCTGGTGCAGCAGGGCCTGGCCGTCGGCCTGCAGCTGCACGCGCGCCAGGTGGCGCAGCGTGCCGATCTGTTCGGTGGAGAGTTCGTCGGCCCGCAGCAGGTGCAGGCCGGTCACGGCCGGGCCGGGGCGGGTCTGCAGGTCGGCCGCGTGCTGTTCGAGCAGCAGGGTGAGCTCGCGCTGCAGCGGCATGTGGTACGAATGCGCCTCGTGGCTGAGCACCACCACATCGCAGGCCACACCGGCGCGCGACCACTCGCGCAGCACCTGCGCCAGCACGCGCAACAGGCCCAGGCCCTGCGGCGCGCCGGCGTGCACCAGCAGCAGCGGGCGGTCGCCCGAGATCGCCAGCGGCCAGAGCAGGCGCCGGTCGCTGCCGTGCGGCGGCGCGTTCGCGAGGCCGGGCAGCGGCGGGTCGATCCTGGGCAGCGTCAGCACCAGGGCGGTGGTCAGGGCGTGCAGCGCGGGCAGGTAGTCGGTGCGCGGGCGGTGCGGCACCGCCGAGATGCCGGCCAGCGTGGCCGACATCACCGAGGAACGCGCCACGTAGCTGGGCTGGCGGTACTTGTCGATCACGGCGCGCAGCGTGGCCGCGTCGTCGCTGGCGGCGGTGGCAAAGGTCACGATGGCCTGCGCGCCCGGCGCGATGCGCAGCCGCACCCCGAGCGCGGCCACCGGGTCCAGCCCGGTTTCAAGCGCGCCGGCCTCCAGCGGCACCGGGTCCATCTGCGCCAGCGGCTGGCCCGGCGTGTGGTGGCGGCCGAGCCAGCGCAGGCGGTCGGTCTGGCAGCGCAGCCCCAGCACCTCGCCCTCGGTGTCGGCCACGAAATGCGCGGCCTGCATCGCGCTTTCAGTCACCAGGCGCGGCGCGCGCACGCAGCGCAGCGCCTGCTGCTCGGGCAGCCAGTCGGTCTTGACGAACAGGTTGGAAAACGCCGGGTGCGCCTCGTCGGCGGCGTGGCTGGCCAGGGTCACGTCGAAGGCCGAGATCAGCTCCAGCTCGATGGGCTGATCGCTCAGGTTGGACAGCACCACTTTGCGCAGTTCGATGTCGTCTTCCGGGCTGACCCAGACCGTGGTGTTGATCCGCAGCTCGGGCCAGACCGCATCGAAACACACGCGGTCGGTGTGGAAGCGGCAGCTGTAGACCGCGTGCGGGTCGGGCGCGGGGTGTTGCGTGACCGACACCGGAGCGCCCGCGGCGTCCAGGCGCAGGTAGACGAAGCTGCCGCAGGCGTCGCGCAGCGCATCGTCGCGCCAGCGCGTGATGCCGGTCTGGCCCCAGCGGCTCCAGCCCGCGCCGTTGGCACGCAGCGTGACGCTGTAGCGCCCATTGCCCAGCAGGTGCGTGGGCTCCAGCGCCTGCGCGCCTGGCATGAGCGTGCGGATGTGGTCCGGCGCGCGGCTCTGCAGGGCCTGCAGCGGCAGCGGCAGCCGCAGCGGCGCCTGCAGCGCGGGCAGCTCGCGCGGCGCGCGCTCGTGCAGCAGCGAGCCCACCGCCTCCATGCGCGGATGCGCCATGCCCCAGCGTTGCGCCACGCCGCCGCGCAGCACGTTGGCCAGCGCCACCAGGCTCATGCCCTGGTGGTGCGCCATGAAGGTGTGGACCACCGTGAAGCGCTCGCCGTGGATCTGCCGCGCGGGGGTGTAGTCCAGCGCCTCGAAAAAGCCGTAGCGCCCGCGCGCGGACAGCGCGGCGAGACGCCGCAGGTTGTCGCAGGCCAGCGCCGGATCCACCTGGGTGGCGAGCACGGTGGCATAGGGCGCGATCACGCGTTCGGCCACCGGGGTGCGGCGCAGCGCCAGGCGCGGCACACCCTGCGGCGCGTACTGGTAGGCCAGGGTGTGGTCCTGCCCGGCGTAGGCGCTCTCGGAAATGCCCCAGGGCATGGCCGTGCCGTCCACGAAAGCCATCTGCTCCTGCAAGGCCGAGCGCCCGGCTTCGCGCAGCGCGCTGCCGCGCGGTTCGGCGACCACCAGCGAGGGCATCAGGTACTCGAACATCGAGCCCGACCAGGAGCGCAGCACGGCGCGCCGTCCGCTGGCAAAAAACGGCCGACCCAGCGCCGCCCAGTGGCGCACCGGCAGCTCGCCCTTGGCGATGGCCAGCAGGCTGGTGCTGCGCGATTCCGAGGCCAGCAGGTCGTAGAAGCTGGCGTCGAGCTGCTGCTCCTCGAGCCGGTAGCCGATGTGCAGCAGGTGGCGCTTGGGGCTGTAGAGAAAGTGGAAGTCCGGCGCCCAGGCCAGCGCCTCCAGCGCGGCGGCGAGTTCGCGCAGGCGCCCGGTGGTGCGCTCGCAGCTGCCCGCGCCCATCGCGGCGGCGTCCTGACCGGCCGAGTGCAGCGTGGCGAGGTGGTCCCTCAGCAGCCAGACCAGTTCGTCCTGCGGCGTGGTGACGTGGCTGACGATGGCCGGGTTGCGCGCCTGCGTGAGGCCGCCCAGCTCGTGGCTGGCTTCCTGCAGCAGGGCGAAGAAGGCGGCGCAGGCCGCGGCCTCGCACGGCTCGGGCATGGGGGTTTCCAGCAGCCGGCCGATGGCGGTCTGCTCCAGCGGCCGGTGCAGCAGGGTCTGCAGCAGGGCCAGGCGCGGCCGCAGCCGCTGGTGCGACAGGCGCAGCGCCTCGGCGCCGGGCTGTGCGGCGTGTGGCTCGTGGGCCAGCTCGCTGCAGGCCTGGGCCACGGTGAGCAGGTGCGCGCTGAGGTTGCCACTGTCCACCGTGGACACGTAGCGCGGCGGCAGCGGCTGCAGGGTGCGGGTGTCGTACCAGTTCAGAAAATGGCCGCGGTGACGCTCCATCTGCTGCAGGGTGGCGAGCGTGGCTTCCAGCCGGGTGAGCAGGTCCTGCGTGCCGATCCAGCCGAACTGGCGCGCGCAGGCGGTGCTCAGCAGATACAGGCCGATGTTGGTGGGCGAGGTGCGGTGCGCCACCATCTCGTAGGGCATGGTCTGCAGGTTGTCGGGCGGCAGGTGGTGGTTGTCGGCGTCCACGCAGCGCTCGAACAGGCGCCAGGTGTCGCGCGCCACGCCTTCGAGCAGCTCGCGGTCGGCCGCCGCCAGCGCGGGGCGGCGTGCCCGCGGGGTGTTGCCCAGCCACACCAGCAGCGGCGCGAGCGCCCACAGCCCGAGCACGGCCAGCGCCAGCGCGCCGGGGGCCGGCACGAACAGCCACAGCAGGCCCGCCAGGGTGAGCGCGGCCAGCGGCTCGGCGCGGTGGCGCCACAGGGTGGGCAGCAGGCCGGTGCCCAGGCCGGCCTGGGCCGCTTCGGCGGTGGTCCATTCGAGCAGGTGGCGCCGGCTCACCAGCAGCCGGTGCAGGGTGCGCAGCACGGCGTCGAGCGCGAGCACCGCCTGCTGCGGCAGCAGCGCCAGGTGCCAGAGCCCGCCACCCAGCGCGCGCAGCAGGTCCTGCGACGCGGCGACCGCGTACCGCTGGCCCAGCAGGCGCCAGTGGCGCGGCACCCAGCCCGCCAGCGCGCCCATGAGCGGGCCGGCGGTGTAGGCGGCCACGGTCAGCGCCAGCGCGGCGGGCAGCGACAGGCCCAGGCCCGCCATGGCCAGGCCGACGAGCAGCAGGCAGGCCGGCGCCACCAGCGAGCGGCGCAGGTTGTCAAACAGCTTCCAGCGGTTGATGGCGCCCAGCGGCCACTGGCGGGACCGCAGCAGGAAGGGCAGCAGCTGCCAGTCGCCGCGGGCCCAGCGGTGCAGGCGCGAGGCGGCGGCGTCGGTGTGGTCGGGCTCGGGCTCGATCAGGGTCACGTCGGTCACCACGGCACAGCGCACCAGGGCACCTTCGAGCAGGTCGTGGCTGAGCACCTGCTCGGTCGGCAGGCGCTGGCCCAGCACGGCGTGCAGCGTGGCCACGTGCAGCAGCCCCTTGCCGGTGAAGCTGCCTTCGCCAAACAGGTCCTGGTACACGTCCGAGCTCATGGCGCTGTAGGGGTCGATGCCGGCCTGGCCGTCGAACAGCCATTGCCAGGCGGTGCGCACGCCCTCCCCCGCCAGCGGCGGCACCACGCGCGGCTGCAGGATGCCGTAGCCCTGCAGCACGCGCCGCCCGCTGGCGTCCAGCCGGGGCTGGTTGTCCGGGTGTTCGGCCACGCCCACCAGGGTGCGCAGGCGGCCCGGCGGCAGTTGGGTGTCGCTGTCGAGCGTGAAGATGTAGCGCGTGTGCGGCGCCATGCACGAGAGTTCACCGAGCTCGAAGAAGGGCCCGGGCGCTCCGGTGGCCAGCGCGGCCACCAGCTGCTCCAGTTTGCCGCGCTTGCGCTCCCAGCCCAGCCACTGGCCTTGCGTGGTGCTCGGGCTGCGCGCGCGGTGCAGCAGCAGGAAACGCGGCGGGCGGCCCGGCGCCACCGGGTGGCGCGTGTTGAGCGCGGCGAGCTGGTCTTGCGCGTACGACAGCAGGGCCTGGTCTTCGGGCCGGTGTTCGGTGTCGGCATCGCACCAGTCGCTGAGCAGGGCGAACTGGGCGTTGGTTTCGGGGTTGGCCAGGTGGTGCAGCTGCAGCCGGTGCACCGTCTGCGCGATGCCGGCCGGGTGGTTCAACAGGGCCGGCACCACCACCATCACACGGGCCTGCGGCGGGATGCCATCGGCCAGCAGCAGGCGCGGCAGGTGCGCGGGTTTCACCGACTCGCCGATCAGGCGGTTGAGCACGGCCACCACGGCCTCGGACGCGGGCAGCAGCATCACCAGGCCCACCAGCACGCTGCCGAGCTGGGCCGGCCCGCCCGCGGCCAGCCAGTCGGGCCGGTGCAGCAGCCAGGCCACCAGCAGCAGCGTGCCCACCCCCATGGCGCCCAGGTAGGCGGGCGTGCGCGAGAACCCGCTGAACGCGCGCCACAGGCCCGCCACCCGGTGCCTGAGGCCGAGAGACTGCTCCAGCGTGGCGCGGCCTTCGCCGCGCAGCCAGTGGCCGGCCAGCGCGGCGGGGCCGCTGGCGCCGTCCATCAGCACCAGCAGCACCTGGGCCACGGCGGCCTCGCCCTGCCCGCTCAGGGTGGACAGGCGCTCGATGCCGTGCAGCGTGCTGTCGCGCGTGGCGTCGTCCTCGGCCTTGAACACCGGCGAGCGCAGCATCACGCGGACCACGCGGCTGGTGCGCGCTACGATGTCGGGCCAGTCGGCCGCGCCGATCAGGCGCAGCGCGGTCACGGCGTTGCCCACGCTCAGGTGGTCGGCGGCCTGGGCGGCGTGGTGCTGGGCCTGCAGCGCGGCCAGGTCGGGCACCACGTCCTGCAGCCAGCGGCGCACCTGCGCCAGGGGCGAGTCGCTGGCGGCGGTGGCGTGCCCCACCAGGCTCTGCGCCAGGTGCGACAGAAAGACATCGCCCACACCCCGCTGCTCCATGAGCTCGCGCATCGACGTGACCGCCCCCAGCGAGAGCTCGCCGATGCGGCTGGCACACAGGCCGGCGAGGTCGCGCGCGGCCTTGTGGCTGGCGATGCGGTCGGCCAGGCGGCGCAGGTTTTCCACCAGCACCACCCGCAGCGTGGTGGGCAGCGCCCACAGCTCGCCCTGGCTGAGTTCGCGCGAGTCCTGGTAGGCGTCCAGAAAGTGGCTCAGCAGGGTTTCGTCGAAGGCGCTGTCGGTGTGCGCGACAAAGGCCCAGGCCACGCCGTAGATACGCGGCAGTCCCACCAGCGGGGCGTCCTGCAGCACCGGCAGCGAACGGTAGTAGCGCGCCGGCAGGCCTTCGCGGATTTCCCGCAGCTGGCTTTCGATCAGGTGGAAGTTGTCAAACAGCCATTCGGCCGCGGGGCTGATGTCGTGCCCTTCGTGGGCCTCGTGCGCGATGTACTGGTAGGCCGCCCGCAGGCTGCGGATGTTGCTCTGCAGGCGGGGATAGAACGTGGCCTGGCCGAAGCCCGCGCGCCCGGCCCGGTGCGACTCGCCCAGGCTGCGGCCGTGCTGCTCGAAGCGGGCCACGCCAAAGAGCTCGGAGCGGATCGGTTCGAGTGCGACGCCGCGCGCCGCGTCGAGCATGCGCTCGATCTTCGGTGGAACCCAGGCCCATTGCGCCTGCAAGCTGGTGGCAACCACTTACAGCATGAGCCAGGAGCCACCGAACAGCAGCGTGAGCACCACGGCCGACGTGATCACGCGCCCGGCCAGGATGCCCTGGAGCTCGTCGGCCCCGCTCCACAACACCTGCAGCCGCCCGCGCTGGGCGCCGCAGTGGGCCAGGTGGTCGCTGAGCGCCGAGCGCTCCAGCGCCGAAATGTCCGCCGGGTGGCCCAACGACGAGGTGGCCCAGTGGGGGGCCATTGAATGGGTTGACATGATCTTCTCCAGGATCGGGGGTGGGGGATTGCCAGGCAGCGCCCCGCGTCACCCCTTGTACCGACTGGGCCACCACGTGTCTGTACGTTGACGAACAGACCGATCCGCCAGCGCCACCTGCGCGCCCGGGTGTTCGTCAGCGTACAGACGCCACCCGGTGCGGGGGCCATCCTGAGGCCCGACCCACAACGCTTCCTCTCACGCAAAGGATTCCCCATGTCAAACCCCACACCCCTCTTCACGCTGCGCCAGACCGCTGTCTGGCTGGCAGCCGCCGCCACGCTGGGCCTGGCCGGCTGCGCCGTGCCCTACCCGGTGTACGAGCAACAACCCATGGCGCAGGAACCGGTGCAGGTGCAGACCTACCCCAGCCAGCGCGAACAGCGGCGCGACTACCGCCGCCGCCAGAACGAGACCCTCTACGAGGCCGAGGTGCTGTCGGTCCGCGCCGTCATGGGCCAGACCGAGCAGCGCTGCTGGATGGAACGTGAACAGGTGCCGCAGCGCCCCGCGGCCAACGTCGGTGGCGCGATCGTCGGTGCGGTCATCGGCGGGGTGATCGGGCACCAGATCGGTGGCGGCAGCGGCCGGGACCTGGCCACCGCCGGCGGCGTGGTGGCGGGCGCGGCCATCGGCTCCCAGGTCGGCCGCGACCGCTACGGCAACCCGGTGAGCACGCAGGAGGTGCAGCGCTGCAGCACCGTCAACAGCCAGAGCGAACCCGCCTACTGGGACGTGACCTACCGCTTCCGCGGCATCACGCACCGCGCGCAGATGCTCTCGCCCCCCGGGCGCAGCCTCACCGTCAACGGCAACGGCGAGCCACGCGAGTAGAGTCCCCCCCGCAGCGCTTCGCGCTACCCCCCCAGGGGGGCGGCACTGGCCGTCCGGCGGAGCCGGCCCGGCGGTGCCCTGGGCTTGGGGCATGTCGCTCCGGAAGGCGTGGTGTCCTTCACCGCGCCCCTGGAGCTGGGCGTTTTACTTGTTTGAACCCAGGATCTCGACGCCGAAACCGCGGTAGCCGATCAGCGTGCAGCTGGCGTCGAACATGGGTGTGCCGCTCACGCGGTACTGGCGGGTCACGCCGCCTGGCAGTTCGCGGCTCAGCACCATGTCCAGGAACGGGCTGCGCGCGGCGATGCGGGCTTGCAGCAGCTGGCGCTCGGTCGGGTTCCAGCCACCGCCATCGTCGTCGACGGGCGACTGTCCATCGTCGTCGTTCAAGGCTTCCACCTGCAGGCCCAGCATCTCCAGCACCGGGCCCGAGACTTTGGTGAAGCGGCCATCGCCGTCCTGTTCCCAGTACCAGTCGGTGGCCAGCTCGGTCAGGCCGCGGTAGCGCGCCTCGCTCTCGCGCAGCTCGGCCGTGCGCTCGTGCACCTGGCGTTCCAGATCGCTGTTGTGCCGGGCCAGTTGCCGGTGCAGCAGGCGCACCTCGATCAGGTTGTGGATGCGCGCCTTGACCTCGACCATGTCGAACGGTTTGCTCACGAAGTCCTTGGCGCCGGCCTGCAGCGCGCGCAGCTTGTGGCCCGGCTGGGCGGTGATCACCAGCACCGGCAGGTAGTCGTCTTCGGCGGTGTTGGCCTTGAGGCCTTCCATCACCTGGAAACCGTCCATGCCCGGCATCTGCAGGTCGAGCAGGATCAGGTCGAACGGCGTCTTGCGGTGCATGGCGCAGACCTTGTCGGGCTCCATGGTGCTGGACACCTGGGTGTAGCCGGCCTCGTGCAACATGGCTTCGAGCAGGCTCACGTTGGCGGGCTGGTCGTCCACGATCAGGATGCGGGCGCCGAGCCGTTCTTGTTCGGTGAGGGTCATGCGGGTTCCTGGTGGATGGCGGGGCCGCTGGTGGTTTCGGCGAAACGCAGGGCCGCGTCCAGCGCGTCCATGAGCTGGGCGACCTTGATGGGTTTGGTGAGGTAGTTGAAGAAACCCGCCTCCAGGCCCTTCTGGATGTCGCGCGGCACGGCGTTGGCGCTCAGCGCGATGATGGGAATGTGGGCCGTGGCGGGGTCGGCGCGCAGGATCCTCAGCGCTTCGATGCCGCTGATGCCGGGCAGGTTGATGTCCATCAGGATCACCTCGGGCTGGTAGACGCGCGCGAACTCGATGCCCAGGCTGGCGTCGGCCGCGCCCAGCAGGCCCAGGTCGGTGCGCCGCGCAATGATCTGCTCCACCAGCTCCAGGTTGGCCGGGTTGTCTTCCACATACAGCAGCGTGCGCAGCGGCGTGCCCGGCAGTGCATCGGGGCGCGGCGGGTCGGCGGGCACCGCGTCGAGCACGGCGTTCAGCGGTGCCGCGGTCAGCGCCATCTCGACCCAGAACACGCTGCCCACGCCGGGCGTGCTGCTGGCACCGATCTGGCCGCCCATGAGGTGCACCAGCCGCTGTGTGACCACCAGGCCGATGCCGGTGCCCTCTTCGGCGCCCGACTCCTGGCCCAGCCGGTTGAAGGGCTGGAACAGCTGGGCCAGCTGAGCGGGCACGAGGCCCGGGCCGGTGTCGCGCACGCTGATGCGCACCGTGTCGGGCGGGTCCAGCGTGAGCGTGCACTCCACCGTGACGTGGCCCCCGCGCTGGTTGTATTTGATGGCGTTGAACAACAGGTTGATCAGCACCTGCTTGAGCCGGGTGCGGTCGGCCTTCACGTAGCGCGGTGCCTCCAGCCGCGCGAACACCATGCCGATGCCGCGCTGCTGCGCCTGCGGCTCCACCATGGCCCGGCACTCGGCCAGCACCTCGGTGAGCGAGACCGGTTCGCCCGAGAGCGTGAGCTTGCCGGACTCGATGAGCGTGAGGTCGAGGATTTCGTTGATCAGCTCCAGCAGGTACCAGCCCGCCTTCAGGATCTGCCCGATGCTGCGCTGCTGCGTGGGCGTGGGCGCGGGTGTGCCCGACTCGACCAGTTGCGCAAATCCCAGGATGGCGTTGAGCGGCGTGCGCAGCTCGTGGCTCATGCTGGAGATGAAATCGGTCTTGGCGCGGTTGGCTTTTTCGGCCGCGTCCACGGCCTCGTTGAGTTGCAGCTCCACGCCCTTGCGCACCGAGTTGTCGGTGCCGATCAGCAGGTAGCCGATGAGGTCTCCGTAGTCGTCGCGCAGCGCGGTGATCGACACGATGGCCGGGAACCAGCTGCCGTCCTTGCAGATGTAGGTGAGTTCGTAGATGTCTTCGATGCCGCGCGAGGCCTTGAAGGCCAGGGCCTCGAAGCCGGGCGCGATCGGCGTGTCCAGCTCCCGGCTCAGGGCCATGGCGCGCGCATGCACTTCCTGCGGGTCGTGCATGTCGCTCGGGCTCACGCGGTTGACCACCTCGTCGGCGCGGTAGCCCAGCATGCGCTCGGCCCCCACGTTGAAGAGCTGGATGATGCCTTTTTCATCGGTCGCGATGATCGAGAAATTGGCGCTGTTCAGGATGGCGTTCTGCAGCGCCCCGGCCTTGAGCAACGCATTGCGCCGCCCCGACTCGGTGGGCTCGCCCGGCTTGCCCGGGAACTCTGGGGCGCCGCGGCGCAGGGTGGTCTCGGGCATCAAGGTCTCTGGTGAGGGCCACCCGTGGGGCGGCATGGGCGGACACTAGCCGCCCCTGCGGGCAGCGTCTGTACGCTGGCCCACACAGCCAGCACAACGGGTGACCTGGAACGCTAGAGCGGACTGCGCCCGCTGATCACGCGCAGCAGCACCATGACGATGGCGACCACCAGCAGGATGTGGATGAAGCCGCCCATCGTGGTGGCGGTGACGAGTCCCAGCAGCCAGAGGATGAGCAGGACGACGGCGATGGTGTAGAGCATGGTGGTTCCTTGGGTTGGGATCAGGAAGGGCTGCGGCGCCGACGGCTCCACAGCAGGGCAGCGCCAGCGATGACCGCAGCGGTCAGGCTGGCCTTGGGATGGCGGCGCACCACCGCCCACGCGGCGCCCAGGGCCTGGGTTTCCAGCGGCGGCGCTGGCAGGGAGGTGGCCGGTGCCCGCTGCTGCCAGCCGCGGGCCAGCGCACCGAGCGCGAGCGACACCACCGGCTGGGTGCCCAGGCCCTGGAGCACGGGCCACAGGGCGCCCGCCAGCCAGCCGCCGGAGACCCGTGCGGCCTGGTTGCGGCGGTCCTGTTCGAGCCAGCCGGACAGGCGCTCGCGGTTGCGCGCCAGCCGTTCGCAGGCCAGCACGGCCCGCAACTCGGCCGTCAGTGCCGGCACCGCGCCGGGCGCCCGGGTCGGGCTCATGGTGTTTCCGGGATGCGCAGGAGCGCTGCATCCTCGGCCAGTTGCCGGCGCAGGCTGGTGAACCATTCCACCGTCTCGCGGTCCTGCGCCAGCCACAGGGCCCACAGGCCAAGCACCGCCGGCAGCACGGGCGTGAGCACGAACAGCCAGGGGGCGCGGGCACCGGCCCCGGGCAGCGAGGCCCACAGCAGCAAGGCCACGCCCAGCAGCACCGCGGCCACCACCAGGCAGGCCGCGCCCGCCAGCTGGAGCGCCAGGCGCCGCTTCAGGCGCGCGCTACCGATGGCCAGCTCTTCGCCCAGCAGGCCCGCGTACGCCGCCGCGTGCTCCGCCAGCAGCTGAGGCTGCGAGGCGGCCAGACGGAACACGGGGTGGATCATGGCCGGCGCTCCGAATTCAACGACCGTTGTGGCCGCCGTGTCGGCTGCTGAACAGCGCCACCAGGCCCATGAGCGCGGCGCCCACGGCGGCGGCCATCAGCACGGACTTGACCGGCTCGTGCTGGATGTAGGTGGTGGTGGCGTCTTTCACGTGCAGCGATTTCTCGCGCAGCTGGCCGGCGCTGTCGCGCACGGCGTCCATGCCGCGGTGCGCCAGCGCTTCGGTGTCGCTCTTCAGGTGCTGGAACGCGGTGCTGGCCTGGCCACGCACGTTGCCGATGTCGTCGGACAGGCGGTCCATGCCTTGCTGCGTCGCGCGCTGGGTGGCGCGCATCGCGTCCCCGGTGGTTTGCGCGACCGCGTGGGCCAGCGAAGAGGCGTCGTCGCCCAGGGTGTTGGGGTTGTTGCTCATGGTGTTCCTTTGGTGATCAGGGTGGAGAGGGAATACCGGGGCCGTGGCCCGCCGGTCATTTCAGGCGCATGTCGTTCTTGATCGACCGGACGCCGGGCACGCCCTGCGTGACCTGCACGGCGCGGTTGATGTGGGCTTCGGAGCTCACGAAACCACTGAGCTGGACCACGCCCTTGAAGGTCTCGACGTTGATCTCCGTCGCCTTGAGCATGTCGTCTTTGATGATCGCGGCCTTCACCCGGGTGGTGATGACGGTGTCGTCCACGTACTGGCCGGTGCTTTCCTTCGTGGGGCTCGAAGCGCAGCCGGCGATGCCGGTGGCGGCCGCCACGGCGAGCAGGAGGATGGCGAAGCGTTGGTTGGTTTTCATGGTCGTCCTTCTGTGGTGTGGTTGAACGGCGGCCGCGACCCTGGGTGGGCCGCACCGCATGGCAGGCCGGGTCGATCCCGGTGCCAATGGGTCCACAGTAGGGCTGTGACGCGGGTGCGTCTGTGCGCTGGCGCACCACCGGCCGGCAGTGCCGATCAGGACGATTCAGACAGGTGACAGGCGGGTGCGGCACCGCCGCGTAGGGTGCCGCCCTGGGTCTGAGCGCGCCGCCGCGCTCAGACCGTGTTGGTGCTCAGGGGGCAGACGCCTGCCATTCCCGGAAGAAGCGGATGCGCGCGGCGTGGTCCGGGTGGCTGGAGATGGCGATGGGCAGCGCGTCGCCCTCTTCGTCCGGCTTGGCACCCGCGTCATCGCGGGTCGGGGCTTTCGGCCCCGGTTTGGTGTCGGGCAGGTCGCCCCCCTCGTCCTCCAGCAGGCGCTCGAAGAAGACCGCCATCACCGCCGGCGGTATGCCGCTGCGGTGCAGCAGCAGCGCCGAATGGGCGTCGGCCTGGCGCTCGGCATCGCGCGAGTACGACTGCGTGGCCAGGGTGGCGGGCACCGTGGCCAGGAAGCCGCTGGCATCGCCCAGCACCACGCCCACCAGGGCACTGACCAGGCTGGCGCGCACCATGAGGTCCAGCCCGTGGCGGTGTTGCACATGGCCGAGCTCGTGCGCGAGCACGCCCACGATGGCATCGGGCTGGTCGTCCAGCAGCTCGACCAGTTCGTCGGTCATCACGATGGCGCCACCGGGCAGTGCGAAAGCGTTGGCGCCCAGCAGCTCGGAGCGGTGAAACGACAGTTGCCAGGCCGGTGCATCGCCTTCGGGGTAGGCGCGCTCCACCACCGAGGCAAAGCGCTGGCGCAGGGCGTCCTGCCGGGTCTGGGGCAGGCGGCTGGGCGCCAGGAACAGCCGGTCGAGCTGCTCCAGGCTTTGTTCTCCGATGGCGACCTCCACCGAGGCGGGCACCAGGTGGGTCAGCGCCTGGCTGAGCCAGGGCACGCCCCAGACCCAGGCGGCGGCGAGAAACGCCACGCTGCCCGCCATGGCCACCAGCGTGGCGCGCCAGCTCTGCATCCAGCCCACCACGGCGCGCTCGTGCAGGCCGCTGGCCCGCCACCAGGCGTCCCATTCGGCGGCGTTGGCGTGCTGCACCAGCCCGCCGTCGGGCAGCTCGGTCTGGCGCTGGCCGTGGGTGGTGCGCTCGGGCCAGCGCACGGCCTTCACCGGGTAGCGCCGCACCTGGCCATCGTCGGTGCCCAGCAGCAGTTCGTCGCCTTCGATGCGCAGGCTCGCGGGCCGGGCCCGTGGGCTGCGCCCGTCAAACCATTGGGTGTCGAGCGACCCCGGCGTGCTCATCACAGGCCCATGTCAAGGCCGAAGAAGTCGCCCGCGGCGTCGCCCAGCACGCCCTGCCCCTGCGTCTGCGCCTCGGCCACCCATTGGTCCACATCGCCCTGCACCTGCAGCGACAGGGCTTCGAGCCGCACCCGGGTGGCGCGCACCTTGGCGAACGGCCAGAACAGGCCCAGGGTCAGGAGGATCAGGAGCCAGTTCACCAGGGTGATGCGCAAGAGCGGGCCAAAGCGCAGCGCGCTCTGGAACTGCACCCGCGGGCTGCTGGTGTGCGCCCACAGCAGGTTCTGCAGGCGCGAGGAGACGTAGGGGCCGACGATCAGCGGCAGGATCAGGTAGGCCAGGCCCATCACGAACACCATCGCGATCATGGCGAAGATGCCCTGGGAAGCACCGCCACTGAAGAGTTCGGCGAGCGTGAGCGCACCAAAGGCGATGAAGGCCCCCATCGCCATGGCCACCACCACGCCGGCGAGCAGCAAGGTCAGCAGGATCACCCCCAGCACCTTGAAGAACAGCCCGTAGAAACGGCCGGCCCCCGCGGTGAGCTCGGCGCGCTCCTGCGCGAAGGCGTAACCCCCATGCTGGTAGCGCTTGATGCGCGCCATCAGCCAGGGCAGTGCAGCCAGGAAACCGAGCACGACCACGCCCACGATCACCAGCCCCCGCTGGATCGCTTCGGGGTCCACCTCTTCGCCATCCGGCAGATTGGGCAGGAACAGCACGAAGGCCAGCGCCGGCAGGAAAAACGGCAACAGGGTCAGGTAAGCGGACTTCAGGTCGCCCAGGAAGGCCAGCCGCACACCGCGCCAGCTGGTGTTGCGCAGGCGGAACTGCAGCGAGGCGCGCCACAGGGCCGGCCACAGGACCATGAACACCAGCAGCGCCGCCCAGGCGAACGCCGGCATGAAGTTCGACACCGCCCAATACCCCACGCCAAGCACCAGCACCAGCAAGTAGCCGCGAAACATCTTCCACGGGTCGGCGTGAAAGCCCAGCGGGTCGCCGCCCACCAGGGTGTTGTTCTGGAAATAGGCCATGCGCCGCGCGCGGGCAAACGGCAGGTACAGCGTGAGCGTGACGAGGGTCAGCAACAGGTTGACGATCCAGATGCGGAAATACTCGCTGCCCGAGCCGGTGAAGCGGATGTCCAGCACCCGGGGTTTGTGCAACGCCCCGGGCGCGCTGCCCGCCATCCACTCGGTTGCCGCGAAATCGTCATAGGCCATGCCGGATCCTCCCTCTGTGTATAAAAATGGCGTACATCGTAACATTTGGCTACATGGCTTCCGCCGGCCGACGAATGGGCGAGCCAGGGCCCGCAAACCGGGATATGCTGCACTGCAACATGAACGCCTCCAACGCACTCTTGCTGCCCGGACTCGAAGACCTTCTGGGGGACCTGCAATACGCCCGCCGCAGCGGCGACATGGGCCGGCTGGCCCTGCTGGCCTATTGCGAGGTGCGGCGCTGGGCCCGGCAAGCGGGTGAGCAGGCGCTGGCCGAGCACTCCACCGAACTGATCACGCGCAGCCCGCACTCCAGCCGGGAAGAGTTCATGGAGCAGGTCGACGAGCTCATCGTCGAGCTGGAGCGGGTCCACGCCCGCATCGCCCGCGAATTGGCGCACAGCCACGCCTGACCCGTCCCTGCCCCGCCCGATCGGGGGGCCGCCAGACACCATGAACCACTAAGATGCATGGCCGATGGCCGGCATCCATGGCGCTGCGCCATGGGCGGCGCTGCACCTGCGCTCCCGACAGAAAGGCGATCACATGCAACCCCATCAAAAGGTTCAGTGGAACCTGGGCTACTGGCTGCTGGCGCTGCTGGCCCTGACATGGATCCAGACCCTCTGGCAGACCGCCCGCACGGTGGAGGCCGTGCCCTACAGCGAGTTCGAGCAGGCGCTGGCCGAGGGCCGTGTGGCCGAAGTGGTGGTGGGCGAGACCACGCTCACCGGCACCCTGAAAACCCCCGCGGCCGACGGCAAGACCACCATCGTGGCCAACCGGGTCGAGGGCGATCTGGCCGAACGCCTCTCGAAACACGGCGTGCCCTACCGGCGTGTGGTGGAAAGCACGCTGCTGCGCGACCTGCTGTCGTGGATCGTGCCCGGTCTGGTGTTCATCGGCGTGTGGTTCTTCGTGATCCGCCGCTTCATGGACCGCCAGGGCGCGGGCGGCTTCATGAGCATTGGCAAGAGCCACGCCAAGGTCTATGTCGAGCGCGACACCGGCGTGACCTTCGCCGACGTGGCCGGCGTGGACGAGGCCAAGGCCGAGCTGCAGGAGATCGTGAGCTTCCTGAAGGACCCGCAAGGGTCTGGCCGGCTGGGCGCGCGGCTGCCCCGCGGCGTGCTGCTGGTCGGCCCCCCGGGCACCGGCAAGACCCTGCTGGCCAAGGCCGTGGCCGGCGAGGCGGGCGTGCCGTTCTTCAGCATCTCGGGCAGCGAGTTCGTGGAGATGTTCGTGGGCGTGGGCGCCGCGCGCGTGCGCGATCTGTTCGAGCAGGCTCGCGCCAGGGCGCCGGCGATCATCTTCATCGACGAACTCGACGCGCTGGGCCGCGCGCGCGGCGCGGTCTCGCCCATCGGCGGCCACGACGAGCGTGAGCAGACGCTGAACCAGTTGCTGGCCGAGCTGGACGGTTTTGACAGTTCCTCGGGTCTGGTGCTGCTGGCGGCGACCAACCGGCCGGAGGTGCTGGACCCGGCCCTGCTGCGCGCCGGCCGCTTTGACCGCCAGGTGCTGGTGGACCGGCCCGACAAGGCCGGCCGGGTGCAGATCCTGCAGGTGCACACCCGCAAGATCCGGCTCGCGCCCCAGGTGTCGCTGGAGCAGGTGGCCCAACTCACCACCGGCTTCTCGGGGGCCGACCTGGCCAATCTGTGCAACGAAGCGGCGCTCGCGGCCACCCGGCGCGGCGCGCAAGGCATCGCCCTGGAGGACTTCACCACCGCCGTCGAGCGCATCGTGGCCGGGCTGGAGAAAAAGAACCGCGTGCTCAACCCGCACGAACGCGAGGTGGTGGCCTTCCACGAAATGGGCCACGCGTTGGTGGCGATGGCGCTGCCGGGCACCGACACCGTGCACAAGGTGTCCATCATTCCGCGTGGCGTCGGCGCGCTCGGCTACACCATCCAGCGCCCCACCGAAGACCGCTTCCTCATGTCACAGGAAGAGCTGGAGCACAAGATCACGGTGTTGCTGGGCGGCCGCGCGGCGGAGAAACTGGTGTTCGGCCAGCTCTCCACCGGCGCCGCGGACGATCTGGCCCGGGCCACCAACATCGCGCACGACATGGCCACGCGCTACGGCATGGTCGAGTCGCTGGGCTATGTGGCCTTCGAGCCCCAGCGCCAGCCCTTCCTGGACGTACCGGGCCTGGCGCAGAACGGCTGGCACCCCGGCCCCGAGACCCAGCAACGCATCGACGAGGCAGTGAGAGCCGCCGTGATGCAGGCCTTCGGGCGGGCCACCGACATCCTGCAGGAGCGGCGCGAGATGCTGGAGCGCTGCGCGCGGGCGTTGCTGGTGCGGGAGACGCTGGACGCGGACGCCTTGCGCGCCCTGACCGGCCTGCCGGCGCCCGGGCAGCCCGCTCCCGAGCCGCCCGTGAACTGAAGGCCGGCCGGTCGCGGGCCGTCAGGAAATATCGAGGCGCTGCGAGGTGGCCGGCGCCTTCTTGGGCAGCGTCAGTTCGAGCACGCCGTCCTGGTACTTGGCCGTGGACTTGGCCTTGTCCACCGGGCTGTCCAGCCAGAAGCTGCGACTGGCGTAGCCGTACTGGCGCTCGGAGCGGATGACACGGTCGCCCTTCTTCTCCTCGCTTTCCTTCTTCAGCTCGGCCGAGATGCTCACTTTGTTGTCATCGATGTTGACTTCGATGTCTTCCTTGCGCATGCCGGGGATGTCGGCCTTGAGCTTGTAGTCGCCGTTGCTTTCGGTGAGCTCGACCTTGATCTGGGGGGCGTGGCTGGTGCCACGGGCCACCCAGGGGCGCAAGAAACTGCGGAACGCATCGTCAAAAAGGTCAACGGAAAACGGGTCCCGGGTACTGATTTCGTTCATGGAGCTTCTCCTTTGGGGTGGGATGCGGGATGACTGGAGCGCAAACACGGAAACGCGCCCCCGCCGGGAATGCTGATACGCCACAACAGCCTGCGCATTGAGTCTGGTCAATGGCACGCCACACGGCGGTGCCACCGCTGGCGGCGGACCCAGATGCCACGGCATTGCGCACGCTCAATCGAACCTGCTCCGGACGATGGAAAGATGCGCTGTACGTGCTGTCACGCAGATTCCCAGAGACTTGCTGCCGGAGGACTTGAACATGACCGCCAGACAACTGCTCTTTCGCGAGGAGGCACGCGACAAGATCCGCCGCGGTGTCGATGCCTTGGCCGAGGCGGTGAAGGTAACGCTGGGACCGCGCGGGCGCACCGTGATCCTGGACCGCGAATACGGCGCGCCGCAGATCGTGAACTCGGGTGTTCTGGTGGCCAAATCGGTGGAGTTGGAGAACCGGTTCGAGAACATGGGCGCGCAGCTGCTGCGCGAGGTGGCTTCGCGCACCAGCGAGATGGCCGGCGACGGCACCACCACCGCCACCGTGCTCGCGCACGCCATGATCCAGCAAGGCCTGCGCTACCTGGCCGGCGGCATGAATCCGATGGACCTCAAGCGCGGCATGGAACAGGCCATCGAGGCCGTGGTGGCCGAGTTGCACCGCATGGCCCGGCCTTGCGCCAGCTCGCAGGAGATCGCCCATGTGGCGTCCATCTCGGCCAACAACGACCGCTCCATCGGCGAACTGCTGGCGCGCGCGATCGACAGCGTGGGCCGCGAGGGTGCGATTTCCATCGAAGACGGCTCGGGTCTGAGCAGCGAGCTGGAGGTGGTGGAGGGTCTGCAGTTCGACCGCGGCTTCCTCTCGCCCTACTTCATCAACAACCCCGAGCGCCAGAGCGCCACGCTGGAGGAAGCGGTCATCCTGCTGTGCGACAAGCGCCTGTCTTCGCTGAAGGACTTGTTGCCCCTGCTGGAAGAAGTGGTCAAGAGCGGCCAGCCCCTGCTGGTCATCGCCGAGGACATCGACAGCGATGCGCTGGCCACGCTGGTGATCAACACCATGCGCGGCACGCTCAAGGCCTGCGCGGTGAAGGCGCCCGGCTTTGGCGACCGGCGCAAGGCGATGCTGCAGGACATGGCGGTGCTCACCGGTGGCACGGTGATCAGCGACGAACTGGGCTTGACGCTGGCCAAGGCCCAGCTCTCCGATCTGGGGCGTGCCAAGCGGGTGGAGGTGGGCAAGGAGGACACCACCGTGATCGGTGGCGCCGGCACCACGCAGGCGATCCAGGAACGCGTGGCCAGCCTGCGCAAGGAGCGCGAGGCCGCCACCAGCGACTACGACAAGGAGAAGCTGGAAGAGCGCATCTCCAAGTTGTCGGGCGGCGTGGCCCTGATCAAGGTGGGCGCGGCCACGGAGACCGAGCTGAAGGAACGCAAGATCCGCGTCGAAGACGCGCTGCACGCCACCCGCGCGGCCATCGAGGAAGGCATCGTGCCCGGCGGCGGCGTGGCGCTGCTGCGCGCGCGTCGCGTGTTGGCGGATCTGCACGGCAGCTCGCTGGACCACGACTCCGGCATCCGCCTCATCGCGCAGGCGCTGGAAGAGCCGCTGCGCTGCATCACCCGCAATGCGGGCGACGAGCCCTCGGTGGTGCTCCAGCGCGTGGACGACTCGGCCGAGCCCGCGTACGGCTACAACGCGGCCACCCGCACCTACGGTGACCTGCTGCAGATGGGCGTGATGGACCCGGCCAAGGTGACGCGCCTGGCGCTGCAGAACGCCGGCTCCATTGCCAGCCTGGTGCTGACCACCGACTGCATGATCGCCAACGCCCCGGCGCCCAAAGCCCCGCAGGACATGGGCATGCCCGGAGCCACCCTGCCGGAGTTATAGGATGAAACACCCCCCGCGCCATCAGCCACCGACATGGTCATGATCACTGAAGCCGTGGTTCTCCAGGCGTCCTCGCTGCAGGGCGATCTGGCGGTGCCAACCCGGGCCCGGGGCCTGGTGCTGTTCGCGCACGGCAGCGGCAGCAGCCGCCTGAGCGAGCGCAACCGCTGGGTGGCCCGCGCGCTGCAACGGCATGGGCTGGCCACCCTGCTGTTCGACCTGCTGACCCTGGACGAAGCGCGGGACCGGCGCAAGGTGTTCGACATCACACTGCTCGGCCAGCGCGTGCAGGAGGCCCTGCAATGGGCCTGGCAGCGCGAAGACCTCTCGGGCCTGCCGCTGTGCCTCTTTGGCGCCAGCACGGGAGCGGCAGCCGCGCTGGTGGCCGCGGCGGATCGGCCCCAGGGCATCGCCGCGGTGGTCTCGCGCGGCGGGCGCCCCGATCTGGCCCAGGAGCACCTGCCCCGGGTGCAGGCGCCCACCCTGCTGATCGTGGGCGGCGACGACGGGGACGTGCTGGAACTCAACCGCTGGGCGCTGCGCCAGTTGCGCTGCGCCAAACGCCTGGAAGTGGTGCCGGGTGCCACCCACCTGTTCGAAGAGCCCGGCACGCTGGAGAGCGTGGCCGCGCTCGCCGCCGACTGGTTCCTGAAACACCTGCCTCACAGGCCGGACGCCTGAAGCGGGCCGCAAACACCCATGAACGACGTTCCTGGCTCCCGAACCTGTCTCTACGACAGCGCCAGCCTGGGCGCTGTGATGGACCGCATGGCACAGCAGGCGGTCGGGTTGCTGCAGGGCCACGGCCCGGTGGCGGTGGTGGGCGTGCTGCGCCGGGGCGCTCCGCTGGCCGACCACCTGACCCAGCGCATGGTGCAGCGCCATGGTCTGGCCCCACCACTGCGGCTGGACCTGTCGGTCAAGCGCTACGCCGACGACCTCACGCTGCTGTTCCCCGACACGCAGTTCGCCGAAGAGCCGCACCACGCCGCGCTGGACCTGCGAGACCACACCCTGCTCGTGGTGGACGATGTGCTGTACACCGGTCACTCGGCGCTGAAGGTGGTGGACTGGCTGACCCGCAAACGGCCCGCGGCCGTCCGCCTCGTGGTGCTGGCCGACCGCTGCGTGACCACCTTGCCGCTGCGGGCCGACGTGGTGGGACTGCGACTCGAGGTCGCGCCCACCGACATCGTCGAATGCCATGTGCCGCCCTACGAGCCCGACTTCAGCATCCAGTTGCTGCAGCCGGCGCCCGCGGGCCGGACCGTTTGAAAGGAGCCGCCATGTTCCAGGACCGCGAAGACGCCGCCCGCCAGCTGGCGACCCGGCTGGGCGCCTACCGGGGCCAGAAACCGCTGGTGCTCGCCATTCCCCGTGGCGCGGTGCCCATGGGCAAGACCCTGGCCGGTCTGCTCAAGGGCGACTTCGACGTGGTGCTGGTGCGCAAGCTGCACGCGCCGTACCAGCCCGAGCTGGCCATCGGCGCCATCGACGAGAGCGGCTGGAGCACCATCGCCCCCTATGCGGCCGAGGTCGGCGCCGACCCACACTACATTGACGAAGAAAAGCGTCAGCAGCTGCGGACACTCGACGCGCGCCGCACGATGTACTCGCCGCTGCGCACCCCCATCGACCCGGCCGGTCGCGTGGTGATCGTGGTGGACGACGGCCTGGCCACCGGCGCGACCATGATCGCCGCGCTGCACAGCGTGCGCCAGCGCCATCCGGCCCGGCTGGTCTGCGCCGTGCCCGTGTCGTCGCTCGAAGCACTGGAGCTGGTCCAGCCCCTGGCCGACGAGGTGGTCTGCCTGCACGCCCCCGAAGACTTCCAGGCCGTCGGCCAGTTCTACCGCGACTTCCCCCAGGTGGAGGACGACGAGGTGATCGCGCAGCTCAGGGCCTGACCCGTCTCTTTCAGGCGGGGGCGTCCATGCGCAGCACGGCCGCGCCCTGAAAGGCGCCGCGGCGCAACTGATCCAGCGCCTCGTTGGCCTGCTCCAGCGCAAACACGTGCACCTCGGTCTGCAGCGGCGCCTGCCGCACCCGTTCAAAGAATTCATCACCATCGCGGCGCGTCAGATTGGCCACCGAGCGCAGCGAGCGCTCGCCCCAGAGCCAGGCGTAGGGAAATGAAGGGATGTCGCTCATGTGGATGCCCGCGCACACCACGCAGCCGCCCCGGTCCAGGTGCCGCAGCGCGGTGGGCACCAGCGCACCCGCCGGGGCAAAGATCAGGGCCGCGTCCAGCGGTTCGGGGGGCGTTTCATCCGAACCACCGGCCCAGGCCGCGCCCAGGCGGCGCGCAAACGCCTGGCTCTCGGCGTCGCCCGGGCGCGTGAGGGCGAACACCTCGCGGCCCTGGCGCCGCGCCACCTGCGTGATCAGGTGCGCCGCCGCGCCAAAGCCATACACCCCGAGCCGCCGCGCGTCGCCGGCCATGCGCAGCGCGCGGTAGCCGATCAGCCCCGCGCACAGCAGCGGCGCCAGGTGCTCGGGCGCGGGCTCATCGGGCAGCGCAAAGCAGTAGCGCGCATCGGCCACGGTGTACTGCGCGTAGCCGCCGGGGATCTGGTAGCCGGTGAAGCGCGCCTGCTCGCACAGGTTTTCCCGTCCGGCGCGGCAGAAGCGGCAATGGCCACAGGTCCAGCCAAGCCAGGGCACGCCCACGCGCTGGCCAGCCTGCCAGCCCGGCACACCGGCCCCCAGCGCTGCCACCCGGCCCACGATCTCGTGGCCGGGAATCAAGGGCAGCACCGGGTCGGGCAGCTCGCCGTCCACCAGATGCAGGTCGGTGCGGCACACGCCGCAGGCTTCCACCGCGATCAGGATCTGCCCGGCGCCGGGCGCGGGCACCGCGCGGTGCACCAGGCGCAGGCCGGTACCGGGCCGCTCCAGCACCATGGCGCGCATCGTGTGGCTCATCTCGCTGCCCTTTCATTGCCATCGCCGTCCCCGGGCGGTGCCTCCCCCATGAGCTCCCGGCCCAGCTGGTGCTCCAGCCCGAAACGCACCAGCGCGGCCGTGGAGTCCAGCCGCAGCTTTTCCTGGATGTGTTTCTTGTGCGTGCTCACTGTCTTGATCGACAGGTGCAGCGCGTCGGCGATGTCCACCGGGCGCTGGCCGCTCACGAGGCGCTGCAGGATGTCGAGCTCCCGGTTGGTCAGGTCCTGCAGACCGGGCAGCGGATGCTGCCAGTTGAGCTGATGCACCACCCGCTCGGCCAGCGACGCCGAGAGGAAAACACCACCCGACGCCACCTTGCGCACCGCGGCCACCAGCTCGGTGACCGCGCTGTCCTTGGTGACGTAGCCGTTGGCCCCCGCCTTCAAGGCGCGAATGGCATATTGCTCTTCGCTGTGCATCGTCAGCACCAGCACCGCCACCGACGGGAATTCGCCCTTGATGCGCTGGATCAGATCCAGCCCGCTCATGCCCGGCAGGGACAGGTCCACGATGGCGAGATCGAAAGCCTGGCGGCGCAGGCATTCCAGCGCCTGAAAACCGGTGCCGGCCTCGGTGATGCTCCACGGGTTCGCCTGCGGGTCCAGCAGCCGCTTGAGCCCCTCGCGCACCACCGTGTGGTCGTCCACCAGCAGCAGACGGAGCCCGGCGTGCAATGTGGTGTCGTTCATGGCGCATCTCCAGCAACCGAACCGTTGTCCTGCGGCACCGCCGTGGCCATCGCCGTGTCGTGTGTCCCGGATATGGGCAGCCTCACCACCAGCTTCGCGCCACCCTCCGGCAGGTTGCCGATGCTGAGCTGCCCTCCCAGCATGAGCACCCGCTCGCGGATGCCGATCAGGCCGAATGAACGTTTCGGTGTCCCGAGAGGGTCGTCGGGAAACCCGGCGCCGTTGTCCTCGACACAAAGTTCGATATGCGACGCCGAACGGGCCATCGACACCACCACGCGGGAGGCACGCGCGTGGCGAACGGTGTTGGTCAGGGCCTCCTGCACGATGCGGTAGAGCGCGGTCAGGACCTTCTGCGGTATCGGGTCCGGCAAAGGAGCGAGCCGCAATTCCACCCGCAACCCCGCGCGCCGCTCGAAATCCTGGGCCAGCCACTCGATGGCCGCGCTCAGGCCCAGGTCGTCCAGCATCAGCGGGCGCAGGTCCATGGAAATCCGGCGCGTGGCGGCCACCGTGTCGTCCACCATGTCGATCATGGATTGCATGCGCGCCGAAGGCCCCCCCGGCGCCTCCAGCGCGGACAGCTCCAGCTTCAGGGCCGTCAGCCGCTGGCCCAGCTCGTCGTGCAGCTCGCGCGCGATGTGTCGCCGCTCTTCTTCCCGCGCGTCCACCAAGCTCGCGGCCAGATCCCTGAGGGTGCGCCGCGAGTCCAGCAGGTCGCGCCGCTCCTGCGATTGTTCCGTGATGTCGGACAGGACCATCTGGACCAGGGTGCGCGAGAGGTCCGGCAACGCGGCCACCACCATATCGACATCCCGTGACGATCCATCCTGCCGGGCAATCTTCCCGCGCACGGTCAACACCTCTTCCTGCCTGGCCAGCGCATGGGCCACCTTTTCGCGAACCGGGTCGTGCGCCACGGGGGCCAGGAGCGCGTAGATCGATTGCCCGGTCAGGCGTTCGCGATGCGCCACGCCAAACAGGCGGGCACACGCCCGGTTGGCGTAGACCACCCGCTCGCCCTCCGTGATCCAGATCGCCACAGGCAGCAGATCAAACAGCGAGCGCATGCGCCGATTGAGCTGATCGAACAGCGCCGTCAGCTGCTGCTCGTCGCTCACATCGCGCAGCAGCGCCGTGACGTAGCGCTTCGCACCCCAATCGCCAGAGACGTCCACCTTGCAGATGGCCGCCTCTAGCGGAAACACCTCACCGTTGGCACGCAGGCCCACCAGTCTGCCGCGCTCGGCCATCGGGCGCTCCACCACGTCCGAGCCCATGAACTGCCGCACGTGATCAGCGTGCGACGCCCGCAACGCGCCCGGAATCAGGATGGACAGATCACGCCCCAGCGCCTGCGAAGCGCTGCGGCCAAACATGCGCTGCGCAGCGGGATTGATCATCACGATGCGCATCGCCTCATCAATGGTGACGATGCCTTCCAGTGCCGCGTGAATGGCCCCGGTCTGGATGACCGAATCCATGTCCTGGGCATCCGCAGGAGGATGGAGTTTGTGCATGCAAGACCTCTTGTTTTGATGATAGTGAGTCCGCGCCCAGCCAGCGTGGCCCGACGACCTTTCCTGATCTGGGTCATTCCGCAACAGGGCGCGTTCCGGGTTGATGCGGCTCGGATTTTTCCTACATCCCTTCAGACAAATTCCCTCGCGTCCCTGCCCGCATTCCGATCCCCTCCATGCGACGAGTCCGATGGATGAATCGTGGCATTTGGCACATGCTGACGAATGATGAACCTGTTTCGAGGTTTACAAGCAGGAGCAACCGATGAGCTGCAGAAACCCGATCCAGCCCCACGGCGGGCAGGCCGATCGCACCGCCCGGTCCACGGTCAGCAGCATGGCCAATCTGCTGCAGTCGACGGGGGCACCCGTCGAACTGCCGCAGACCGCCGAGCGAATCCCCGTCGCCCTTCGACATCTCCACGCGGGCGAGTGCCTGGTGCACGAAGGCGCGCCTGTCGATACCCTCTTTTTCGTGCGCGCGGGCACGCTCAAGATCTTTCGCACCGACGAAGACGGCTATGAGCAGGTGCTGGCCTTTGCCATCCGCGGCGAGGTTCTGGGGTTTGACGCACTGTGCATGGCGTCGTATCCGGTGGCCATTTCCGCCCTGGAGGTGTCTGCTGTCTATGGGGTTCCGCGCAGCGACATACCGCAGCTGAGCGAGGCACTGCCGGCCTTTGGCCTGATGCTGCTGCACTGCGGCAGCCGGACCCTGGCGCACAGCCGCGAGCTGGTGGACGTCATGGCGGCGGTCGCCTCCGAGGTGCGGCTGGCCCGCTTCCTGATCCAGCACTCCCGACGCATGGCGGACTGTGGACTGTCGCCGAGCCGCTTTCTCCTGCGGATGGGGCGGCGCGAGATCGCCAGCCTGCTGGGTGTGGCACACGAAACGGTCAGTCGCAGCTTTACCACCCTGGCCGCACTGGGTCTGATCCAGGTGTGCGACCGCGAGATCGGGATACGGGACATGGACGGCCTTGCGGCCTTTGCCCGCAGCACCCGGCGGCAGATGGACACACCCATGATCGTGCGCGCCCGGATCCCCGCCAACGGCAGCATGCCCGTGCAGAGCCGGCGCCCCACCGCTCACCGGCTTGCGGCCTGAGCTGTCCAGAAAATCTGCGGCTGGATTGAGCACGCTCAATGGCCCCACGCCCCAGTCGCTGCACACTGCAATTGCCAATGGAAGACGTGATGAAAGTCCGCCCACCAGTGGCCAGGTGAGGTTTCCCTTCCGGGGGAAAGATCGTGGTGTCTCCGACACCACGAGGGGTGAAGGCACCCTCAGACCGGCACGGCGGTCACACGCGATGCCGGGGACCTTCACAGGGCCCGCCACCCGTCAGGGTCGGCGGGCCTTCTTCATGTTGAGGGTCCGGCCCGTGGCCTCTTGAGCCCAAAGGCCGGCCCAGCGCCATCTCCACCCGTCACGCCCAGGAGAACCCCATGCGCGAAAAGATGAATGCCGCCGACATCTGCAACCGGATCATCACCGTGGCCGAGCGCAGCATGCCACTGGTCGAGGCGGCTGGTCTCATGCGCGAAAGGCATGTGGGCAGCCTGATCGTGGTAGACGACACCGGCGCTGGCCGCATCGCCGTGGGCATACTGACCGACCGCGACATCGTGACCGCTGTGGTGGCTCAGGGACTGGATCCCGCCGTTCTCGCGGTCGAGGACGTCATGACCCCCAACCTGATCACGGCGTTGGAAGAAGACTCGATCAAGGACCTGCTGGCGACCATGCGCCACAAGGGCCTGCGCCGGCTGCCGGTCGTCACACCACAAGGGGTGCTGGTCGGTCTGGTGACGCTGGACGATCTGCTGCCACTGATGGCAGACCAGTTGCGCGACATGGCCGCCACCATCGAAGCGCAGTACCAGCACGAACGCAGGGACCGCCCCTGATCATTCCTCACCCATGCCCACCAGGGGCCAGCCCTACTTCACCAGCAGGACCGGCACCTTGGCCAGGTGGACCACCCGTTGGGCCACCGACCCCAGGAACAGACCACCGATCGAACCCATGCCCCGTGTTCCCATGGCGATCTGGTCGACCCCGAGTTCGTCGGCGGCCCGCACGATTTCCGACGCCACCACCCCATCGGGGTTCCGTGTGGCGCTGACCGTCAGACCGCTGGCCCGAGCGTGGGCGGCAGCTTCCTGCAACACCCGAGCCTGCTGGGCCCGCACGGCAGCCTCCAGCTCCTGCAGGGCATCGGGCGGCAACTCGGCGTAGTAGATCGGGTCGTTCCGCACGTTGATGAGGACCACTTCCAGTGGCGCTGGCGCGCGTGCCAGCGCGGCAACGGCACCGATGGCATTCATCGCGTGTGCGGAGCCGTCCACGGCGATCAGAAATTTCAGCATGGCAGTACCTCCATCCTCTGCGCCCCATTGACATCAAAAGCTGCGGCACGAAGGCGACACAGCGCCGCAGCCCATACGACCGCATCCTAGGCAGCTCGACGCCGGTATCGATTGAGTCAGCTCAATCCGGTCCAGCGCGGTGGCCTCATCGCGCTGCAGGGGAAGAGATCGGAACCGGCGGCCAGACCTACACTTCACCCAGTGGGCGGGCACAGGCCCCACCCACGGACAGGAGCCCCATGTCGAACCCCAGCGCCACCGCGACACCCACCGCGACCCGCCCACGGACCGTGCAGGACCCGCCCGCGCCGCGGCACAACGAAACCGCGGCACGCCATGCGGTGGCCGACGTGCCGCGGGCCACGCCCGACCAGACGGTGGCCGAGGTGCTGGACGCGCTGCTGGCGCAGCCCAGCGAATGCATCGACCTGGTGTGCGTGCTCGATGCCGGTGAGCATCTGCTGGGCGTCGTGTCGCTGGCGGCCCTGCTCGCCTTGCCCCGGGACACGCGGGTGGGCCAGGTCGCCAACCTCCATTTCCCCAAGGTGCACGCCGAAACGGACCAGGAGCGTGTGGCCTCGCTGGCACTGCACCACGAGCTCAGCGCCATCCCGGTGACCGACGCCCAGGGGCGCCTGGTGGGCGTGGTGCCGGCCTCGGCGCTGCTGCACATCCTGCGGCGCGAACACGTGGAAGACATCCACCGCTTCGCCGGCATCACGCGCGAGAGCCTGCACGCCCGCGAGGCGATCGAAGAGCCGCCCATGCGCCGTCTGCGGCACCGCCTGCCCTGGCTGCTGGCGGGGCTGCTGGGCAGCTTCCTGGCCACTTTCATCGTGGCCCGCTTCGAACACACACTGGCCTTGCACCCGTCGATCGCCTTTTTCGTGCCCGGGCTGGTCTACCTGGCCGACGCCATCGGCACGCAGACCGAGGCGGTGGCGGTTCGCGGGCTCTCACTGAGCCATGTGCGCCTCTCCACGCTGATCGGCGGCGAGATGCGCACCGGCCTGCTGATCGGCCTGGTGCTCGCCGGGCTGACGCTGCCAGCGGTGGGGCTGGCGTTTGGCGACTGGCCACTGGCCTGCGCGGTCGCGGGGGCGCTGGTGGCGGCCGGTGGCATTGCCACCACCATCGGGCTGGTGCTGCCCTGGGTGCTGGGCCGGCTGGGCAGCGACCCGGCCTACGGCAGCGGCCCGCTGGCCACGATCGTGCAGGACCTGCTGAGCCTGCTGACCTATTTCGTGATCGTCAGCGCGGTGGTGCTGTAGCGCCCGCGCGGCCGGCGGCCGCTCAACCGCCGGGCAAAAACCCGGCACACTCCTGCCATGAGTGCCGCCACCCCGACCGAACGCCCCAAGTCCACCACCCCCACCTCGCTCGGCGGCCTGCGGCCGTTCATGCGGCCCTACCGGCTGCAGATCGCGCTGGCCGTGGTGTTCCTCATCCTGGCCGCGGTGGCCACGCTGCTGTTTCCGCTGGCGCTGCGCCACCTCATCGACGGCGGCCTGGTCTCGCTGGACCGCGGCGCGCAGACCATGGGGCTGCGCGGGCACTTCCTGCAGCTGTTTGGCGTGGCCGTGCTGCTGGGCCTGTCGTCGGCGCTGCGCTTCTATTTCGTGAGCTGGCTGGGCGACCGCATCACCGCCGATCTGCGCAACGCGGTCTACAGCCATGTGCTGCGCCAGAGCCCGCAGTTTTTCGAGACCACCCAGACCGGCGAGGTGCTCTCGCGCCTGACCACCGACACCACCCTGGTGCAGACGGTCGTGGGCTCTTCGCTCTCCATGGGCTTGCGCAACCTGGTCACCGGCCTGGGCGCGCTGGTGATGCTGATCTGGACCAACCCCTACGTGATGACGCAGGTGCTGCTGATCCTGCTGCTGGTGGTGCTGCCGAGCATGTGGTTTGGCCGGCGCGTGCGCAAGCTCTCGCGCGCCAGCCAGGACCGCGTGGCCGATTCGAGCGCGATCGCGGCCGAGGTGCTCAACGCGATCCCCATCGTGCAGAGCTACACGGCGGAAGACCGCGAGGCGAGGCGTTTCGCCGACGCGACCGAACACGCCTTCAGCACCGCCGTGCGCCGCAGCCGCGCGCGCTCCGGGCTGGTGGCGTTCATCATCATCAGCACGGCCGCCCTGCTGCTGTGGGGCCTGTACCAGGGCACGCAGGCGGTGATCGCGGGGGACATCAGCGCCGGGCACCTGGGCCAGACCGTCGTCTACATCATCATCCTGGCCGGTGCGGTGGCCGTCCTCGGCGAGGTGTACGGCGACCTGCTGCGCGCCGCGGGCGCGAGCGAGCGGCTGATGGAGCTGCTGAGCCTGGAGTCACCGGTGCAGTCGCCCGCCCAACCGGTGGCCGCGGCCCAGCCGCAAGGCGGCAGCGCGCTGGTGTTCGACCGGCTCACCTTCCACTACCCGTCGCGCCCCGCGCAGGCGGCGCTGGCCGACTTCAGCCTGGCGGTGAAACCGGGGCAGACGGTGGCGCTGGTGGGGCCGAGCGGCGCGGGCAAGAGCACGGTGTTTGGCCTGCTGCTGCGCTACTACGACCCGGCCTCGGGCCGCATCGCGCTGGACGGTGTGCCCATCGACCAGTTGAGCCTGCACGATCTGCGCTCACGCATCGGCATCGTGCCGCAGGACCCGGTGATCTTCTCGACCAGCGCGCTGGAAAACATCCGCTACGGCAAACCGGGCGCAAGCGATGACGAAGTACGCGCCGCAGCGCATGCGGCCTTTGCGGACGAGTTCATCTCGAAACTGCCCGAGGGCTACCACACCTTCCTCGGCGAACGCGGCGTGCGTCTCTCGGGCGGGCAGCGCCAGCGCATCGCGATCGCGCGCGCCATGTTGAAAAACCCGCCGCTGCTCTTGCTGGACGAGGCCACCAGCGCGCTGGACGCGCAAAGCGAGCGCATGGTGCAGGCCGCGCTGGAGTCGGCCATGAAGGACCGGACCACCCTGGTGATCGCCCACCGCCTGGCCACGGTGCAGCAGGCCGACCACATCGTGGTGCTGGACCACGGGCGGCTGGTGGAACAGGGCACGCACGCGGAGCTTGTGGCGCGGGGCGGCGTGTACGCGGGGCTGGCGGCGTTGCAATTCAACGCCTGAGCCTCGCTGGCGTCTGGGGGCGTCGGTTTCCGGCTGGGCCTCGCGAGATGTACCGGGAACGGGTGCGCCTGCACCTCGCGCAGGCCAATGGCGGCCCCCCCGTTCTCCGGCCCACGCTCGCCGTCTTCCTCTGCAACTCTCAAGCGCTGTCGCGTCAACACTGCGCGGGTAAGCCACCTCTGTGGCAACGGCGAATGGGACCTGCGCCCGGGGGAACCACCATCGACCTCAAAGACAGAAGGGCATGCCTGCGGGCTCGCTCGGCCATCACTTCGGGGGCAGGTGGTCTGGGTGGGCGGGCGCAGTCCCGATTCGCGGTTGCCACAGGGCGTGCGCGCCATCACGGTGTTGATGGAGTGGTGGTTGCGCGCACGGGCAGACTCCCGCGAGCGTGGGACGGAGAACGAACACCCGGACCACCTGCCCCTGCCAGCCCAGTCTGAGCGCCGAAGGTCAGGGTTGCCTCCAGAACGTTTCTGGAAAAGCAGCCAGAAAGGGCCGCTTCAAACGTGGTGGCAAGCCACCTGCCGCCCTTCCAAAGGCCGCAGCAGTGGCAGCTCACTCGAACACCGAGCATCCGCCTTCGGACAGCGCTTGTGAAACGCACAGCCGGTAGGCGGGTTCAGCGGGCTGGGCAGCTCGCCGTGGATCTTGATCTTCTTCTGGCGCTGCGCCGGGTCGATGGACGGCGTGGCCGACAGCAGGGCCAGGGTGTACGGGTGCAGCGCGTTGGCGAAGATCGTGGCCTTCGGGCCCGCTTCGACCACACGGCCCAGGTACATCACCATCACATCGTTGGCGATGTGCTCCACCACCGCGAGGTTGTGCGAGACGAACACGTAGGCCGTCTGCAGCTGCTCCTGCAGGTCCATGAACAGGTTGAGCACCTGGGCCTGGATCGACACGTCGAGCGCCGAAGTCGGCTCGTCGGCCACCAGGATCTTCGGCTGCAGCACCATGGCGCGCGCAATCGCGATGCGCTGGCGCTGGCCGCCGGAAAACATGTGGGCATAGCGGTCGTAGTGTTCGGGGCGCAGGCCCACGCGCTTCAGACTCTCCAGCACCTTGTCCTTGCGCTCGGCGGCGCTCAGCGTCGTGTTGAGCAGCAGGGGCTCACCGATCTGGTGGCCGATTTTCTGGCGCGGGTTGAGCGAGGCGTAGGGGTTCTGGAACACCATCTGCACCTGGCTGCGCAGGCGCTTGTATTGCGCGCGGTCGCCGGGCGTCACCCATTCGTCACCGACCTGCAGCCGTCCGCCGGTGGGCGGCTCGATCAGGGTGAGCTGGCGCGCCAGCGTGCTCTTGCCACAGCCGGACTCGCCCACCACGGCCAGGGTCTGGCCGGCGGTGAGCGTGAACGACACGTCGACCAGGGCCTTGACCGTGACCTTGGGTTTCATGAAGCCCTGCGACACGCCGTAATGGCGCGTCAGCGATTCGGCCTGCATCACCGGGGCCGTGGGCGCAATCATCGGGGTGGCGGTCATAGCGTCTCCTGCGCCGTCATGGGGTAGAAGCAGCGCACCAGACCACCGCCCTGCGCCAGCAGCTCGGGGCGCTCGATGTGGCAGCGGTCTTGGGCCTTGGGGCAACGCGGCGAGAGCAGGCAGCCGGTGGGCCGGTCGAACTGGCCGGGCACGATGCCGGGCAGGGTGTGCAGGCGGCGCGCACCACGGCTGTGCTCGGGCACACTGCTGAGCAGCGCGTGGGTGTAGGGGTGCGCCGGTGCGGTGAACAGGCGGTCCACGGCGCCTTGCTCCACCTCCTGGCCCGCGTACATGACCGCGACGCGTTGCGCCACCTCGGCCACCACGGCCAGGTCGTGCGTGATGAGGATCAGGGCCATGTTGTGCGCCCGCTGCAGCTGCACCAGCAACTCCATGATCTGGGCCTGGATGGTCACGTCCAGCGCGGTGGTGGGCTCGTCGGCGATCAGCAGTTTGGGGTTGCAGGCGATCGCCATCGCGATCATCACGCGCTGCGCCATGCCGCCCGAAAACTGGTGCGGGTAACTCTCCAGCCGGTGCGCGGCCCCGGGGATTTCCACCATCTGCAGCAGCTCGATGGCGCGCGCCTTTGCGGCCGCGCCGCGCAGGCCCATGTGTTCGCGCAGCACCTCCTCGATCTGGAAGCCCACGGTGAAGCTCGGGTTGAGCGAGGTCATGGGGTCCTGGAAGATCATGGCCATGTCCTTGCCCAGGATCTTGCGGCGCTGGCGGTCTGAAATGGTCTGCAGGTCTTTGCCGTCGAACCGCAGGCGATCGGCGCCGACGTGGCCCTGCCCGGCCAGCAGGCCCATGACGGCCATCATCGCGACCGACTTGCCCGAACCCGACTCGCCCACGATGCCCAACACCTGGCCCTGGTCCAGCTGCAGGTCCAGCCCGTCCACCGCACGAAAGGCGCGGCCCTTGGCGCCGAATTCGACGCGCAGGTTTTGAATGTCAAGAAGACTCATGCCAAATCTCTCAAGGGTTGCACCGTCACCGGCGCGAGATATCTGAGCCAAGAACGCCGCGGAACCGGCTTTGCCGGGCCGCCAGCGTTGCCCCCTTGAGGGGGTCGCGCGAAGCGCGGCGGGGGTGTTTCATGTTGCTGACTTGAGCTTCGGGTCGAGCGCGTCGCGCAGCCCGTCGCCGACCAGGTTGATCGCCAGCACCGACCACAGAATGGTCAGGCCCGGCAGCGTCACCACCCACCAGGCGCTCTCGATGTAGTCGCGCGCCGAGGCGAGCATGGTGCCCCACTCGGGCAGCGGCGGCTGCACCCCCAGCCCCAGGAAGCCCAGCGCCGCGATCTCCAGGATGGCGGCGGAAAAGCTCATGGTGGCGTGCACGATCAGCGGCGCCGTGCAGTTGGGCAGCACGGTCACGAACATGAGCCGCAGCGTGCGCGCGCCCGACAGGCGCGCGGCGGTCACGTAGTCGCGCTGCAGCTCGCCGATGGCCGAGGCGCGCACCAGCCGCACATAGGCCGGCAGCGACACCAGCGCGATGGCGATCATGGCGTTGAGCAGGCCCGGGCCGAGGATGGCCATGATGGCCACCGCCATCAGCAGCGAGGGCAAGGCCATCACGATGTCCATGGCGCGCATGATGGCGGCGTCCACCCACTTGCCGGCGAACGCGGCCACCAACCCCAGGATCACGCCCGGAACCATCGCCAGCACCACCGACACCAGGCCCACCAGCAGCGAGAGCCGCGCGCCGTGGATCAGGCGCGAAAACAAGTCGCGACCGAGCTCGTCGGTGCCCAGCAGGAACTGGCTGGTGCCACCGGCCCAGACCGGGCCCTGCAGGAAGTGCTCGCGGTATTGTTCGATCGGGTCGTGCGGCGCGACCCAAGGCGCGAAGATCGCCAACAGGCCCACGATGGACATGAACACCAGGCCGGCCACGGCGCCCTTGTTTTGCGAGAAAGCTCGCCAGAATTCCTTGAAGTTCATGCCTGCACCCGGATGCGAGGGTTGGCCACACCGTAGAGCAGGTCCACGACAAAGTTGGTGACGACCACGAGCGTGGCCACGAGCAGGATGCCGTTCTGCACCACCGGGTAGTCGCGCCGGCCGATGGCGTCGATCAGCCATTTGCCGATGCCCGGCCAGGAGAAGATGGTTTCGGTCAGCACCGCGCCGCCCATCAGCGTGCCCACCTGCAGCCCCACCACGGTGAGCACCGGGATGAGCGCGTTGCGCAGCGTGTGCACGAAGATCACGCGCATGGGCGACAGGCCCTTGGCGCGCGCCGTGCGCACATAGTCTTCGCGCAGCACTTCGAGCATGCTGGACCGCGTCATGCGCGCGATCACCGCCAGCGGGATGGTGCCGAGCACGATGGCCGGCAGGATCAGGTGGCGCACCGCGTCCCACAGCGCGCCGCTGCTGAGCTCGGGGTCGGCGCGCTCGGCCAGCCAGGCGTCGATGAGCATGAAGCCGGTCTGCGGCTGCACGTCGAACATCAGGTCGAGCCGGCCGGACACCGGCGTCCAGCCCAGCCCCACCGAGAAGATCAGGATCAGCAGCAGGCCCCACCAGAAGATGGGCATGGAGTAGCCGGTGAGCGCGCCCGTCATGACGGTGTGGTCCAGCCAGCTGCCGCGCTTGACCGCCGCGAGCACCCCCGCGATCAGCCCCAGCACCAGCGCCAGCAGCAGCGCGCACAGCGCCAGCTCCAGCGTGGCCGGAAACAGGGCCTTGAATTCGCTCCACACAGGGGACTGCGTCTTGAGCGACTGCCCCAGGTCGCCCTGTGCCAGTTGCCCGAGGTAACGACCGTATTGCACGTACAGCGGCTGGTCCAGACCCAGGCGTTTGAGGGCGGCGGCGTGCAGCTCCGGGTTGAGCGTGCGCTCGCCCACCATCACTTCAACCGGGTCGCCGGGGATCAGACGGATCAAGGAAAACGTCAGCAGCGTGACCCCCAGGATCGTGGGAATCAGCACCAGCAACTTCTTGAGGAGGTATCTCAGCATGAGGGAGCACCCCTTGTTGTTTTCAGAACGCGTAAAAAAGGGCAGCCGTCAAAAGCTTGACGCCTGCAAATTGACCGGAGTGGCCGATCCAAGAATGCGAGCGGCCCTGCATCGCCAAGCCGCTCGCATTGCCCTCAGGCGCAGCAGGCTACACGCAGTGAGCCTGCAGCCGGAGAAGTCCCAGAACGCGGCGGAACCGGCTCCGCCGGGCCGCACCGCGTTGCCCCCCTGGGGGGGTGACGCCGCAGGCGGCGCGGGGGGGATCACTTCACACTCACGCCTTCGAAGCTGTAGTCACCAAACGGGCTGATCTTGAAGCCATTGAGCTCCTTGCGCATGGGCTGGTTCACCGTGGAGTGGGCGATGGTGGACCACGGCATGTCCTTCTTGAACACCTCCTGGGCCTTCATGTACAGCTCGGTGCGCTCTTTCTGGTTCACGCTGTTGCGCGCCTTGAGCACGTAGCCGTCGAACTCCTTGCTGCAGTAACGCGCGTAGTTGGAGCCGCCGATGGCTTCGCAGGTGAGCAGCACGCCCAGGAAGTTGTCGGGGCTGGCGTAGTCGCCGGTCCAGCCGATCAGGCCGGTGTCGTGCTCGCCCTGCTTCAGGCGCTTGAGGTACTCACCCCACTCGTACTGCGTGATCTTGGCCTTGATGCCCACCTTGGCCCAGTCGGCCTGGATCATCTCGGCCATCAGCTTGGCGTTGGGGTTGTAGGGGCGCTGCACCGGCATGGCCCACAAGGTGATCTCGGTGCCCTCGGCCACGCCGGCTTTCTTCAACAGTTCCTTGGCCTTTTCCGGATTGAAGGCGGCGTTCTTCAGCTTGGCGTTGTAGGACCACAGCGAGGCCGGGAACGGATTGGACGCCGCCTGGCCCTGCCCCTGGTACACCGCGTCGATGATGGCCTTGCGGTTGATCGCCATGTCCAGCGCCTGGCGCACTTCGACCTTGTTCAGCGGTGCCTTCTCGGTGTTGTAGCTCAGATAGCCGATGTTGAAGCCCGGGGCCGTGTCCATCTTCAGCTTGGGGTCGGCCTTCATGGCGGCGATGTCCTGCGGTTTCGGGTAGGACATGATGTGGCACTCACCGGCCTTGAGCTTCTGGAAGCGCACCGAGGCGTCGGTGGTGATGGCGAAGATCAGGTTGTCCACCAGCACGTTCTTGGCGTTCCAGTAGTCCTTGTGCTTGACGTAACGGATCTGCGCGTCCTTCTCGTAGCGGCGCAGCGCGAAGGGACCGGTGCCGATGGGCTGCTGGTTGATCATGCTGGCCTTGCCTTCGGCCACCAGTTTGTCGGCGTGTTCCTTCGACAGGATCGAGGCAAACGGCATGGCGATCTTGACCAGCAGGTCGGGGTCGGGCTGCTTGAGCTTGATCACCACCGTCAGGTCGTCAGTCTTGGTCACCGACTCGGTGTTGCTCTCCAGACCCACGTCGGAGGCGTACGGGAACTGGGCGGGGTAGGCCTTGTTGAACGGATGGTCCTTGTTGACCATGCGCTCGAAGGTGAAGATCACGTCGTCGGCGGTCATGTCACGGCCCGGCTTGAAATAGTCGGTGGTGTGGAACTTGACGCCTTTGCGCAACTTGAAGGTGTAGGTCAGCCCGTCGGCGGACACGGTCCATTCCTGCGCCAGGCTCGGCTCGACCTCGGTACCGCCCTTCTTGAACTGCGTCAACCGGTTGAAGATCGCGTGGCCGGCGGCGTCAAAGGTGTTCCCGCCGGTGTATTGCGCGGTGTCAAAACCCTCGGGACTGCCTTCGGAACAGAAAATCAGCGTGCCGGCGGCCTGCGAGGCCATCGCCACCGCAGACAAGCCCAAAGCCAGGGTCAGTTTCTTCAGTTCAAACATGGGTCATCCTTCGTTGTTGCGGGAGCAGCGACATGCGCCCCCTGTTAAGGAAAAATTCATTATCGACACAAAACGTCACGGAGCTGTCACCTGCGGTGGTGCCACCCGTTCAAAACGGAGGCTCCACTTGATGCCCGTCAACCCTTGCAAAATCGATGCCATCGCATGACGCCCCACCCAAGGAAGGAAGCCCATGATCCGCTGGGAAGCCCACACCTGCCTGCCCCTGCATCCCGAAGCCAGCTTTGCCCCTTTGGAGCGCTACCGTGCCGCAGGGGTGCACCACGTCTGCATCAACGTGGGCATGGACATGAACCCGCTGGGCCAGATCCTGCCGGTGCTCGCCGCTTTCCGTGCGCGGCTGCGGGCCGAGTCCGAGCGCTATCTGATCCCGGACACTGTGGCCGACATCGAACACGCGCGCAACAAGGGAAAACTCGCGGTGGGCTTTGACCTGGAAGGCGCCCTGCCCTTGCTGGAGCGCCCCGAGATGGTGGCGCTGTACCGCGATCTCGGCGTGCGACAGATCCACTTCGCCTACAACCGCAACAACAGCGTGGCCGGCGGCTGCCACGACGAGCCCCAGGGCCTGACTGCGCTCGGACGCCGCATGGTGCAGGCCGTGAACGACGCGGGCGTGCTGATGGACTGCGCCCACACCGAACGGCGCACCACCTTGGACATCATGACCCACTCGCGCCACCCGGTGGTGTTCAGCCACGCCAACCCGCTGGCGCTGGCCGAACACGGTCGCAACATCACCGACGAACAGATTCGCGCCTGCGCGGCCACCGGCGGCGTGGTCTGCATCTCCGGCGTGTCGAAGTTTCTGGGCTGCAACGCACCACAAGCGAGCGACCTGGCACGCCATGTGGCCTACGTGGCCGATCTGGTGGGCGCGCAGCATGTGGGCCTGGGCCTGGACATCGGCTTTTCGCAACCCGAACTGAACGACGATCCGCCTGGGGCGTTCGATCCGGGCTTCTGGTGGCCCGCGCACGCGGGTTACGGCCAAGGCATCAGCCAGATGCGCTACGCGCCCATCGAGACTTGGCAAACCCTGCCCGACGCCCTGCGGGCAGCAGGCATGGGGCCGCAGGACATCGATGGCGTCCTGGGTGACAACATGGCGCGCGTGGCACGCCAAGTCTGGGGCGCGGCACCCGACTGAACGCCATGGGTCGACCGCAAGGTTATGCATTCGCAGCATAAAGAGATGGCAACACAGCCTTGGACAGACAGAACGGCGCTCCGTACAGTGGCATCCGTTGACCCACCGTTACGGGCCAGCCCACCCCCTAGGAAACAACGCACCATGTCACAAGCACCGCACCCCGCCGGCCCCGCGGCCAACAGCCCGGCCGCTTTCACCAGCGCCCTGCCCTCCTACCTCGATCCGAACAACCTGGGCCCCTGGGGCATCTACCTGCAGCAGGTCGACCGCGTGGCCCCCTATCTGGGCAATCTGGCCCGCTGGGTGGACACGCTCAAGCGACCCAAGCGCACGCTGATCGTGGACGTGCCAATCCACCTGGACGACGGCACCATCGCGCACTTCGAGGGCTACCGCGTACAGCACAACACCAGCCGCGGCCCGGGCAAGGGCGGCGTGCGCTTCCACCAGAACGTGACGCTGTCCGAAGTGATGGCGCTCTCGGCCTGGATGTCGATCAAGAACGCGGCGGTGAACGTGCCCTACGGCGGCGCCAAAGGCGGCATCCGCGTCGATCCGCGCCAGCTGTCGATGGGTGAACTCGAGCGCATCACGCGCCGCTACACCAGCGAGATCGGCATCATCATCGGCCCGAGCAAGGACATTCCGGCGCCGGACGTGAACACCAACGAGCAGGTCATGGCCTGGATGATGGACACCTACTCGATGAACGAAGGTTCCACCGCCACCGGCGTGGTCACCGGCAAGCCGGTGGACCTGGGCGGCTCGCTCGGTCGGCGCGAAGCCACCGGCCGTGGCGTGTTCACCGTGGGCGTGGAAGCCGCCAAACACACGGGCATGGACATCAGCAAGGCACGTGTGGCCGTGCAGGGCTTCGGCAACGTGGGCGGTGTGGCCGGCAAGCTGTTTGCCGAAGCCGGCGCCAAGGTGGTGGCGGTGCAGGACCACGGCGGCTCGATCTACCGCGAAGCGGGCCTGGACGTGCCCTCCTTGCTGGCACACGTGTCGCGCGTGGGCACGGTGGCGGGATTCCCACAGGCCGAGGTGATCGCCGACGACGCCTTCTGGGGCGTGCCCTGCGACATCCTGATCCCGGCCGCGCTGGAGCAGCAGATCACGGAAGAAAACGCCGGCCGCATCCAGGCGAAGATGGTGATCGAAGGCGCCAACGGCCCGACCACACCACAAGCCGACGACATCCTGCACGACCGTGGCATCCTGGTGTTGCCCGACGTGATCGCCAACGCCGGTGGCGTGACGGTGAGCTACTTCGAATGGGTGCAGGACTTCTCCAGCTTCTTCTGGAGCGAAGACGAGATCAACGAACGCCTGGTGCGCATCATGAAGGGCGCGTTCGCCGCCGTGTGGCAGGTGGCCGAAGAGAACAAGGTGAGCCTGCGCACCGCGACCTTCATCGTGGCCTGCAAGCGCATCCTGCACGCCCGCGATCTGCGCGGTCTGTACCCCTGATCTCTCGCGGTTGATTCGCCACACCGGCGAACCGACAAAAAAAGGGCCCCGCATGCGGGGCCCTTTTTGCTGGGTGGTGTTCGACGCTGGGTCGGTGCTCAGCGCGGGCTGCGACGAGCCACCGGGCGGGCGGGCGCGCCACCTTCGGAACGGCGCGGCTGGAACTCGCCCCCACGCAGAGCGGCACGCTCCGAGTTGCCGCGGTCGCTGAAGCGATCGGCGCCGCGTTCGGGAGCGCGGTCGTTGCGACCGAAGCTGGAGAAGCCTGCGGGCTTGGCACCGAAGCCGGCACGGGCCGGGGCCTTGTCGCCAAAACCACGACCGGCCGGACGGCTGTCGCCACGGTTGTCAAAACGGTTGTCGCCACGCGGGGCTTCGCGTTCGAAGCGGTTGCCCTCGAAACGGGGCGCGTCGCCACGACCTTCAAAACGCGGTGCTTCACCACGGCCCTCGAAACGCGGGCCGCGCGGTGTCGGCGCGCCACGGCGATCGGCAAAGCGGTCGTTGCCACGACCGGCCGGGCGTCCACCAGGGCCACCACGGCCAAACGGCTCGGCCTGGGGTGCGCGCTGGCGCGGCTCCATGCCGGGAATGGTTTCCACCGCGATGCGTTGGCGGGTGAAGGCTTCGATGTCGAAGATCTTGCGACGGTCGCGCGTCTCGGCGAACGTGATGGCCTGGCCATCGCGTCCGGCACGGCCCGTGCGTCCGATGCGGTGCGTGTAGTCCTCGGCCTTCATCGGCAGGCCGAAGTTGAAGACGTGGGTGATGGTGGGCACGTCGATGCCGCGGGCGGCCACGTCGGTGGCCACCAGGATCTGCACCTGGCCGGCGCGCAGCGCCATCAGACGGCGGTTGCGGATGCCCTGGCTGAGCGCGCCGTGCAGCGCGACGGCGGAGAAGCCTTCCTGCTGCAGGTCGTTGGCCAGACCGTCGCATTCGATCTGGGTGCTGGCGAACACGATGGCCTGGTTGATGCTGGCGTCGCGCAGCCAGTGGTCGAGCAGCTTGCGCTTGTGGTCGGCGTTGTCGGCCCAGAACAGCTTCTGCTGGATATTGGCGTGCTGTTCCTGCGGGGAATCGATCTGCACCTTCTGCACGTGCTTGCCACCGTCGTGCATGACGCGCATGGCGAGCTGCTGGATGCGCGGCGCAAACGTGGCGCTGAACATCATGGTCTGGCGGCGCTGGCTGGTCAGGTCGTTGACTTCGGCCAGGTCGTCGGCAAAACCGAGGTCGAGCATGCGGTCGGCTTCGTCCACCACCAGGAACTGCACCTGATCGAGCTTGAGCTGCTGCGAGCGCTGCAGATCGAGCAGACGCCCGGGTGTGGCCACCACGAGGTCGGCGTTCTGCAGCTTGGCGATCTGCAACTGGTAAGGCATGCCGCCCACCACGTTGGCGATGCGCAGGCCGCGGCAGTGGCGCACCAGGTCGATGGCGTCGTTGGCCACCTGCTGGGCGAGCTCACGCGTGGGACACAGCACCAGGGCGCCCGGGGTGGCTGCCTTGAAGTTGCGCGGGTTGGTCGGGTCCTTGCGCTTGGGGCGCTTGGGTGCGGCCTCGCCACGGGCCAGCGCGTCTGCACAGGCCTTCTCGAAGTCGGCGCGCTCCTGGGCTTCGGCCTGGGCCTGCTGTTGCAGCAGGGTGTGCAGCACGGGCAGCAGGAAGGCGGCGGTCTTGCCGCTGCCGGTCTGGCTGGAGACCATCAGGTCGGCGAAGCGTTTTTCGCCTTCGCCCAGCATGGCCTTGGGGACCACGTTGTTCTGCACCTGGGTGGGCTGCACGTAGCCGAGGTCGGCACAGGCTTGCACCAGTTCAGGGGCCAGGCCCAGCAGTTCAAAACCGTTGGGTTCGGCCGGCGTGGGGGTGACAGGGGTGTCCGCTTCGGGTTCGGCAGACAGGATTTCGGGCGAGAAATCGCCGCGGGCTTCAAAAGAGTCGCTCATGTTCGTCCATGCGCAGTACGCGCAATTGATCGAATAAAGACACTGGTGGCCCGCCTGCCATGGTGAGGCGGGACGCTCCAGCGCGCCAGATCCGTTCGTGGTTACAAAACATCAACCATCAAACGGTCTACGCGCCATGGGTCCCACTTCAAAAGTGGAGGACACCGGGAGCGAAGGCCCCATCCGCAACGCCAGCGGGGACCGCTGGCGGGCTGGCAATACGTCTATCGAAAGAGGCGCATGCCAGCGCAAAGAATCGGGGAGCCTGGTGTGTGAGGCAGATGCACAAATCAGCGCAGTTTCCTGCGCAGCCTGTGATTATGGCACGCTTGAGGGGAAACCCCAAGCGGTTTGTCTGATTTCAGCCCAGCACCGCCGCCACCATGTGGAACAGGATCGCCGCGAGCACAGCCGTGGCCGGGACGGTGACGATCCAGGCCGCCACAATGCGCAGCACCGCCGAACGTTTGACGATTTCCTGCTTGTAGGCCTTTTTCAGCGCCTTCTGCTCTTTCTTGGCGAACACCGCGCCATCGACCGCCTCGCGGTCCTTGGTGCGCCGTTTCATGTCGGCGAGCATGCGTTTTTTCTCGTGCACCTCGGCGGCCTCAAAACGCTGCAGATAGTGCTCCACCTCGGCGCGGTCCTGTCCTTGGTGACCGGCGAACACCACCGCTTCCATCTTGGCGTAGTTCACCTTGAGCAGCTCACGCAGGAAGCCCACGCCAAACACCGCACCAATGGAGATGTGCGTGGTCGAAACCGGCATGCCCAGCTGAGACGCCACGATCACAGTCAGTGTCGCAGCCATGGCAATGGAGTAAGCCCGCATGTTGTCCAGCTCGGTGATTTCCTTGCCCACCGTGCGGATCAGGCGCGCACCATACAAGGCCAGACCTGCGGCCAGCCCCAGCGCACCCAGCACCATCACCCACATCGGCGTGGCCGCCTTGGTCGCGACCGCGCCGGCGATCACCGCTTCATAGATGGCGGCCAGCGGCCCCACGGCGTTGGCCACGTCGTTCGCCCCGTGCGCAAAACTGAGCAAGGCGGCCGAACACACCAGTGGCCAGGTGAAGAGGCGGTTGACGCCCTCCTTGCTGTTGACCTGTTGCCGCGCCAGGCGGGCAACGGGTTGGCGCACCAGCAGCAGCACAGCGCCACCAAAGAGCGCGCCCAGCACGATGGCGAGCCAGAAATTCACCTTGACCAGTTGCCCCAGACCTTTGAGCAACATATAGGAGCCAAAGGCCCAGGCCATCACAGCAATCAGCCAGGGCACCACGCGGGAAGCCGCCTCCGTCATCTCATTGCGGTAGGTGATGCTGTGTTTGATGATGTACAGAAAGAGTGCCGCGATCGCGCCACCCATGAGCGGCGACACCAGCCAGCTGACCACGATCGAGCCGATCGTGCCCCAGTTGACCAGCCCCCACCCGCCCGCCGCAATGCCCGAGCCCATCACGGCGCCGATGATGGAGTGCGTGGTGGACACGGGAGCGCCAATGGCGGTGGCCAGGTTCAGCCACAGGGCACCCGCCAGCAACGCGGCAAACATGACCCAAGCGAACAGCGTCGCATCGGTGATCTGCTGGCTGTCGATGATGCCGCCTTTGATGGTGCCGACCACCTCGCCACCCGCCACGATGGCGCCCATGGCCTCGAATACCGCGGCCACCACGATGGCCCACCCCATGGTCATGGCGCCAGACCCCACGGCCGGCCCCATGTTGTTGGCCACGTCGTTGGCGCCGATGTTCATCGCCATGTAGCCACCCACCACCGCCGAGATGATGAGCAGCCAGACCGCCGGGCCCGACAGGCCCAGCACGTCGGCGCCCGTCAACGAGGCGTACAGGCCCACCAGGAGCAGGAAACCCAAGGCGGCGCCCAGTTGCAGCACATCCTGGTGCTTGGAAATGAAGCGGGAGCGGGATTTTTTTGTCATGTTTTTTTCACGTGAATTTCACGATTTTGACATGTCGACGTCTCGCGACCAGGCCTCTGACTGAGGAGCCGGACCTCAGTGGAGCGATCGGATTCAGCGCAGGAAATGGGTCCGGTAGTGCTCGAGTTCGTCGATCGACTCGTGCACATCGGCCAGCGCGGTGTGCTTCTGGTGCTTCTTGAAACTGTCGTACACCTCGGGGCGCCAGCGCCTGGCCAGTTCCTTGAGGGTGCTCACATCGAGGCAGCGGTAGTGGAAGTACGCCTCCAGCTTGGGCATGTACTTCACCAGAAAGCGCCGGTCCTGGCTGATGGTGTTGCCGCACATGGGCGAACTGTTCTTCGGGACGTATTTGCCAATGAAGGCCAGCAGTTCGGCCTGCGCTTCTTCTTCATCGACCGTGCTGGCCTTCACTTTGTCGATCAGACCGCTGCGACCATGGGTGCCCTTGTTCCAATTGTCCATGGCGCCCAGCACCGCGTCGCTCTGGTGGATCACCAGCACCGGCCCCTCGACACGGGGCGTGAGCTGCGGGCCGGTGATCACCACCGCGATCTCGAGCAGGCGCTCCTTCTCCGGATCCAGACCGCTCATCTCGCAGTCAATCCAGACCAGGTTCTGGTCGCTCTTGCCCAGGGTGGGGGTTTCGGGGGCCGCGGTGGGGGTCGGGCTGCTGATGTCGTTCGGTGCTTGCATCCGGCGATTTTCACCGATCCGCCAGACCGGTCTTTTTGCCGCGGCACCTCGGCTCTGAGGATCCCGCCGCCTGGCCCTGCCGCGCCAGGGGCCGGTGGTCTTCGATAGACTCCCCGGTATGGACCACACCGCCTGGATTTTCACCGCCACCTTTTGTGCACTGATTGTGCTGGGATTGATCACACGCACCGTGCTGGCCAGCCGCCAGATCCGCCACGTGGCCCGCCACCGCGACACAGTGCCTTCCGCCTTTGCCCAGACCATCACACCCGAGGCCCACCACAAGGCCGCCGACTACACCATCGCCAAAACCCGGTTCGGCCTGCTGGAGCTGGCGCTGGAGTCGGCACTGCTGCTGGGCTGGACGTTGCTTGGTGGGCTGGACTGGCTCAACCAGACCCTGCTCGCTGCGCTGGGCGGCGGCATGCTGCAGCAGCTGGCGCTGCTGGCGTGCTTTTCGCTGATCGGCGGGCTGATCGCCCTGCCGCTGGCCTGGTGGTCGAACTTCCGCATCGAAGCGCGCTTCGGCTTCAACAAGATGACCCTGTCGCTCTGGCTGACCGATATCCTCAAAGGCGCATTGGTGGGCGCGCTGATCGGCCTGCCGATCGCCTCCCTGGTGCTGTGGCTCATGGGCGCGGCCGGCGCCGCTTGGTGGCTCTGGGCCTGGGGCGCCTGGATGGGCTTCAACCTCCTGCTGCTGGTGCTCTACCCGACGGTGATCGCACCGATCTTCAACAAATTCCAGCCGCTCCAGGACGAAGCCCTCAAGGCGCGTGTGAACGCCCTCATGCAGCGCTGCGGCTTCGCCGCCAAGGGCCTGTACGTGATGGACGGCAGCAAGCGCAGCGCGCACGCCAACGCCTATTTCACCGGCTTTGGCGCAGCCAAGCGGGTGGTGTTCTTCGACACCCTGCTGCAGCAGCTCAACCCGGCGGAGATCGACGCCGTGCTGGCCCACGAACTGGGCCATTACAAGCGCCGCCACGTCGTCAAGCGCATCGTGCTCATGTTCGGCCTGAGTCTGCTGGGCTTCGCATTGCTGGGCTGGATGTCGGGTCAGGCCTGGTTCTACACCGGGCTGGGGGTCACGCCTTCGCTGGACGCGCCCAACAACGCGCTGGCGCTGCTGCTCTTCATGCTGGTGGCGCCGCTGTTCACGTTCTTCCTCTCACCCCTGATGGCATTGTTGTCCCGTGGGCACGAATTCGAAGCCGATGCCTATGCCGTGGCCCACACCAGCGGAGCCGACCTCGCCAGCGCCCTGCTCAAGCTCTACAAGGACAACGCCAGCACGCTGACGCCCGACCCGGTGTACGCCCGCTTCTACTACTCCCACCCGCCCGCCAGCGAACGCCTGTCGAGGTTGCTTGCCACCGGCCCGGCCTGAACGCACCCGCCCTGCCATGAACGCCACCCACCAGAACCGCCGCGCCCTCTCGGCCACCGAAATCGTCACCCGGCTCACCCAGCTCAATGGCGACGCCGCCCAGGGCTGGAAGCTGATCGACGGGGCGCTGGAGAACAGTTATGGCTTCACCACCTTCCACGAGACCATGGCGTTCGCCAACGCCGTGGCCTGGATCGCCCACCGCGAAGACCACCACCCCGAGCTCCAACTGGGGCATGGCCGCTGCACCGTGCGTTTCAGCACCCACGACGTCGGCGGCATTTCAACCAGCGACTTCCATTGCGCGGACGCGGTGGATGCACTGCTGAACAACCCCATGAACACTCCCCAAGCCAGCAGGTTGCCGCTTTGAAGCGCAACCACGCCCTGCCAGCCGTGGCCAGCCCCTCGCAGCCAGCCGGCACCTTTTCCGGGCTGGTGGTGGCGGCCCACGGACGGCACTGCCTGGTGGAGAGTCCGGACGGACAGCGCCGCATCTGCCACCCGCGCGGAAAGAAGAGCCAGGTGGTCGTGGGCGACCATGTGCAATGGCAGGCCACGGGCGACGAAGGCAGCATTGAACGCGTGAACACCCGGCGCAACCTGTTCTACCGGCAGGACGAGATGCGCACCAAGTCTTTCGCCGCCAACCTCGACCAGATCCTGGTGCTGATCGCGGCCGACCCCGAGTTCTCCGAACGCCAGCTCGCGCGCTCGCTGATCGCGGCCGAAGCCGAAGGCATCCCGGTGCTGATCGTGCTCAACAAGAGCGACCTGCAGCCCGCCTTCGATCAGGCCTGGGAACGGCTCGAGAGCTACCGGCGCATGGGCTGTGATGTCCTGCCGCTGCGGCTCAAGGGCCAGACCGCGGCCGGCAGCGAGGCCGGCCTGGTGGAGCTGCAGCAGCGCCTGACCGGCAAGACCACGTTGGTGCTCGGTCCCTCGGGCGTGGGCAAGAGCACGCTGGTCAACCGCCTGGTGCCGCAGGCCAAGGCGCTGACCGGCGAAATCTCGCGCGCACTCAACTCGGGCAAACACACCACCACCAGCACCACCTGGTACTGGGTGGACGAGGCGCGCAGCACGGCGCTGATCGACTCACCGGGGTTTCAGGAATTCGGCCTGAACCACATCGAGCCGATGCAGCTCGCCCACCTCATGCCCGACCTGCGCGCGACGCTGGGGAACTGCCGCTTCTACAACTGCACCCACCTGCACGAACCGGGTTGCGCGGTGCTGGCCCATGTGCAGAAAACGGACGACGATCCGGCCAATGCGGACCCGCAGGCCATCGGCGAAAACCGCTACCGGATCTACGGCGAGCTGTTTGCCGAGCTTTCGGCGCGCCGCCCGTATTGAGCACCCGGGCCTCGGCCCGTTTCACCGACCTGCGCGCCCGAACAGGTAGCGCCCAGCGGCCCTACCCCAGCAGGCGCGCCAGCGTCAACAGCGCCAGCAGCAGCATCCACAACACCACCGAACGCCAGACCAGACCCACCACGCTGCCCAGGTGCGCCAGCTGCGGCTCGGGGCGCGCGCCGCTCTCGGCGTCATCTGGGACGGTGGCGCCCTCGGCCAGGGGTGCCAGCCGCACGTTGAGCGCCCCCGAGGTGGCGGCCAGCACCACGCCATCGCTGCCCGGGGCGAAACGCTCGGCATCGCTGCGCCAGCTCGCGACCGCTTCTTCGAAATTGCCGACGATGGCAAAGCCCAGCGCCGTCACCCGGGCCGGCAAGTGGTCCACCCAGTCCCAGGCCCGGGCCGCCGCGTGTCGCAACGCCGGGCTGGGGGTGCCATCGGGGCGGGCACGCCAGTTGCGCGACAGGTACTCGGCCATGCGGTAGAACACCGCCCCGGACGGCCCCAGGCCCAACACCCAGAACACCACGAAACACACCAGCACGCCAAACACATGCCGGTGTGCCGCGAGCACCGAATGCTCAATGACCTGGCGCAGCAACTCGGTGCGCGGCAGGCTCGACGCATCCACCCGAAGCCATTGCGCCAGCTTCTCGCGGGCGGTGGCGTCGTCCCCCACCTCCAGCGCCTGCCGGATGTCGCTGAAATGGTGGCTGAACTGACGAAAGCCCAGCGTCACGTACAACACGCCGACCATCCAGGCGAACGCCAGCACCGAACTGAAGGCCCACAGACCCCAATAGACGAGCCCGGCGATCAGCGCAGGCACACCCACGGCCAGCACCCAGGCCACCCAGCCGTGAGAGGCCTGTCCGGCATCCAGGTTGCGCCGCACCGCCCGGGCCCAACCGCGCAGCCCCGCGTGCACCGGGTTGTCGTGGGCCAGCGGGCGTGCCTGTTCGAGCAGCAAGGCGAGGAGGATGGCGAAAAAACTCATGGCGTCATCATAGCGACGTGCCCCACGGCGAAGCCCCGGCCGCGATGGCCTTCAGGCACTGAGCAGACGGTAGAAATTGCGCAGCATGCCGGCCGTGGCACCCCAGATGAACCGCTCGTGCTCGCCGTCCCGGTACGGCATGGAATACCACTCGCGCATCACCCCGCCCCACTCCCAGGCGTGACGGCGGTGGTGCGCGGGATCCATCAGGAAATCCAGCGGCACCTCGAACACCTCGTCCACCTCATAGGGGTTGGGTTGCAGCGTGAAGCCGGGCTGCACCAGACCGACCACCGGGGTCACGATGAAGGCCGTCCCGGTGACATACACCGGCAAGGTGCCCAGCACCTCCACGCGCTCGGGAGACAGGCCGATCTCCTCCTGCGTCTCGCGCAGGGCCGCCGCGATGGCGTCGGCGTCGCCCTCATCAAGCTTGCCGCCGGGCAAGGCGATCTGCCCCGAGTGGGTGGACAGGTGTGCGGTGCGCTGCGTCAGCAGCAGGGTCGGGCGCTCGTGCATCACCAGCGGCAGCAGCACCGCTGCCTGCGCTGGCGGGCGGTCGGCAAACTTTTTTTCGCGCAGCAGTTCGGGCGTCCACACGGGCGGGCGCGCAAACAGCTCGCGCAGCCCGCCGGCGGTCAGTCGATGGGGCTGCGCGGGCAACAAGCCTTCGTCGGGCGCGGCAGGCAACGCCGGGACCAGGCGAGGATCAAAAACGGGCAGAGGCAAGGGCTGGGACATGGGCGGGAGCATAGGCCACACGGGCCAACCCGCGCGTGCCGGGGGTGACCCGACGGGAGGTGGGCAGCGAACGGGCACAAAAAAGCCGCTCCGGGGAGCGGCTTTTCGGGAGGCCAGGGCCGGAGCCGATGAGGCTCCCGGCTTCGGGCGCAAACCCGTCGCTTACGCGCCGAGCTTTTCCTTGATACGTGCCGACTTGCCGCTGCGGTCACGCAGGTAGTACAGCTTGGCGCGGCGCACATCGCCGCGGCGCTTGACTTCGATCTTGGCGATCAACGGGCTGTACAGGGGGAACGTACGCTCGACGCCTTCACCGTTGGAGATCTTGCGCACGATGAAGTTGGAGTTCAGGCCACGGTTGCGACGGGCGATCACCACGCCTTCGTAAGCCTGCACGCGCTTGCGGGTGCCTTCGATCACATTGACGCTGACGATCACGGTGTCGCCGGGCGCAAACGCGGGAATTTCTTTGTTCAGGCGAGCAATTTCTTCTTGCTCAAGGGTCTGGATGAGGTTCATGGTTTCCTGTTTTCACGATCATGCCCGCGCTGCACTAAAGGCCACGAATCCGGCAGGGGCCCTGTCCAGAAACGCAGCAGGGGCTTGCACCCCCGCCTGTGTTTTTGCGGGCTGGCCCGGTCACGGCGGCCGGTCAGAGGATCGAAAAGCTTTGGATTATAGCTTTTTCGTCCGGCGCAGAAAAGCGTCGTCCGCGGCACCGATGCGGCCCTGGGCGCGCGCCTGCTCCAGCAGGTCGGGCCGCAGGCGGGCGGTGAGCGCCAGGCTTTGTTCACGGCGATAGCGGGCGATGCGTTCGTGGTGCCCTCCGAGCAGCACATCGGGCACCGCCATGGGCCCTGCGGGGCCTTGCCAGACCTCAGGGCGGGTGTGGTGCGGACTGTCCAGCAGACCGTCGAGCGCGGGATTGAAACTGTCCTGCTGGTGGCTGCCCTCGTCCCCCAGCACGCCGGGCTGCAAGCGTGCCACGGCGTCGAGCAGGGCCATGGCGGCCACTTCACCACCCGAGAGCACAAAGTCCCCCAGGCTGATCTGCCGATCGACACAGGCATCGATGAAGCGCTGGTCAATGCCTTCGTAACGGCCGCAAACCAGCACCGCGCCCACGCTGGCGGCCCAGTCAGAGACCCCCGCATGGTCCAGCCGGTCGCCGATCGGCGAAAACAGCACCACCGGCGCGCGGGCCTCGTCGGGTTCGTTGCGGTCGACGCGCAGGGCCTGCAGGCACCGCCACAGCGGTTCGGCCATCATGACCATGCCCGGGCCGCCACCGAACGGCCGGTCATCGACCCGGCGGTAGTTGCCGTCCGCGAAATCGCGCGGATTCCACAGCTTCACGTCCACCAGCCCGGACTCGAACGCGCGCCGGTTGATGCCGCTCGTGAAGAACGGGGCAAACAATTCAGGAAACAGGGTGATGACGTCGAATCGCATGAGGGGTATTGTCTCCCCCCTGCGCCGCAGCGCGGCTTCCCCCAGGAGGGGTCAGTAATCCGCCTGCCAGTCCACCGTGATGCGGCGGGCGGTCTGGTCCACGCCATCCACATAGGCGGACACGAAGGGAATCATGCGCTCGGCGACCTGGGCTTTGCCGTCCACGGTCTCGGTGTATTCGAGCACCAGCACCGAGGTCGGGCCGGTGGGCATGAGGTCGCGCACCACACCCAGGTGCACGCCCTCGCGGTTCACCACGTCCAGGCCGATCAGGTCGACCCAGTAGTACTCACCCTCGGGCGTGGCCGGAAAGGCGCTGCGTGGCACGAAGATGCGCACGCCCTTGAGCGCTTCGGCCGCGGTGCGATCGTCCATGCCTTCCAGCCGGGCCACCACGCCATCGGCATGGACCTTGATCTCGGCCACGGTGACGCTGACGCAGCCCGAAAACGCCGAAAAGCCGCGCGCGAAGCGGGCTTCGGGCGGCTGCAGGAACCATTGGGAAGAGGCAAACAGCGCTTCGGTGTCGGCGCTGTGCGGCAGGATGTGGACCCAGCCTTTGAGGCCCCACGGGTCCTGGATGTGCCCCAACTCCACCGCATCGCCCGGCAGGGCCGATGCGCTGAAGACGCCAGGCGTGGGGCTGCTCACCAACGGCCTGTGATCAGGCGGCGGCCTTGGCAGCGTGTTGCTTGACCAGGCGGGCCACGGTGTCCGAAGGCTCAGCGCCCACACCGGTCCAGTAGGTCAGGCGGTCCAGGGCGATGCGCAGGGGCTCTTCACCACCGCGGGCCAGGGGGTTGTAGAAGCCGATGCGTTCGATGAAACGGCCATCGCGGCGGTTGCGCTTGTCGGCAACCACGATGTTGTAGAACGGACGGGCTTTTGCGCCGCCGCGGGAGAGTCGAATGACGACCATGATTTATCCTTCGGGTGGAGAAGCTCCAAGAGCGGAAACTTCAGTGGGTTTTTTTGGCTGAATAAACCCCATTCATTGCGGCGCCTGAGACACACGACTGACCACCCGGCCAGCGAAACACCACAAAACCGGCGATTATAGCCCGTGTGATACCCGCTTCAACACCGACCTCAACCCTTCGCACAAGCTCCCCGACATGCCCCTCATCCGCCCCAGCCGCGACGAAGACATCGACGCCATCACCCGCATTTACGGCCACCACGTGCTGCATGGCACCGGAACCTTTGAAACCACGCCACCGAGCCCGGCCGAGATGGGCACCCGGCGCGCCGACGTGTTGTCCAAGGGCCTGCCCTGGCTGGTGGTCGAAGAGGATGGACAGGTACTGGGTTTTGCCTATGGCAACTGGTTCAAACCGCGCCCGGCCTACCGCTTCTCGGTCGAGGACTCGATCTACCTGGCGCCCGAGGCCGCAGGCAAGGGACTGGGCCGTGCCCTGCTGGCCGAGTTGCTCGCCACCCTGGAGCGCACGGGAACGCGCAAGGTCATGGCCGTGATCGGCGACTCCGCCAACGCGGGATCGGTCGGCGTGCACCGCGCGCTGGGCTTCGAGCCGGTGGGCGTGATCCAGTCCTGCGGCTGGAAATTCGACCGCTGGCTCGACATCGTGCTGATGCAAAAGACCCTGGGTGCGGGCGACACCACGCCCCCCGAGTCCGGCGGAACCTCTGCATGAGCACGGCCCGGGCGAAGAACAAGACGCTGGCGGCCTGGCTGGCGGTGCTCGGCGGCAGCATGGGCCTGCACCGCTTTTACCTGCGGGGCCTGGGCGACTGGATCGGCTGGCTGCACCCCATCGCCGCCGCGCTGGGCTGGTGGGGCGTGCGGCGCATCCAGACCCTGGGCCAGGACGACCAGCTCGCCTGGGTGCTGGTGCCGTTTCTGGGCAGCAGCATCGCGGCCGGCTGCCTGGCGGGCATCGTCTACGCGCTCAGCGACCGCGAAAAATGGAACCGCTGGTTCAACCCCGGCGCCGAGCACCAGGCCATCGCCGGCCGCACCAACTGGCTGACCATCGGTGCCCTGGTGCTGGCCATGCTGCTCGGCACCGTGGCCTTCATGGGCAGCCTCGCCTACGGCATCCAGCACTACTTCGAATACCAGATCGAAGAGGCGCGCAAGATCAGCCAATGACGCGGCGGGGGTGCTCCTCTAGTTCCACCAGGACATCAGCAGCATCACCAGACTGAGCGTGAACAGCGCCATCGCGGTGGACAGCCCCATGCCGGCGGTGGTGGCCTCCTGGGCGACCTCGTAGCGCTGGGCAAACAGAAACACATTGGCGCCCATGGGCAGCGCGGCGGCCACCACCATCACGGTCAGCGGCAGACCGGTGATGCCAAAGGCCCAGGCGCTCAGGCCCACCAGCAGTGGCAGCACCAGGTTCTTGGACACGGTGATCCACAGCGTGGTGCGGATCTCCCCACCCAGCGGGGTGCGCGCCATGGTCACGCCCACCAGCACCAGCGCCAGCGGACCAAAGGCACTCCCCAGCAACTGCAACGGCTTGTCCACCACCACGGGCAGCACCCAGCCGGTCTGCGCGAACAGCAGGCCGCACAGGATGGGCAGCGGGATGGGGTGGATCAGCGCGCTCTTGAAAGCCGACCAGGTGGTGGCCAGCACGTGCGGCTGCGCCTGGCCGTTGGCGCGGTTCTCGCGCGCCACGGCGAGTTCGAGCACCACCGTGGCGGTGGTCAGCAGCGTCAGGGCATGGATCGACACCAGGGTGAGCAGGGTCACCAGGCCTTCCTTGCCATACGCCAGTTCCACCAGCGTGATGCCGATCATCACCAGGTTGGAGAACACGCCGCCCAGCGCCAGCACCACGCTGCGCCGGTTGAACCCGCGCCAGGCGATCGAGGCGCCCAGCAGGCCGAGCGCGGCCAGGAAATAGGCGGCCAGCGGCCGCAGATCCAGCGTCTCGACGTGCACGGCGCTCATGGTGCGAAACAGCAGTGCCGGGATCAGCAGCAGAAACACGAGGTTGGAGAGGTCCTTGACCGCCTCGTCGCGTATCCAGTGCAGCCGCCCGGCGAGGAAGCCGGTGGCGATCAGCAGGAAGACGGGGGTGAGGGAGGCGACGACGGGGTGGGCAGCAAGGTTCACCGGGCGATGGTATCGCCCGGGCGTGCGGCGGTCCGTTGCGGGGTCATTCGCGGCGCGGGCTGGCGGCCCGCATCACTTCACGCCGATGGCCTCGGTCATGCGGTAGTACAGACCGTAGGGGTCGTTCTTCAAGACGTGGAACCGCCCCTCCACGACCACCGCGCCCTGGCTGTATTTGACCGGCGCTTTCGTGCGCACCTCGACCATGCTCTCGGGCCCGCCGGGCGTGCAGAACGCGCAGGTCAGGGGCACCGAGGCCAGCAGGAAATGGCGCTGCTGCTCGCCCGCTTCCAGCGGCATCATGAAGCCCTGGATGCGCTGCGTCTTCTGGTCCAGCGTGTTCACGGCCGCGGGATACACGGGCACGATGCGCCGGTTCTCGATGCGCGTGCTCACGTCGGTGAGCACCGACCAGGCCAGCACGTCTTCGCGTGGTTTGAGCGGCGCAAACGGCGACAGCGGACTGTGCACACCAGCCCCCTGGCCCTGCACATGCGGCAACGCAGACGATGCCCCGGAACCCGACCCAGCACCGGTCTCCGTTGACGGCTTGGCAGCCGGAACAGGAGCCCCCAGCGGCGACGACAGCTGAGCGCTGGCCTGCCCAAAAAAGCAGGCCAACAGCAAAAAGGCGCAACGAAAAAGAGGGCTCATAAAAAGGGAGGGGATTGCAAGCCAGAACGCGGCGGAACCGGCTCCGCCGGGCCGCTCGCGTTGCCCCCTTGAGGGGGTGACGCGCCGCCAGTGCGGCGCGGCGCGGGGGTGGGCCGCATTCAGTGGCCGTGCTTCATCCCGCAGTATTTTCCTATCGCCAGACCCTTGCAGGCGGCCTGGAGTTCCACCATGCAGACTTTTTCACCCTTGCCCGACTCCAGGCACTTGGCCACGGCTTCGTGGGCGGCGGCCATGGCGCGGTGGCGCGCCACGTCTTCCTTGAGCTCCTGGTCGGAGTGTTGGGCCAGGGCGGCGGTGCTCATCAGCGCCGCGGCGGCCAGGAACCAAAAAGATGCTTTCATGGGTACGACCTCGAATTCAACAATGACATGACATCCACGCGGTAGGCACCGAGCGCCGGCACCAGCGCCGCCACCAGGGCCACCCCCAACGCCAGCACGGGCACCCACACTTCGGTGGCCACCCATTGCCAGCCCGTGATGGCGAGCGACTGCTCGGCCATCAACATCCCGCCCAGCAGCGCCGTCAGCCCGTGCGCGGCCAACAGGCCCAGCCCACAGGCCAGCACGGCCAGCCAGAAGGACTCGCACAGCAGCAGCGCCCCCACCTTCCAGGGCGGCGCGCCCAGCATGCGCAACATCGCCAGGTCGGCCCGGCGCTCGCGCACCGCGCTCCACAGCGCGATGAACACCGACAGCGCCGCCACGCCGAGCAGCACCGCGCCCAGGCCCCGCAGCACCCGCGTGCCCACGCCCACCATGCCGAGCAGGCGCGTGATCTCCATCGCCGGGGCGGCGGCCTGCAGGGCGGTGCTGTCGTTGACGTAGCGCGGAAAGCTCAGCGCCGCGATCGGGCTGCGGTAGCGGATGAGCGCGAGCGTGACCTCGCGGTCGGCCTCGATGGCGGCGCGGTCTTCTTCGTCCATGTCCTCGCTGGCGTGCATGTCGTCGTGCACCCGCCAGACCGATTCGGTGGCGGTGAGCACCAAGCGGTCCAGCACGCAGTCACAGGGCGCGAGCACGCCGGTCACCGCATAACGCGAATCGCCATGCACCGCGCCGCCCGTGCCCAGGCCGTGCGCACCCACGAAAGCCTGCCCGACCATCAAGCCGGTGGCGCGCGCCACCTGGGCGCCGAGCACCGCGTCCATGGGTTGCGCCCAGAGCGCGCCCTGGGCCAGCGTGGCGCTGTAGTGCGCCGGGTAGTCGGGCGTGGTGCCCACGATGCGAAAGCCCTGCAGGTTGTCGCCCAGGCTCAGCGGGATCAGCTGCGCCACCTGCGGGTGCTGCTGCAGTGCCCGCACCTCGGCCAGCGGGATGTTGCCCGGCGGCACGTCCAGGTGGAACACGCCCGCCAGGATCAGTTGCAGCGGGCTGCCCTTGGCGCCCACCACCACGTCGATGCCCGCCAGATCGCGTTCGAATGCGCGGTCGATCTGGTCCTGGGCGATCAGCACGAAGGCCATGGACGCCAGCCCGAGCGAGAGCAGCAGCAGGTTGAGCAAGGTGGCCAGCGGGCGCGACCACAGGTAGCGCCAGGACAGCATGAACACGTTCATGCGCCGCCCTCGCCAACCCGTTCACCGAAGGCCAGCACCTGGGCATCGGGCAGCGCGTGCCGCACGCGGGCGTCGTGCGTGGCGATCACCAGCGTGGCGCCGCAGCCTTGCGCGCTGCGCCGCAGCAGGCCGATGGCGGCGGCGCAGGCCGTGTCGTCCAGGCTGGCCGTGGGTTCGTCGGCCAGGATCACGCGCGGCCGCAACAGCACGGCGCGCGCCAGCGCCACGCGCTGTGCCTGCCCGCCCGAGAGCTGGTGGGGCCGGCGCGCCGCGAGCGCGCCCAGTTCCAGCGCCGCCAGCGCCTGGGTGATGGCGGACCGGTCCACCGGCAGGCCGGCGGCGAAGTGGGCCAGCGCGAGGTTGTCCGCCACCGTGAGCGCGTCGCTCAGGTGCAGCCGCTGCGGCAGGAACCCGACGCAACGCGCGCGCCAGGCGTCGCGCGCGCCGCCGGCCAGCGAAGCCGGTGCCTGGTCCGCCACCACCAGCTCGCCCTCGGCGGCCGTGAGCAGCCCCGCGGCCAGCGCCAGCCAGGTGGACTTGCCACTGCCCGAGGCGCCACGCAGCAGCAAGGTGCCGCCCTGCGGCACCGCCACATCGTCAAAACGCAGCGCCTGCCCGCGCGGGTAGGCGTAGGCCAGGCCACGGGTCCGGATCACGCCGACGGTTCCCTCGCGGGGCCGTCCGCCCCGGGTTGCACACAGCTCGCGCAGGTGCCGTGCACCGACAGATCGACGCGCTGCCCCTGGTGGCCCAGCAGGGCCAGTGTGCGAAACAGATCGTCGGCCACGGCCCGCGTGGGCTCGCTGGCCTCGGTCAGGCGGAACTGGCGGTGGCAGGCGTCGCACTCGAAGCGCGGCACCAGGCCCTCTTGCGTGGTGTCGGCCAGGCTGAAGCGCCAGGTGCGGGCGCCATCGTCGGCGTGGCGCTGCAGCACGCCACAGGCCGCCAGCCGGTCCAGCAGGCGGTAGAGCGTGACGCGGTTGAGGTCCAGCCCCCGGGCCGTGAGCGAGGCCAGCACCTGGGCGTGGCTGAGCGCGCTCTGGGGGTTGCCCAGAAACAGCCCGAGCACGGCGCGCGTGGCCAGGGTGCGGCGCAGGCCGGCGCGCTCCAGGCGCGTCTGCAGCTCGGCGGGCACCGTCACCGGTTCTTTGGGGGATCGTGTGGACACGGGCATGCTTTCATTATCGCAACAAAGTTGCGTTAATATCGTCGTTAATGCAATTCAGTTGCAACAGTTTAAACCCCATGCCATCACTCTCCCTTGCCTCGCCCGCCGAACCATCGGCGCCCGCGCTCGAACTGCGCGACCTCACCCTGGGCTACGACCGCCACCCGGCGGTGCACCACCTGAGCCTGCGCATCGCCCCGGGTTCGCTGGTGGCGCTGGTGGGCCCCAACGGCGCGGGCAAGTCCACCCTGATCAAGGCGCTGGCGGGCCAGTTGAAGCCGCTCAGCGGCGAGCTGCGCGGACCGGCCCGCCAGCGCATCGCCTGGCTGCCCCAACACAGCGAGCTCGACCGCAGCTTCCCGGTGGCCCTGCGCGACATGGTGGCCATGGGCCTGTGGCACCGCGTGGGCGCGCTGGGGCGCTTCACCGCCGAACACCGGCGGCTGTGCGACGCGGCGCTGGCCTCGGTCGGCCTCACCGGTTTCGAGCAGCGCGGCCTGGACACGCTCTCGGGCGGTCAGCTGCAGCGGGCCCTGTTCGCGCGCCTGATCCTGCAGGACGCGCCAGTGGTGCTGCTCGACGAACCCTTCGCCGCGGTGGACAACCGCACCACCGACGACCTGCTCGCCCTGCTGCACCAATGGCACCGGCAGGGCAAGACGGTGGTGGTGGTCCTGCACGACCTGGCGCAGGTGCGGGCGCACTTCCCGCTGACCCTGCTACTGGCGCGCGAACTGGTGGCCTGGGGGCCCACGGCGCAGGTGCTCACCGAGCCGCACTGGGCGCGGGCCCAGCGCATGCAGGAGCCGTTTGACGACGACGCACCCCTGTGCGAGGCGCCGCCCGCCGAGGTCGCGCGACCGCACGCCCACCACCCGGCACAGGAGGCTCGGGCATGAACGACGCCACCACGCTCTCCACCGGCTGGGGCCTGCTGTTGGCCAACCCGCTGTTCGGTCCTTTTCTCGAATTCGGCTTCATGCGCCGCGCGCTGCTGGGCTGCCTGGCGCTCTCGCTGAGCGCCGCGCCGGTGGGCGTGTTCCTGATGCTGCGCCGCATGAGCCTGACCGGCGACGCCATGGCCCACGCCATCCTGCCGGGCGCGGCCATCGGCTACCTGGTCAGCGGCCTGTCGCTGGCGGCCATGACCGTCGGCGGCATCGCGGCCGGCCTCACCGTGGCCGTGGGCTCCGGCCTGGTGGCGCGCAACACCGTGCTGCGCGAAGACACCAGCCTGGCCGCGTTCTACCTGCTGTCGCTCGCGCTGGGCGTGCTCATCGTCTCGGTGCGCGGCAACAGCGTGGACCTGCTGCACGTGCTGTTCGGCACCGTGCTCGCGCTGGACGACCCGGCACTGGCCCTGCTCGGCGGCATCTCGGCCGTGACGCTCGTCTCGCTCGCGCTGCTCTACCGCCCGCTGGTGCTGGAGTGCCTGGACCCGGGCTTCCTGCGCAGCGTGAGCGGCTGGAGTCCGGTGGCGCACTACGGCTTTCTCGCGCTGCTCGTGATCAACCTCGTGGCCGGCTTCCACGCGCTGGGCACGCTGATGGCGGTCGGCATCATGGTGCTGCCCGCGGCCACGGCGCGCTTCTGGGTGCGCCGCATCGGCCCGCTGCTGCTCGGCGCCACCGCGATTGCCCTGCTGGCGAGCCTGGCGGGCCTGCTGATCTCGTACCACGCCGACTGGCCCACCAGCCCAGTCATCGTGCTCAGCCTGGGCACGTGCTACCTCACCTCACTGCTCTTCGCTCCACACGGTGTGCTGCGCCAGCAGCGCCCCGCTTCCACCCACCTCCGGGCCTGAAAACCCTCTCACCCCAAGGAAACCACCATGACGCGCACCCCCTCCTCCAGCAACCCGCGCCGCGCGGCCCTGATCGCCACCGGGCTGTCGCTCACCCTGGCGAGCCCCGCCCTCTGGGCGCAGGCCACCGCGCCCGTCAAGGCCGTGGCCAGCTTCAGCATCCTCGGCGACCTGGTGCGCCAGGTCGGCGGTGAACGCGTGGCGGTGGAGGTGCTGGTGGGCCCGGGCAGCGACGCCCATGTGTTCCAGCCCACGCCCGCGCAGGCCAAGCTGGTCGGCCAGGCGCAGATCGTGTTCTCCAACGGCCTGGGCTTCGAGGGCTGGATGAGCCGCCTGCTGGGCACGGCCGGCTACAAGGGCCGGCACGTGGTGGCCAGCCGGGGCATCAAGCCCCTGCACAACGAGGAAGCCGGTGACCACCACCATGCCGGTGGCCATGGCCACGAAGAAGCCGACCCGCACGCCTGGCAGAGCGTTCCCAATGTGATGGTCTACGTGGGCAACATCGCCAAAGGCCTGTGCGAGGCCGACGCCAGCGGTTGCGACAGCTACCAGCGCAACGCCGCGACCTACAACGCAGGACTCAAGGCGCTGGACACCGACATCCGGGCCATCTGGGCCGCCATCCCGGCCACACAACGCAAGGTGATCACCTCGCACGACGCCTTTGGCTACTACGCCAGCGCCTACGGCGTGAAGTTCCTCGCGCCCCAGGGCGTGAGCACCGACAGCGAGGCCTCGGCCAAGGGCGTGGCGCAACTGGTGCGCCAGATCAAGAAGGAACAGATCAAGGCGCTGTTCGTCGAGAGCATTTCCGACCCGCGCCTGATCGCCCAGATCGGCCGCGAAACCGGCGTCAAGCCCGCGGGCGAGCTGTTCTCCGACTCGCTGTCCGACGCCAAGGGTCCTGCGCCCAGCTACCTGACCATGATGCGTTTCAACACCACCGCGCTGACACAGGCCGTGCGCGGCGAGTGAGGGCGGCGCCGATACCGGCCCGAACGGGCTCGCTAAACTGGCCCTCCCTGCGCCACCCACCGAGCCCACCTTGCCTCTCTCACACCTCTTCCTGGCCCTCGCCGTCGTCTTCGTCTGGGGCACCAATTTCGTGGTGATCCGCTGGGGCCTGGACGGCCTGCCGCCGTTCCTGTTTGCCACGCTGCGCTTCACCTTTTCCGCCCTGCCCTGGCTGTTGTTCATTCCGCGGCCCACCGCGCCCTGGCGCAAGATGGCCACGTTCGGCGTGCTGCTGGGCGTGGGCCAGTTCGGCCTGCTGTTCCTGGCCATGCGCAGCAGCATCTCGCCCGGGCTGGCCTCGCTGGTGGTGCAGGTGCAGGTGTTTTTCACCATCGGCCTGTCGCTGCTGCTGATGCGCGAACACGTGCGCGGCTACCAGCTCGCCGGCCTGCTGCTGGCGCTGGCCGGGCTGGGCGTGATCGGCCTGCACCTGGACGCGGCCGTGGTCACGCTCGCCGGGCTGGGCATGGTGCTGTCGGCCGCCTTCTTCTGGGCCTGCGCCAATCTGGTGGTGAAGTCGCTCGGGCCGGTGAACATGCTGCACTTCATGGTCTGGAGCAGTGTGTTCGCGGTGCCGCCGCTGTTCGCGCTGTCCTGGCTGCTCGAAGGCCCGCAGCTGATGCAGAGCGCCGTGGTGCAAGCGACCCCGCTGGTGTGGGCCAGCGTGCTCTGGCAGGCGCTGGGCAACACGCTCTTTGGCTACGGCCTGTGGAACTGGCTGCTGGCACGCCACCCGGCCGCCACCGTCACGCCGCTGGCCTTGTTGGTGCCGGTGTTCGGCATGGGGGCTTCGGCCCTGTCGCTGGGCGAGTCGCTGCCGGGGTGGAAGCTGGGTGCGGCGGCGCTCGTTCTCAGCGGCCTTGCCGTGATCGTCCTCTGGCCGAGACTGCGAGCGATGCTGGACCAGCAAACGGCGTGATGCTGAAACCGGTGGCACCACACCGTTCGCGTTGAGCTTGTCGAAACGCAGCGTGTGAAATGGCGGCCACCCAAGAGGGCTCCGACAGGCTCAGCCCGAACGGGGGTGCGATGGCAGGGCTAACCTACTTCGCCAAAGCAGCGAACGTCTTGCGGAACTTCGCCACCTTGGGCGCGGCCACCGCCATGCAATAGCCCTGGTGCGGGTTGCGCTCGAAGAAGTCCTGGTGGTAGTCCTCGGCCGGCCAGTAGTTGGCCAACGGCGCGAGTTCGGTGACCACCGGGCGGCCGAAGGGGTTGTCGCGCGCGAGTTCGTCCAGCAGCGCCTGGGCGGTCCGCTGCTGCTCGGGCGTGGTGAAGTAGATGCCGCTGCGGTACTGCGTGCCCACGTCGTTGCCCTGGCGGTTGGGCGTGGTCGGGTCGTGGATCACGAAGAAGATTTCGAGGATCTCGCGCGTGCTGATGATGGCCGGGTCGTACACCAGCTTCACCACCTCGTTGCAGCCGGTGCGCCCGGTGCACACGTCTTCGTAGCTCGGCCGTTCGGCCTGGCCGTTGCTGTAGCCGGACTCGACGTCGGTGATGCCGCGCACTTCTTTGTAGACAGACTCGGTGCACCAGAAGCAGCCGCCGCCGAGCACGAGGGTGGATGGGGTTTCGATGAGGACTCCTGCTGTGGGCTCACTCGGTTTGGAGCCACTCGCGCAATTCTCCCAGACGGGCCGTCAACGCGGCGAGCAGGGTCTTTTGATGGATGCCGGCGCGGGCCAATCGCGGCACCGTGGTGTCAAAGTGCGTGCGGCGCAGCACGTCGCCCTGGGCGTTGCTCAGGGACAGTGTCCAGGTCGCCTTCTCCAGGTCGCCGGCCTTCTGGCGCTGCAGGTCCAGCGTGAGCGTGGCGGGCCCTTGCCCGCGGTCGCCCATGTCCTGGCGTTGCAGGAAATCGGCGGTCAGGGTTTTCAGCGGCGCGAGTTCGCCGGGCGCCACATCTCCCGTGACCGCCACGCTCACGCTGGCGGGGGCTGGCCCGAACAGGTTGGACGACATCACAAAGGCGTCGGTCTGCGAGGCCTTCAGGTGGGCGCGCACGCGCTGCGTGAGCGTGTC